>JAOTVX010000014.1 GCA_029863175.1 Betaproteobacteria bacterium | reverse complement strand
TGCGCGAGTATCTCAGCACGCTGGTGTGGTGGTGGCAGTACGCGCTGGGCGGCGTTTACGTGCTGACGATCCTGTATCTCCCGGGCGGCCTGATGGGCATTCCGGAGCGAATTCGCCAGCGCCGCGCGCCGTCGGCGGCCGCTGAGGGAGCAAAAGTAGTTTCCGCGTCTCAATAGTAACGAAAGGAGGGGCTGTTATGTTACGCAAACTCAAAACGGGGCTTACTTGGTGGATCCCGCTGGGCGTCGCCGCGCTCGGCATCGGCTTGGCCTCTGGGCCGGCCGGCGCCGCGGAGGAACTTCGCATCGGGTTCGTCGCGCCGATGACGGGGATCTTCGCCCAGATCGGCAAGGACATGAGCAACGGATTCCAGATGTACGTGGACGAGGTCGGCGGTAATTTCGCCGGCGCCAAGGTGAAGTTCATTCTTGAAGACGGCCAGGGCAAGCCGCCGATCAACGTCCGCAAGGCTGAAAAGCTCGTCCGCCAGGACAACGTGCAGATGTTCATCGGCGGGCTGCTCGCCTCGACCGGCTACGCGTTGGCGCCCGTGAGCACGCGGCTGAAGACGGTCTACATTCCTTCCATCGCGGCGGCGGACGATCTCACGCAGCGCGAGGCGTCCAAGTATCCGTACGTGGTGCGCACCGGCTGGACCAGTTCCCAGCCCAATCACCCGTTCGGTGCGTGGGCCTGCGAGCAGGGCTACAAGAAGGTCGTGACGGTTGGCGCCGACTACGCTTTCGGCTACGAGGTCATCGGCGGATTCCAGAAGACCTTCGAGGACTGCGGGGGCAAGGTCATCCAGAAGATCTGGCCGCCGCTGGGAACGAAGGACTTCGGACCGTTCATCCCAACCATCAAGGATGACGCTGACGCAATCTTCACGCTCATGGTTGGGCCGATGTCGCTGCAGTTCCCGAAGCAGCTCGCCGCCGCAGGGATTAAGAAGCCGGTGCTGGGCGGGGGAACGAGCTACGACGAGTTCGTGCTGCCGTCGATGGGGGACGAAGTGATAGGCCACGTCTCGGCGCTGCAGTACAGCGCGGCGCTCGACACTCCGAGGAACGCGGCGTTCGTGAAGAAGTACCGCGAGAAATACGGCAAGGTGCCGTCGTACTACTCGGAGAGCAACTACACCACTGCGCAGATGATCCACGAGGTCATGAAGAAGACGGGCGGCAAGTGGCCGGGCGCGGAGAAGTTCGTCGAGCTGCTCGCGAGCGTCCAGCTCGACAGCGTGCGCGGCCCGGTGCGCCTGGACGAGATGCGCAACCCGGTGCACAACATCTACATCCGCAAGGTCGAGAAGAAGAAGATGCACGGCTACGGCGAGGACGAGCTCTGGAACACGGTCATCAAGACCTACCCCAACGTGAGCCAGTTCTGGACGTACAAGAAGGCCGACTTCCTCAAGCAGCCGGTCTATAGCCGCACGTTCCCGCCGTGTAAGTACTGCGAGTAACGCGTTCTCGGCTGCCGGGCGACGCCGCCATTCTTGATGCGCGGCGTCCGCCCGCTTGATTGTTAAAGAGCGTGGCTAGTGACTGGTGACTAGTGCTGAAGAAGTGACGGGTGACGGGTGATGCGTGACGGGGCCTAACCCTGGTGATGGGTGATGGGTGATGGGTGATGGGTGATGGGTGATGCGTAACTGCTCTTGATTCTTGCTGTTCTTGGCGTCTTGGCGGTTCAATGTTGGAGCTTATCGGCGTATATCGGCGTCCATCGGCGGCTAATTCTGGTCCTGGATTTTTGGGGTGGTACATTGAACTCAAGCGTGACCAAGCCGCAACCTGACGCACAGCCGGTGCTGGAGCTGCGGAGCCTGTCGAAGAGCTTCGGCGGCCTTCATGCAGTGCAGAATGTGAGCCTCAAAGTCTTTCCGGGCGACCGCAAGGCCATCATCGGGCCGAACGGCGCGGGGAAGACGACGCTGTTCAACGTCATCACGGGCACCCTGCCGGCAACGTCGGGGCAGGCCGTGCTCTTCGGAGCGGACGTGACCAACTGGCCGAGCCACCGGCGCACTGCCATGGGCATGGCGCGGACGTTCCAGGTCACGAATCTGTTTCCGAAGCTCACGGTGCTCGACAATATCCTGCTCGCGATCCAGGGCGTGCGCGCCATGAAGTTCGTGCTGTGGCGCCCGCTCTCCTCCTACCGGGACGTGCACGAGAAGGCGCGCGGCCTGCTGGAAGGCGCCGGCTACTGGGACCGCCGCGACGTGGAGGTGCGCAACCTTTCTCACGGCGAGCAGCGCCAGATCGAGATCGTGCTGGGGCTCGCGAGCGACCCGAAGATCCTGCTCCTCGACGAGCCCGCAGCGGGGCTAGCCTCGGGCGAGTCGCGCGAGATGGCGACCTTCCTGAAGCGCCTCGACCCGACGCTCGCCATCCTGCTCATCGAGCACGACATGGACGTCGTCTTCGACGTGGTCGATCACATCTCGGTGCTGCACTTCGGCGAGGTGGTGGAGGAGGGCCCGACCGACGCGGTCCGCCGCAGCGCCAAGGTGCAGGAAATCTACCTCGGGACGGGCTAATTGAGAGCACCTAACGTAATGAAACTCACGCTGTAGGGGCTCTCATGGCGATGCTCGACGTCGAGGACATTCACACCTACTACGGCGACGCCTACGTCCTGCAGGGGCTGTCGTTGAAGCTCGAGCAGGGACAGATACTCGGGCTGCTCGGACGCAACGGCGTCGGCAAGACGACGCTCGTCAAGTCCATCGTCGGCTTCAATCCGCCGCGCCGCGGCCGCATTCTCTTCAAGGGCGTGGATATCACGCACGTCTCGTCGTTCGAAACGGTGAGGGGCGGGTTGGGCCTCGTGCCGCAGGGCCGGCGCGTGTTCCCGACGCTGAGCGTGGAGGAGAACCTGCGGGTCGCAGAGCGTGGCATCGAGCGCCACGGCTGGAATGCGGAGCGTGTTTACGCGCTGTTTCCGCGGCTGAAGGAGCGGCGCACCCAGCGCGCGAAGACGCTCTCGGGCGGCGAGCAGCAGATGCTCGCCATCGGCCGCGCGCTCATGACCAATCCCGACTGCCTCATCATGGACGAGCCCTCCGAAGGCCTCGCGCCCATCATCATCCAGGGCGTGTGGGAGGCAGTCAGCAAGCTGAAGGAGCAGGGGCTTTCCATCCTGCTCGTCGAGCAGAATACGGCGCTCGCGCTGAAGCTCGTCGACCACGTGCACGTCATGAGCAAAGGCCGCGTCGTCTACTCCGCGAGCCCGCAGGAGCTCTGGGCGAATGAGGAAGTGAAGGCGAGCTATCTCGGCATCTGATTTACGGTGACGAGTGACGAGCGACGGGTGATGGAAGAGCTGCCGAGGGGTCTGACCCCTTAGCGCGGTCCATTCATCATTCGCGATGCACAGTCCTTGAGTCACGCTGTCCCAGCTGCCCGGCTCGGTTTGAGCACTAACCCCCCCTCGCCTTCGACCCCGACTCGCTGATACGATTTCCGGCGCGTATGGAAAGACTGAGGCATTACTTGGCCACCCATTTCGAGCAGGCGTTCGTGCTGCTCGTGCTGGTGTCGACGTTCGTCATCAACTATTTCATTCCCGAGAAGCTTGCCTTCTTGAATTTCTATTTCCTGCCTGTCATTCTCGGCGCGTACTACCTGGGCCAGCGCCGCGCCGTGCTGGGTGCCGCGTTGTGCGTGCTGGTGATACTGGTTTACGTGGTCCTGGACCGGGGGGCATTCGTCGTTCACAACGACGAGCTGAACACCTACATGCATGTCGTCGTGTGGGCGGGATTCCTGGTGATTGCGGCGGTCGTGGTGGGCAGGCAGCACGACAAGCTCGCCGGGGAGGTGGAGACCACGCGGGCGCTGAACCAGTCGCTCAAGGCGAGCGAGCTGGCCCTGAACGACGCCAACCAAAGGCTGCGTGAGTACACGCTGAACCTCGAGGAGCGCGTGCGCGAGCGCACGTTCGAGCTGGAAGAGTCGAAGCTCGCGATCGAGGGCCTGAAGAAGAAGGTCGAGACGGCCCTCTACAGCACGATGGACCCCTCCGTGGTGAACCTGATGATCGAGGGCCGGCTGCGCAGCGAGAAGCGCAGCATGAGCATCATGTTTACCGACCTGGTCAGCTTCACGGACTACTCCGAGCGCACGGCGCCCGAAACGGTCGTCGCGGACCTCAACCGATACCTGCAGGACATGGAGCCCGTGCTGTTCGCCTATCGCGGGCACATCGACAAGTACATGGGCGACGGCATCATGTGCGAATTCGGCGCGCCGCTCGACTACCCCATGCACCGGCTGATGGCGGTGGTGGCAGCAACCAAAATGCAGGAGGTCCTGGAGCAGAACAGCCATCCGTGGCGCATGCGCATAGGAATCGCGTCAGGCGCCGCGATCGCGGGATTGGTCGGCTCCCGGCGCCAGACCTACACTGCCATCGGCGATATCGTCAACCTCGCCGCCCGACTCGAGCACTTCTGCACGCCCGGAGGCGTCCTGATCGACCGCTACACCTACGAGGACGTCCGCCATTTCTTCGATGCACGCAAGCTGCGCGCGCTGCCGACCCGGCCGAAAGTGGACATGCAGAAGGAGCAGCAGCTCGAGCGGCTCTACGAGAGGCTCCTGGCGCAGCCGGATGACCCGGAGCTCAGTTTCCAGGTGGGCAGCATCCACCTGGCGCTCGAGGAGCCCCTGGAGGCGCTCAACAATTTCGAGCGCGCGCTGCAGCTCCATCCCGGCAACCCGGCCTACAAGCTCGCCTACGCCGAAGCGGGTTTGAAGCTGAAGGAATACGAGAAGATCAGCGTGAAGGGCAAGCGCCAGCGCGTCGAGGCCTACGAGGTGAGTGGCCTGAAGGACCCGTTGCGCGACCGTGCCAAGCTCCCGCGCGCTCTGCCCGACCAGCACCTGCGCGCAGTGGACGAGGCCAAGATCCCGAATGACGTGACGCTGCCCTCGGAAGTGCTCGACGGGAGCATCGGGCACTCGCGCGTGGTGGCGGCGCTGTCATACGCGATTGCCGACGTCATGCAGCTGTCGGAGCGCGACAAGCGCGAGATCCTCCAGGCGGGTTTCCTCGCCGATATCGGAAAGGAAGTGATCCCGCTGCACATTCTCAACCGCCGTGGCGCGTTGACGGCGAGCGAGTTCGACGTCGTCAAGCAGCACCCGGACGAAGCGTGCCGCCTCATGCGCAACATGGGCTACGAGTCGCCGGCCATGCTGGCACTGGTGCGGCACAGCCACGAACGCTACGGCGGCGCCGGCTACCCCGACGGCCTGCGCGGGGAGGCTATTCCGCTAGGTGCGCGCATCATCGCGGTGGCTGACGCCTACGATGCGCTCACGTCGTGGCGGCCGCACCGTGAATCATGGGAGAGCGCCGCGGCACTGAGGGAGATTCACAACGAAACCGAGAAGGGCGCGCTCGATCCCGCAGTGGTCGCGGCACTCGCCCGGCTTGTCGCCTAGGCTGGCGCCGCAAACACCCTCCGCTGTATCACTTGGTGATATTGAGCTTCTTGAGCAAAGCACCCAGTCTCGTGTAGTCCGCGTTCAGCCTCTTCCCGAGGTCCGCCGGCGTGCCCGTCACGGTCTCGACGCCCTTGTTCCTCCAGATCTTCCTGGCTTCGGCCGAGTCGACGATCTTCTTGATCTCCGAGTTGAGCCGTTTGATGATCGCAGGCGATGTACCGACGGGCGCGAAAACGCCTTCCCAGCTCAGCACTTCGTAGCCGGGCAGCCCGGACTCATCGATGGTTGGCACATTGGGCATCAGCGGGTTGCGCTTCTTGGCCGTCATCCCCAGCGCGCGCAGCTTGCCTTGTTTGATGTACGGATACGAGATGGGGATCAGGCCGAACATCAGGTCGGCACGCCCGGCGAGCAGATCAATGAGGGCATTCGCGCTGCCACGGTACGGGATGTGCACGATGTCGATCTTCGCGCCGATCTTGAAGAGCTCCGCCGACAGGTGGAAATTGCTGCCGACGCCGGACGTGGCAAAGTTCAGCACCCCGGGCTGCTTGCGCGCGAGCGCGATCAGCTGCTTCGTCGTCTTCGCCGGCACCGACGGATGCACCACCAGCACCAGCCCGTAGTCGCTCACCTGGATGATCGGCGCGAGCCGTTTCCTGGGATCCCAGCCATCCTTCGCGTTGAGATGCGGGCTGATGGCGACGAACGATGACGGCTCGAGCAGCAGCGTGTAGCCGTCGGGTGCCGCCCCGGAAGCCAGGCGGTTCGCGATCATGCCGGTCGCGCCGGGCCGGTTCTCGACCACCACCTGCTGATTGAACACGCGGCTCAGATGCTTGGCGAGCACGCGCGAAGTCTGATCCGCCCCGCCGCCCGGCCCTGAGCCGGTGAACAGCCGCACCGGCTTCGTCGGATACGATTGCGCCAGCCCCAACCCCGGGATGACGAACAGCGCCGCGACCGCGGCGCAACATAACCCCTTGGAAAACTTTGCCATGAGCTCCTCCTTGTTATTGACACTCGCCCTTGCAGGCCCTCTCACGAAGGGTAGCACTTGATGACTGCAAGAAAAGAATAAGTGACGACTGATGGGCTGTAAACCGCCGTCAATGATATGCGTTGTTGGTGCTTAATGGACCGTCCATCCGCCCATCAAATTTTGCTGGCATGGCGCGAGGCCATTGCCCTGGTAGAGGCCGTATACCGGGACACCGCGTGTTTCCCGAAGGAGGAAACCTTCGGCCTGACGGCGCAGCTCCGGCGAGCCGCGGTCTCCATTCCTTCGAATGTTGCAGAAGGCGCGGCAAGGAATACGTCGGGGGAGTTGGTTTAGTTCCTCGGGATCGCCTGCGGATCGCTGGCGGAAGACGAGACACAGCTGTTGGTGGCCATTCGATCGGGCTTTCTAAAGGCGGACGCCGCGTCCGTCACCCAAACCGCCCGTGTCGGCAAGTTGGTGAGGTCCCTGCGCAAGTCCCGTAAAAACCAAGGTAAATAGACCGCCCCTTTTTGTCACTGCTTTCCATCCCGTCTGTCGTCACCTCTTCAGGTGTCGTCAGCCGTCACCGCTTCAGCCGCCGTCAGTCGTCACTTCGTTGGTATGTACACTAAAATTGGGTGTCTCCCACCTACCCTTGGCAATGTTAGAACAGAAGCAATGTTAGAACGAAGAAAAACGAGCTTTCTCGCCACCCTCGCCGACACGCCGTGGTGGATCGCCTTGGTCCTTGCGGTCATCGCCTACCTGTTCATGCGCTTCGGGTTTGCGGCGCTGATGCCGCCGGACAGGACGGCGCAGACCGTGGCGGATGGCATGGCGCAGATGGCCTGGGTCTTTACGCTGCCGTTCCTGCTCGCCGCGGTCGTGTCGCTGCTGCGGCGGGTGTTTCGCGGGCGGTCGCGCGACCAGCGCGGGAGCCTTGTTGCGCTCCGCGTATTGCCGCGGCATCGGTTTGAGCTCTTGGTGGCCGAGGCCTTCGGGCGGCAAGGCTACGTGGTCGAACCGCGCGGCAGCCGCGCGCCGGACGGCGCGGTCGACCTGGAATTGTGGCAGGACGGTAGGAAGAGTATCGTGCGGTGCCGGCACTGGCAGGCGCGCCAGGTTGGCGCCCCCCTGATCCGCGAGCTCTATGACGCGATGAGAGCCGAGCGAGCGGACGAGGCGATCTTCCTTTCGAGTGGGCACTATACCCACGAGGCGTGGCAATTTGGGGGGGGCAAGCCCCTTCGCCTGATCGACGGCGACGGGCTGCTGCATCTCCTGGCGGGCGTTTGGGACGTGCCGCCGGCGCGCGCCGGTCATGTCCAGTCGCGCGTCGAGCCGCGCATTGGCGCCCTGGGCGAAGATCGTGACCAGCGACCCGTGCTCAAGAAGTGATGAGTGACGGGTGACGCGTGACGGTTCGGTCCACTCACCATTCACGGAAGTTAATGAACCGCCGAGACGCCGAGAGAAGCAACAGTTAAGAGCAGTTAGTCGTCACCCATCACGCCGTTCTTGCCGAACGCAGGAGGCTACCCATGCGCAACCCGCACGATCTCATCCCCTTTTCCGCTATCGTCGATCGGCCGCGGCTGCGGCTGCCGGGCAACGCGCGGCTGGTGGTGTGGCCGGTCGTCAACATCGAGCAGTGGGAAATCGTGCGGCCGATGGCGCGCCAGGTCATTCCCGCGCCAAGCGGGGTGTCGGTCGTGCCGGATTTTCCGAACTGGAGCTGGCACGAGTACGGGATGCGCGTCGGCATCTGGCGGATTTTCGATGCGCTGGCGAAATACGGCATCACGCCCACGCTCTCGATCAACGCCAACGTGTGCAACGTTTACCCGCGCGTGGCGCAGGCCGCGGTCGACGCCGGCTGGGAGTTCCTCGGCCACAGCTTCGTGCAGATGCCGATCCACCAGCTCGAGGACCAGCGCGCAGTGATTCACAAGTCGCTCGACACGATCGAAAAGTTCACGGGCAAGCGCCCGCTCGGCTGGATGGGCCCGGGGCTCACTCAAACCTACGAGACGGTCGACTATCTTGCGGAAGCGGGCGTCAAGTACGTCGCGGACTGGGTGCTCGACGACCAGCCGTGCGAGCTCACGACCGCGCACGGGTCCCTGATCGCGATCCCCTACACCGTCGAGTTGAACGACATCCCCATGATGATCGTGCAGCACCACGAGTCTGATCATTTCATGAAGCGCTCGATGGAGAGCTTCGACCGGCTCTACCAGGAGGGCGCCGACATCGTGCGCGTCATGGCGATCGCAATGCATCCGTACATCACGGGCCAGCCCTTCCGTATTAACTATTTCGAGCGGCTGCTTGAGTACATGAAGGGCTACGAGGGTGTCCTCTTCTGGACCGGGGAGCAGATTTATGACTGGTATCTCGACGCCCGAAAAAAACCGTGACTAGTGACTGGTGACCAGAACAAACCAAGAACGAATTTAACCGCAGATAAACGCAGATACACAGAGATAGAACAACAACCAAATGCTTTATCAGCCGCCGATATACGCCGATAAGCTCCAACATTGAACTGCCAAGACGCCAAGAGAAGCGAGAATTGGGAGCACTTACTCATCACTCGTCACGCCTCTCAACCCCGTCAGTCGTCAGTCGTCACGCTTCTCCAACCGCCGGCAGCCGTCACTTCTTAAGCTCGAGTCACAAGCCACTGGTCACGATGTATCATGTGATCCGTTACCAAGAAAGATTCGTCTCATGACCGAAGAAGCGAACCTGCTGCGTCTGGGCATCCCGAAAGGCAGCCTGCAGGACACCACCCAGAAGCTTTTCATCCGCGCCGGCTACGACTTGCGCATCTCCGGCCGGTCCTACTACCCGGACATCGACGACCCGGAGATGCAGTGCATCCTGATCCGCCCGCAGGAGATGGCACGCTACGTGGGGCAGGGGATCCTCGACTGCGCGATCACAGGGCTCGACTGGATTCTGGAGAACGACGAGCACGTGGCAGAGCTCGCCGACTTGAAGGCACCGTGGCCGAACTACGGCGTCGTGCGCTGGGTGCTCGCTTCCAAGGAGAACTCTTCGTTTCACACGGTGAAGGATCTCGAGGGCCGGCGCATCGCCACCGAGGCGGTGGGCATGACCAAGCGCTTCCTGGCGAAGCACGGCGTGAAGGCGAGCGTCGAGTTCTCCTGGGGCGCGACCGAGGTGAAGCCCCCGATTCTGGCCGACGCCATCGTGGACGTGTCGGAGACCGGCTCGTCGCTGCGCGCCAACGATCTCAAGATCATGGATGTGGTGCTCCAGAGCACGCCGCGCTTCATCGCCAACCACGCGGCCTGCAAGGACGGCTGGAAGCGCGGCAAGATGGACCGGGTGCTGATGATGCTCAAAGGGGCCATCGCCGCCGCGACGCGCGTGCTGCTCTCGATGAACGTGCAGCGGAAGAACGTCGACACGGTGCTGAAATTACTGCCGGCGCTGGCGACGCCCACGGTCTCCACGCTCGCCGACCCCGAGTGGGTGGATCTCAGCACGGTGGTGGAAGAGAAATTGGTGCGGGAGCTGATTCCGCGGCTCTACGAGGTGGGGGCGCGGGGGATTATCGAGCTGCCGATCAACAAGATCGTTGATTGAAAAGCATTAGCCACAGATAAACACAGATACAACGAAAATCAAAACCGAATATTGGCCGTCAATTCACGCGGATTAATGCCGATCACAGAGCCGTGAATCGGAGGCGAAACGCACCGCACCTCTCTGAACGCCAGTCACAAGTTACAGGTGACGGGGTTCAAAGTCTTCAGCCTCCTGATTTCTGCCTTCGGGGCGCCCATCACCAGTCCTGATTCACGGGTGGCGAAAACCGGACGCTAGGGGCCGTGACGTCCCGGGACGCCAGCGTCGCCGGTGCGATCCTGAATGAGGTGCCGACAGACCCGTCCCGGACCCACTCGAGTAGGTAGTCGATGTTCGGGACGAGCCGACCTGCTCCGTATTCTTCCTCAACGATCCGCAACGCGTGCACGACGTTGTCGTGCCACGAGATATCGTCGAAATCTGCTTCGGTCCAGTGTAGGGTATCTTCGGGCGGCGGGTTGTCAGCCTTTGTCGCTACTGGAGCCCATCGAGCGCTCTTATCGTGTCCCCGATTCGTTTAATTATTTTCTCGTCCCCGTCAACATAAGGGTACTTCGAGACGTGTACGTCGACGCATTTATCCATTTTTGTGAAGTAAAAATGGCCGTTCGATGCTTTAGCGTGCTGGCCGCGATATTCACCTTCGATGTTATACGTGACAGCACTGAACACATCTGAGGAGTACATCCGCACTGTTGTCTGATCGATGATGGGATTCCGAGCGGTCTTGGACCAATGCGCATCCCGACACCGCTCGTCACTTTCCGCGCCCGAGTTTTCCGTGTGGACACTGAGGGTGATGCCCGTAACCGTCTCGCTCGCGATGAAGCGGAACCGTCCGTCCCTCGACTTGCCATCGAGGTTCAGGATAGGCGGCACATCAATGAATAGATGCCAGCCGTCTCCCGGGATGGTTACCACCATCGGTTCAGCATGCACCCAAGCGCTGATAACCAACGTCAGCCATATCGCCGCGGCCTTTCTCATAGAAACTTCCTCACGTGATGCCAACGCTGCGTTAAGCAGCCGCCCGGTAACGCGGCTTGGGCGAGCGTAACCGGCGGCCTGAACGCTTTGCCGGGCGTGCATTGATTAAAATGTTGTTGCAGCCTTTTGTATGTCTGAGTAGATGAGACAAGGATCTTCCCCGTTCTTCAGGCGCGTTTTCCAATCCGCGACCAAACGTCGGCGCTTTTCGATTCGCTCCGGGCGGCTACGCGGCTCGGCTAGAGATTGTTCGGCGGACGCGATCATGTGCTCAGCTCCGTATCGGCATCGGCCTTTCGAATCATCGGGAAGGACCGCGCGCCCCGTTTGCTGCGACCAGGACAACGTCGCCAATCCCGTCAGCATGACGAATAGCAGGAATCTGTGCATGTTTTCACACCTCGCGGCGGCCATGGGGTCAGCGTGGCCATTTTGTGGCCGCCGCGCTGCCAAGGAAAAAAAAAGTTACACTGCCCCCATTTACAGGCACACCCACCCCATTTACAGTCACCGCTCGTTATTCGGAGCCGGACATGTTTACTCGTATCGACCACGTGATGATTTGCGTGCCCGACCTGCAGCAGGGCATGGAGAAGTTCAGCAAGATGGGCTTCAACGTTCATGCGGGTGGCGTGCACACCGGCAAGGGCACCCATAATGCCATCGCGTTCAACCAGGACGACTACATCGAGTTGCTGGCGATTCGCGATATGGCGGAGCACCAGGCGAGCGCCGGAGCGCCCGGGAATTCGCACGCGGGCCTCGCGCAGTTCATCGAGGCGGGCGGCGGACTTCGCTACCTCATTCTGCAAAGCGACGACTTGACGGCGGAAGTCGCCGCCATGCGCAGCCGCGGCGTGGACGTGAGCGACGCGATGGACCGCGGCCGGCGTACTCCGGCCGGGCAGGAGTTGCGTTGGAAAGCTGCCGTGCTCGGGCCCAAGAACCCGCTGCCGATCTTTTTCATCGAGCACCTGACGCCGATCGAGGAGCGCCGCAAGCAGGTGCCGGACGCCGGCAAGCATCCCAATGCTGTGTTCACCATCGAGCGCGCCTACGTCGTCACGCCGGAGGCCGAGGCCGCCGCGGCGCTATACGCGAAGGTGCTGGGCGTGCCCCAGCCGCCAATGCAACGGGGCATGGTGATCATGTCGGACATGGTGGTGTTCCAGTTGGGCCCAACGGGTCTCGGCATTGCCCAGCCCTATGCGCCGGGGCCCGGTGCCGAGGCGCTGGAGCGCCGCGGTCCGGGTCCGTTCCAGGTGTTGTACCGCACCAAGAGCATGGGCGCGGCCGCGCGTTGGATGCAGGAGCACGGCATGCCACCGCTGGCGCGCGGTGTGCGGAACACCGGCGAGCAGGCAATGCTGGTGCCTCCCGGCGAAGCCTGCGGGGCATACATCGGCTTTGTGGGGCCGGAGTAGCGCCGATGCTCACGGAACGGTGAACGGTGAACGGACTGGAACTTCCGTAAATCGTGAATCGTGAATCGGAAAGTTGCACGTTTGAGATCGCAAATTGCGACCTCAAACGTGCCGCCTTCGAAGCATTCAGTTGAAATGCGAAATCGACCCATCGCGGTTATTCGAGCAACCAGCACCGCCAAACAAAAACCCCGCCGAAGCGGGGTGTGTAGTTCGCAGTAAAATTTACGCCAGCATACTTCAGGTCAACGCGGAGCGTTTTCTTGATTTCTCCCATCGCTCGTCCTGGTTCGACGCAGTCCTAATGAATGGGCCAATTGGTCGAGCCGAGAAGAGGGCTTGCGGGCAATCCCGATTTGCTCCGATTTGATGTAGGCACGCTCTCGCATTGTCTCCCAAGCAATGTCTTGGTATAGAGCATCGTAAATACCGCGCTGCATCGTTCCGCACCGATTACACTTTCTGTAGGCAAGAACAGACGTAACATTAATTGTCCACTGATGTGTGAATAGACAGCGCCTCATCAATTTCCCCTGAACGCATCGACGCAATCTTGAAATTCTATAATCGCTGCTCGCCTCCGGGAATGATCAATCTCTCCTATCCCCGGTAGAAGGAATCTACCTTTTTTTGCGGCATCTTGGATCCTCCGTCCGGTTTCGACCCTAAGGAACATTCAAGCTTTTCTACAACCTCAACGCAGGGCTAAACGGTGCGCTGCTGCGGCGCGTCCGGTTGAGCGCCCTGTGGGGCACTCAGTTCTTTAGGTAGATGCCATATGGCACGCCAAAAACTGGCGATGCATCGCCGAAAAATTCAAATTTAGTAGTTCATTTATGTAGTTACGCCTCAGCCGGCCCGACTCCGGGGCTCCGATGGGAAAATGTGGCCTGACGCCGGTTTCGCCCGGCAGCCCGCGTCCCGTGGCAGGCCGCGCAACGGCGCCCGCAGCGCGAGCAGCAGCAGCGCCTTGGTCATGCGCACGCGGTCGAAGCGATGCAGCGCCGGCATCACCGGCGCAATGTGATCGACCCCCGAGACCTTGACGAAGTCCATGCCCGGCAGCACCGCGGCATCGATCGGCACCAGGCCGTCGCTGCGGATGCCCTCGCGCAACATCAGCTCGCGCGGAATCTCGAGCAGCGTCTGCGTGTGCGCGCCGGGCGTGTCGTCGAGCGCGCTCGCGAAGGCGATCGCCGGCACCTCGCGCACGAGCCGGCCGATCGCGGTTGCGTGATCGCGGTAATAGGCGAGCGAAGCGCCCGTGGTCAGGCTCTGCGCCGATTCCTTCGTGCCGCCGAAAAACCCGAGGATCACGGTCGAGACCATTGGATCGAGCAGCGAGCCGTCGAGCAGCTTGTTGGCCACCGGCGAGCCGAAGAATACGCCCTGCAGCGACACCCAGCCCTTCACTTTTGTGCGCAGCGACGACTCAGCGCGCAGCGCCTCGAGCGCATCGACCGAGCCCTTGCTGTGCGTGATGAGAATCACGGGCCTCGCCGACTCCCGGATCGCCGCGGCGACGATCGGGGCGTTAATCGCGACGCTCCGCCGGGATCTGACCGCGACTTTCTCTCGCTCGACCCCAATCGAGGCGAGCCAGCGCAGCTGGTCGGCGAAATAGGTCGGAAAGAGGTTGCCGAAGTAGCCGGGCACGAGCAGCACCTTGTGCCTGCGCAGCACTTCCACGTGCGCCGCGCCGAAGGCGCAGTCGCTACCATAGGCATCCAAAAACTGCCGCGTCAGGTCAACGCCGCCCGCAGCGCGCGCGCCGCCCGCCGCCAGCATCCCGAGCGCAATTACCAAAACCTGCAACAGAAATCGCTTGCACCCCATGGCCCCTTGTATCACGAGATGGGTAAATCGCACTAAATGGGGACAGACCCCACCAAACTAAAGGCGGAAGGCGGAAGGCGGAAGGCGGAAGGCCATAACCCCCGTCTTGGGTGCTGGGTGCTGGGTGATGGGTGATGCGCCTCAACACTCGTGATGGGTGACCGACGGTTCGGTTTTAGTCCCTTCACCACTCGCTATTCACCATTCACGCCTTTCCATAACTAGGAACAGACGCCATCGAACGGTCTTTGTATAATCCTACGTCAGTTCTCCAACCGTGCCATCGATCAACAGCACCTAAGAGGAGAGAAAGACTATGAACCGACACACATTGCTGGCCTTCACATTGGCCTGGGTTGCGGCGTCCGCGCTGGCGCCGTTCGGCGCATACGCGCAGTCGCAATATCCCTCGAGACCGATCAGGGTGGTCGTTCCGTTCCCGCCCGGCGGCGTGGTGGACACGATCGCCCGCCTCTGGGCGCAGCAGGTCGGGCCCTTGCTCGGCACGATCGTCGTTGATAACCGGGGCGGCGCGGGTGGCGTCATCGGCGCGGGGGAAGTCGCGCGTGCCCGGCCCGACGGCTATACGCTTCTGGTCGGCAACAGCAGCACACAGATCATCAATCCGGCGGTGATGAGGAGCCCGCCGTACGACCCGGTCAAGGACTTCGTCACGATCGACATACTCGCCATCTCGGCGACTTCGATCATGGTCCACCCGTCGCTGCCCGTGCGGGACCTGAAGCAGCTCATCGCCTACGCCAAGGCGAATCCCGGCAAGCTGTCATACGGGTCCGCGGGGGCGGGAACCTTGACCCATCTCGCCGGCGAGATGTTCAAGCAGCGCGCGGGCGGACTCCAGATCGTGCACGTCCCGTACCGGGGAACCGGTCTGGCAGTGGCCGACCTCGTGAGCGGCTACATACCGATGATGACGCCGAACGTGACCGGGCGGCTGCTCGGCCTGTATAAGGCCGGGAAAATTCGGATCCTGTCGGTGAATGCGCCGGCGCGCCTCAAGGCCGCGCCCGAGATCCCGGCCACGATCGAAATCCTGCCGAACATGATTGCCCAGTTGTTCAGCGGATTGTTTGCGCCGGCGGGCACGCCTAAGCCCATCGTGGATCGCGTTTCGCAAGTCACGCGCAAGGCACTTGCCGACGAGTCTTTCCAGCAGAAGCTAATCCGGTCGGGGTTCGAACCGGTACTGGACTCCAGCGCGGAGAAAGCGCAGCGCTTCGTCGATCAGGAGCGTGAGCAGCTCATGCCACTGATCAAGGCTACTGGCTTCAAGAAATAGATGCCGTCGCTGGGGGGAACTGAAGGCAGAAGGCGGAAGGGCCTTACGATCCGTGATGGGTGATGGGTGATGGGTGATGGGTGATGGGTGATGGGTGATGGATGATGTTAACAAATGGGGCCAGGCTCGAATTATCAAGAATTCGAGCCTGGCCCCTTTGATCGTTGATCCCGCGCTTTACTGTTCGAAAGGCCTCAACGCCTCGAGCTTGATGCGGTAACCCGGCGTCGCCTCATCGTAGCGCGCGAGACATCCGCGAGCACAATCTTTGCTGTCGGGCCACAACTCGCACGAGCGAACCGTGAGCTCGGGCGTCGTGCCGTCACCGCGAAAAACACGCCCCGCCTCGACGAAAGCCACGCATCCCGTTTCGGGGCACCTCAACAGCCGCTTTCTCACGACCGGCTCGATCAGCCAGTACCCGCAACCGACCGTGCACAGTACCAGGACTACGATTGCCACTATCCATGCCAAAGCCAAAAAGTCCATAATATGACCCCTTTCCAAAAGTCTCTAAAGCTTCTTGAGTAAAAATAGTTTGCGGCCAACGGCGGGCCGTGACGTTGAGGAAAATCAAGAAATCGCAAGAAATCGTATCCATAACGGACCTATCAATCATAGCGTCGCATTTCCGCAACGCGTTGAGCGACTGAAAAGACCGCAATATGGAAGGGCGCAGTTAAAGGGGCCAGGCTCGAATTTTCGGGGGGCTATCCCCTAAGCAGTTCAAGGGGCCAGTCTCGATTTATCATTATTTGGACGGTAAGGAGTCAGGCTTTTGTCTGATAGCGCCGGCATCGCTAATTTTGACGACCCATTCACCTTAGGCGACAGGTGAGATGGCTATTCCCTACTTCGTCAGATTCCGAGTCCCATTAACATCAATGAGGTCATTTACTCACTTGAAGGAAGGTCTAAATGTCTACGGCTGATATTACCGGGCGGTTGGCACGCTATATGGTCGAGGCCCGGGAGCGGAGTCTCGCGCCGCACGTGGCGCAGGATGCCAGGCATCGCATCCTGGACACGCTCGCCGCGATGGTCTCGGGAGCCCATCTCAAACCGGGGGAAATGGCGATCCGCTACGCGCGGGCGCAGGGCGGGGTCGAGGAAGCGACCGTCCTCACCACCGACATCAGGACCTCGGCCGTCAACGCCGCTCTGGTGAACGCCATGTTCGGCCACGCTGACGAGACCGATGACTTCCATCCGGCGACAAAAGCCCATCCCGGCTGCGTCGTCGTGCCCGCGGCCCTCGCGATGGCCGAGCGCGAGGGCAGATCGGGAACGGAGCTGCTGAACGCGGTCGCGCTCGGCTACGATCTCTGCTGTCGATTTCTCCTGGCGCTCGGAGCGGATCACGTGCGCCGAACTCACCGCAGCGCCGAGGGCACCGGCTCCACGCTCGGCAGCGTGGGGGCCGCGGCCTCCCTGGCCCGGCTGGACGAAAAGGGGATGCGCCACGCGCTTTCGTACGCCGCCCAACAGGTATCGGGCCTGTGGAGCTGGGTCCGCGATGCCGAGCACGTCGAAAAAGCCTTCGACTTCTCCGGCATGGGCGCGCGCAATGGCGTGACCGCGGCCATCATGGCCCAGATGGGCTTTAGCGGCGTCTGGGACGTGTTCGATGGCGAGCACAACGTGCTCCAGGCCCTGTCCACCGAACCGAAACCGGAGGCAATGGTAGCGGCGCTGGGAAGCCGCTATTTCGTCACCGAAACCGCCATCAAGCCCTTCTCAATCGGCTATCCGGTCCAGGCCCCGCTGGACGCATTCCTCAGGCTCCATCGCGAGCATGGGCTCAACGTGAACAACGTGGAGCGCATCGTCGTGAGACTTCCGGAGGACGGCGCGCGCGTCGTCAATAACCGCGCCATGCCGGATATCAACTGCCAGCACCTCATCGCGTTAGCATTGGTGAAAGGCACCGTCTCGTTTGAGGACAGCCATTCCTATGAGCAGATGGCGGACCCGACAGTGCGCGCCGCAAAGGAGCGCGTGCAGCTCATCGCCGATCCAAAGCTCATGGATCCCGCCGCGCCGCGAAGCGGCCAGGTGGAGGTGACGCTCCGGGATGGCCGCACCGTCAGCCACTTTACGCGCCACGCTCCGGGCACGAAGGAAAATCCGATGGATACGGAGGGCGTGAACGCAAAGGCGCGGCTCCTGATGGAGCCGGTGCTTGGTGCCGAGCGGACAGAGGGCGTCATCCGGCGGGTGAACGCCGTGGAGGAGCTCGACGATGTGCGCGAACTACGGCGTTTCCTGGCACTCGAAGGTCATTAGCAGAACCTAGTTGACAAAAAAACGCGCGAGAAAATCGAGTCTGACCTTATTTCCACAGAGTAAAGTAATGCAGGTCTTGCATTTACCAAAGAGAGGTGACTCATGCATGATTTCCGCTGGCCGGCGTTGATTACGCTGGGTGTGCTGGTGCTGTTGTTCAGCCTCGCGTGGAATGTAGGCAAGGCCCGTGCCAAATACAAGATCAACGCGCCCGCGACGACGGGCGACCCGGCGTTCGAGTGCGTCTGGTATGCCGCGGCGTATCAGCAAGAGGCCAGCAAGCGCGGGCCCCCGTTCGCCGTGTCCACGCTCGTATTCTGCATGCTCGCTCTCGGCGCCGCGTGGGGCGTGGTAAAGGGGTTTTTGCAGTGACGGATTAGTCCCCCAGACCGGTGGTTGTCGCGCGACAGGGGCTGATGCAGTGTTTTTGTTGAAAGTGACGATCTAACGCCGGACACTATGCCTCTCCGGGAGACAAGGCGTGAAAGAGCCGGCACGTGGCGTGGTCCAACCCCTCCTGAAGAGCTGAAAGAAAGGAAATCGCAATGGCGTACATCTTCCATCAGGATGACTTGCCGAAGCTGCTCTCGGTGGTTCCCGGCCGGGAACGCGTGTTCTTCGCCAGCAAGGAGTTAAGCGCCACCGACGCGATGCTCGCCGGAATCATGTATTACGCCGAAGGCGCAGCCTCCCCCTATCACTTCCACAAGAATTGCGAGCATTTCTATTTCATCTTCGACGGCACCGCAACCGTGGAGACGGAGGAAGGCGTGAGGGACCTCAATCCCGGCGATCTGGTGTTCATACCGGCCGAGGAGAAACACCGGCTCCGCGCGAAGGAGCGCCTGTTCTATTTCGAGTTCCAGGCACCGAATCGCTTCGAGACCACGATCCTCGACGGTACCAAGGACGACCTGCTGTGGGAACGTGTGGACGGCAACGTCTGGGTCCAGAGCTGATGACGACCTGCGTTCGGCTACGAGACGAAGCCGAGGGCCACTGGCAAACAGGAGCAAGCTGACATGTCTACGACCCATATCGATACCAACGGAATCTCCCGGAAGAAACTGAACGGCGGCCAGGGTGAAGTCGCGGAGATCGTCAACCCGGCGCTCTGCGGGGCGAAGAACGTGCTCGGCATGCTGCGTTGGCTAAGCGATGGCGAGCATTTTGCTACGGAATCTCTGCAAGATACACACCAACTCCTTTACCTGATGGAGGGCGATGGCGTGATCAGGCTCGGCGACGACGATGTCGAAGTCAGCCAAGGCGCCGGCGTGTACCTCGGCCCAACGGAGACCGCCAGCATCCGTCACGCGGGCGACTCGACTTTGAAGCTTCTACACCTGGTCGTGCCAAAGGTCGACGACTCAAAGGGATGAAAGGGGCCAGGCTCGATTTATCCAAGCGACAACTGAAGAGTTTGAGACCACCATGAATACCACGACACGTGACATCATCGTCATGACCTCAGGCGCCTTTACTGCACCCTATCTTGCACTCATCCCCCAACTCGAAATCGCCACGAAGAGAAAAATCGTCACGGCCGCAACGTCCATGGGGACAGGGCCAGACTACATTCCGACTCGACTTCAACGCGGTGAACCCGTAGACGTTGTCATCGTTGCGGATGCCGCCCTTGTCGAATTGATCAAGGACGGCAAGATCTCGGCCGAAAGCCGTACTCCCCTCGCGCGCTCGGCCATCGGTATGGCCGTACGGGCAGGAGCACCCAAGCTGGACATCAGTTCGGTCGACGCGCTGAAACGCACGCTTCTGGAAGCGAAATCAGTCGCGTACTCTGCCAGCGTAAGCGGCCGCTATATTACCACCGAGCTGTTTCAGCGCCTCGGAATAGCCGACCACATGGCAAGTAAGAGCCGGCGAATCGAGGGTGAACGAATTGGCGCCGTGGTTGCGCGTGGAGAGGCAGAGCTCGGCTTCCAACAGATCAGCGAGCTACTTCCCGTGCCCGGGATAGCGTATCTAGGACCGCTACCGGCTGAGGTTCAAAGAGTCAGTGTGTTCTCGGCCGGCGTTGCCGCAGGTGCCAGGGATTCGGATGCGGCTCGCGCGCTTATCGGATTCCTCGCGTCGCCGGCAGCAGCCGACGCCATTACGCAAAATGGGTTGGAGCCGATGCCGTAAAAGGGGCCGGGCTCGATTAACTGAACCACGGAACCTGACTTGACCTTCAGCGATACATCCACGCGACAGCGCCTAGCGGAATTCGTCGCGCGCGCCGCCGGCGGGCACGGCGCCGTGATCATCTCCCTCGAGCGGATGAGCGGTGGCGCCGTGCAGGAAAACTGGGCGCTCGACGTCAAGCTGGACGGCGAACTCCGGCGCTGGGTGTTGCGCACGGATGCCAAGGCAACGGTGCGCGAGAGCCTGACGCGCGCGCAGGAATTCGCCGTCCTGAAGATCGCACACGCCGCGAAGGTGCTCGCCCCCGAACCGCTGTTTCTGTGCAATGACCTGGCCGTCACGGGCCGGCTGTTCTTCATCATGCAGCGGCTGCCCGGCGTCGCCGCGGGCCACAAGGTCACGCGCGATTCGAAGCTGGTGCCGGACGGTGGAAGTCTCGCGCGCGAGCTTGCCGCGAATCTCGCTCGTCTGCACCGGATTACGCCGGCGCACGCCGGGCTTGGATTCCTGCCAACCATGCTCGCCCGCGATTGCATTGCTCACTATCGCAGCTACCTCGACACGCTGTCCCATCCCTATCCGGCCCTCGAATGGGGCCTGCGCTGGTGCGAGATCAACGCCCCGCAACACGAGGACACGACGTTCATCCATCGCGACTATCGCACCGGCAACTACCTGGTCCACGACGGGCATCTCGTGGGCGTCCTCGACTGGGAATTTCCCGCGTTCGGCAACCCGCTCGAGGACATCGGCTGGCTTTGCGCCCGGTGCTGGCGTTTCGCGCGTCCGGATCTCGCGGTTGGCGGGATCGCCGGCCTCGAGGATTTCATAGCGGAATACGAGTGGGTGTCGGGCCGACAGGTAGCGCCTGGTGACCTCATCTACTGGCAGGTCATGGCGCACCTGCGCTGGGCGATAATCGCGCTGCAACAGCTCGAGCGCCACCTGTCGGGGACCGAGCGGTCGCTCGAGCTGGCCCTGACCGGCCATATCGTCGGCCAGACCGAGCTCGAGATACTCAACCTCACGGGGGCGCCATGAACGACCGGCCCGATGCGCGCGACCTGCTCGAAATCGCGCGCTATGCCTTTGTCGCCGAAGTGCTGCCTGCCGTCCCGGAGGCGCTGCGGTATACCGCATTGATGATCGCCAACGCCATCGCGATCGCGCAACGCGAGATCGCGGCGGGTGACGCGCCCCTGCGCGGCGAATACCGGCGTTTCGCCGGGCTGCTGTCCGGAAATGCCGCCGTACCGGACGGCGACGCGCTCCGCGCGGCAGTGGAGGGCTATAATCGGCGCTTGGCAAACGAGATACGCGCCGGTCGGTTTGACGGGGAGGAGCGTGCCGCGATGCTCGAACACCTGCGCCGCACGACGGAGGAAAAGCTCGCCGTATCCAACCCCAAAGCGCTGGTCGATCCGGCTGGTAAATAGCCAGAAGCAACCGCCGACAGACGCAGATAAACACAGATACGATCAACGTCCAGGAAACATCGCCTACAAAGGACATTCGGTGTCAATCTGCGTTTATCTGCGTCTCCATCCGGTTTTGTGAGGGCATTGCAAGTGAGCGTGACCGCCTCCTTCGAGCCGCTCACCCCGACGTCTTTCCTTTTGCGGTCGGGCCGGATCTACGCGGATCGCACTGCGGTTATCGACGACGCCTACCGCTGCAGCTATGGCGAGTTTCTCGACCGCTGCCTGCGGCTCTCCGGCGCGCTGCGCAATATGGGTGTTGCCGAAGGCGGGCGGGTCGCGGTGCTCGCGCCCAACACCCGCGTGCTGCTCGAGTCCCATTACGGCGTGCCGTTTGCCGGCGCCGTGCTGGTGGCGCTCAATCCGCGGCTCACGGCCGCCGAGCTCGCAACGATCGTCGCGCACAGCGGCGCGCAGGTGCTGATCTACGACTACGAGTTCGAAGCGGCTGCCCAGGATATCGCCGCGCAGGCGGGCGGCGAATTGCGGCTGGTACGGGGCGGGCGGCCCGATGACCAGTACGAGCGGCTGCTCGACAGCGCTGCTCCATGGCGCCGGCCGGTCGCCGACGAGCGCGGATTGCTCTCGATCAATTACACCAGCGGCACCACGGGCACGCCCAAGGGAGTCATGTATCACCATCGGGGAGCCTACCTGCAGGCGCTCGCGATGGCGATGGAGACGCAACTCGACTGCGACAGCACGTTCCTGTGGACGCTGCCGATGTTCCACTGCAACGGCTGGTGCTTTCCGTGGGCCGTCACCGCCGCGGGTGCGGCGCACCTTTGCCTGCGCAGGTTCGATCCGGGGCTGGTGTGGGGCCACTTGCGCGATTCCGGTGTCACTCATTTCAATGGCGCGCCCACGATACTCGTCATGCTCGCGTGGCATACGGGCGTGGCGCGGCTGCCCCGACCGGTGCGCGTCGGCACGGGCGGCGCGCCGCCGACGCCGGCAATCTTGCAGCGCATGGCTGAACTGGGCATGGACGTAACCCAGCTCTACGGGCTTACCGAGACCTTCGGGCCGGCGGTGATCTGCGAATGGCGCGGTGAATGGAGCCGGCTTGGGATGGAGGAACAGGCGAGGCTCAAGGCGCGCCAGGGCGTGGGAAACGTGGTTTCGAGCGAAGTGCGCGTCGTCGATGCGCATGGCAACGACGTGCCCGCCGACGGGGCGACATTAGGGGAAATTGCGCTGCGCGGAAACAACGTGATGCTCGGCTATTACCTGGACGAGATCGCCACCCGCAAGGCCGTGCCGGACGGCTGGTTCAGGACCGGAGATCTCGGCGTGATGCATTCCTACGGCTACGTCGAGATCAAGGACCGGTCCAAGGACATCATCGTGTCGGGCGGCGAGAACGTCGCCTCGATCGATATCGAGCGCGTCTTGTGCTCCCATCCAGCGGTGATGGAAGCCGCGGTGGTTGCCGGGCCCGATCCCAAATGGGGCGAGGTGCCGGTCGCATTCGTCACGCTCAAGACCGGTGCCGCCGCGAGCGAAGCCGATTTGGTCGCCCACGCGCGCGAGCGCATGGCGCACTTTAAGGCGCCGAAGCGGATCGTGTTCAGCGAGCTGCCGAAGAACGCGACGGGCAAGATCCAGAAGTTCGTGCTGCGCGAGCGCGTGCGGGAGCTGATGAAGGCGGAAACGCAACCGCCGACGAAGACCAGCCCAAGAATCATTTAGCCGCGGATAAACGCAGATAAACGCAGATCGAAAACAATACAGAACCGCCAAACAAGACAACAGCAATAAATGAACCGCGGAGACGCGGAGAGAAACAAACGACAATTCACGAATCACGATAGTTAGGGCCGCCGGTCACGTCAAGACATGTGTCACGACAAAGTGCAGAGCCGCATTTCTTCCCCGTTCCCGTCGGCGTTTAATTCCCCATCGACGCTTCCAATTTGCTTCTGAGACTGCTCATGGACTTTACGCTGCCCCCGCCTATCGAGGACTACCGCAAGCGCTATCGCAGTTTCGTCGCCGAGCACCTGATTCCGCTCGAGCAGGACGCGGGCGCGTACGATGACCACGAGAACATCCGCCTCGACGTGCTGGAGAAACTGCGCGCCGAGGCGAAAGCGGCAGGCTTGTGGACGCCGCAGATGCCGAAAGAGCGTGGGGGCCAGGGACTGCCGGTCGTGGGTATGGCGGCATGCTACGAGGAGATGAACTACTCGATATTCGGGCCCGCCACTTTCAACTGCGCTGCACCCGACGACGGCAACATGATCGCGCTGAACAAGATCGGGACTGAGGAGCAGAAAGCACGCTGGTTGCAGCCCATCGTGGACGGTAAGGTACGCTCCTCGATCGTGATGACCGAGCCCGCGCCCGGCGCGGGGTCCGATCCGGGCATGATGCTCACGACCGCGGAGAAGAGGGGCGACCAATGGATCGTCCGCGGCCGCAAGTGGTTCATCACCGGTGCGGGCTTCGCGCAGCATTTCATCCTGATCGCAAAGACTTCCAGCGACAAGCGCAAGGGGCTCACCGCTTTTCTGTTTGACCGCGACCAGCCGGGCTGGCGCATTGTGCGGCGCATACCTGTCATGGGGCCGGAGGAGCACGGCGGGCATTGCGAGATGGAGTTCGACGGCCTGGAGATTCCAGACGAGAACCGGCTGATGAACGTCGGCGACGGGCTGAAGGTCACGCAGATCAGGCTGGGCACCGCACGGCTCACCCATTGCATGCGCTGGCTGGGCCTCGCCCGGCGTTCAATGGACATTGCCGGGGAATACGTTTCGCAGCGTGATGCCCTGGGCAGCAAGCTCGCCGAGCGCGAGAGCGTGCAATGGCTCCTCGGCGATGCGGCGATGCAGATCGAGATCGGGCGGCTGCTGGTCATGCGCGCGGCGGCGAAGCTCGACAGAGGCGAGTTCGCTCGCAAGGAAATATCGATGGCGAAGATCGCGGTGGCCGATGTGCTGCACAAGGCCGTGGACACGGCGATCCAGTTGAACGGCGCGCGCGGCTACTCGAAGGACACGATACTCGAATGGATCTACCGTTACGCGCGGCAGGCGCGGCTCGTGGACGGTGCTTCTGAAGTGCATCGCATGGTGCTCGCGCGGTTTTACATGGAGGAGCGCAACGATTTCTGGTCCTGGAAGTGACGCCAGCCATCAACATCAATAGAGTCAGACACCATTTAACGTGACGGGTGACAGGTGATGGGCTTTAACTTCATGACTCGTCACTCGTCACTCGTCACTCGTCACTCGTCACTCGTCAGTCGTCACTCATTACTTGTCACGCCCTATGAAGCCGCCGTTAGTCGACACTTCTTCAGCACTAGCCACCAGTCACGCTTTAACAGATTTGGAGGGGTAACCATGACGAAGCGAGGCCGAACCAGAGCGAAGGATCCCGCGCGGCCGATCAGGACGAAGCGCGACCACGAAGGTGCCGCAGCCGTGGCCAAGACAATGTCCGGTCAGGCCGACCGGGATTCCGCCGCAGAACTGCGTCTGCAATCGCTACTCCGGAAACTGGACGAGTTCGACGAGTCGGAAGACCACGCACGCGCCGACTTCCCAGAGGACCAGGAATACTTAGGACCCCGCCGGCGCTGGTCGGACGACTGAGTTACTGAAGGCGGAAGGCCGTGCACCAGAACTGGTGATAGGAACTGGTGGTGGAGATCCTGGTGATGTGTACTCGTGATGAGGCGGGCAACGCACTTTTCCATCACCATTATTCGTCGCTCCTTGGCAGGAAATCTGGTGGCTAGTGCACGCGAGCCTGCCGCTCACGCAACGCTACGCACCCGACATCGCCCGCAACTATCAGATCGCACCCCCAGTCCGGCTCGCCCGCACTCAACGCCACTTGCGGACAGCGGCCGTCAGAAATCCGGCGAGCCCGTCATTTGCAACCGGTGACCGATCGCGTCTTCCCGCCGCGTGATCGAGCACCTGTTGAACGTGGACGTCCACCTGTCGCAGAACCGAAGGCGACACCGCATAGCCGTCGCTCTCATAGGTCAGGATCGGCATTCCACGCTGAAGGCTGACCGGCCTGAGGATGGCCTCGGAAATCCGATACGGGAGGCAGTTGAACGGTCCGATGACGATGATGCCATCGTAGCCGTCCCTGTTGGCATCGAGACCCTTGCCCACGGTCGGGGTGATTTCTCCGTAGATAGCATGGGAAACGTGCTCGGAGGCCCCCTCGAACAAGGACGAAACGTCGTTGGGGCCAGCGACCAGCAGCCCCGTCTTGCGAAACAGCCTGCGGTAGTAGTCCTCGACCAGTCGTCCCGTCTGATAGGTGAGCCACTTCTGCAAATAGTGCTTGCCATCCCGTTGCAGGACCCTGGTGCAGGCCTTGCCGAGTGCCAACCCGCCCGGCTTCATCCCCCAGCCGTTGGCAGTTTCTGCCACACGGTAATAGTCGAGATAGAGCAGAAGCTCACTCAAATCGACCGGCTTGAGAATGATGCCCCGTTCGGCATAAAGGTCGGTGACGCCTTCCATGAAAAACGGACTGAATCGGGTGAAAAAGTCGCCGGTGACCACGACCCGTGGACAAGTCAAAGGGTCTCGAGTGCGCGGCAATGCCGCCAGCCGATCGATGAATCCGGGCAGTTCGGCGTGGAACTCGTCAAGTGATCGCGTCGCAACGGCGAAGCGCCGCCATTCCTCTCGAAGCCGATCCACGCTGCCGCGGACGCCCACGACCTGAAGCACATGATCGATCTCCACGAGAATGTCCGCCGCGAGGATCGCTGATGCCAGACACCGCGCGAACGTCGTCTTATCGGATCCGACGCTGCCTTCTTCGGCCTGAAGACTCAGCAGGAATAGATCGGGCAGCTGCTGATCGGTGATGAACTGCTCGATGTAGCCCTTGTAGGATTCACTGACGCAAGGTGCTCCGCCGGGAATCATGTAGAAGCCCGCGATCTCGCCGGGCCCGCGGTTCTCGTGGATTTGCAGCAACTGCCCGACGCAGATCGGTAGCGGGAGGCACTCGCGGCCCGAGGTGTAGTGAAGGCCCCGGTCGAGCTGACTCCGCCCGAGCGTGATCACCTCGCCGGCGTGCAGGCCCAACCAGCTGGTGGCCATGGCCAGGGCTTGGGCGTGGTATTGGGAGAAGTTGGGAAAATACAGCCTCACCCGGGGGTCGGTAATCGGCACCTGCTCGCCATTCGATCGGATGACCTGGCCGCCCGCTGTGAGCCGGCAAGGTGTGAACGACTGGGCGCGGCCCGCTTGCGCTTCCCGGTAGTTGTTGGCGATGTCGAGAAATGCCTCCAGCCTCGTTTGCACTCCGGCGTCGGCGGTATGGGCGTCGATCTCGAGGATGAGGTACGGTTTTGCGCCCATTTCGGAGGCGACCATTGCGTGGGTGAATGCGTCGATGGTGCAGCTGAAATTGCTCACGCAAAGAATAAACAGGTTGGGATGTTGCTTGGCCAACGCCACGGCATTCAGGATCTGGTTAGCAAAGTGCCACGCGGTGGGTCCTTCTCCGACGGGCGGGAGGCAGTCGGCGGGAATCACGGGCACGCCCATGCTGGAGAGTTTCTTGCCGACCGATTGGGAAGCATCCGGTGTGAAGGCGTTGTAGCTGTGCCCGGCAAGCAGGATCGCCGGTTTTCCCGCCGCCACGGCTTGATCGAGAGCCCGTTGCCCAAGATTGGCCAGGGCGCGCTCTGCTTCCCTCTGGGCATGTACTGCCGCCGCCCAAGCCTGGTCGACCGATTCGCGCCGGATTCCGAACTCGCGCACGATCAATTCTGCCAGCGGCGCACTGGCTTCGTAGCCGTCGGTGAAATCCAGTACGGGAGAGAGCAGGCGCACGGCGGGAAACGCCTTGGCCAGAAAATAAGGCCCGGCCTGGGTGATCGGACACAGGTAGGAATCTCGGCAAGTGTCGGGCTGGCGGGGCATGCGCACCACGTGCGGGAGGAAGACCCAGTCCACGCCGCGCCGCGAGAGGTCTAGCACCGCGCCGTGCGCGATCTGCGCAGGGAAGCAGAAGCCGGAATTCGATTTCAGATCGCCGCTCGGGTCAACGTCGGACAGCACCACCTCCATCCCCAGGCTGGAAAAGAACACCGAGTAGAGCGGGAACAGCGAATGCGTCGTCAGCGCCCGCGGAATGCCGATGCGTGTCCCACTGGACACCGGTTCGGCGCTGGAGCAGCCGAAGAGTATCTCGGCCCTCTGCTGCACCAGATCGGGGGTCGCGACGCTACTGGATTTTCTCTTCCATACGTTCTCGAACAGGCTGCAGCGACCACCGAACGGGAAGCGCCGCCCGGCCACCTCGAACCGGTCGATGCTGCAGTTGAGCGTGCAGGCCCGACACGTGACGCGACCGACGAGCTTCATCTCCGGCGCCGCCAGAGTGAGCAGGTCAGCTCCGCTGTCCGGCGCCCGTTCTGGTTGCGGACTTTCCTCTGTAGAGGAGTGCTCGCACTCCGGAAGTGGCTTGAGTGCGCCGCCGCGGCGCGCAAGCGCCAGCAGTGCGACACCCAGTGCTCCGAGCAATTCCGGATTGGGCGGGATCAATACCTGGTGGCTCACACTATGGGCGAAGGCATACCCGAGCGCGCGGTTCAGAGCGACCCCGCCCTGCAGGAACACCTTCTTGCCGACGCTGCGCGGCCCCTTGACCCGGTTGAGGTAGTTGCCGGCGATGGCGTAGACCAGCCCGCTGACGATGTTGTCGCGCGATTGGCCCTGCTGTTGGGCGACGCGTATATCGGAGTTGATGAATGCCGCGCAGGTTGCCTTGAAGTGTACCGGGGAAGGAGCCGCTAAAGCGATGTCAGCGATGTCAGACACGGTGATGCCGAGATCGCTCTGGGCGCACTCCTCAAGGAACGAGCCGGTGCCGGCGGAGCAGGCGTTGTTCATCGCGTAGTCGATGGGGACGCCGTTCCGCAGGTAGATGTACTTGGCATCCTGTCCGCCGATCTCGAAAATCGTGTCCACATCGGCGTCGAAGTGCGTCGCCCCCGCGGCATGGGCCGAAATCTCGTTGTAAACATACTCGGTGCCCAAATAGGCTCCCGCGAGCTCCCGCGCCGAGCCGGTAGTGCCCTCGAGGCCGACGTGGCGGTTGCCGACCTGAGCAACGAGCGCCCGCAGGCATTCGCGCACGGCTGCTATGGGATCACCCCGTGTTCTCGTGTAATGCGAGGCCACCACGTTGCGCGTCGTGGGATCGAGAAGGATCGCCTTGGTTGTGGTCGATCCGGCGTCCACTCCCAAGACGAGCGGACCGGCGGGAGGAGGCTGCCGGGCTGGCGCGGCGATGACCTGCACGCGCTCGGCATACTGATTGAGCGGCGGGAGACTGCCAAGCGGCGACTGGCGCAGAATCCTCGGAGACCGGTAGAGTGGATTGTCCCGCGCGAGCAGGGCGCTGCCCCAAGCCTCGAACCAGGCACTCTCCGGCAGCACGACAAACTGCGTCGCGGATACCTTCTCTCGCAGCGCCGCCAGCATCGCCGTGTTGCGTGTCATGCCACCGATCACAAGCACCCGCCGCAGTTCACGCTGAACTTTTTCCAGGAGCGCAACCACCTTGTTGGCCATGCTGTCGTGCAGTGTCCGCAGGATGTCCTCGGCGCTAGCCTCCTTCCGGTTGAGCTTGTGCGTGATATCCGATTTGCAGTGAACCGAGCAGCGTGAAGCGAGCGGCACGACGTTGCCGCCGACTGAGCGCGCGATCGCTTCGTCTATTCCGAGCCCCATCCGGCCGATCTGCTGCACGAAGAACTCCCCGCTTCCCGCAGCACACTTGTTATGCGACAGGACATTGGAAATCCGGCCGTGCTCGAGGATGTAGACGAGAAAGGACTCTCCACCCAGGGAAACCACCGCGTCAAACTCGCCCGCCACCTCACGTAACGCCCGCTGGATTGCGGCGACTTCGGCAATATGCCCCAGATGACCGGACACGCCAAAATACGCTGCCGGGGAAAACTCCGTGCTGGCAAGCAACTCGTCAAGAACTTTCAGCGGACGGCCCTGGTGGGCAAGTACTCGGGCGCTCCGGGTGTCGCCTCGTATGGCTGCAACCTTCACCGTTAGGGCGCCGACGTTCACGCCGACGTAAGACGTCGCGGGGTTGGCCGTGCCGATATCGATACCGGTGATCATCATGTCGGTGAGCCTCTTTGGAACGTGCCCACAGCCAGCCCATACCGCACCGGCGGGAAATCATTCTGTAACTTGAAAAAACGTTAGCGCGGAACCGCCGCAGATCGTTTGATATAGCTCAATCTTCAACGATTTTAATCAAAGAATTAAAGGGGCCAGGCTCGAATTTTCCTGGAGTTCTGTCTACCGTAGGTGGGAGTAGGGCGTTTAAGGAGCAAACGACCGTGCCTCCGTGCGCGCTATCCCCTGTCGCTCCGGCATACACCTTGATGGGGTTTCGCTGCACATTGTGCAGCGCGGTACAATCGTCAACCATGCTTCTTTTCGGAGGACGATTACAGCAGCTACCTGCACGGGTTGGCTGAGGCACTCCTGGAATTCGCGCGCGCCTTCACCGCCATCTCGAGTTGCTTGATCTGCTCATTGAATGTCCCGATCACCGCCAGGTTGGCTGCGATCGCCAGCCGGCGCTCGGCCTCAGGGTCGATGGCCGGCAGATCCGCGGGGCTGAGACGCTTGACCTGGTTGGCGTTGATCAGCCGAGCGCTGTTGCGCTTGCGATAGACCACCTGGTCCGCTTCATCAATCACCGCCACCACGCAATTGTTCGAGTGCAGATCAATCCCGCTATACTTCTTCATTGAAGGCCTCCTTACGTTAAGGTTTGACTTCGGACCTCAACTTTAACCCCGCCGCACGCGGCGGCGAGGAGGCCTTCTAGAACATGTTAATCAAAGTTGCCGCCAAGGACATCAGGATAGGCATGTTCGTTGCCGAACTCGATCGGCCGTGGACGGATACACCGTTCCTGCTTCAGGGTTTCCTGGTCGAGGATCAACACCAAGTAGCGCAGCTGCAAAGCTACTGCAAAGTCGTCTATGTTGATCGAACGAGGTCCGCCGACGGGGTTTTCCCTGAAACCCGGGACCTCACTCCGCGACCGCGTCCCACCATACCGCCCGGGTCAAAGAAAAGCATCCCCTCCGCCGATGCCGACCTCGGATCCGGCAAGGCCAGGAAATTGTCGGACGCGGAATCACTCATTCTGGACGTGATCGAGGAACTCGGCCCGCACGACAGAACGGCTTTTGGATCGAGCGTTGCCTCGGGCGAGATTACACATTCGAGCCTGTTCGGGTCTCTCAGGGAAGGAATTGCCAATCTGTTCCGCAGGCGGGAAGACGCCCGCGTGTCCGAACGTGGTATCGCGACGACCGGGGACCGTCTCAAAGCTGCCGATAACGCAGCGCGGACACCCGTACATCATGATTTCATTCCGTCGTCGATTCACGTCACGGTCCACCCTGAAACCAACACCATCGAGGAGGAAATGCCGCAGGCCAGACAGGCCTTTGCCCAAGTCGAGGAGCTTTCGCATCAGCTGGTCGACGACATACGCGCCGGCCGACTCTTTTCCGTCGATCAGTTGGAAGAAGTCATCGATGACGTGGTGGGCAGCGCATTACGCAGTCCCGATGCGCTGATGTTGGTCACCCGTTTGAAACAGCAGGACATGGCAATTTACGGACACAGCCTTCAAGTTGCCGTTTATCTGGTGGCGCTTGGCCGGCATCTTGGTCTGCCGAGCGAAGAGCTTGCACGTCTGGCAACGCTCGGCCTGTTTCTCGATCTAGGCAAAACAAAGGTGCCGGCCACGCTACTCTACAAGCCGGGACCGTTGACACCGGACGAGTTCGACCTGGTCAAGCAGCATGTGTCCCTGGGAATGGAATTGATCCACCAGATTCCCGCCCTGCATCCCATGATTTTCGAGGGAGTTGCCCAGCACCACGAGCGCGAAGACGGCAGCGGCTACCCGGCAGGTTTCCGCGCGGAAGGCATTAGTTTGCACGGACGCATGGCTGCGATTGTCGACACCTTCGTCGCGCTGACCAACCCTCGTCCGTACGCAGCCGCCATCTCCGCGTACGAGGCATTGCGCAAGCTCTCCGAGCTGGGCGGCCGCCTGTTCCACGCCCCCCTGGTCGAGCAATTCACGCAGACGATCGGCGTGTATCCCGTCGGCTCCCGGGTCGAGTTGTCATCGGGTGAAGTCGCGGTTGTCCTCCGCCAAAGCACCGTGCGCCGGCTCAAGCCGAAGGTCCTGGTGGTCACCGGGCCGGACAAGGTTCCGGTACCGTCCCCGACAATGCTCGACTTGCTCTATCAGCCTGTCGGCAATGAAGCGGTGCATATCGTGCGCGGATTGCCGGGCGGATCCCCTGGACGCGATTAGACGAAGAAAACAAATGGGGTCACCCATTACCCGAGCCCTGTCCGTCGATCCTGGCGCGTCTAATGAGCTCGACAATTTTCTTGGGCCTTCAATTTTCGAGTTGTCACACAGCCTCGGCCATTGGCGGACGTTTATCGAACCTTGTAATCCGTTGAGCACGCGTTGTTTCTAACGTTAAATGGGATCAGTGTAGGCTTTGTCTTAATTGGAGGCTTGGGCTTAGGGAAAAGTTACGCTCACCCCATTTACCTGGTGTGATCGGACCCGAACGAATAAGGCCGGCGGAAATTGCGGGTATACCCCCTCGTCGGCATAATTAGCCTTCAATGAAATAAATAAGTTCCGGCTCATCGCACGCTTTTGGATAATCGCGCAAACAATGCATCGGGCAGCAGCGGAATCGTGACGTCCGCGTCGGCTTCAGCCTGGCGGCCTCAAACGGAAGTCGAGGTCATCGTCGGCACGCCGCCCGGCGGCGGCCAGGACCGCCCGGCGCGCGCACTGATGCGCGTGCTTCAGGCCGGCGGGCTCATCGACGTTCCCATGCGGCTCACCAACACGCCGGGCAAGGGCGGCGGCAACGCATGGGATTCCCTGCGCCGGCGCCCGTGCGACCCGCACACGCTGTCGATCAGCTCGGCGCCGCTCATCACCAACAAGATCCTGGGGGTGAGCAATTTCGACTACGTCGAGCTTACTCCGATCGCGACGCTCTATACGGAATACCTCGGCTTCGTCGTGCGGGCGGACTCGCCTCTGCACAGCGCCGGCGACGTGCTCGATCGGCTGCACGCGAATGCGGGCGGCCTGACAATCGCGCTCGCCACCGCCGTCGGCACCACTAACCACATCGCAATGGGACAGATAACGCAGCACGTAGGTGGTGATCCGAAAGCGCTGAAGCTGCGCGTATTCGAGTCAGCGCTCTACGCGGCCGCTGACGTGCTCGAAGGACAGGCGGAGCTCGGGGCCATCTCGGCCGTCAGCGCGGCAAAGGCGCTTAAAACGGGCGAGCTGCGCGCCCTCGCAGTATCTGCGCCCAGCCGGCTGGGCGGCGTGTATGCAGACGCGCCGACCTGGGTCGAGCAATCGGTTCCCTGCGTCATCGGGCAATGGCGCGGCATCATAGGCGCTCAGGGGATTATTCGCGAACAGATCGCGTACTGGGAACAGGCGCTTGCCGCCGCTACGGCGAGCTCCGCGTGGGCCGCAGAGCTCGAGCAGAACTACTGGACCGGCACCTACAAGGCGAGCGAAGACACGTGTGCGTTTCTCGATTCCGAGCGCGCCTTCCTAAGCGGCATGCTGCACGAGCTTGGACTGACCAACTAAGCGAGTATGTCCGCCGTAATGTATCAACGCGGCGGAGCGGGTACCTGCGGCAAGTCGGGCGTGACATCCTGTTGCCCGCGCGTTACGCTCGGTCTTCATCCACGGAGGCCGATAACATGACCACCGCCCTCAAGGTTGGCCTGATGGTTCCCATGAACAATACGACCATGGAACCCGAGATGCTGGCGTGGCTTCCCGCGGGATCGACCTGCACCACGCTGCGCATCCCCCGCGGCAAGGGCCTGCTCACCGCGGAATCGATCCCCGAATATAAGGCGCAGGCGCTATTCCTCGCTCGCCAGTTTGCCGCGATGGACCTCGATGTCGTGGCGTACGGGTGCACCGCCGCGAGCTTCATATCCGGCCCGGAGGGAGACGCGCAGCTCGCGCGCGAACTCGCCGAGATCACCGGCAAGCCGGTGGTCACGACGGCGCAGTCGATGGTGATCGCGCTGCGGGAGGATAACGCCAAGGACATCGCGCTCGTTACACCGTACACGGACCTGGTCAACAGGCAGCTGAAGGCCTACCTCGCAAACAGCGGCATCCGTGTGCAGCGCTTCAACAGCTTTTATGCCGCGGACGTCGAGGAGCTGGGCCGCATCCAGGCCGACGCGGTGGCGCGCCTCGCCGGGGAAACGATGGACGATGAGTGCGAGGCGATGTTCATCGCCTGCTCGCAGCTTCCGACCTACGAAATCCTCGACGGATTGCGGAACCGGTTCGGACGTCCGGTGTGGTCGTCCGTGCAGGCGACTGCGCGGCAGGCGACGCGCGCGGGCAGGCTCCAGACCGCCTGATACCCGGCCTTCCGCGACCGGAAACGCTTTACCGCAAGGCCGGGTGACCAGCCCGGCGATCGCCGCCGGGCTGGATCCGATCAGTTGGTCTTGATCTTGCGCTCCTTGACGATCTGCCGCCACTTGGCGATCTGGACCTTCAGAAGCTGGCTGAATTCTTCCGCCGACATGTCCAGAACCGGCTTGGCACCATTAAATTCGATGATGGACTTCACTTCGTCGATGGCGAGTATCTGCCGTATCTCGTCGTTGAGCTTCTTGACGATGGCGTCGGGCGTCTTGCTCGGCGCCAATATGCCCCACCACGTCGCCACGTCGTAACCGGGAACGCCTGCTTCGGCTATCGTGGGCAACTCGGGCATGAATGGCGAGCGCTTGGCGGTGGTCACGGCGAGGGCACGCAGGCGCCCCGCCTTGATCATCGGAGTCGAGGAAGGCGCGCTTGCGATCAGCATGGGTACTTCACCGGCAACCGTCGCGATGACCGCCGGCGCAATGCCCTTGTAGGGCACGTGGACGATATCGATATTGGCGCCTTGTGCAAACAGCTCGGTCGCGAGATGCGGAATGGTGCCGGCGCCGGCGGAACCGTAATTCAACTGCCCCGGCTTGCCCTTCGCGAGCGCGATCAGTTGCCTCACCGACTTCACCGGAAGCGAGGGATGCACTGAGAGCACCAACGGCCCCTCGCCCACCATGGCAACGCCCCTGAGGTCGGTCAGCGGATCGAATTGCATCCTGGTGTAGATTGCCGCACTCGTGGTGTACGTGACCGTAACGATCACTAGCGTGTGGCCGTCGGGAGCCGATTTGGCAACGTAGCCGGAGCCGATCGTTTGACCGGCGCCCGAACGGTTCTCGGTGATCACGATCTGCCCCAGCCGCTTGTGCAGGTGGTCCGCAAGCAGCCGGCCCAGAAAGTCCGCTGACCCCCCCGGCCCGGCCGGCACGATTATACGCATCTGCTTGGTTGGAAACTCCTGGGCGAACGAAACAGAACTCAGCCCGGCAATCAAGGCCAAGCCACAGACAATCGCTGGAATATGCATGCTCTTCTCCTCCATCGTGCTAAACAATTTTTGAAGCGATCGCGCTGCAGCGCGTCGGCGTGGATGCTCTCGCACGTGTTTTCTTTTGCGTTGTATAACACAAAGTCGGCGGTTGTCGCGAGCGTGACAACGTTGGAGCGACGCGCAGGCAGCATCACATTATGGGCGTACTGGCTCGAGAAATACAGGCCGGACCTCGAAAAGTTGGTCGTGTAGTTCCTTTCGGATTAAAAAGCTTCACGGCTAAGGCCGCGGCGGCTTCCTGTTGAGCAACGGGTGCGCATAACGAACCGCCCCTCGTTTCTTGCCCGGCCCGCTCATTGGCGCGGCATTCGCGCGGGCGCCGCGCTGATCGCGGCGCCGGAAGCCCAAACGCGCCGGTTATGTATGGGAATACATCTGCAGGCCGGCCACCGGCATTTGCGCCGTCAGGATTTTTCCATGGCCGTCGAGGATGAACATGGTTTTGTTCTCCGGGCCGCCGTACGCCACGTTGGTGAGCTTGTCGCTGGTGCAGGTCTCGATCCGGTAAATCGGCAGGCCGATCTTGTTGAAGACCCATATGACGCCCATGTTCGTCTGAACGCAGACCACGTTTCCGTCCACGTCGATCGCCATGCCGTCGGGCGTTCCGAAACCCGGCATGATCGCGAAGGTCCCCGTCCTGAACGGCGGGTGCGTATCCCGGAGCGGCTGCCACCAGATCGCGTTGTTGCGCGAGCCTACATAGAGCGTTTTCTCATCGGGGCTGAGCACCAAGCCATTCGGCCCCGGCAATGTCTCAACCAGTAATTCGAGCCTGCCGCCGGCCGAAAAACGGTACACCCGACCGGTCGCATCGTGCAGCCCGGTCTGCCCCTGGTCGGTGAAGTACAGATCGCCATTGCGCCCAAAAACGAGATCGTTGAGCCCTTTGAAGCTCTCGAAGGGTTTGAAGTCCAGAAAGGGCGTCACTTTCGCGGTCTTCGGTTCGAGGACCATGACGCCATGGTGATAATCGGCGATGAATATATGTGCCCGTCTTTGTGGATTTTCATGCCGTTCGGTTCGCCGTCGTACTCGGCAAAAAGATCGATATCCCCGTTGGGCGACATGCGGTAAACACGGCCGTGAGGCGTGTCCGAAAAAAAGAGATAGCCGGTCCTGTCGAAGCACGGCCCCTCCAGATAGAAATCGACACCCATCGCGAATCGCGCGTAATACTGAGTAACCTTTCCGGCTTGAGAACCCGACTTCGCGTATTTCCCGGGCATGGTGGCGAAGAGCGTCGTTCTTATGACTTGCGGTGGATCGTAAGGGCCCATTCATTCCTCTCCGTTTACTGAGTGTTTACGCACCGGTCAGGTAATCGTAGAGATTGGAAACGTTGCGCTTCATGACGCCCGGCGCCATGCCGTCCTGCCCCACGTCCATCGGATAACGGTCGGTCATGGCGGTGAGCCGTTCGATGGCCTCGTCCTTCGTCATGCCGCGGTCGATGGCGTCCTTGACGTAGGCTTTCCACTCCCGGATGAACTCGGCCTGCTCGGGGAGGTAGTCCTTGCCGCAGACCGCGCCATGCCCCGGCACGAAGACTTCTTCGGAGAGCTTGCGCAAGGATTCGAGTGCGATCAGCCACAGGTCGGGGTTCGCTTCCTGCAGCCACGTCTGCACCTTGTGGAAGATGTTGTCGCTGGTGAACACGACGCCTTCTTCCTTGATGCAAATCGCCGCCTGGAAGGCGGTATGGCCGGGCATGTGGATCATCTGGAAGGTGTGATTGCCCACGTGCAGCGTCATGCCGTTCCTGAAGGTGATGATCGGTGCATTGGGACGATAGCCTTCGAGGAGCTTCGGCTCCTCAGGCCCGAAGGTGGCCACGCGGGCGACGTGCTCCTCCATATTCGTTTCGAGGATGCGCCTGCGCACGCCCTCGTGCGCGATCACGGGGGCGTCGAAGAACGCGTTTCCAGTCCAGTGGTCGCCGTGCGGCTCGGTGTTGATGATGTAGCGCAGCGGCCCGTGTTTCGCGATGTCGGCCTTGAGCTTGAGCGCGTCGCTCGGCTTGTGCGGACTGTCGATCATGACCACGCCGTCCGACGTGGTCACGAACCCGTGGTTGCAGCCGCGGATCTGCGTTTCGACAAACACGTTGCGGGTCAATTGCTGCATATGGCAAGACTCCTGTCAGCGAACGTTGCGGCAATCAGGGGACTGTTCAAGGCGTGGGGTCAGCTCGCCCCCATGAAGCCCAGAATCGGTGGCCGCATGATTCCTCCCTCACTTCTTAAACTTTACCCTGCGCCACTCCCACGGGGGTATAGGGGCATCATCTACCCATAGTCCCCACTTCCGCAATCGCGCTTTCTGTTCCGCAGACTCGTAGTGCCCCCGATATTCCTCCGGCATGGACATTTACATCGTAGATTACAGAACGCATCTTAAAGGCATTACAGGAGTGCGCCTTGAGGCTCTTGAGCACCCGAGCCTTCCCGCCAATGACGGTCCCGGATTCTGGCAGAACGAGAACTTCGTTCTAACTGAGCTGCAAATGTACGCTGTCTCGCGCAAGCGGCCATCGGTAGGCACGCCATGGCAGCCCGCGGCTTCACCTTTCCCATTCAATGTGACGCCCTGAGCTTCGTGGCGCGGCGGAGGAGAAACGCCATTTAATCAAAGCCTCAATCAGCCGTAACTACACACCCTGCTGCGGCGGGGTTTTTGTTTGTGGGGACGCGTCCAGGCACGGTAGGCTGCGAGGGCAAGCAGGGTGGCGAGGATGCCGGTCGTCGGGATATGCCGCCAAGAAAAGGGGATTTCTTCTACCTGGGATGGGAGAAATTGATCCTTCCGGGGGGCGATGAACGAGCATAGACTTTGAGCATTGCGTTGATGCGTTCAGGGGGGTGATGATGAATTGTCTATTCACGCATAAGTGGGTTTTGGGGAAGGCAATTAACGTCACGTCTCATGTTAGGGCTACTCTTCGGTACAGAATATGTAAACGGTGCGGAACGATGCAGCGTGGTTTGGATACTTTTGAAGGAGACATTTCTTGGGAGACCATGAGAGAGCGCAGCTACCATAGGGCGCAGCAAATCCAGATCGTTCGGCAACCCTCGTCTCCGCTCGACCAATGGACCCATACAATAGGACTGCGTCGAACGAGGATGAGCGATAAGCGGGATCAAGAAACCACTCCGCGCCGATCCAATGTTAGCCGGCTTGAATCTGACCGCGAACAACACACCCCGTTTCGGCGAACTTGGGCTGGGGCAAACTTAACGGATCAGCTTGAAGGGCCGAAAGTGACAGGAAGACTAGCAGAAAGAAGACGAAACAAGCGGATCGATGTCGCGCTGCCGGTGATCCTAGAAAACGCCACTGGCGTCACGCGTGACGTGAGCGCCTCGGGGGTGTTCTTTTGGAAGAGCGGCACGTTTATATACGGGGAGTCGATCAGCTTTTCGATGAAACGAAAAACCGAATCGGGCAAGTTCATGCTGAAATGCCGTGGAGTTGTCGCCCGCACGGAGCCGCGTGGTAACGACGTTGGTGTGGCGGTGAGAATCACCAAAACAGCGATGGAGCCTATAAATGACGTTATGGCATACGCAGAAGAGGTATCGGATATTCGTCCTGGAGGAGGTGCTGCATAACACGTCTCAGCATTGACACGCGTTGAGGCGATCCCAAGAGACACGCCGCACTTTCGCGCGGGACATTGATTCCTCTGATCGAACGACACTCCCGTACGCGCAATGCTACGAGTGGCGTCCGTGCTAACATGCCACGTAGACCGCTAACCAAAAGGGGAATCGTGTTCGATATCCGTTTGTCGCAGGAGCAACGCGAGTTTCGGGAGCTCGCCCGCAAGTTCGCGCAGGAGGAGATCAAGCCCAAGGCGATGGCGCTCGATCGCGAGCCCGAGTGGGAAAAGCGCGTTCCATGGAATCTCCTGAAGCAAGGCTCGCAGCTCGGTTTCCGCACGTTCGTCCTCCAGGAAGAGAACGGCGGCTCCGGCATGTCGGATCACCTTACGTCGTGCCTCGTGGCCGAGGAACTTGCCGCAGGCGAGCTCGGCACCGCCTATTACTTCATGCTGACGGCTCGCCGTGCGCGCGACTGGTTCGAGCTGCGCATGACGCCAGAGCAGAAGGCTTACTTCATTCCGAAGTTCGTCGGTGACGACTTGTATTTCACGACGGTGGCTATACACGAGCTCGAGACGGACTTCGGCTTCGACTACTTCACCGAAACACCGGACAATGTGCGCCTGAAGACGCGCGCAGTCGAGCAACCGGACGGCTCATGGATCATCAACGGAGCGAAGGCGTACCAGACGGTCGGATACCTCGCGAAGCTGATCGTCGTGAGGGCACAGACGCCGGATGGCGTACAGTCCTTTCTCGTCGAGGGCGATTCGCCGGGACTCGTGCGGCGTCCGTTATCGAAGCTCGGACGACGCGTCGGCGACAATGCAGCAGAGATGTTTTTTGACAATGTGCGCGTTCCAAACGGACGGATACTGCCCCCAGCGCCGAAGGGCCGCACCGATACGGGCACGCATCCGACGATCGCTGCGCTCACGCTTGGGTTAGGCCGCGCAGCGTTTGAGGAAACACTGAAGTACACGCAGGAGCGCGTGTCCGGCGGCAAGCCCATCATCAAACATCAGGCGGTGGGCCTCACGATCGCTGAGATGGCGATGAATCTGGAAGCGGCGCGGCGTCTCATCTGGACGGCAGCGTGGGTGAAAGATCATCCGGAAGCGATTGAGGATGGCAGCGTAGAGAACCTGCCATACGAGCATATGGCAACGGCATTCACGGGAACCGCCGTTCAGCGGCTCACCGAGCAGGCACTAGAGTTGTTCGGCGGCGCGGGCGTGATCCAGGGTATGCCGATCGAGAAATACGTTCGCGACGCGCACGTGCAGAAACACGTTTCGTTTCCGTACCCATCGCGATTCAAAATCACCGAGGCACTGGTGGGCTTCAAGAGGAAGGTGCCCCCGTTTCATGGCGGTGACTAGTGGAGTGCAATGTCAGTAACCATGGTGACTTCTCCGGTGAGCGCCCTGTTCGAAAACCTGGAAGGCGGTGCCACGGTGGACCAGTTCCTGCAATGGTTTCCCGGCGTCGCCCGTCAGCAAACCGACGCCGTCCTCGAGCACGCGGCGCGCAGCGTTCAAACTACCTGATTTCGTGCCGGCATGCGGATCCTGTTCGATCAGGGCACGCCCAATCCTTTGAAATCGCCGTTCAGAACCACCCGCATGGCAAGACGGTTTATTTCAAAGAGATCTCGATCCGGTCCATAGAGAACTAGTTGTCTGGCTAACAACGGCATCGAGCAGACGCGGTTCGACGCGAGCTGCCTTCCCTGGCACCCCGTCCGCTACGATCATGGCGAGCGTCAGCTGTCTGCCTTGGGTCGAGGCTGTTTGGAAAACCGAAAATTGAAGGCCCAAGAAACGGCCTCTTGGCGGAGCGTTATCGCGCGATCGTCAGGCAGATCGTCGAAGCCGGGCACCAGGTCGCTGCGCATTCGAGCGCGTGATGAAGATTGCGAGGAGTCAAAGGGCGTCTGGATCGGCACGCGCGCGCAACCCGCGGCTGCAGGTCCGCACGCATCAATGAGTTGGAACCTGTCTCAAGAACCACTACAGCCACTGAACCACACGGAAGGGCATAGCCAGGAACCCCGCTCTCGTTTACTCTTGACGTTCGCCTGAGTGTTTCCGTGTGGTTCCGTGGCTGTTGGTTTTCTGCTTTGAGCGACGCTTTCTGACCGTTTCTAACGGAAACAACGACGAGGAGGACTGAACCATGCGACGAATCCTGCTGTCTGTGTTGGTGCTTCTTTTCACGGCCGCGGCCGGCGCGTGGGCCCAGTCATATCCTAACCGGCCGATCCGGTTGATCGTCGCGTTTCCGGCGGGCGGCACGGTGGACGCGCTGGCGCGGTCGGTCTCGACTCAGCTCGAAAGCCAGATCGGCACTACGATCGTCGTGGACAATCGCGGCGGGGCCAACGGCGCGATTGCAGCGGACCTCCTGAAGAACGCGTCGGCGAACGGCTACACCATGCTCTTTAGCTCGCCGTCGATCCTCATCAACGAGATCGTCAAGCCCAGGACGACCCCGTACCGGGTGCTCCGCGATTTTGTGCCGGTCACCAACATCTGCATGGGCGAGGGCTATTTTCTCGTGGTGAATGCTTCCGTTTCGGCGCGCTCGGTGAAGGAGCTGATCGCGCTGTCGAAGCAGAAGGCCGGCCAGGTCACGTACGGCACGCCCGGCGTCGGCAACACCCTACAGCTCGCCACCGAGGTGTTCAACCAACGCACGGGCGCAAAGCTCATGCATGTTCCGTACAGGGGGCTGGCGCCTGCGGTGACGGCCATCCTGGGCGGAGAGATCAACGTGCTCTTCGCGCCGCCCACGGTGGTGGTTCCGCACATCCAGTCCGGCAAGCTGCGGGCGCTGGGGTTCACGGGTCCCAAGCGCTGGTCGTACTTGCCGCAGGTGCCGACGATCGCCGAGCAAGGTTTCCCCGGTTACGACGTGCGGCTCGGCTGGCAAGGGTGGTATGTGCCGACCGGAACGCCCGCCGCGATCGTGAGCCGGGTCAACGCGGAAATCCGCAATGCGCTCGCGGTGCCCAAGGTTCGGGACTTCATCCGGCTCGGCGGCTATGAGCCCGTGGGCGATACGCCAGCGGCCTTCCGCGAGTTTATCCGCGAAGAGATCAAGCGCTACGCGGCGATCGTGAAGCAGGCTGGGATCAAGGTGCAGTAACGGCGCCAGTTCGTCAGCGGCCGGAGAGCTCTCGCAGGGGTACCCGCATGGATCTGGGCATCAGGGATGGCCAGGGACGGGACATATCCGTGGCTATGCCACGCAGAGGCCGGGTCGGCCAGTTGGCCACCATTCGATTTGGGTTCTCTTACACTACTCGGAAATGGTGGTCCGTCCATTTTTTGTCACAGGGCCGTGAATCGTGAATCGTGAAACGTGAATCGGACCCCGTTTAGAACCCAGAGTTAGCCGCAGATAAACGCACCCATCACCAGGGTTAGGCCCCGTCACCCATCACGGGGTTTGAGAAGCGCATCACCCATCCTGACCGTCGAAGGGTCAGGTCACGACGGCGAGTTCGTCGTCTTCCAACAGATTCGCGTACAGCGGAACGGCGCCAGAATTCCCGATGACATAGGTATCCGCAATGCATGCCGAAGCGTGTTTTGTCTTTGCGGTAGGATGCAGCGAAATCACCATGCCCGGCTCGAGCATTGCAGTCTCCTCGTACCGGACGACCGGCCGTTCCACAAGGTCCAGGCCCTGGCCGTGTCCCGCCACGCGTTCTTCCGGCGGGCAGCCTTTACTCTTCAGGAATTCGTCGCTTGCCTTCAAGGCGACGCCAGGCACCACTCCGGGCTTGAGGTTGGCCGCCAGAATCTTCCGCGCCTCCTTGACGAGTGCATATGCTTCCTCAACCGCCGCTGGCGCCTTGCCGATGCAGACGAACCGGCGCAGGTCATACCAGTATCCCCCTGCGGCGCTCGATTCGATCAGCATGTTGATCACGTCGCCCTCCCTGAACGGCCGCCGCACGACGGTGTTGCCCCAACTCGTTTGCGAGTAATGCGTCACGCCCGGCCGCCCGAAGGTGATATTGACCTGTTGTTCCTCACTGCCCGCCAGCACCTGGGCGTGGCGAATTTCCTCGATGATTTCGCTCACGGTCCTGCCCGGTTTGATCGCTTTTTTCGCAACCTCATAGCTCATCTCATGCATGTATGCTGCCGCCCTGTGTAGCTTGATCTCCTCTTCGCTTTTCACCATTCTGACTTCGTCGACGAGGTCTGTCGCATTGACGACATTGACGCCCTGCAGTCCCTTCTTCACGTTCTCATAGAGCGCTGCCGACATGTTCCCCAGTCCGACAAGACCGACAGTACCGGGCTTATTGCGCTTGATCACTTCCACGGCCTTGTCCGCGTCCCAGGCGTCTTCCCACCAGACGTTCGGGAATGCGGGCGTATTGATCCGCTCCTTCACACCCCTCAACGCCCATTCCGGCGGTGTCGCGGGCTTTGCCGGCGCCGGCGCGCCGTGTCCGATGATCGTCATGTCTTCATCCACCGGAAAGACTGCGGTAATGTGGTAGTTCTGGCCCGCAAAATCAGTGAACCAGCGAAAATACCCGCCGACGAATCGCTGTTGGCTCTGAACAACGAGGTGGCTGATGTTCTTGGCGGCCATGCGCTCACGCACCGCTTTCCACCTTCTCTCGAGCTCACCCTGGGACAGTGAGCAGCTGCGCCGATCTTCTCTATTCAGAATTTCTTCAACCATGACTGGTCTCCTTTGCTCCTGTAGGGAGAATGGGTCGGGAAAGACGTAGATGACAGGACAATCGATGGCTCTTCGGAGAGGATCAGTGGCGTTCCGAGGCGTCTTGTAAAGCCCGTCTGCACGTGTCGGTTGGGCGTTCCCGTTACCTCAGATCTAATCCTAACCGTGCTTGATCAAATGCATTTTGCCTTCGGAAGGTTTATACGCCAATACCTGCTGACCGCTACTGATCTACGTCAAAGGAGCGCTCAAAACAGCGGCCGCCTGCTACGGCGGCGTCTGTGACCCTTGAGAGACTCTCTTTATCTGGCCGGCCCGGCGAAAGGTTCGTCACTGACCGGTTTGTTTTCTTCACATTCGCCCATGCGTTGCGACATCGCGCCGAACCATCGGGCAGCGGGTCCCGCGGTGATGCCGTGCAACGCGACGCCAAGCGCCACGGAGATAATCACAATGGCAAACAGCGTACTTTCGTTTGCCAGCTCCGCTTCCTCGAGGATCAGTAGTACAAACAGGATGGACGCCAACCCGCGTGGCCCGAACCAACCAAGGAACGCAGACGTTATTGGTTTGATGCCTGTACCGAGGGGTGACAGGTGAACTGGCAGCATGCGCAAAACGCTTAGCACCCCCGCCCGCACGGGATTGCATTCGATGGAGCAGCTTTAATTGCGTGCTGCATCGAGCAGGCAGTCGAGATAGAAGCGGTAGTCTTCCTCGGCAAAGAAGGTGGCCTGCCGGTTATTACCCCGCTGGATGATATGCTGGGGCACGTTTATGAGGTTTAGCCGTGTTCTCCGTGGCACGGCAGTTGGACTGATCGTGCATGTCGTTGCACACTTCAACGCACGAGCCACAGAAAAGTTACCCTGACCCTGTTTACTGTTTAGAGGGCGTGCTCTGACGTCCCGTACGCGGCCTGTCCCCTATTGCCAACGATAAAGGAACTTTCGCATGTCGCAACTCGTGTTCCTCCACGGTCCAGGCGCGGGCGCCTGCGCGGATGCGTATTACTATCAACGCAAGCATTTCCCGGACAGCGTCGCGCCCAACCTGCCCGGGCACCCGGAGGGCACCCGATGTCCGGACGTTGCGCGCTACACGGAGTGGGTGCGCGGCTGGCTGTGGGCGCAGGGACTGAACAAAGACCTCGTTCTGGTCGGATACACGCTGGGCGCGTCGATCGCGCTGCAGTATGGCCTCGACTATCCGAATGAAGTGAAGGGCCTCGTGGTGATGACGGTTGCGGCGCGGCCCAAGGTACGCGCGCCGGGTACCTACGAGATGCGTCTGCGCGCACCGGAGGACCCGAAGGTCTACGAAGAGTGGCTCGCGTTTCAACGCACCGCGATGCACCTGGTGGAGCCGGGCTTGCGCGAGCGCTTGCTGGAGCGGCACCGCCAGGTGGGCCCGCTGTCCCAATATCACGACCTGATGGCGATAGACACTTTCGACGTGCGCGACCGCATCGCGACCCTCAAACCGAAGCTCCTCCTCCTGCGCGGCCTGCTGGATCACGGCAATCCGCCGGAGTACGAGAAAGAGATCCACGAGGCCGTGCCGGGGTCGAAGTACACCAAGCTCCCCGACGCCGGGCATTTCCCGCCCACGGAGATCCCGGACAAGGTCAACGCGCTGATCGAGGAGTTCGTGGCCGCGTTATGACGATTAGTCATCAATCACCGCCACCACGCAGTTGTTCGAGTGCAGATCAATCCCGCTATACTTCTTCATTGAATGCCTCCTCACGTTAAGGTTTGACATCGGACCTCAGCTTTAACCCCGCCGCACGCGGCGGCGAGGAGGAGGAGGCCTTCTAGATGATTAGTCACGAGTCACACCTTATTCCTGGAGGGAAGATGAAAGCAGCCTACTTCATGCAACACGGCGCGCCGGACGTGATGCAGTATGGCGAAGTGCCAGATCCCGTTGCCGGGCCTGACGAGGTGCTCGTCGACGTACATGCAGCCAGCGTCAACGGCGCTGACTGGAAGGTGCGGGTCGGCCACTATGCACCGATCACCGACTTTCCCTACGTTCCGGGACGGGATTTCTCCGGCGTTGTCAGGGCGCTGGGCGACGGGGTGAAAGAATTCGCAATCGGGGATGCGGTCTTCGGCGTCTGCGATGTCGGGCAGGAAGCGGCTTACGCGGAGAAAATCGCGATCAAGGCGGCGATCGTGGCGAGAAAGCCGGAGAAGCTTACGCACGTCGAATGCGCGGCAGTGTCGCTGATCGGCCTTACCGCACTCTGCTCGGTCGAGGACACGCTGCAACTGAAGTCCGGTGAAACGATACTGATCCAGGGCGGCGCGGGTGGTGTCGCCAGTTTCGCGATACAGCTCTCGAAAACCATCGGCGCCCGCGTGATCACGACTGCGAGCGCGGCGAATCATGACTACCTGCGCAGTCTCGGCGCCGACGAGATCATCGACTACAACTCGCAGGACGTCACACAAGCGGTATCCGGCTGCGACGCGGTGTTCGACACCGTCGGCGGCGACGTAGCAATGCGCTCGTTCGCCGTGCTGCGACCGGGCGGACGCGCGGCGTTCATTGCCTCCGGGAACACGGCGCCGGCTTCGCCGCGTGCCGACGTTGTATCGCTGCGTCCCAAAGTCGGGCGTGACCGCGCGCATCTCGATCGCACCGCCGCCCTGATTTCCAGCGGCGCCGTTCGCGTCCCCGAGATCAAGACCTATAAGTTATCGGAAGCCGCCGCAGCCCATGCGGTGAGCGAGGGACGCCACCTGCGCGGCAAACTGGTCTTTAAGGTGCGGTGATGGTGAACCGAGGTCACGAGTTTGAGGGAAGAGTCATGAACGGGGTTCGTCTGTGAGCGACGTCACACGCGTGCTCGTGCCCGACGGCACGGACTACCGGTTCTCCTGGAAGGTGGAAACCATGGCCAAGGGCAGGCCTTTCACAGTGGTGGTGCCCAAGGCCGTCACCGAGGAGGGCATTGCCGCTGCTGCGGGGGATGCGGATGTGATCCTTGCATACAAGGCGTCGATCACTGGCGCGGTCCTGGACGCCGCCAGGAATGCCCGGATGATCCAGAAGTTCGGGATCGACTGCAAGAACATCGATCTCGCCGCCGCGCGCGACAAAGGCATCCCCGTCTTCACCCGTTCGCTCATTCGCAACGCCACCGTCGCGGACCACACTATGGCACTCATGCTGGCCTGCGCGAGACGGCTGCTGGAGTGCCATCGCGTGGTCGCAGAGGCACGGTATCTGGAGTGGGGCTTTGTTCCCCAGCGGACGGGGCAGCAAAACGTCCACCATGACAACTGGATCAAGGTTCCGGGGGTGGGCGACCTGCTCGAAGCGACGGTTGGCATCGTGGCCCTGGGCGACATCGGGGCCGAGATTGCGCGGCGCGTGCGTCCCTTCGGGCCGCGAATCTGCTATTACCAGCGCCGCCAGCACACCCGGGAGATCGAGGCGGCGCTGGACGCACACTATATGCCTCTCGACGAGCTCATCGAGGCGGCGGACTTCCTAATCCTGGCGGTACCTCATACGCCAGAGACCGAAAACATGCTCAGCCGCGAGCGTATCGCCCGCATGAAGCCGACGGCCAGCGTCATCAACGTGGGACGCGGGGGCCTGATCGACGAGGATGCCCTGTGCGCAGCCCTGCGCGATGGCAAGCTCGCCATGGCCGGGCTGGACGTCTTCCGCTGGGAGCCGCTGCCTCAGCCCAGTCCTCTGATCAGTCTGCCGAACGTCGTACTCTCGCCCCACATGGCGGGAGGCTCCTCGGATCGCTATTGGGAGGTGGACGTGGCGGGAGTGCTGGAGAATATCCGGCGCTTTTTCGCTGGAGAGCAGACGACCGGACAACTCGCGCTCTAGCGGAGAGAGTCGCGCGCGTGCATCAATCTATAGAATCTGGCAGATGACGTTTGAATTTGAAGAGCTGGACTACCAGGAAACCCTGCTGGGTAAAATCAGTCTCAGGCGCCGGGCGGAACCCAAACTCGAAGGGGAAATTCTCTACGAGGTGAAGCTCGGCGACGAGTTCCTGATGTCCAGCCTGTTTACCAAGGCCGAGATTCAGCTTGCGAGACTCGGGCTCGCCGAGCTTGAAGGTACCGGCCTGGACATCGTGGTCGGCGGATTGGGTCTGGGCTATACAGCGGTTGCGGCTCTGGAAGACCCGTCAGTCAGGTCGCTCATGGTCGTTGAGGTGATGGAACCGGTTATCAACTGGCACCGTCGGGGCCTCGTACCGCTTGGGAAGAAATTGGTGTCGGACCCCCGTTGCACTCTTGTCCATGCCGACTTTTTTGAAGTTGCATCATCATCAGGCGGCGGATTCGATCGCGCAGCCCCGACCCAGCTGATTCACGCTGTGTTGCTGGATATTGATCATTCACCCAGCCATTGGCTTAACCCGGGAAACAGCGCTTTTTATACGGCGCCGGGGCTTCGGAACCTGGCTGACAAGCTCCATCCCGGCGGAATCTTCGGGCTGTGGTCCAACGATCCGCCGGATGCAGAATTCACTCGTCTGCTCGATACCGTATTCCAGTCTTCCGAGTCTCATATTGTGACCTTTCCGAACCCCTATTCGGGCGGGGAGTCGTCCAACACGGTCTACCTCGCCCACAAGAGAAAATCTACCCGTCTCCCATGAATCAAGCCTCAATTAACCCCCACTTCATCACGTCACAAGTTTTCCGGGCTCTTGCTGTTTTTGTCGCGGTCTTCCTGGCGGCCACGCCCGCGCCGGCAAAGCGCGCCGCCCCCAAGCCTGTCCAACCGGTCGTCGCCAACTCAGTCAAGTATTCAGCGCCGCACGAGCATATGGGTTTCGTTGTCGCGACCGACACCAGCAGCCACAAGGAGCTTTGGCGCGAGCGTATCTACGCAGTTCGCATCAACCCGACGTTGGAGCGAGATGTTCAGGATGTATTCATCACCTCTCTTTCTATCGAGCGCGGAGCACTTATGATCACCAACGAGCGGGGAGACAGGTACACCCTTGACCTTGCCACGCGCCAGGTCACCAAGCGTAAATGACCGCAACGCCTAACCCTGCGCTGAATGGTGTCGGCGCACGCGACATCAGTGAGGTCCCAAGTGCTCGCGTCCCGAGCTAAGAGTCACCAGTCACGCCCTATTTGCTTGTGCCGCGGGCTCGGCAATTGAACGGAAGATAGCTTACGGGAATATTGGTTCTGTTTTTTTCCTTGACCGTCATTTTGCCGGGGCCCGCGGCGTTTCCGCACACCCATGCAATAGGGACGATTGGCGCGTCGGGGACGATGGCCGGGCGTATGCTGAGCGTCTTGCCCATGATCTGCCCGTTCGCGCTGTTGCCGAAGGTGATGTGAATCGCGCCGTCCTGCACCAAGGTCGCGCGGATGTAGTTGCTGACGATCTTGTCGGCGGCCGGCAGACCGGCCGACTTGTTGTCGCGCGGGAACGCCTGAACGGCCGACCAGGAAGCCTCGACCCGTTTTTTCGCGATGTCGGCCAGGGGCAAGGCTTCCACGATCTGATCCCGGATAAACTTGTCCTGATAGGTGGGTACCAACATCAACGCCAGGATTGCGATGATCGCCATGACGATCATCACCTCAATCAGGGTGAATCCGTGATGCGGTGTCTTCATCTACCGGCCGGGATCCGTTGATTAGGGAATCATATTGGGAAAACGGGGTCAGTGTAGCTTTGTTGCCCACAGTGGGGAAGCGGGGTCACAGGGACGTAAGCTTTACACTGACCCATTGACCCACGATGCCGGACAAACGATGACCACTTCTTGATTGAGTGCTCATGAATTCAATCACTGTCGCACTCGCCAAACTAATCGTCGCGCTCGCGATCGCCACGGGCGCCTGGTGGTTCGCCGCCGGGCAGGGCTGGATTCCTGGTCGGCTGGATTCACCGCGTGCTGAGAACTTCAAGCGCGCGATCGACCAACACCTCGAACTCGAGGCCGGGCCGACTTCGCGCGCCTGTGCGCGGCTGCGCCTGCGGCAGCCGGCGGACGGCATGGGCCCGCCGGGGGTGCGCTTTGACTGGACGCCGGCAGGCTTTGCCATCACCGTCGACGAGCGGCGCGAGCCGCAGCCGCAACTCGCGCGCCAGATTGCGCTCCTCGCCGCGCAGGGATTCTTCGATGCCAAGCCGCTCGAGGACGGCGCCATCGACTACGCGCTGACATGGAAAGGCTTTGCCGCTTCGCCGCGACAGGGCTGCTTCGAGATCGCGGGCAGGGATTACGACGCCGAGGTACTCTCGTTCAAGCGCAAGGAAAAGGCGGGTGATGTCACGCTCTACGAGGTGATCGCGCGCCCCACGCTGGGCGGTGTCGCCGCATGGGCGCAGACGCCCGAATTTCGCGAGGCCTTCGGTGAGCAAACGCTCCGCCGCACGCTCGAGCCCGAGCCGGTAGCCTTCGAGCTCGCGCGCATCGAAGGCGGATTCGACGTGCTCATGATGCGCGGCCGCCCGCGCCAGCGCGGCGCGATGGATCCCCTGCTCGCGAGCCGCCTCGCGGGCGAGTTCACCGCCGAGCGTCTGCGCGGCGCGATCAATACTTGGCTGAGCGGCCGCGGCGCGCAGAGCGCCCGCGTCTGCCTGCAACTGCCGCGCGCGAATGAGGCGGACGAAACCACGATTCGCCGTGCGCGCCGAACGCGCGCGGCGCAGGACGAACAGATCACCTACACCTTTTACAACCTGCTCACGCGCCGGGGTCGCGCGGAGGAGCGCGTGCTGACCGGCTACCAGAGCTTGCGCACGCTCGAATCGCTCGGCCTGGCGAAATCCGAATTGTTAGCGGCCGAAGAATTCAAGGGCAGCCCCGCTGCGGGCGCCGTACGCTTCACGCTGTCGCCCGAGTTCGCCGAGCGCATCGTGGCCGACGGGCGCAGCTGTGTCCCGGTCGGGACGGTGCAGCTCGACGACCTGCTGCGCTTCGACCCGATTAGCGCCTCGAACCCGATGCCGCAGTTCAATGCGCGTGTCGCGCTGAAGGCCTACGACGCGCAGGCCGAAGCCTTGATCAAGGCTTATCCTCACCTTGCGCGCCTGCAGGCCGTCGGCGGCGCATTGCGCGGCTTGGTTTACTACAGGGACCGCAGCATCGAGGTGAGGTCCGCGCAGCTCATGCTGCCCCATTACCAACCCGACCTGAGTGGTGTGGTGCCGCCGACGGTCGATGGACCCGCGGCGGTGCAGATCGGGCCGCCCGCGCAGAAACCGTGACGGCTGACGGCGGCTTAAGAGGTGACGGGTGACGGGGCCGCTATTAACGGTAAAAGTTCACGAAACATTGCGCGCTGCTGCGCGCGCCGGTGCGCCGACGATTGAGTGCTCGCTCGACTTGGATCGTTCGACGACGACGGTCGAGGCGGGCGTTGCAGGATGGGTCTGGCAAGGCAACCGATTCCCCTATCTGGAAATCTGTAAGGACAGAACCATTTACCACTGGGTTAGCGAGACCTTTCAGCCGGTGGCGCGGTTCACAACGTCACTGATCAAGTTGGTGCCGACGAAGTGGGGGCCGCCGACGTTCGAAATCGATGGCATCAAGATGTTACCCACGGCGCAAGTCTCGCCCTATGCGGATGCCGAACGCAAAGTCGGCTTGATTCAACCGCGTGGCAAGGTGATCTTGGACACCTGTGGCGGCCTTGGCTATTTCGCCGCTTGGTGTTTGGTGGGTCAGGCCAAACAAGTGCTTTCTTACGAGAAGAATCCCGACGTGTTTTGGCTGCGCAGCCTCAATCCCTGGTCGCCTGAGCTTGGCGGTAGATTGACGTTAACCCAGGGCGACATTGCCGAGCAGATTGCCATGCTGCCCAGTGGGTCGGTCCATGCGGTTTTGCACGATCCGCCGCGTTTCGGTATCGCCGGAGAACTTTACTCACAAGTCTTTTATGACCACCTGGCCAGGGTCCTCAAGCGCAAAGGCAAGCTGTTTCATTACACCGGCGCGCCGAACAAACTCACCAGCGGACGCGAAGTGCCTAACGAAGTCGCGAAACGTTTGCGGCACGCCGGGTTTGTCGCGGAGTTGAATGGCGATGGGGTGTTGGCGGTGAAGCAGTGAGTGCGGATATCGCGGTATGATGCGCGGCCAATCCCCACGGGTCACGCATGGATTTCGACGTCATTGTCCTGGGTGCCGGCGCCGCCGGCATGATGTGCGCTGCGGTTGCCGGCCGGCGCGGACGGCGCGTGCTGCTGGTCGAGCACGCCGCCCCACTCGGCGAGAAGATCCGCATCTCGGGCGGCGGGCGCTGCAACTTCACTAACCTGCACAGCCGGCCGGAGGCCTTTCTCTCACGCAATCCCCATTTTTGCCGCTCGGCGCTAGCGCGCTACACCCCGCACGACTTCACGACTCTGGTCGAGCGCCACGGCATCCGCTATCACGAGAAGACCCTCGGCCAGTTGTTCTGCGACGATAGCGCGGTGCAAATCATCACCATGCTCAGGGGCGAGTGCGATGTGGCGGGCGCGCACTGGGCGATGCCGGTGAAGGTGAAACGCGTGGCGCGGTACGAGGGCGGGGACGCGCCGGGTTTCGAGGTCGCGACGACGCAGGGGAGCTTCCGCGCCCGCGCGATGGTGGTGGCGACGGGCGGCCTGTCGATCCCGAAGATCGGTGCGACGCCGCTCGGCTACCGCATCGCCGAACAATTCGGCCTGCCAGTGGTGACGCCGAAACCCGCGCTGGTGCCGCTCGCGGCGCCGCCGGAGTGGTTGGCACAGTTCGGGGATCTGTCCGGGGCGTCGTTCGATGCGATCGCTTCCTGCGCTGAAGCGCCGCGCGGCTCGGAGTGGCCGCCGTTTCACGAGGCGGCGCTGATCACGCATCGCGGCCTGTCGGGGCCGGCGATCCTGCAGGTGTCGTCGTACTGGCAGCTCGGGGGCGGGCGCGGCCCGGTGGTGCTCGATTTGCTGCCCGGGCGCGACGCGGGCGCCTGGCTGGCGAAGCATCGCCGCGATCACCAGGTGCTCGGCGCGCTGCTCGCGGAGTTCCTGCCGCGCCGCTTCGCGCAAAGCTTCGCGGAGGCGCATGGCTGGACGCAGCCGCTGGCGCAGCTCTCGAACGCCGTTCTCGAGACGGTCGCGCAGACGCTCAAAGGCTGGCGCATCCTGCCCTCGGGCACGCTGGGCTATGCCAAGGCCGAAGTGACGTTGGGCGGCGTGGATACAGACGCGCTCTCGCAACAGACCCTGGAATCGCGTAGCGTGCCTGGCCTGTACTTTATCGGCGAGGTGGTCGATGTCACCGGCTGGCTCGGCGGCTACAATTTCCAGTGGGCGTGGTCGTCCGGTCATGCCGCAGGCACGGCGGTGTAACTTCAGGGGTCAGACTCGCCATTCGCTAGCGGAAAATCGCGAAGATTCGAGCCTGGCCCCTTTTCTCGGCCCCTTTCTCGTTGGTGTACCCGCGTTCCCGGCCCGGGCAACCGCGGGGAACGAGGGTGAGGGGGCAAACCCCACTTCCGTTACCCGAACTTCAAAAACGTGGTTCAATCAGCGTCTGCACTTTCTTAGTGGCGGAAACGATGGCGCTTGGAACAAGAATCACGGACGCGGTATGGCGCTCCAATGAGTCGATGCCGGCTTCGAAGGCGTGGCTGATGCGCGTGGTCCGCATGTTGGTGGTGCTCGTGCGCGATCTGAGCGAGGGTCAACTCACGCTGCGGGCGATGAGCCTGGTCTACACGACGCTCCTGTCGATCGTGCCGCTGCTCGCTCTGAGCTTCTCAGTTCTCAAGGGCTTCGGCGTCTACAACCAGATTGAGCCGCTGCTGCTGACGTTTCTCGAGCCGCTCGGCGAGAAGGGGGTGGAGATCACCGAGCGCATCATACAGTTCATCGCGAACATGAACGTCGGTGTGCTGGGTTCGGTTGGTCTCGCGCTTCTGATCTACACGGCGGTATCGCTCGTGCAGAAGATCGAGGAGGCGTTCAATTTCATCTGGCACATCGCGCAGCCGCGGCGCTTCGGGGAGCGCTTCAGCCGCTATCTCACCATGCTCCTGGTGGGGCCGATCCTGGTGTTCGCGGCCTTGGGCATCACCGCGAGCGTGATGAGCGCCGAGGTGGTGCGCGGCGTGGTGGCGATCGAGCCGTTCGGCCAGGTGGTTTACGCGGCGGGACGGCTCGTGCCCTATGTGCTGGTGATCGGAGCGTTCACGTTTGCCTACATCTTCATCCCCAACGCCAAAGTCCGTCTGGGACCGGCCCTGGTGGGCGGCTTCGTCGGCGGCATCCTGTGGCAGACGGCCGGCTGGGCCTTTGCCGAGTTCGTCGCGTTATCGGGCAAGTACACCGCCATCTATTCGAGCCTTGCGATCCTGATTCTCTTCATGATCTGGCTCTATCTGAGCTGGCTGATTCTGCTCTTCGGCGCGAGCGTCGCGTTCTACTACGAGCACCCTGAATACCTGGTCGCCCTCGGCGGGGAGCCGCAATTGAGCAACCGGATGCGGGAGCGCCTCGCGCTGGGGACGATGAGCCTGATCGCCGGCCGTTTCGTTTACGGCAAGCCGCCGCTCGCCGCAGTGGAGCTCTCGCGCCTGCTCAACACGCCGTTGAACGCGGTGCAGAACGTGCTCGACACCCTGGAGCGTAACGCCCTCGTCAGCGTCAACGCCGGCGATCCTCCGGCGTATTCGCCGGCGCGCGACGTATCGACGATCTCGGTGAGACACCTGCTCGACGTCGTGCGCGCGGCGGGCGAGAAGGGCTACTTCTCGGGTGCCGAGCTGCCGGTGCCACGGCAGGTCGAGCGGGCGCTTGCCCGGCTCGAAGCGGCCGCGGGCGCCTCGGTCGAGCATCTGAGCGCCAGGGACCTCGTCGCGGACCCTGCTGACCCTGCGGGTGAATAGAAACAATTGGGGACAGGCCCTGTTTACGTCGAGTCGTTTCCGGAAATCTAGTTACGGCGCACTTCGATCGCGTCTTCGCGCGCCGTGAGCTGTGTTCCGAAAGCGCGACCGTGCCTTTGCAGGTCCTCATAAATCGCCTGCCACAGCGGGTCGCGGCCGGAAAGCAGTCGGGGAGGCGCGTCGACCCCGGTCTTCGCCGGCAACAAATAGCAATCCCTCAATCCGTCTGATCCGATGGTCGCGCCAAACAGAAACGTCTTCAGCGTTTCGTCGGTAAAGAACGAAGTCCACGTGTCAAACAGCAGATTCCCAGAGCCATACACGAGGGGACAACCACGATAGAACTCGATCGCTGATATGACATGCTGGTGCCCGCCAAACACTGCGTGGGCGCCGGCGTCGATCGCCGCTTTTCCGATCTCACGCTGGAAGTCGTGAACGTGAGGCGACATGCTGGTACCCCAATGCACATAGATGAACAGGACGTTCACCTGCTTTCTGAAGGTTTCAACATCGTTCCGCAATCCTTGCAGGTGAACGGGATCAGTCCAGCTGACAATATGGGGCGCAGTTCCCGGATATTCGAGCAGGCTGCCCTTTGGTTGATAAGCCGTATAGACCTGGAGCGGATTGACACCCGGGCGGTCGGAAGTGGCCGCAAAGCCCGTCGGCAACGTGGTGGTATAGCCGAGGAAACCGATCCGCAGCCCGTTTTTCTCGACGATGTAGCCTTTCCGCGCCTCATCGAGATTTCGGCCGGCGCCGAAATGACCGATCGCTTGTCGGTCGACCAGATCGATGGTGTCGAACATCGCATCGACGCCATAGTCGAGCAGGTGATTATTTGCAAGGTTTACGCATGACACGCCGACTTCGGCGATGCCGTCGATGTTCACCGGCATGCCGCGATGACATATCGCTTTTCCACGCACCGCCTCGCCCCGATTGGATAACGGGAGCTCCAGATTGAAGAAAGAAAAATCCGCTCGCTGGAATAGCAAAGCGATGTCTCCGAACATTCCCCGGCCGGTCTTGCGGATGGGAGCAACATCGCCGCCGGTCAGAAAGCTTGCATTCACCATGCGCGGGTTTTCTGTCCGCGTTTATCCGCGGTCAATAAGTTATTTCGATTCCTGAGATACCTATTACTTTAGCAGTCCCTGGACGGATTTCATCCGCTGCACCGAGTCGCCCGCGATGTGCGTCCAGATGATGGCGTCGCGAACGAGCTTGTCAGCCCCGGCGTGCATAGCCGCGCCGCCGGCATACGCGTGTATCGCGAGGTTGGCGTAGCACACGCGCTGAATGGCGTCGCTGGCGAAGTTCATCAGGAAATGGCCGTGCGGCGCATGTTGCGCCAGGTCGGCGTCGCTCTCCGCCGCGAGCCGCATAACGAAGGAACGCAGCGCCTCCGTGTACATGTGCATTTCAGAGAGCTTGAGCTGAATCAGTTGCTGCCCGGCGAGCGGCCGGCCGCCGCGCCGCCTGGTCCGGGCGCACTGAGTCCCCATCTCAAGCGCGGCGTCGCACACGCCTACGGCGTTGGCGGCGTACTCGAGTTCTCCGAATCTTGCATTCTTGCCGCCGCGCGCCTTGAGGCCGCCGTTGACTTCCCCCAGAAGATTGGCGTTGGGCACGCGCGCGTTCTCGAAGATGAGCTCCGCGTTCTGGTAGAAACGCCAGCCGCTCTTGTCGAACACCTTGCCCACCCGCACGCCCGGGGTGTCGATGGGCACCGCGAAGATGCTGGTGCCGACACCGACCGCGGCGTCGGGGTCGGTGCGCGTATAAGCGAAGAAGAGTTTTCCGACGTTGGCGTTGGCGATGAAACATTTCTCGCCATTGAGGATCCACTCGTCGCCATGGCGCTCCGCCCGCAATCGCAGCCCGGACCTGGGTTCGTCCGCGGGCGGCAGGCGGTTGTCGGAACCCGCGTTGGGTTCGGTGATGCCCCCACCCAGGAGAAACGCGTCGTCCGCCAGGAACGGCTTCAGGAAACGGTCAAGCTGTTCCGGCGTGCAGCGGTCCGCGATCAAATGGCACCACTTCCAGCACTGGCTGAAGGTCTTGGCGATCGCGCTGTCGCCGCGCGCGAGCTCCGCGATGACCACGGCCTGCGTCACGAAATCGATCCCGTGCCCGCCCCACTCCCGCGGCACGGCCGCGGTGCGAAAGCCGAGCCTGGACCCCTTCCTGATGATGTCCCAGTCGATCGTCGCGCGTGGATCGGTGATGAGATCGCGCTGCAAGGAGATCGGCCGTATCTCCTCTTCCGCAAACCGCCGCGCTTCCATTTGCCAGCCGCGCTGCTCCTCGTTGAGTGAAAAATCCATCAGGCCTTAAGCACCTCCAACACACGCGCCGGGGTAAACGGCATGTGGTATAGCCGTTTGCCGGTGAGCGCGTAGAACGCGTTGGCGACCGCCGCGGCGATGAACGGATTACCGATTTCGCCCAGGCCCGTTGGCTTGGTGTCGCGGTCCATGAACTCCACGTGGATTTCTTCCGGCGCTTCCGACATCCGCAAAACCTCGTAATCGTGGAAGTTTGACTGGACAACCTTGCCGCCCTTCATGGTGGCGCGTTCCTTCAACACGCTCGAAAGTCCGTAAATGACGCCGCTCTCGACGTTGCGTCGCGCCATCTCCGGCTGGACGACGGTGCCGCCGTCGATCGCGACCCACACCCGATGCACGCGGATCTTGCCGGACTGGCGATCGAGCGAGATTTCCACCACGCCCGCGCCGAGCGAACCGGACCGCTCGGTAACCGCCAACCCAAGCGCCCGGCCTTCGGGCCGCTTGGTATTCCAGTCGGACAGCTTCTCGACCGCGTCGAACACGCGCATTGCCTTGGACGGCATCGCCATGCGCTGGCGACGAAACTCGAACGGGTCGAGACCTTCCTTCGCCGCCATCTCGTCGACGAGCCCTTCGATCGCAAAGAGGTTGAAAGGATGGGCCACCGCCCGCCAGTGCTTCAGACGAATACCGTGCGACGTGCCGCGCTGCTCGACGTGCTGGTTGGGAATCCCGTAATAGCGGTCGATTCTAATTCCTGAATAAATCAGGTTCCCGCCGTCGCCGACCACGCAGTGACGCCAACCTGAAACCTTGCCGCCTTTGTCCAGCGCCGCTTCGACACATTGGTAGGACTGCGGGCGGAACATGCCGTAGGCGATGTCTTCTTCGCGGGTCCAGATCATTTTCACCGGCCGCTTGATGGCACGCGCGATCAGCGCCGCCTCGACGGTGTAATCGGTGATCGAGCGCCGGCCGAATCCGCCGCCCATGTACTGCTGGTGGTGCGTTACCTGGCCGGGATTGAATCCCAGCGCCTCGGCGATCATCGCGCGTGACCGGCCTGGCGCCTGGGTGCCTTCCCAGACCTCCACTTCGTCGCCGGCCGCATTGAAGCGGGCGACACCGTTCAAAGGTTCCATCTGGGCGTGATAGCCGTAGTCGCTGCGGAAATCGGCCTGATAGACTTTGGCCGTGCTCGCAAAAGCGGCATCGACGTCGCCCTTCTCACGGACGGTTTTACGTTTCGCGGCTTTGTCGTAGGCGATCTTTGGATAAGTCGCATCCAATGTTTTTTCGGAATCGTAGCCTTCCGCAACCGCCCCCCCGGCCCACACAACCTCGAGGGCTTTGCGTGCCGCAAGCACGCGCTCAAAGGTATCGGCGACCACCGCAACGCCCCGCTCGAGTTTGACGATGTCGATCACACCCTTCATCGCGCGAACATTGGCGTCGTTCCAGCTCTTCGGTTCAGCAAGCTGCACCGGTGCGTGCACCGTGCTGGCGTAGACCATGCCGGGAAGCTGCACGTCGATCGAGAATTTGGCTGACCCGTTAACTTTGTCCGGTATGTCGCGGCGGGCGACCGGCTTGCCGATCAGGCGGAACTGGCTCTTGTCTTTGAACTCGGACTCGGAAATCTCCGGCATGGTGTCCGGCACTTGGGCGAATGTCGCCACCTCGCCATAACTCATCCGCCGTCCCGAAGGGCCGTGCACGACTACACTGGGTTCGGTGCTGAGTTCGGCCGGGTCGACGCCCCACTTTTTCGCCGCCGCCTGCAGCAAGACCTTGCGGACCTGCCCGCCGGCCCGCCGCATATCCTTGTAGTACATCATCACAGCCCGGCTGCCGACGATGGCCATGCTGTACGACAATGACTTGCCCCTTTTGCGCGCATAGCCGTATTTCCTGGGGTCGGCCGGCGCCCATTCGAGCCTCACGTTGCCCCAGTCGGCATCCAACTCTTCGGCGAGCGCAATCGGCACGCCGGTCATCGAGCCCTGCCCCATCTCCGCGCCAGGCGTAAGAATCGTGATCATGTTATCCGGCGAAATGCGCACCCAGGCGCCGACCCCATAGTTGGCGGCCTTGGCTTGGGCCTCCGACATCAACAGCAATCCTTTCGGGGCGAAAGCGACCGCGAAGGTAAGCCAGGCGGCGCTTCCGAGGAATTGGCGACGGGTAATCTTCAATCCGTTTTCTTTTATGTCGTTCATGGCTTAGCCCTCCTTCGACGCACGCTGTATCGCGGCGATGATCCGGGTATAGGTGCCGCAGCGACAAATGTTCCCATCCATGTGCTTGACGATCTGGTCGCGCGAGGGGTTCGGATTTTTCTTTAAAAGCTCCGCGGCCTTCATGATCTGGCCCGACTGGCAGTAGCCGCATTGCGGTGTCTGCTCGGCTATCCAGGCCTTTTGCAACGGATGCCTCGAATCGCTGGACAAACCCTCAATCGTCGTCACCGATGCGCCTTCGATACTGGATAGCGCAGTCACGCAAGATTTGACGGCCTTTCCATTGACGTGCACGGTACACGCTCCGCAAAGCGCCGCGCCGCAACCGTATTTAGTTCCGGTAAGCCTCAGATGTTCGCGGATGGCCCAGAGGAGCGGTGTTTCCGGTTCGGCATTTACCGATACCGCCTTCCCATTGACATTGAAAGTAATCATGAATCCTCCTTCGACAAAGAATCCCCGCAGTCGGCGATGCGATCATTACACAACGATGACGGTAAAAGGTCCCAAGCTCGATTTGTTCTCTAAGCGAGATTCAGATTGAACAGGCGGATCGTATTCTCGCGCCCGATTTTCTGGCGATCGTTCTCGCTGATGCTGGCGACGTCAAACCAGTCCGCGGCGTGATCGATATTCTCGAACGGCCAGTCTGTCGAAAAGAGAATGCGCTCGACACCGATCTCGAGTATCGCGTCGATCAGGGTCTGAGTGCGGAAGTTGCCCGACGTCGTAATATAGAAGTTCTGCGAGAAGTACTCCGCGATTTTCTTCTTGGCCGGATATCGCGGCGTTGCCTTCGTCCAGGCATTCCGGTTGTCGATGCGCCACATGCTGTACGGAAGCCCCTCACCCATGTGGCCGAGGATGATCTGAATTCGCGGATACTTGTCGAAGAGCCCTGAGCACATCAGGCGCAGCGCGTGAACAGCGGTCTCCTGCCCGAACGCCCATGTCGGACCGAGCAGCCAGGGATGGCCCTCGTAGATCTGCGCCATGCTCGGCAGCGGATTTCGCGGATGGAGATAGAAGGGAACCGCGAGTCGGTCGACCGCTTCCCAGAACGGGAGATATTGCGGGAGGTCGAGGTAGACGGCGGTGTTCGCTTCGCGAACCTGCGAGAAGCCGTTCACGAGTGCGCCCTTGAAGCCGAGCGTCGTGACGCATCGTTCCAGCTCGCGAATCGCCAGGTCGGGATCCTGCATCGGAAGCGCGGCGAGCGCCTGGAAGCGAGTCGGACGCTTGCCGACCTGCTCGGCGAGAAAGTCGTTTGCGCGCTGCGCGGTCTCATTCGCGCGCGCTACGTCTGGAATCGCCTGAATGGTTGGCGCGTTTAGCGAGAGCAGCATCATTTCAATTCCATGCTGATCCATGAGATGCAGCCGCTTCTCGTGGATGTCGAGCAGGCGCGCGCTGAGCTCGGTCCAGCAGTTGTCGGGAAGATAGCCGGCCGAATCATTCACGGTTTCCGGAGTCGCGAAATGCTCTTCGAGCCCAATCTTGCCTTGCATGGTTTCCCCCTTGCGAGTCGCGTTCCGGCCCCCGGAGGGCGGCCGCGCGACGCTCGCTATTTTGCCCTGCTTCGTCCCTGCGGGGAAACAGGTCCGATCCCTAAGCTTCTCAGTCAGGGGTCACGCAACTCGATCTAGACTGCACGACACTTCTCGGAAATGGGGGGTTGACCCCCTATCTGACCCCAGGAGCTCATCCCACAGCTTTCCCGCACGCTTTCCAACACCGGTGAAAAGGCGCTATTCTGGCGCTCGGCGTTCAGATTCTGGAACGACGTGACGCCAGCATACCCGTACTAAGCCACGGGACACCTGGCAAACCAAGATAGAGGAGGGATTCATGTTCCGCATTGCTTGTGCTTCGTTGTTTGCCATCGTCGTCGCGCTGTTCGCGCCATCAGCCGCCGCCGCCTATCCGGAAAAGCCGGTGCGGCTCATCGTCCCATTTTCCGCGGGAGGCGCTACCGATGTGTTGGCGCGCGCCCTTTCGAACAAGCTCGAGCAGGCTCTAGGTACCAACATCATCGTTGACAATCGGGGCGGCGCGGGCGGCACGCTCGGTGCGGGGGTCGCGGCGCGCACGCCACCGGATGGCTACACCTTGATGCTTACCTCCCCGAGTTACACCTTCACGCCGACCATTTACGGCAAGAAACTTCCTTACAACGCGCTGAAGGACTTCACGCCGATTACGATTATGGCGTCAGTCCCGCACGTTCTGGTGGTGCATCCCTCGATGCCCGTGGAGAACTTCAGGCAATTTCGCGCACTGGCCCGCAAGAATCCCGGCGATATTCTTTTCAGTTCCGGCGGGCGGGGCAGCAACATACACCTTAGCACCGAACTCTTTGCGTACAAGGCGAACATTAAATTGTTGCATGTTCCGTACAAAGGAGGCGGTCCCGGCCAGATTGCCCTTATAAGCGGCGAAGTGCAGGTGATGCTGCCAGCGGTCACCCCGGCATTACCCTTCATTAAGTCCGGAAGGATGCGCGCGCTTGGGGTGACGTCGAAAGAACGGTCGCCGGCGTTGCCGAAACTGCCGACCCTAAACGAGTCAGGGTTGCCCGGCTTCGACAAGTCGTACTGGGCCGGATTGTTCGCTCCAGCCGGGGTGCCGCAGCCGATTCTCGACAAGGTGTATCAGGCAGCGGTCGAGGCCCTCAAAAACCCCGAGATCGTGAAATGGCTCAACGCGCAAGGTGCCCGCCCAGTGGGTAATCCACCCCCTGAGTTCAACGCATTCGTTCGCTCCGAAATCGCCGCGTGGCGCAAGCTGATCCGCGAAATGGGGCTGTGATTGAGCGCGGAGATCTTCCGGCGTGGGGAACGAGCGGCCGCTATCGCGCCGGCGCCGCCTCCGCGACGTAGATCTCGACCCGCCGGTTCATCGCGCGTCCCTGCACGGTGTTGTTGTCCGCGACCGGCTCGCGCGCGCCGCGCCCGTCAATCGCAATGCGATTCATCGCGACACTCCGCGCGACTAGATAGTCGCGCGTGCTTGCCGCACGGTTCACCGACAGGGGGTTGTTGATCGCGTCGCTCCCGGTGCTGTCCGTGTGCCCGATGATGCGCACGTTGGAGTCCGGATACCTGTTCAGGTTCTGGGCAAAATTGTCGAGCACCGGGCGCATCCGGGGCTTGATGGCGGCCTTACCGACGTCGAAGGAGATGTCACTCGGGATTTCGAGCTTGAGCTGGTTATCCGGCGTCTTGGACACCTCGACGCCGGTGCCTTTGGTCGCGTCTTCCATCGCGCGCTTCTGTTCCTGCATGTTTTTGGACCAGATGTAGCCGCCGGCTGCGCCGACGGCCGCGCCGATCGCGGCACCCTTCGCAGCTCTGCGTCCGCCGCCCGAGATGCCACCGATCACCGCGCCGGCCGCCGCGCCGATCCCGGCACCCTTCGCGGTGTCACTTTCCGTCTGAGTCATTCCGGCGCAACCCGAGAGCGTCAGGGCGCCGATCGCCGTCGCGGCGATGAATCGTGTCTTGATGGCCGTAGGCATGAGATCGCTACCTTATCTGCGTTTCGACGCGGCGATTCTAGCAGAGAACCCACAGGGCAATAGGAGGAAGTAATACCGGGAAAAAGACGCCACGATACTCAAAGTCACAAGTCAGAACCCTTTTAGGGGACAGACCACTAAGAATACGTTGGAACGGAGCCCTCCTTAGTGGTCAGTCCCCTAGGAAATCCCGCCAGTTCAAGCGTAAGACCGCAAGCGCTGGGAAAACTCGACCAGCGGCCCAATCCCACTTGTCTCCGCGCGGCGACACCAGTCCTGCAGTTGCTTGACGAGTTCCTCGCGCGAGGCGGTGGAGCGGCCCCATACGGCGGCTAGCTCGCGGCGCATCGAATACATGGTCTGCAGCGCGTGCGATTTCGGCAGCACTTCGGCGAGCCGTGCGCGCTCGAGGTCATGCAGCATTCTTTCGTCACGATCGAGCCAGGGCTCAACCGTTTTCAGCGCGCGCGCCTCCGGCGGCGAGCGCCGGCGCAGCTTCCTAAGTTCCTCGGAATAGATCCGCTTCAGTGACTGGGCGTACTTCGCCAGCACATCGTAGCGGCAGCTGATGATCGCCTGCAAGGTATCCGGATCCACGGCCGGCTTGGGCACAGCGAAATGCGGAGTCGGCGCGACATGTTTGACCTTGGCAAGCCTGAGTGCTTCGAGAATGCGGATATACAACCAGCCGATATCGAACTCGTACCACTTGTTCGAGAGCTTGGCCGAGGTAGGGTAGGCGTGGTGGTTGTTGTGCAACTCCTCGCCACCGATCAGAATGCCCAATGGCACGATGTTGGTGCTCGCGTCCGGAGTGGACCAATGGCGATAACCCCAGTAATGGCCGATACCGTTGATCACGCCCGCCGCCCAGAACGGGATCCATACGATTTGTGTCCCAAGAATCAGCAGGCCCGGAACAATGCCGAAGAGGATAATCTCGATGACGCCCATCAGGACCAGCCCGAGTATCTTGAACTTCGAATAAAGGTTGCGCTCGAGCCAGTCATCCGGGGTGCCGCGGCCGTAGCGCTCGATAGTATCCGGCCTGTTTGCTTCCTTGACGTACAGGAACACGCCGCCCCACAGCACGCGGTTGATCCCTAGAATCTGCGGGCTGTGCGGGTCCTGCGGAGTGTCGCATTTGGCGTGGTGCTTGCGGTGCACTGCCGCCCATTCTTTCGTGAGCATGCCGGTGGTAGCCCAGAGCCATAGCCGGAAGAAATGACTGACTGCTGGGTGCAAATCGAGCGCGCGATGCGCTTGATGACGGTGCAGGAAAATCGTAACCGCGACAATGGTAATGTGGGTCAGCACCAGCGCGACCACCACCAACCCCCACCACGGCAGATCAAACAGGCCGGAAAACAGTACGGATTCCATTTGCAATTCTTTGCCCGTTTACATGTTTGTTTTTAATATACCTTCAGATAGCGCCATGTGTTTTGATCTAAGTCATATTACGGCACGCGGCAGCGGACCTAGGCATAAGACATTAGGGGACCGCCACTATCCCCGGTGTGCTTATCTGCCTTTTGCCTTAATGACTTATCCTTTCGCCTACGCGCCTCAGGGCAGTTCCCGTCAGTCGTCAGCCGACAGTCGTCACCGGGTTTAAACCATTCCTCCTTCGGGCATGCCCCTCCTCACCTTCACCGACGCCCAGCTCGCCTACGGGGAGCTGCCGCTGCTCGACCGCGCTTCGTTCGTGATGGAAGCCGGCGAGCGCATCGGGCTGATCGGCCGCAACGGCACTGGCAAGTCCTCGCTGCTCCTCGTTATCGCCGGCGCAGCAGCGCTCGACGATGGCGAGCTGAAGAAGCGCGACGGCCTGCGCGTGGCGATGGTGGAGCAAGAGCCGCAGCTGCGGCACGCGCCGACGCTGCGTGCGAGCCTGCTGCTGCGCGGCCACATCCCGGCGATACCCGACGAGCGCGAGCGCTGGCGCACCGAGGCGCGGCTCGCCGAATTCCTTCACCGCTTCGGGGTGGACGAAAACCAGGCGCCCGAAGCCGCATCGGGCGGGGAGACGAAGCGCGCGGCGCTTGCCCTCGCGTTCGCGCTCCAGCCCGAGCTGCTGCTGCTCGACGAGCCGACCAACCACCTCGACCTCTCCGGCATCGAGGAGCTCGAGAACGCGCTGGTGAAGCAGCCGTCGGCGATCGTGGTGACCCACGACCGCGCCTTCCTCGACCGCTTTGCCACGCGCATCGTCGAGCTCGACCGCGGCCTGCTGAGAGCCTACCCGGGCAACTACACAGACTTCGAGCGCAGGCGGGAGGGCGAGCTCGCCGCCGAGGCGGTCGCGCGGCGCAAGTTCGACAAGTTCTGGGCGCAGGAGGAAGCGTGGATCCGCAGGGGCATCGAGGCGCGGCGCACACGCAATGAGGGCCGTGTCACCCGGTTGATGCGCCTGCGCGAGGAGCGCGCCGCGTCGCGCGAGCGCCTCGGCGCGGTGAAGCTCGCCATCGGCGCCGGGAGCCGCTCGGGGAAGCTGGTGGCCGAGCTGGCTGGCGTGACAAAGAGCTACCCGGGCCGCCCCGCAGACAATCCGGTGGTTAAAGACCTGGACCTGATCATCAGCCGCGGCGACCGCATTGGCCTGATCGGCGCGAACGGCGCCGGCAAGACCACGCTCATCCGGCTGATCCTCGGCACGCTTGCGCCTGACTCAGGCAGCGTGCGCCTGGGCACCAATGTCCGGCCCGCCTACTTCGACCAGATGCGGGAAGCGCTCGACGCGGACATGACCGTCGCCGAGATGATCAGCCCGGGGTCGGAATGGGTCGAGGTGAACGGCGTGAAGAAACATGTCATGAGCTACCTCAGCGACTTCCTGTTCCCGCCGCGCCGCGCGAGCTCACCGGTGCGTATGCTCTCGGGAGGGGAGCGCAACCGCCTGCTGCTGGCGCGGCTGTTCGCGCGGCCCGCGAACGTGCTCGTGCTGGACGAGCCGACCAACGACCTCGACATCGAGTCCCTGGAATTGCTGGAAGCGGCACTGCAGGACTACGACGGCACGCTGCTGCTCGTGAGCCACGACCGCGCCTTCCTCGACAATGTCGTCACCGAGACCCTCGCGGCGGAAGGCGGCGGCCGCTGGCACGAATACGCCGGCGGCTACGCCGATTGGGTCCGCCAGCGCCCCGCGCCCGCGGGAGACGCATCACCCGTCACCCGTCACCCATCACCGAGTGCAACGAGCCGGCGTAGCGAGCGAGTGAAGCTCAGCAACAAGGAATCCCGCGAGCTGGAAGCGCTCCCGCGCGAAATTGAATCGCTTGAAGCCGAACAGCGCTCGCTCGCCGCGCACATGAGCGCGCCGGACTATTACCGGCAATCACCCGACATCCTGCGCGCCGACCAGGGCCGCAGCGCAAAAATCGAGGTGCAGCTCATGGAGAAACTGGAACGATGGGAGGCGCTGGAAAGTAAATCGAGACAGATCCCATCGACTTGAGGGATGAAGGCTGTGCACCAGAACTGGTGATGGGAACTGGTGATGGAGATACTGGTGATGTGTATTGGTGATGAGTGATGGGTTCTTTGCGCCCGAATTTCTGGATCGGTATCCAGATATTCCCTTGGCGTCCTCCGCGTCCTTTGCCGTGAAGCTTTCCTTTTCCTCTGCGTGCTTGGCGTCCTTGGCGGTGAGGCTTCTCGTTTCCCACCTAAACATCGAGGCAGAAGGCAATAACCCCGGTGACGGGTGATAAAGGTTGGTGACTAGTTACTAGATTCCGTCACTCATCACTCGTCACGCATCACTTGCTTCACTGGGCCGGCAGCAGTCCCAGGCTCTCGAAACGCAGGAACAATTCGCGGCAAGCCCAGGCGTCCGTGGCGGCGTAGGTGATCTGCGCCGGGGAGAGGCGCGGCGCGGCCCAGTTCGAGGTGCGGTTGCCTTTGGGAATCCGGAACCCGAGGAACATTCCGGCGAGATTGCGCACGCCGGTCTGGCCCAGGCCGCGTCGGCGCGCGACAACCCCCAGATCGACCACATTTTCCACCGTGAATGGAAATACCAGCTTGAGCTGGCGCAGATCGTGCGCCAGCGCGACGCCGGCCTTGGCGAGGTCTGGCTTCGCCAGCAGTTCCACGAGGGCGGGGAAAACATCCAGGCGGCTCAACTGAAACAGGTACACCGCGCGGGCCGTAGCTGCCTGGACCAGGCAGGGCAGATGGTTCTCGCCCTTCCTGAACGAGGGCCGTGTCTCCGTATCGAGGCCGACGACGCGTTCCTCCCTGATGTCCTCCCGCGCTTCCTGCAAGTCGTGCAGCGTTGTCACCAGGGACACCTTGCCCTCGTAGCGGCGGATGGGCAGGTTGGCTATATCTTCTTTCGAGATGCTCTTCATTGGCAATGAACAACAAATGGAGACAGGCCCCATTTGCTGGCAAGCGCAGTGAGCCGTGATTCGTGAGTGGTGATTCGGCGGAAAAGGGGATCAGTGTAACTTGGTTGCGGCTGGTGTGCTGACGGGGAGCGGAAAAGATACACTGACCCCACTTACCACGACGCGGCCATGCGCTACGCCTCGGAAGGCGTTCCGCTCATCGTTCGTCGCGCAAACGGGCGCACCGACAACAATCCCGTGACGCTGCGCCTCGATACGCCGGTTGAAGTTGATTACGTGCGCCACGGCGGCATCATGCCGTATGTGGTGAGCGAGATCACGAAAGTAACCCGTGGGGAACAGACCGCTAAGGAGGGCTCCGCTCCAACGGATTCGTAGGGGCCTGTCCCCCAAGAAAAACGATCCTCTCCGCGGACGACAGGGGTAGTGGCCTGTTTCCTAAGCACTCCAGGCGCTTTCGCTTCCGATGTCAGTCCGGGGCAGCCCAGTTTTTCGCCCCGCTATGTTCGGTAACGCACAGACCCCGCCTCGAGGAGCGCGGATCCTCATGTCAGGTTAGCCCAAGTCCCATTTTCCGCGCCGGATAACGTGGGAGCCGCTGCACGCAAAGCGTGGATTGTTGAAACAGAAAGCAATGCAGGGGGCTTACCGAGACACGCACATTTTGAGAGGTATGATCAATGAAACCAGAAACAGAAGGGAAGTTAACGTATGGATTTTGGGGGATTGTTGGTGGGGCGGGCCTCGCAATGATCATCGGCTTTAATTGGGGTGGTTGGTCAACCTCCAGCACGACCGAGAAGATGAGCGAAGAAGCGGTCCTGGCAAGCCACGCGGCGATCTGTGTCGCCCAGTTTATGAACAGCCCGAACCATGTGGCGCAACTCAAAACATTTCAGGGAACCGATAACTACAATAGATCCGAGCTCATTGAAAAAGGGGGCTGGGATAAAATGCCCGGGCAAGAAAAAGCGGTTTGGGGTGTATCTGGCCCATGTGTCACGGGGATTGAAGCCGTTGTCAGGGCCGAGACCTAGAACTTAGGAGACAGATTGGGTAAGAAGGGCCGGGCTCGATTTAGCATAATTTGAGCCTGACCCGTTTATTCGTTCTATACCGGCGGTTGCTTTCGGCGCATAATACGGATGTCGAATTCGTCTCTGGGTCGGTCCGCGGTCACTCTCGGGCCGGCACTTCCGATTTTCTCCCACAGGTAATTTGATGCTTCGCGCACTGTTGCGCGCGGCCACGCCACATCTGGAGGCATTATGTCTAACGGCACCGTTAAATTCTTCAACAGCATTAAGGGCTTTGGCTTCATTCAACCCGACGACGCATCGAAGGACGTGTTCGTCCACATTTCCGCGGTGGAGCGCTCCGGTCTCGGCACGCTGAGTGAGAACCAGAAAGTCTCGTTCGACCTGGAGCGGGGTCAGAACGGCAAGACCTCGGCGGCAAACCTCAAAGCCCTCTGAGATCCCGTGTCGGGGCGGCCGACGCCGTCCCGATTCCGGCTTTAAACACAGAGGGGGAGACGGATTTGGCCAAGGAAGAACTGATCGAAATGGAGGGCGTCGTCAACGAGGTGTTGCCCGACATGCGCTTTCGCGTCGGGCTGACCAACGGTCACACTGTGACCGCCTATATGTCCGGCAGAATGCGTAAACACCGGATCCGCATACTTGCGGGAGACAAAGTCAGCATCGAGCTGACGCCCTACGACCTCGCGAAGGGGCGCATTACTTTCAGGCACAAGGACGAGCATGTCGCCGTTGCCCCGGCGAGCCGCCGTCCGGCCTATCACGGGAGGCGCTGAGCCTTTAGGGGACAGGCTCCATTCAAACACGCCTGATAAGGCGTGATGAGTGACGGGTCACGAACAATTCTTGGTGGCCGGTCTTTTAAACCCGTTCCTTACGCGCAACCCGCAGCCCTGGCCGGGCCGAGGTCCGGCATGCGACCGGTCAGCAGGTATTCGATGAGTTCGGCAACGGAAGGGATCACCTTGCCGAATGGCAAGCTTTCACTGCCCCTGAAGAACAGTCCTTTTTTCACGTCCCCCTTGAGCGCAAACGCGAGCCGCGTATCGATGCAGAACTGCCCCATGCTCGCGATGCCATCACGCAGCCCGCAAACCGACAGGCAGTTGAGCCCGGGAACGCAGCGAACCGGATCGGCTTTCGCGTGTGACTGTAATGCTTTCTCACGCCGCAGATAGTTTTTCAGCCAAGGTGTCAGTACCGCGCGCGCCGGTAGCCCGGCCACGCTCATGAAAGTAACGATATCCTCGGGTTTGGCGTCAGCCAGCACCTTCTTGAAGTTTGGATGAGCGTCGCTCTCCTCGGTGACCGCGAACGGCGTGCCGATTTGCACGGCGGACGCGCCGAGCGCGAGCATCTCGCGTAGTTTTTCATGGCTGTTGATGCCGCCGGCGACGATCAGTGGTATGCGCTCGCGCTCGATCTGCAGTTCGCGCAGCAGGTCGAAGATGCCCGCCAGCACTGGCGCGAACTCGAAACGCGAATCAAAGATTTCCTCCGGACGCGTGGCGCCGACGTGGCCGCCGGCGTAGCGTGGCTGCTCGATCACGATGGCGTCCGGAAGCCGGTTCTTGCGCAACCACTTCTTGACTACAATGCTGACGCCACGCACGTCGGACAGGATAGGCAGTAGCGCGACATCAGGAAAATCCTTCACCAGGTCAGGCAGATCGAAGGGCAGGCCGGCGCCCATCACGATTGCATGCGCACCGCTTTCGCAGCTTTGGCGCACGTAGGCGGCATACTCGGAAACCGCCTTCATCACGTTCACCGCGAGCGCGCCACAGTCGCCCGAAATGTCGAGCGCCATGCGAATTTCCCGATCGAGCGCGATCAGGTTGAGTTTGTCGAGTTCGCCTTTGTCGGTGCAGTCCTTGGCGCGTTCGAGCAGGTCGGCGTGGTGGTGGCGCAAATCGACGCTCGAGATCGTGCCGAGCGCACCGTGGCGCGCCACGGTGCCGGCGAGCCCGTGCGCCGAAACGCCTACGCCCATGCCGCCTTGTACTATCGGCAGCAGCGTGCGCGTTCGCAGGCGCCAGCGCGGCAATGGGCTGTCGATGGCGTTAGCAGTTTGGGACATGTCTGCCGATTTGTTGAAGCAACAATGTAAGGCATTCATTTTCTCCGATTGAGGGTGCGCGATCAATGATATAAGTCATACGCGCATCCCCACGACAATGCGTGCGGCGCAGCAGGACGAGCAATCCGTCCGCGCTTTCACCGGAGGAACAAGTCGGGTCTGCCGAACTGCAGCAGGAAGCCCAACTCGTCGGCGAAGGTCCAGCTCTCGCTTCATTTGCCGTCGGCGAATTTCAGGATCTGAAACACCGATACGCCCACGCGCCGCCCCGTAGGCGCAATGCTTCTCATTGCAGGCCCTGCCAGCGCCCAGAGCCCCGCTGACGAAGCAGTGATGATCGGGGCGTTGAAAAAGCCCGGGACCGTTGATTTCGACCGTATAGTCGAAGGGGGCATCCGCAGCACATCACGAAACAAAAACCCCGCCGAGGCGGGGTTTTTGCGCTTACGACTCGACTTCAGCTGGTGAGATACTTCCCGTCTTAGACGGCCACCCGGATTCCGTAGTCAACGATATCGGACTCGGTGGGGTAGGGGCTGTTGCTGCCCGCCTTGGCGATACGCACCCCGTAATCGACGACATCAGACTCGGCCGGGAACGGGCTGCTGGCGATACGCACACCGTAGTCGAGTGAGTCCGACTGATCGGGGACCGCGCTGCGGCTATTCGCCTTGGCGACACGGATCCCGTAATCGGTTGGACCCAACTGATCGAAGAAGGGGCTGCGCTTATCCGCCTTGGCGACACGGATCCCGTAGTCAACGACATCGGATTCGGCCGGGTACGGGCTGTTCGCAGAGGCGCCGAATGAGGCGAGTAACAATCCACTGACAAGCATGGCATAAGTCATCTTCTTCAACATGATTATCTCCATTTGGTTGAGTTGATTTGCTCAAAATTCTGACTACACCTTGATATACGGCCTCAGCGCTCGTGCGGATTCAAAAAGGGAGAGACCGCACTAAACTGATGAAGAGACACGCCGATCTCTATGATCGCGGTTAGGCGATGGTCAAAATGAGTGCTAGGTCCTTATCGCTCATTCTTGCGGCAATCTTGGGTTCACTTCCACTTTCTCTGATTTTCTTAAGTTGAACACTACATCCAACCTGGCACAAAAAAGAGCCGGTCATCTCAGCCTGAATCCGTACGGGGCACTGACCTCGTAAGGGGAGATGTAGGCGTAATCGACGAAAGGAAGTCGGCAGAGTGATCGAAGGAAAGGCTGAAACGGGCTCGCTGTTAACGGGTGGCGTTGCCGTCATACTCGTATCGGCCTGCTGTGTCGGACCGCTCGTGAATGCGTCTGCAACGTTGGTTTCCAATCAATCGTTTTAAGGAGAATCACGTGACTCTGATTAAATCTACATCCGCAGTAGTACTCGCTATGGCACTCACCGGCTATCGGTGAATGCTGTCCTGGCGGACCTCCCGAGCAAGCCTGAGAGCGTCAAGACCATGGACACCAACAAGAATGGCAAGGTCGAGAAGCAG
>JAOTVX010000020.1 GCA_029863175.1 Betaproteobacteria bacterium | reverse complement strand
GGGCCGTCGCTTGCCCCATCTCGAAACAACGGCGCGGCGACGGCGAGGGTGGATCCGGTTCGTCCGCATGTTCTGTGAAACCGCCCCGGTAGCGGATCACCGAACTACCGTAGCAGTTGACCGCCACGGGCACGACCGGCGTGTTGAATCCCGTTCGGTCGAGATCGAGGTACAGCAGCGTGTTGGCAAAGGCGTGACCCAGGCCGTCCTGGTGCAAGGGCCTGTAGGCGTAGGACATGTCGATGCCCTCCTCCAGCAGCCCGCGCGCGAGAAACCGCCCGGCCTTGTGGTGCCCGGGATGGGCGAAGACCTTGTCGGCCGGTTCGCCCCAGATATTGGGCCGGCCGTGCAGGCGCTCGTACGGCTTGAAGTCGAGCTGTTCGTACGCCAGCACGCAGAACGGCGGGATGATGTCTTCCTTGAAATTCTCGTACTGGTCGTCGCCCCACATGAGGATGAAGTCGGGCTGGAAAGCATCGATCTCGTCTCGGATTTTTCGGAAAGCGCTGAAGAGCCGTGCCTTGTGCGCCTTATGCGCCGTAATGCCTTCGTCGTCCCCCCACTCCAGGCGCATCGGCTCCGGCCAGTTGGCGGGATCCCTCATGCGCTCGGGAATTCGCCGATCGCTGTGAAGCATCCGCGCCAGCGGCCACGGCTTGAGCTCTTCGGGAACCAACCCCGGCGGGTAGTGCGTTGCCCCTATGCCCAAAATCTCTGCCATGGTTTTGCCCTCCGCCAAGTAGTGATCTCAAAAATCGGGATAGGCAGGATTTGCAGGAGGCTCCGGACTGCGCATAACGAATCCTATATGCACGCTGGCATCCTCCCCGGCCGACGACCGCGATCCGCGTGGTTCGTGAGCGGGTTCAGCGGAGAATCCCGAGCAATCTATCCCAACTGCAAGAGCGAGGCAAGCTGCTACCCGCACCCCGCCTGTCTCGAGGGGGTCTTTTCTCCGCACGGCAGGTCAGGCGATGTCGGGATCCGGGTAATAGATCAGTGCCAGGCTGGCATACGGGGACCAACTCGCTGAACCGTGCGACCAGCAGCTAATGCCGAAAGCAGACATGGAACAATCCCGACACTCTGGTCGCGCAGGCAGGGCACTACGGTTCCCGCGGTAACTGCCGCACGGTGATCGGAGCGGGTGACGGCAGCGACTGGTGCGGGTACCAGGGCCTGTTATTTACCTATTATTCCCCGTCAAGATCCCGAAGGCGCTGCAAGTTATCTTGAACGAGCTGGTCAAGCTCGGGGGGGTGCCAAAGCCAACGGTCACAGTAGCGGAGTGGCGGATTCTGCTGAAGAAGGTGGCGAAGGACAAAGCCGCCTCGCCGGACGGCGCGATCTACGGCTACAAGACGTACGAGATGCCGAAAAGTTACACCGACCCCATTTATTGCACATCTATTGCATAATGTCAGGCGCTTCAATTATCAGACAACGCTTTTGCATCAACAGGAGGGAGCTACTATGGCCTACGAAGGCATGATTGCGGAAACCATTTCGATTAACGGCAACAAAGGCGAGCCCATTTCGGCCTACGTCGCGCGGCCTCTGGGTGGCGGTCCTTTTCCGGGCGTCGTGTTGATTCACCATGCTCCCGGCTGGGACGAGTGGTACCGCGAGACGACCCGGAAGTTCGCCCATCATGGGTATGCGGCGATCAGCCATAACCTCTATCACCGCGCCGGCGAGGGCAAGTCCGACGACGTCGCGGCAAAAGTGCGTGCCGAGGGCGGCGTTCCCGACGCTCAGGTAATCGGCGACACCGAGGGCGCGGTGGCGTGGCTGCGCGCCCAACCCTATCTCAACGGCAAAGTCGGCGTGATGGGCACGTGCTCGGGAGGGCGGCAAACCTTCCTGTTTGCCTGCCAGTCGAAGAGCATAGACGCGGCGATCGAACTGTGGGGCGGTCGCGTGGTGATGAGCAAGGAGGAGCTGACGCCCAAGCAGCCCACCGCGCCGATTGAGTTCACGAAGAACCTTTCGTGCCCGCTGCTCGGGCTGTTCGGCAACGAAGATGCTGCGCCCACGCCGGAGCAGGTGAACCAGCACGAGGCCGAGCTCAAGAAACACGGCAAGCAGTACGAGTTTCACAGGTACGACGGCGCCGGACACGGCTTCTTTTACTACGACCGGCCCATGTACCGCATCGAGCAGGCGCTGGACGGCTGGAAGAAGGTGTTCGCATTCTTCGAAAAGCACCTGAAGAAATAAAGGGCGGCATGTGCACTTCCATTGTTGAGATAGTCAAGGCGGAAGGTTCAGGCAAAGGCGACGGCGGCTGGTTCGATCTCACGACCGCGGTGGTGTCGTATGATCACCCTCACCATGCCTTGCTCCAAGAGGCGATCGCCATCGATTTTGTGAATTCTGCGCTCGGGCCGGGGGCGCGCGTCGCGGTAGAGATTACGCTGCAGTCAGCGAAAGAACTCTCGGCCGCCCTTTCGAGGGCCATTGCCGCGGCCGACGTAGTGGAAAGCGCCCGTCTGAGAGGGACGTAAGCCGGAGTCAGGGTAACTTTTCCGGAATGCCGGAATGTTGCTCTGACTCCATCTATCCCGCTATCTGAGACTGAGATCAACGCCGATTTTTCGGTCGTGCAGTGTGTTACGCGGCAGCCTTTCCGCGACCCGGCCGTCATCGAACGAATTGCCGAAGATCTCAAATCCGCCGGGTTGCCCGATTCAGTCGCGAGCGCAGGATGAGAAGACAAAAAAGGTCAGTGCAAATTTTCCTCTCCTCGTCGGCGCACTGGACGCAATCGCACGGACGCAGTTGGGGCGCGGCCAAAGTCCAACACCATCCGATCACGCTCGAGGTATTGTTAGGGGTATTCAGGAAGAATTTGACCAGACAATTTTGCGGTAAAACTCAATAACGACGAGGTGTTACCGGCTGCGGGTTCGATTCCCGCCGCTCCCACCAAAACAATATGATCAGAAACCGCGTCCCTTCCAGACACGGTCTTCAGCGCCACGACTTAGCAGTCTGGCGCGAACCCGCTTTTCTGATTAAGAAGAGCGCGGTTGGCCGCGCTCTTCTTGCCTAGAGCGGCTTGATCGCAGCGGCCTTCATGCCCTTGGGACCGCGCGCCATCTCGAATTCGACGCGCTGCTGTTCCTTGAGCGACTTATAGCCGCTGCCTTGAATTTCCGAAAAATGAGCGAAGACGTCCTCGCTGCCGTCATCCGGCGTGATAAACCCAAAACCCTTCGCCTCGTTGAACCACTTCACAACGCCTGTTGCCATGCTGCTCTCCTGAATAATGAACGAAACACGAGCGTGTGCCCGTGGCCTGCAAACGAATCAAAGGAAGTGGATGAGAACTGAAGGCACTCCGCCGCACAACGCGGAGTCTACGGATCAACAAGGCACTGATTGAGTCGACTGCGGAGCGAACAATACCGGTATTCGGTGAAGTTGGCAACTGCCGGCCCTCCCGGCGGCGCTCACGCATTGCCGGCCGGCACCGCTGGCGCAGACGATGCGGGATGAGCGAGCTTCGCCGTAAATGAGGGCGCGTAAATCTCGTGGTCACGACGCAGCGCGGTCTTGAGCAGATAGATCAGCAACTATCGCTCCATCGCCTTCACGGGATCCAGCAAACGCAGCCCCGGCCGCGCGGGATCTACGTTGCGCAACGGAAAATCGGGCGCGCGCAGAATTTCGGGATTGAGATCGCCAATGCACCGAGCGCCGATGAGCGCCATCACGCGGTCGATTTCCTCCCGGAAAATCGTGAGCGCTCGCCGTGCGCCCGCTCCGCCGCCAGACGCAACCCCATAGAGGGCAGGACGCCCGATCTGCACCGCGTTCGCGCCCATGGCGAGCGCCTTGACCACATCGGACCCGCGCCGGAAACCACTGTCGACCAGCACCGTTATACGCTTGCCGACTGCGTCGACGATCTCTGGAAGCACCTCGATGGGCGACAGAATCCCGTCGAGATTGCGTCCCCCATGATTGGACACCACGACGCCATCGGCACCGCAGTCCGCCGCCAGCGTTGCATCCTGCGGGTGCAGGATCCCCTTGACGATGAGGATGTGCGGCCACATCCGGCGCAGGTCGCGCAGGTCGTCCCAGTTGAGGGAGTCATTTCGCATCTGCGAGCGGCCCATGGGTGCCGCCGTGACGCGGTATTTGATCTCGCTCGGATAGTTCTCATAGCGCGGCATGCCGGTCGTCAGGACGTACTTGGCCAGCACCCCGGCGACCCAACGCGGGTGCATCGACACGTCGGTAATGTTACGGCGCGTGAAGCTGAACGGGATGGTGAAACCGTTGCGCAGATTGTACTCGCGGTTGCCCGAGGCGACACCGTCGACGGTCACGACAAGCGCCTTGAAACCGGCGGCGCGTGCGCGCTCGACCAGCTGGTGCGACAACTTACGGTCCGGCCACATGTAGAGCTGGAACCAGAGCGGAATACCTGATACGGCCTCGGCCACCTTTTCCATGGCGGTCGTCGAGCCGGTCGCCAGGGTGAAGGGGACGCCAGCCTCTGCCGCGGCGCGTGCGAGGTGGATCTCGCCGTGATACCACATGAGCCCCGCTGTACCGGTCGGCGCGATGATGAGCGGCATGTTCTGCTTCTGGCCGAACAGCGTGATCTCCTGGCTGCGTCCCGATACGTCGACTAGCGTGCGCGGCTGAAAATGAATGCGCTCGAATACCGCCCGGTTGTTCCGCAGCGACACCTCGTCCTCCGTTCCCCGGTCCACGAACTCGAACAATCCTTTCGGCAGCCTCCTGCGCGCAATCTCGCGGAGATCCGCAATGTTGTAAGCCCTGTCGACCGCGTGTGTCATGGTCCCGCTCCTCGTGATCGTCGGCCCCGGGGGGCCGTCTAGGTCGTTGGAATATTATGGGAAATCGGGAAGCCGCGCCAGACCGCGTACCGCGGTCAGGGCGCTAATGGCAAGCCCTGCGTACCCGCAGAATCTCGTCAAGCAGAAACTCTTTTCCCGCGCCGGAAGGTCTCGCATCGAGCGGATCACGTCCGGCGGGCGAAGCTCGAGCTTGCCGGTCCGTGGTGCCATTGCGTTCCAGGGTGAGACTGAGAGGGCCGATCAATCTATCGGCTTTCCGACTTCAGATCAACCAACTTTTCGCGAGATGGAACGACGCCGGGCACCCGTGACAGACATCACACGGGCACGCGCCGGACCTGCAAAAACTTGTAGAACTCGAACCACAAGAGTCCGGCCACCGCCGCACCCACGCACAGCAAGAGATCCTTACCCGTCAACGGCGCGAAACGAAACAGCTCGCGCATCTGCGGCAAGTAGAGGGCTGCTGCCATGCCCCCTAGGGCACCGCTGATCACCCACCACAACGCCGGGTTCGGAGACCGCAGCATTGCCAGGATCGAGCGCGTGCCTGAACGGTTCCCCAGAATCAGACCGACGTTGCCGAGAACAATGGTCGCGAACACCATCGCCCGGGCCGTCGACTCCCCGCTGCCGCGCTCCAGCGCGAAACCATAGACCAGCGCGGCCACGAGCAGCATCATGACCCCCTGAGTCATCGCGACGATGACCCTGCGCGAGTTGAATATCAGTTCGTCGGAGCGACGCGGTGACCGGGCCATGACCTCCTCGTCTGCCGACTCGGCTTCGAAGGCTATCGAGCAGGTCGGGTCGATCACGAATTCAAAGAACACGATGTGCACCGGGAAGAAAGCCATTGGCCACGCGAACGCGAGTGCCACCACGGCCATACCCCAGATCGGGACGTGCACGGCGAGAAGGTAGGATAGGGCGTTGCAGACGTTCCGATAGATGCGGCGGCCCAGCCGCACGGTCTTGACGATCGAGTCGAAATCGTCGTCGAGCAGCACGAGCGCGGCGGCTTCGCGGGCAACGTCCGAGCCGCGCCCGCCCATTGCGATACCGATGTGAGCGCTCTTCAGCGCCGGCGCATCATTGACCCCGTCACCTGTCATCGCAACGATTTCGCCATTGTCCTTGAGCGCCTCGACCAGGCGCAGCTTCTGTTCGGGCATGACTCGCGCGAAGATGTTTACGCTACCTACACGGCGCCGGAGTTCCTCGTCGCTCATGTCCGAGAGCTCCGTTCCAGTGACGACGACGCTCGCAGGCGCAAGCCCTATGTCGCGGGCAATTGCCTGTGCGGTGACCGGATAGTCGCCCGTGATCATGATGACCCGAATACCGGCGCGGTAGCAGTCAGCCAGAGCCGCCTCCACTGTCGGACGGACTGGGTCGGCCAACCCTACCAGCCCGAGCCACTCGAGTTCGAACTCGGACGGCTGTTGCGGCCACTCATCACCAGCGAAGCGCACGCGGGCGACACCGAGCACCCGCAGGCCGTCGGCCGCTAATTGCTCCACCAAGGCGCACTCGCGTTTCCACGCGGAAGCGTCGAGCTTGCAGAGCTGGGCCACCATTTCCGGCGCACCTTTCACCGCGACCACGTGCTCATTTCCAGCCCCCGTATGCCAGACATGGGTATGGGCGGGGACCTCCGGCGAGAGCGGATACTCCTTGACGAGCTCCCAACGCGCGTGCTGCGCGCGGCGCTCATCCAGATGGAAGTCGCCCAGCTCCCTGAGCGCACGGTCCATCGGATCCAGGGGATTGATCTCGCTCGCCAAAACAGCGTGCTCCAGGACGTCATGGAACGCCTTGGGCAGCTCATCATCAACCGCGCCGACGTCGTGCAGGTTCCCGCCGGCGGTGAGCTTCTTCACTACCATGCGATTGAGAGTCAGCGTGCCGGTCTTGTCCACGCAAAGCACGGTCGCCGCGCCGAGCGCCTCGATGACGGGCACGCGCCGAGTCAGCACGCGGCTCCTCGATATGCGCCACGCGCCAAGCGCGAGAAACACGACGACCACCACCACGAACTCTTCCGGGATGATCGCGATCGCGAGGGTAATGCCCGCGAGCATCCCGTCCAGCCACGAAGTGCGTAGCAAACCGTAGGCAACCGCCACCAATATCGCCAGGGTGATCCCGAATACAGTCAGATATCGCGTGACCGACCGGATCTCCCTTTGCATCGGCGTGGGTTCGCCCTCAATGCTTTGCAGCCTCTTGCCGATTCTGCCCATCTCGGTCGCCATGCCCGTCGCGACGACTTTCGCCATTCCCTGGCCCTGAACAAGCATGGTCCCCGAATAGACGAACGGGAGGTTGTCGCCGCCGGGGCGCCCGATGCGGTCGCTTTCCTTGCCTGCTGATTTGCCGACCGGCACCGACTCGCCCGTCAACAGCGACTCATCGGCCCTGAGATCGTGGCAATCGAGCAAAACCGCATCCGCCGGCACACGGTCGCCCTCCTCCAGGATGAGAATGTCTCCGCGCACCACCTCGCGTCCGGCTATGCGGTGCTTGCGCCGATCGCGCACCACCAGCGCGCGCGGGCTCGAGAGATCCCGCAGCGCCTCCAGGGCACGCTCTGTCTTGCGCTCCTGGTAGATCGTGATCGCAATCATCACGAGCACGGACGCGAGCAGCACGAGGGCGCCCTTCAGATCGCCGAGCATGAAGTAGATCAGGCTCGCCCCGACCAGCAACGCGAAGATCGGTTCGCGCACCACATCGAGCGCGATTGCAAGCACGCCGCGGCGGCGGCTCAGGGGCAGCTCGTTGTAGCCCTCCGCCTCAAGCCGGGCGGCAGCCTCGGTCGCGGTAAGTCCGGCAACGGCCGGGAAATCGCTATCGTCCGCCCCGCTCGTCACGATCGACCCCATCTGATTACACGGGGCCGCGACTGGCCCACTTGCTGGCCAGGGGTGGCGGCTCGTTCCCGAGCCGGTCCAGCAGCCTGTCGGCATCAGCCTCGGCTATCAGCATGGAACGATGTTCGGGCATCACGAACCGTTCCGCCACCGCGTGATCGAGGAAGGCCATGAGCCGGTCGAAATAATTCCCGGCATCGAGCAGGCCGCACGGCTTACGATGGAAACCAAGTTGGGTCCAGGTCAGCATTTCGAACAACTCGTCGAGCGTGCCCATGCCGCCAGGGAGCGCGATAAAAACGTCAGACAGCTCTGCCATCAGTGCCTTGCGCTCGTTCATGGTCTCCACCACATGCAGCTCGCTAAGGCCTTTGTGCACGAGTTCCCGCTCGAGCAAGCGCCGCGGCGTGACGCCGATGACGTGGCTGCCTGCCGCGAGCGCGGCCTCGCCCAGCACCCCCATCAGCCCGATGCTGCCACCGCCGTAGACGAGCCGAAGCCCGCGACGCGCGATGGCCCCAGCCAGCGCACGCGCCGCCGCGCTGTAGACGTCTCCGTTGCCCGTGTTGGAACCGCAGAAGACGCAGACGCTTTGCAAAGCCGCTTCCTCGAAAATGGCGATTTTAATCGATCGGCCAGGCAATCCGTTGCGCTGGATCAAGCACTTCCGGGACGCTTACACTTTTAACCCCGTATGCGGCGGCCATCCGTTTACACGAGGGACACGATATTCTCAAACCGAAAGGAGACGACATGCCTTCGACCAAGGTCTCAGCAATCGCCATGGCGGTGTTTCTCAGCTACGGCACGGGCGCCAGCGCGAGCGGCGACGCATTGACCATCTACAGCAGTGCTCAGCCCGGCGCGCTGTCGCCCGAGCTTTATCGCCATGGGGGACGCCCGCAGGCCGTCCCAGGTTACGCCGTGGTGCGCCACGAGCGCCAACTCTCACTCGAGCGGGGTCGCAATCTACTGCGCTTTTCCGACGTGGCCGCACTGATCGACCCCACGACAGTGAGTTTCGAATCCCTGACCGATCCCAGGGGCACCAGCGTAGTCGAGCAGAATTTCCAGTTCGACCTGGTGAGCACGCAGAAGCTGCTGCAGCGCTATGTGGACCGGCGAATCTCCGTCGACCAGGTGCGGGGCATCGGTGTGGAATCCTTTTCCGGCACGTTGCTCTCGACCCGTGGTGGCGTCACGCTCAGGCGCGAGGACGGCAGCATCCAGTTATTGCCGCATAATGCCGGCATCAAGCTGCCCGAGTTGCCGGGCGGCCTGATCACCCGACCGACCCTGGTCTGGGACATCGCCGCGAAGCGCGCCGGCACGCACCGCTCACGCGTCTCATATCAAACGACGGGCATCACGTGGTGGGCGGACTACAACCTCACCTATGCCGAAGGCGCAAGCGCCGCCGCATGCAAGCTCGACATTGGCGCCTGGGTGAGCATCCTCAATCAATCGGGCGCGAGTTATGCGGAGGCCAAACTCAAACTCGTGGCGGGCGACGTGCAGCGGGCGACGCGCGCGGGACGTACGCCGATGGCGTTGGGCGCCAAGCGCGCCATGGCTGAGGAGAGCCGCGCCGCAGGATTCGAGCAGAAGGCCTTCTTTGAGTATCACCTCTACACGCTCGGGCGGCCCACGACCTTACCCGACAACTCGACCAAGCAGATCGAGCTTTTCCCGGTTGCACGCGGCGTGCCGTGCGAAAAGACCCTGGTCTACTACGGCGCGGTACCCGCGTACGGGTTCGGGCCCCGGCCAGTGACGGACCGCAACTACGGCACGCAGACCAACCGCAAGGTGGACGTCTATTTGGGCTTCAAGAACGCCAAGCGCAATAACATGGGCCAACCCCTCCCCGCGGGGCGCATGCGCGTGTCGAAGCTGGATCCGGCCGATGCCACGCTCGAGTTCATCGGCGAGGATGCCGTCGATCATACGCCCAAGGATGAAAAGGTCCGCGTGAAGCTGGGCTCGGCATTCGACGTGGTCGGCGAACGGCGCCAGATGAATTTCAGCGTCGACACCTCACGCCGGATGATGACGGAGGAGATCGAGGTCAAGCTGCGCAACCACAAGAAGGAAGCAGTGACGGTTATCGTCAAGGAAAACCTCTACCGCTGGATCAACTGGGAGATCCTCGATAAAACGCACGCGTTCGAGAAGCAGGATGCGCGAACTGTGCATTTCCCCCTGAGCGTGGCTGCCGGTGGAGAGACGGTGTTGCGGTACACCGTGCACTACTCCTGGTGACCGGCCACCGGCGGTGGCCCGTTCAAGGTTCAAGGTTCAAGGTTCAAGGTTCAAGGTTCAAGGTTCAAGGTTCAAGGTTGGACGACCGTCCAAAACGAAGTTTCGGGTCCGAACTTTGAACCCGGAACTTTGAACTTCGAACCTGGACCACCCGGAAGGTGGTCCGTGAGGAAGTTCCATGCCTGCGTCATGGCGCTGAGTTAGAATGTGCGCCAACTCCATGATGGGAGAGGCGTAATGGGCATCGGGACCGTTATCGTGCTGGGCGCGCTGCTGTTGATCGTGGTCTACACGACCCTGCTCTACAACAACCTGGTCCAGCTCAAGCATAACGTCGCCAAGGCTTGGGCCAACATAGACGTGCTTCTAAAGCAGCGGCACGACGAGCTGCCCAAGCTGGTGGAGACCTGCAAGCAGTACATGAAGTTCGAGCAAGAGACCCTGCAGAAGGTGATGGAGGCGCGCTCCAAGGTGTTTGCCGCCCGCGAGGCGCAGAACATCCCTGAACTCGGACAGGCTGAAGGCGCGTTGCGCGCCACGCTCGGTCATCTCTTCGCGCTGGCCGAAGCCTACCCCGACCTCAAGACCAACCAGAGCTTCCAGCAGCTGCAGGCCCGCATCTCGAGCCTCGAGAACGCCATCGCCGACCGGCGCGAGTTCTACAACGAGTCGGTCAACATCAACAACGTCCGCGTCGAACAGTTTCCCGACACCATTATTGCCGGCATGTTCAACTTCAAGCCGGCGCCGCTGCTCGAGTTCCGGGATGCAGAAAAGGCCGACGTCGACATGAGGCAACTCTTCGGCGCCTGATCGCAGTGGGGGCGCCGGACGTCGCGATGGTCGGCGTATTCAGTTTCAATAAATCGGAGTGGCTGACCGGTGGGGTCCACCTGGTCATCCTCGTCTTCGCGGTCCAGGATGAATCCGGGCGGCTCTGGCCCTATGCGCTCGGCATCATGGCGCTCGTCAGCTTCTTCGCATGGGTTTCGGCCTATCGCCGCTACCGCCAGATCCATGATCTGCCCACCTCCAGGGTTGCGTCGGCCGCGCAGGGCTACGTCGAGCTCTTCGGGCGCTCCGAGCGGCTCGACGGAGAGCCCCTCGTAAGCAAGCTAACCGGGCTGCCGTGCTGCTGGTTCCGCTACTACATCGAGCGCAAGAGCTCCGACGACAAGTGGCAACACGAGGACAGCGGGATGAGCATCGCGCACTTTCTTCTGGTCGACGACAGCGGGCGGTGCGTGATCTCCCCTGAGGGCGCGGAAGTCCTCTCCAATCGCAGGCAGGTCTGGACGCAAGGCGATTATCGTTACACCGAGTGGCTGCTCCTGCCGCAGGGCCCGCTTTACGCCGTCGGAGAATTTGTGACGCGGGGCGGTGCCAACGCCGAGCTCGACGAAAAGGCCGATGTCGGCGCCATGCTCGCCGACTGGAAACAGGACCGGGCCACCCTCCACGAGCGCTTCGACCTCGACGGCGACGGCGCCATCGACCTCAAGGAATGGGAGCTTGCCCGCCTTCAGGCGCGCCGCGAAGTCCGCCAGCAGCATGCCGAGACTCGCGCGCGCGACGGCGTGCACCTCCTGCGCAAGGCGCACGACGGACGCCTGTTCCTGCTCGCCAACGAGGTGCCGGAGAAGCTCGGGCGCCGTTTCGCGCTCTGGAGCGCCGTCCACCTGCTGGTCTTTTTCGGAACCGGCATCACCTGCTTATTCCTCATCTTCTGACGGCCAATATCGACCCGCCGGTCACGGGTAACCAGCAGCTATCTGAAAAACAACACGGCCACGGAAACACACGGAAATTGCTGTTCCAATCCAGCACACCTCTCGGTTGACGTCTTCGTCCGTGTAGTTCCGTGTGCTTCCGTGGTTAATGATCTTTTGCTCTCATCGGTGTTTGAGAGCCGTTCTCGTGGCCACCAACGAGTTACCAGCCTGCCCCCCAGACTCTATAATCCACGCTGATCTTGGATCGAAAATGGGCGACCATGCGCGAAGCTGATCTGCTGTGCCTGGGAAAAGACGGGTTCCATCGCATGCATTACGTGGAATGGGGAGACTCGGACGCGCGAAAAATCGTGATCTGCGTCCATGGCCTCACTCGCAGCAGCCGGGATTTCGATACGCTCGCGCAGGCTCTGCTGCCGGAGTTCCGCGTGGTGTGTCCCGACGTAATCGGCCGCGGCAAAAGCGAGTGGCTCGAGGACAAGGAAGACTACAGCTACTCTCAATACTGCGCCGACATGGCGGCACTCATTGCGCGCGTTAACGCGGGGGACGGCCCCCGGCATCTCTACTGGGTCGGCACCTCGATGGGCGGCATCATCGGCATGCTCCTCGCCTCGCGGCCAAAAAGCCCGATCGAGCGGCTCGTCGTCAATGACGTGGGCATGATGGTACCCAAATCCGCGCTGGAGCGCCTTGCGGCGTACGTGGGCAAGGACCCTCGTTTCACCAGCTTCCAAGAACTTGTCGGTTATATGCGCGTGGTATCCGCATCATTCGGCCCGCTCACGGACGACCAATGGCATCACCTTGCGCGCCACAACGCGATGAAACACGCTGATGGAACATGGGGGTTCAACTATGACCCCGGCATCGGTATTCCCTTCCGGGAAAGCGTGCTCGAAGATGTGAATCTGCTGAGTGTCTGGGATCAGATTGCCTGCCCCACGCTGCTGATCCGGGGCGCGGACTCCGACCTTCTGCCGCGGGAGGTCGCGCTTCAAATGACCCAGCGCGGCCCGCGTCCCAGGCTGGTGGAGTTCGCCGACGTCGGCCACGCGCCGATGCTGTTGGCGCTCGACCAGATCGCGGTCGTGCGTGAGTTCTTGTTGAGCTAGTACGCGGGCAGTACGCGATGCAGATTTTCGATTCCATCGCGGAACGCCGAATCCGAGAAGCGCAGGAGCGCGGCGAGTTCGACGACCTTCCGGGGATGGGCTTGCCCTTGACGCTCGATGACAACGCCCTGGTGCCGGAGGACCTGCGCGTTGCCTATCGGCTGCTGAAGAACGCAGGCTTCGTTCCGCCAGAGCTTGCGGCGCACGGCGAGCTCCGGGAGCTCGAGCAGTTACTGCAGGCCGCCGAGGACGATGGCGAGCGCCGTCAACTCTTTTCCCGAATCAACTTCCTGCTCACGCGCACCGCCACAGGCCGGCGGCGCGGGCACCTACAGGTGGACGCGGACTACTACGAGCGGATTGCTGAGCATCTGCAAAGGCCTCGCGGCTGAGAACGTTAGGGCGCCCGCAAAACAAGAATTATTAACCGCAGATAGGCGCCGACGAAAACTCCATCGCTGAGTCGCCGAGTCACATAGTCACTACCTCGCCACCGGCGGGGCTTGCCCGTTTTCACGCTCCCTGTAAGCCCATAGCTCACGGCTCGAAACCCGCCCATCGCGGTTGGCGTCGATCGTCGAGAACTTGCCTGCGAGATGGGGAAAATTCTCCGCGAATTCCTGCGGCGTGAGGCCGCCTGAAGGAACACTCTGGACGCCGCCGGGTGCCGGTGCGCGTACCGATTTCCGCTCGAGTAACGCCTTGGCAGGGGGCGCCTGCACCCGCCCGGCCCGCTGCTGAACGATATCGGTGCCCTCGATGATAACGAAGAACACCACGATGCCGAGCGCCATCCAGAGATATTTCCGCTCACCATCGGGCGCGGATTCGGCGGGCCCTCTCTTGGGGCCCGCCTCGGGCTTCGCGGCCGCCACCCGTGGCTGGGCGCCGCGCACGATCGCGCTGCGCCACTCGGTCACATTCTGCGGTCTGCGCTTTTCCTCGAGCGCCAGCCCCCACTGGATGGCGGCGAGAAATTTCGCGCTGAAGCGGTCCCTGCCACGCTGGAGACGTTTGCCGACGCCATCAACCTTCAGCCGTGTGAGCGCATCCGGCGGGTTCTCGCCCACGACTGCACGGTAGAGTACCGCCGCCAGCGAATAAACGTCGGTCCAGGGTCCCTGCCGCCCCGTGCGCACGTAGAGCTCGACGGGGGCGTAGCCCGGCGTGAGGATGGCGATGGCGTCGTGCACGGAATCGCGAATCGCCAAGCGCGCCGTCCCGAAGTCCAGCAGTACCGGCGTGCCGTCCGCACGCAGGAAAATATTGCTCGGCTTGATATCGCGATGAAGGAATCCCGCGGCATGCACTTCCTGAAGTCCCTCGAGCAAGGGCTCGACCATGGCCTTGAGGTACGCTTCATCGGGCTGCGCAGCTTTTCGCAGGAAGCGGTTTAGCGAGGTGCCCTCCTCGTAACTCATCACCATGTAGGCGGTGCCGTTCGCCTCAAAATAACGACTCACGCGCACGATGTTGGGATGGGTGAAACGCGCGAGCGTGCGCGCTTCGGCCAGAAACAGGTCGAGCCCGCTCTTGTAGTTGAATGCGGTATCGGTATTTACCGGAACCACGCTGCGATCGAGTGCGCGCAGCGCCAGGTCCACCGGCAAATACTCTTTGATGGCGACATCCTTCTCGAGGTGGGTGTCGCGCGCGAGATAGGTGATCCCGAATCCGCCCGCGCCCAGGATGGACTCGATCCGGTATTCCAGCAGCAGGGTCTTGGATGGCAGGCCATGCTGCTTGATGCTCTGCTTAGTAATCGGTTCGTCCATTGAACCAGTGTATCAAGTGATGGAAACTGGTGATGAGGTAATGGTGATGGAAATGGGCCGTTGAGGTTATCCCGATGTTTCATCACCATTTTTCATCACCATTACTCTTCCTCATCCTTCATCACTTCTGCCGGTTCTGCCGGGCCTGGAAGCGGCGCAAACGGAAGAATTCCTGCGGCGAGATCCTCCCGTCACCATCGGCATCGATGCGCTGAAACTCGCGCTCGATCAACGGAAAGTGCCCGGCCACCTCCGTGCGCGTAAGATAGCCATCGCCGTTACGGTCGGTGCTCTGGAAGTCGCCCCGCGCCTACTGCCTGAGCGCCTCCTGCTCGTCGCCAGGCCGCTCGGTCCGGTCGCGGGACGGACGCCCCGGCACCAGCTTGCTCCCCGGAAGTAGCTGCCGCTCGACGGCCGTTGGCAGCCGGCTGGGGTGCGCGGCCTTGCGCTGCTTGTTCCAGGCGCTCGCCAATGTGACCAGAACAAGCACCACGGCAGCGAGTGCCGCCCACCGCCACCAGGAACGGCGTGGCCTCGCTCGGTGGGTTGGCTGAGGCGTGCCCGCCGCCTGCACTTTCGGATCCATTGCTCGCGGCGCACTTGCGGCATCGAGCAGTATCGTTGGCGCTGTTGCGGCAGTGGCCACCACGGGCGCCGGAGCCGAGCGCCCGTCCAGCAACGCGCGCCGCCACTCGGGCACATTCTGGGGGCGCCGCTTCCCGTCGACCACCAGCGCCCACTCGACGGCTTTCACAAACGGCGCGCTCATCCTCGCAGGCGCATCTGCGAGGCGCTGCGGCACGAAGTCGTCCTTGAGACGGGTCACCGCATCGGGCGGATTTTCCCCAACGATTGCGCGATAGAGAACACACGCCAGTGCGTAAAGATCCGACCACGGTCCCTGCCTGGCCTCGCTCGCGTACTGCTCGAGCGGCGCATAACCCGGCGTCAGCACCACTGTCATGCTGCGCGTGGCGCCCCCGACCGCGGCGCGCGCGGCCCCGAAATCGAGCAGCACGGGTCCGCCCGTTTCGCGGAGAAAGATGTTGGTGGGTTTGATGTCACGATGGAGGAAACCCGCCTCGTGCACGGCCTGCAGGCCGTCGAGCAGCGGCATCAAAATTGCGCGCAGGCCCGCCTCGTCCGGTGCCACGGCACGCCGGAGCATCTGGTTGAGGGACTCGCCCTTTTCATAGTCCATCACCATGTAGCCGGTGCCATTCGCTTCGAAATATTGGTTGACCCGCACGATGTGGGGATGGTTGAACCGGGCGAGAGTGCACGCCTCCTGAATGAAGCGCTCCAGCCCCCAATGGTAATCGTACTCGTGCTCGGTCGCGACCGGTACCACGCTGCCATCGAGCGCGCGCATCGCCAGATCGGTCGGCAGGTACTCCTTGATGGCGACGTGCTCCTCCAGGTGGGCGTCCCACGCGAGGTAGGTAATCCCGGAGCCGCCGGCACCGAGCACGCCCTCGAGCCGGTACTCGAGCAGCAAGGTCGCATTGGGCAACGCGTTGCGGTAGGTGGTCGTCTCCGACATGCCTGATGAGGCGTGATGAGTGACGGGTGACGAGTGACGGGAGGCTGAGGAAGTTACCGATCGATCATCACTTATCACTGTCCTGCAACGCTTGCATCATCGCGTCGAGCAGCGCCTCGGCGTCCTGCGCCCCGGAGACTCCGACTTTCTGATTGAAAATGAAAAATGGCACGCCGCCGATACCTGCACCGCGCGCTTCGACGTCGGCCTGCTCGACGACTGCGCGGTCCTCGTCGGTGTCGAGGTACGCCGCAACGACCTCCTCCTCCAGCCCCGCGCGCGCAGCCACTTGCGCGAGCACGGCATTGTCGGTCAGGTTGGCGCCTTCGAGAAAATACGCCTTGAAGAGCTCGTCGGCCATCGCGTCCTGATTGCCTGCCCGGTCGGCATAAATGAGCAGGCGGTGGGCCTTGACCGTGTTGGGTTGCACTTCGATCTTGTCGAACGCAAAGTCAATGCCGACGGTGCGGCCCACCATCGCCACACGCTCGTAGTTGCCCTTCCCCCGGGCGCCAAACTTGCGCGCCACGTACTCGACCCGGGGTATCCCGGCCACGGGAAGGTCAGGGTTCAGCTGAAACGGCAGCCAGCGCACGGCCGGCTCGGGTGCATCGGGATGGCGCTCGCGGTAGAGGCGCAACGCCGCCTCCAGCTTTCGCCGCCCGATATAGCACCAGGGTCAAACCACGTCGGAAACGATGTCGATGCGCAAGTCCACGGACACTCCTTTGGTAAAGCCGTTGAACGGTTCGATGGGGCGCACGGCCGCGCGCCCACCGCAAGATTAACACTGAATCCCTCATTTGTTGAACTCTGCCCGCGCCTCTATCATGCGCGGGCCACATCATCAAACCGGATGGATTATCATGGACCTGAAGATCAAAGGCCGGCTCGCGCTGGTGACGGGCTCCACGCAAGGTATCGGGCGGGCCGTCGCCGGCACGCTGATTGCCGAAGGTGCGCGCATCATCGTCAACGGTCGGGATCCCGTACGGCTGAACGATACCGTGACCACGCTGGCGCGGCACGGTGAAGCCCACGGAGTCGCTGCGGACCTTGCGACCGCCGACGGCGCAGGGAAGGTCCTCGAGGCCGCCGCAGCCATCGGACCCGTGGACATTCTGGTGAACAACGCCGGCTACTTCGAGGTGCGGGAGTTCGGCGACATCTCCGACCAGGACTGGCTCGACATGTTCGAGCTCAACGTGATGAGCGGTGTGCGCCTGTCGCGCGCGCTGTTGCCGGAAATGCTGCAGCGGAACTGGGGGCGGATCGTGTTCATCGGCAGCGACCAGAGCGCCAAGCCCAATCGCGGCATGGCGCATTACGCCATGTCGAAGGCGGCGCAGGTCTCGATCGCCCGCAGTCTTGCCGAGCTCACCAAGGGCACGCGCGTCACCGTCAACAGCGCGCTTGTGGCTCCCACCTGGTCGGAGGGAGTCGAAACCTTTCTCGCCAAGATGGCGCCAGGTGCGGGCAAGACCGTGGACGAGATGCGCACCGCCTACTTCGAGGGGCCCGGCAGCTCATCGCTGCTGCAGCGCTGGGCCACGCCACAGGAAATCGCGGCCCAAATCGCGTTCCTCTGCTCGGAGCAGGCCTCCGCCATCAACGGCGCAGCGCAGCGCGTGGACGGAGGCATTATCCGCTCTCTTTTTTGAACGGCGTGACGGGTCACTGGTCACGGACTTTGAAGTTCCTGAACTGCTCGCGCAGCGCCGCCTTCATCATTTTTCCCGTCGAGCTGCGCGGGATCTCGGCGACGAAAGCCACGTCATCAGGCAGCCAGTAATTGGCAAATCGCGGGGCGAGATATTCGCGCAACTCGTCCGCCGTCGCCGCTTGTCCGGTCCTGAGCACGACCACTGCCAGCGGGCGCTCGCCCCATTTCGCATGCGGCACCGCTATCACCGCCGCTTCCGATATTTTGGGATGGCCCACGAGTTGGTTCTCCAAATCGACCGAGCTGATCCATTCGCCGCCTGACTTGATGAGGTCCTTGATCCGGTCGATGAGTTTGACGTAGCCGCGCGCGTCGATCGTGACCACGTCGCCCGTGCAAAACCAGCCATCTGCGGTCCACTTCCCCTCCTCTGCGCCGAGCCCGTGATAGGCGGCAGCGACCCAAGGCCCGCGCACCTGGAGCTCCCCCATGGTCTGCCCATCCCACGGTGCTGGTCCATGCTCGGCCATAGCCCGCACCTCGAAGAAGGGCAGCGGCAGTCCCTGTTTTGCCCGCAGCGCGTAACGCTCATCCTCGTTCGCCGTCTTGATCTCCCGCTTCACGTAATTCACGATGCCGACCGGCGTCGTTTCGGTCATGCCCCAGCCATGCAGCACCCGCAACTCGAAGCGGTCGAAGGCGCGAATCATGGACTCGGACGCCGCCGCGCCGCCAACCACCATCCGCATTCCGGGCTTAAGCCGCCAGCGTGCGGGTTCCGCCTCGAGCGCCTGCAGGATGCCCGTCCAGATCGTCGGCACCCCTGCGGTGAGTGTCACCTCTTCCGATTGATAGAGATCGAGCAGACTCACGGCGTCGAGATGCGGCCCCGGGAATACGAGCTTCGCGCCAACCATGACGGCTGTGAAGGGAATGCCCCACGCGTTGACGTGAAACATCGGCACCACCGGACAGACCGCGTCCGCGTTGGCGAGCCCCATCGCGTCCGGCAGCGCGGCCGCAAAAGAATGCAGCACGAGCGCGCGATGCGAATACACAATGCCCTTCGGTCGCCCGGTGGTCCCGGAGGTATAGCACATTCCAGCCGGGTCCTCTTCCTTGAGCACGGGAAATTTAACCGTACCGGCCCTAGCGATCAGTTTCTCGTAGTCATCGTACCCGTCTGGAATAACCGTGCCGCATAGCGGCACGACGATGACTTTTTCGAATTTCGTAGTGGCACGAAATTTGTCATAAAGCGACAGGAGCACATCGTCGATGATCAGAAAGCGATCGCCCGCATGCTCCGCTATGTACGCGATATCGTCCGGATGCAGCCTCAGGTTCAGCGTATGGAGCACACCGCCTACGCAGGGCACACCAAAATAGGCCTCGAGGTGCGCGTAATGATTCCACATTAGCGTGGCCACACGCTCGCCGCGCTTGAGGCCGAGACGGCGCAACGCGCTGCCCAGGGCGCAGGCACGCCGGTGAAAGTCCGAGTAGCGTTGACGGTGGAGCGACTTATCCGGCAGCCGAGAGACGATCTCCGAATCGGGAAAGAGCCGCCCGCTGCGCTCGAGCAGATGGTCGAGCGTGAGCGGGAATTTCATCATCGTGTTTTGCACGAGTTCACACTAACCGCCAGGACGCCAAGCTCGCCAAAAAACCGAATTAGTCGCAGATAGACGCGGATACAACTCAAAAGGCCTTCTGCCTTCTGCCTTTTCGAGTCTGTGAGCTTGGGCTCCGCTTCTTAAGGCGTTACGGCATGGTACCGACGATTTTCTTCATCTCCTCGGTGGAAAAGCCCCGCAACGTCTCTGTTCGAACGTTACCGAGCGAACCCGCCTTGAGCAATGCGGCCGTAACGGCTTCGTCTGAGCCTTCCAAGATCACCACGAGGTCGTAATGCCCTACTGTGTAGTGGACGCTCTCGACTGTCACGCCCAGCTTTTCAGCCATGAACCGAAATGCTTCATAGCGCCTGGGTGATTCCTTGACGTCACGGATTCCCTGATCGGTAAAGTTCAAAAGGCTGATAAACGTTGCCATGGTGTCCTCCTTCGTTGACTAGAACCCGCGAATTGATGAATGGTGAATCGAAAAACAACAACCGCTGCACCACAAGAATCATCTACTCACGAATCACCGGGTTTCTCGCGCTTTTGCTTCAGCAGATCCCCGAGGCCCTCGAACGGCCGCTGCGTTGCATGGGATTGTTTCCCGCCGCCGGCTTGATCAGCGTCGCGCCCGGTGCCGTCAAGGTACTTCCGATGCTCCGCTTCGTGGCAGTAGGTGCAGAGGAGCTCCCAGTTGCTGCCGTCGGGCGGATTGTTGTCGTGGTTGCCGTCCCGGTGATGGACCTCGAGCAGCTGAAGATTCGCCCGCGTGAATTCCCGCGCGCAGCGGCCACAAACCCAGGGATAGAGTTTGAGCGCCTGCTCACGGTAGCCCTTCTCACGCGCCTCGCGATTGCGTCGTGCTTCCACGACGATGCGATCGAGCTTCGTGTTATCGGGTCCGGATTTTCCTGCCGCCATGTCCGATCGGGGAAACCGAAATGATGATCGCCCCGGAATCTAAAAAGTATACGCAACTCGACCTGAACTCTCACGAGTTACTGAAAGCTATCTCAAGAACCCGGGATGTAGCCGCCGATGAAAGCCAACGATACGAAAGAAGTGATGATTAATGGTGATGGAAATGGGTGATGCGAAATGGTGATGAATAACGCCTACAACTTAGCATATCACCACTAAGCATCACCATCTCTCATCACCGGTATTCATCACTATTTCCTAGTCACCGGTCACGGGTCACCGGTCGCGGCTCTTGGTAAACGCCTACTGCGGCGGCCAGCCCGGCAGTGCTTTGCAGCGCTCAAGCCATGCGACTACCGAAGGGTACGGGTCGAGCGGAACCTTGGCTTCGGGAGCCGTCTTAACATAGGGAAAACAGGCGACGTCGGCGATCGTCGGCCGGTCAAGCGCAAGCCACTGGTTGTTCTTGAGCTGACCCTCCATCGCAGCAAGCGCCCTTCGGCCAAACTCCTGCGCTTTGTCGAGCGGCCCGAGCGTCTCACGCCCCTGGACGATCGTGCGGCGCCCGTACTGAAGGCCACACTGGATTTCGGTCGCTGCCAGCGCGATCCACTGCATGACCGCCGCCATTCCGGCCGGGTCCGTCGGGAGCCACTTCTCGCCGCCGTACTTGCGCGCCACGTAGGCAAGACACGCCGCCGAATCCCAGATCACCGTACCGTCGTCGTCGATGGCCGGGACCTCCCCGCGCGGATTGACCTTGAGATACGCGGGCTGCTTGTGCTCCTGTTTCTGATTGTCGAGCACTACGCGCTCATACGGGACATTCAGCAGACCCAGGAGAATGCGAACCTTGTAGGCGTTACCCGAGGCCTGGAATAGGTAAAGCTTCATTTACACCTCCGCGCAAAACGATGAGCCCCATCGAGCCGAAGGGCTATATGGAGTCGATCGTAAATGGTAAAGTTCGGGCTGATTCTAGGCTCAGACGTGCGTTTTTGCCACAGATCAGTCCACAAGATGGATCGAGCGCGGGCACGAGTCAGCGGTGTTAACACATGAGGGGAGCGCGTCATCATGGCAATCAAACTCGGCGGCGTGATGCAGAGCCCAGTCACGCCCCTCAAGGAAGACTTCAGCCCGGACTTGCCTGCCTTCGAGCGGCTGCTGGATTTTCACGTGCGCACCAGCGGCACCGCGATTTCCTGGCCGCATCACAAGGGCGAGTCGCTCAACCTCACGATCGAGGAGCGCAAGCGCTTCGCCGAGGTGGCGGTCAAGACCGTCGCGGGGCGGGTTGGGGTGTCAGTCCATGTGAGCGCCCTCTCGGTCGAGGATTCGCTCGACCTCGCCCGTCATGCAGAGAAAATCGGGGCTGACGCCATCATCGCCATCACGCCCTACTTCTGGAACCCGTCGAAGGAGGCGATCTACGAACATTTCGTCCGGCTCGGCACCGCCGTCGATCTGCCGCTCATCGCTTACAACTCCCCGAGCTACCTGTCGGGTATCGAATTCGACGGCGAACTGCTCGCTCGGCTCATCAAGCGGCTGCCGAATCTGATTGGAATGAAGGAAGCGAGCTTTAACAGCGAGAAGTTCATCGATCTCGCCCGAGCGGCGCTCCCGCTGCGTCCCGATTTCGCGCTGGTCACCGGCGTCGAGTACCTGCTGCCTTCCGTGCCGCTCGGCGGCGTTGGCTCCTATTCGTCAGCCGGCGCCATCGCTCCCAATCTGTGCAACCAGGCATTCGATGCCTGCGTTGCCAAGGACTGGGACAAGGCGCGCGAGCTGCAATACAAGCTCTCGCGGCTCTGGCAGCTATTCCGCGACCAGTATCCCTCTTCGCTCAAGGGCGGGATGGTGATGATGGGACGCCCGGTGGGCCCCACGCGGGCGCCGTTGCCAACCGCGACCAAGGAGCGGCAGCAATATATCCGCACCCAGCTCGAGGAAATGAGGATACTGGACACCGAACCGCATGGGTGGTGATGACAAGACGGGCTCATGGGATATGGTGATGAGGAAATGGTGATGGAAACTGGTGATGAGTACTGGTGATGGGCGACGCTTCGCGTTGATCGATTTTGCATCACCAGTAATCATCACCACTATTCATCACCACTATTCATCACCACTATTCATCACCACTATTCATCACCATTTTTCCTAGACAAGGCAGTTCCCCAATAGAGACAGGTCCCGAAGCAATGTCAACGTTCCAGCCAGGTTTGGTGCACACGCCTGTCACGCCGTTCACGCGTGAGCATCGCATCGATTACGCACTCTACGAGAAGATCATCGAGTTCCACCTGCGTAACGGCGCCGATGCGCTGGCGCTTCCTATGCACGCCGGCGAGTCCGTCAGCCTCACGGACGCGGAGCGACGGCAGTTGCTTGAGTTCGCGATCAGAAAGGTGAACGGGCGCGTTCCGGTCATTGCCCACGTGAGTGATTCAGGGACGACCATCGCCGCGGGGCGTGCGCAGCACGCGCAGGAAGCGGGCGCCGCCGCCGTGATCACCACCGCGCCTTATTATTGGACGCCACCGCCCACGATGCTCCTGGAGCACTTCGCCCAGATCGGCGCGGCCGTGCGCATTCCGTTTTTCATTTACAACGCGCCCGACGAGATGGGGGGCACGAAAATGACAACCGACCTGTCGCTGAAGCTCATAGACAGGCTGGACAACTTTTCTGGGATCGTGGACGCAAGCCTCGACTGGCAGTTCATGATCGACGTCGTCGACTTCGCGCGGCGCGTGCGCCCGGCCTGGCAGCTGCTCAGCGGTACCGAGTACATGATTTCTGCAAAAGCGATCGGTACAACCGGGGCCTTCTCCCCGCTGGCGAGCATTGCGCCCGCCCTCGTGCGCCGGGCCTACGACGCCTGCCACAAGGAAGATTACTCTGCCGCGCGCAAGCCCCAGGAAGAGCTCGCCGCGCTGCGCCAGCTCCTCAAGAAAGGCGGCGTCGCGGCGCTGAAGGCGGCATCGCGTGCCATGGGCCGCGACTGCGGCGAGCCCCGCTATCCCCTGATGCCGTTGGGTGAGGCCGAGCGGGTCGGTTTTTCCGATCAGCTTGCTGCCCTGAACTCGCTGCGTACGGAGCCTCGCGGCTGGTGACACGGGTGACGGGTGATGGGTGATGGGTGATGGGTGATGCGGTTTAGAGATCGTCCATCATCAGTCGTCACGCATTATCGCGCGCGCGTCACCGGTCACGTTGTGTCGCTCGCGCTTCATCGAACATAGATGAGCACCCAAAGACCGACGGCATTGGTGACAGGAGCCTCGCAGGGAATCGGCGCTGCGATCGCGGTCGGGCTTGCGCAAAACGGCTTCGATGTTGCCGTTTCCTCGACGCACCCGGAGAAGTTGTCGGATGTCCTGTCCCAACTCGCAGCCACTGGCGCTCGGTCGGTCCCGCTGGAGCTCGATGTGTGCTCACACCCGAGCATCGCCAAGGCAATGGGCGAAGCCATCGGCGCCTTCGGACAGGTCGATGTGCTCGTCAACAATGCGGGAATCCCTCTGAAGAAGCCGGCGGTGGACATCACCGCGGAGGAATGGGACTGCGTCATGAACACCAACGTCACCGGCACGTTCTTCATGAGCCAGGAGATGGGCCGGCACCTCCTGGCAGCCCGGCGCCCCGGCTGCATCATCAACATCGCGTCAACGCACGGCCTGGTTAGTCTGCCCGAGCGGGCGGCCTATTCCATCGCCAAGGCAGCGGTGATTCATATGGCGCGCGTGCTGGCCGTCGAGTGGGCGGGCCATGGAATCCGGGTAAATGCCATCGTTCCAGGCCGCGTGGACACGGCATCCCGGGCGGGTTCGCTGGCCGAGCCCGGTTACCGCGACATGGCATTGAGCCGCATTCCATTGCGACGATTTGCGACGAGCGACGAAATCGCCGCCGCGGTCTGCTACCTCGCAAGTCCAGAGGCGGGCTACATCACCGGACAGGCACTGGTGCTGGACGGAGGCTTGACGGCGCAATAGCCCGTTATGATCGGCGGCGGATGTCCCGAGGTAGACTCTTACGCGCAATGTTACCCTCGCGAAAAAACTGCGCCTGCCGCAGGCCTGGCATCAGAAACCGCACAGACGGGGCCCGAAGAGGAGCGCGAATGATCACTGACACGCTGCACGGTTCGTCATGACACCGAAAAGTTCATGGACTGCGCGGCGCGCGTGCTCGGCACGCCGGGCGCCGAACGCCTCCTTGGATTGTGCTCGCGATGCCACGACCTGTCCGACGTCGGCGAGCTCGTCAGGGCTACCTTGCCGGCCGCCGCCAGCGCGGCGCCAGCGAATCGATGCTGACCGAGTAGCCTCCCCATCCGCATATTTCTGCGGCCCAAGGTGCAGTGACTGGTGACCCGTGACCGAAATGCCGTGAAACGTAATTCGTTTCTACACCGCCAAACGGTAAGAAAGCTTTGACACAAAGGACACGAAGGTCACGAAGGTCACGAAGGATAATTAAAATTAATTAGAACGAGGGCACGGCGCTTGCCTTGCGTTATAACTCATATTAGTAAACCTTTGCGTCCTTAGTGTCCTTGGTGTCTAAGCTTTTCTTTTCCTCGGCGGCTTGGCGGTTCACTAACTTCCGTGAATCGTGATTCGTGGGTCGTGAATCAAGTTTTCCTTGACGGTTGATCTTCTAACCGCGCAACGGCGCCAAATCCAGCGAGCCGTCGAAGAACGCCGGAACCGAATCGAGGAACCGCCGTGCCCGGCCTTTCGCCCAGCCGCCGTACTCGCAATTACCGAGAAATTTGGCCTCGATTTCGGCGCGCGAGAGCGGTTCCTGCGCCCCGCCTCGGATATGCCCCTGGCGCTCCTCGACGACCCGCCCGTCGTTCAACGTCATGCGGACGTGCCCGGTAAAGGCCTTGGGGTAGGGATTGTTCGGGTCCACCACGTAGCGCACCTTCGATGCCAGCGCGAGAATGCGCGGGTCCTTCGCGGTCTCCTCGGTGAAGGCGGACAACCCGGCGCCCCCGGTGACGAAAGCCACCGCGACATTGAAAGGCGTACTGAACTTTGCGGCGTAGGCATTCGTCGGCCGGTGCTTCGAGGCAAGCGGTTCCCACAGACGATGAACGTAGCCCTCCGCCGTTTCGCAGAGAACCTCGTTCACGTCCTCGGGGCTGACACCGCGTGCACCCAGGCGCAGCGCGCAGTCGATATAGGGCTGGTTCATCGTGCCCGTCGCGTACGGCTTGAAGGTAATCGAGTCGATGAACCATTTCTCGCCAAACCCCTCCGTCAGCACCCCGTAGTTGCCTTCGAGCGAGCGCGCGAAAGCGTAGAACAGCCCGTGCGTTCCCTCGAACACGGTGCGGGGACCGAGAAAGCCCTGGGCGGCAAGCCGTGCCGCCTGCACCCCCGCCTGCGCCGCCCAGCCCGGATGCATGCGCTTGGTCCAGGCGCCCTCAGCAAGATACTCGATGATGCCGCTCGCGAGGCTGCCGGCGATGCCGAGCGCGTTCACAGACTGACGCCGGTCAAGCCCCAGCGTGCGTGCAGCAGCAAGCGCGGCGCCCATCACGCCTAGCACGCTCGTCGGATGAAATCCTGCCTTGTGGATCGCCTTCGGAATCACCATCGACAGCCGGCACAGCACCTCCATTCCGGCAACGATCCCAGGCAGCGCGTCACGGCCTTGGCGCTGGAAGCGCTCAGCCGCGGCCAGCGCCGCGGGGATCACCACCGCGCTCGAATGCACCGGCCCGCCTTCGAAGGTGTCGTCGAAATCCTCCCCGTGCGCGGCCGTGCCGTTGATCAGCGCGGCCGCTTCGGCCGGAAATCCACCCGCGTGACCGATGGCGGTGCACGGCCCGCCGGCGTCGACGGCCGCGACGACCGCGCGTACGTAGTCTGTGCGCCGCGCGGCGACGCACAGGCCGACGACATCAATGAGAAGCTCTTCGGTGCGCCGTCGGACGGAGGCCGGGATGGCCTCCCCCCGCAGCGCGAAAACGCGCTCGGCCAGCGACTCCGCGACGGATGTGCCGGCCGAAGGCGCGTTCATGGAAACGACCGCTTGATCAGCGAACCAGCTTGATGCCCGCTTCCTTCAGGATGCTACGCATCTGCTGGGTGTATTCATTCACAAACTTGTCGAGCTCTTGCCCGGTCAGGAAGCCGTCCTCGTACAGGTTTTCCTTCACGAAACCCTTCCACTCCGGACTCGCATGCAGCTTCGTGAAGAGTCCCACATAGTACGATTTCACATCCGGGGTCATTCCCGGAGGACCGACGAAACCGCGGGCCTGCGGCACTTCGGGGATGTCATACCCTTGCTCGGTGATCGTCGGAACGTTCGGCAAGCTCGGGATCCGCTTTTTCATCAGCGTCGCGAGCACGCGCACCTTCCCGGCACGAATCTGCTCGATCGCCTCGGCCGGCTCCATGATGTACATGTCCACATGGCCGCCCAGCAGGGCCGCCACGCGCTCACCGCCCGATTTCATCGAGATGAACTGCCACTCGGCGCCGGACGCCTTCATCAGCAGATGCCGCGTCGTGTTATCGCGTCCGCTGAGGGATCCGCCCGACTGCTTCAGCTTGCCGGGGTTCGCCTTGGCGGCGTCGAAGAAGTCCTTCGCCGTCTTCCAGGGCTTGTCCGCGCGCACCGTCATCACCGAGGGTTCGAGAATGAGGCGTGCAATGGGGGTCAGGTCCTGCATCGTTACCTTCGCCTTCTTGCGGATTTGCGGATTGACGAACCACACGCTGGTGAACACCGCCAGCAGATTTGACTCACTCTTCTTCTCATTGAGGTACGACATGGCCACCAGGCCGCCGCCGCCAGTCTTGTTCACGACTTGGATCGATTGCGGGGCCAGCTTGGTCTTCTCCAGCAATCCCTGTACGGCGCGCGCGAAGATGTCGTTCCCGGCTCCGGGACCGGAGTGAACCATGAACTCGATCGTGCGATCCGGCGTGAATGCCTGCGCGGGAGCCGCGATCAGACACGCCGCCGTCAGCACTGCACCAAACGCTACTGCATATTGTCTTTGCATTACATCCTCCTATCTTCTGTGAACAACGAGTTTACACATCCTGCTCGGCCGCTCTTAGGCGCCAAATATCCACGCGCCGAAACATCGGTCCGATCAGCACGAGCACCGTCAGAACAAGCATAACCGCCGCGAGCGGCCTTGAATAAAGTATTGAGACGTCGCCCTTCGACATCATCAGCGACTGGCGCACCGCATTTTCCATGAGGTCGCCCAGGACGAGCCCCAGGATCAATGGAGCCGGCGGATATTCGATCTTTCTCATCAGGTAGCCCAGCAGGCCCAGGAAACCCACTAGCCAGCAATCGAACAGGCGCTGGTCGACGCTGTACACGCCGATCATCGACACGCCGAGAATGAGCGGGTAAAGAACATAGGCAGGTAGCCGCAGAATTTGCGCGAAGACAGGAACGAGGGGAAGGTTCAGAACGAGCAGCATCACGTTGCCAATGTACATGCTCGCGACCAGCCCCCAAAACATTTCCGGGTGGTCCTGGATCAGGAGCGGTCCCGGCCGCATCCCCCAAATGATAAGCGCCGCAAGCAGGATGGCCGTCGTGGCCGACCCGGGGATGCCCAAGGTCAGCAGTGGCACGAGCGCTCCGCCCGTTTCGGAGTTGTTGGCGGCTTCCGGCGCGGCAACGCCCTCGATCACGCCGGTTCCAAATTTTTCCGGATGCTTTGACACGGCCTTCTCCACCCCGTAAGAAACGAACGAGGCGATGGTCGAGCCGGCGCCGGGCAGCACGCCCACAAAGAACCCGATGAGCGAACCGTTGACGAACGCAAAACGCGAGTCCTTCAAGTCCTGCCAGTTCGGCATGAGGTTGCGTAAGCCCTTCGGTACCTCGAACATCTGCCCACCCGTTGTGCTGACCAGATTGGCCAGCACCTCGCCGATTGCGAAGGTGCCGATCGCCACCACGACGAAATTCACCCCGTCCATCAGCTCGATATAGTCGAACGTATAGCGCTCGCCGTCCGTAAACATATCGATGCCGATCGTGGCCAGCCACAGGCCGACGAACATCGAGATCAGGGCCTTGATCATGGATTTCCCGGCGAGTAGAACCACCATTGATAGCCCCAGCGCCATCAACGCGAAATACTCGGGGGGACCAAACCGCAGCGCGAATTCCGCGACCGGCGGCGCGACGAGCATAAGCAGGACGACGCCGACGGTCCCCGCCACAAACGACGAGATGGCGGCGATGCCAAGCGCCGGCCCTGCTCGGCCGTTTTTCGCCATCTCGAAGCCGTCGAGACAAGTCACGACCGAAGCGGACTCGCCGGGCACGTTGAGCAAGATCGACGTCGTCGAACCCCCATACTTCGCGCCGTAATAAATGCCGGCCAGCATGATGATGCCGCCAGTGGGGTTCATCTGCATGGTCAACGGCAGCAGCAATGCGACCGTTGCAGAAGGCCCCAGGCCCGGCAGGATCCCGACCACCGTGCCGAAGAAGACCCCGATGAAACACCAGAGGAGGTTCATCGGCTCGAGCGCGACCGCAAAACCGTGCATGAGGTTCGCGAGTATCTCCATGCCCGCGCCCCTAGAAACCCCACGGGCCAGCCGGCAGCTGTACCCTGAGGAGCTTCACGAACAGAACCCAGAAACCCGCAGAGGCGCTGACGCCAACGATGAGCGCCGAGAGGAACGTGCGCCGGAAAACGGCCATCACGAGAATCATGACTAAAAGCAGAAAGCTGACGACGAAGCCCGCCGGTTGGAGCAGTGCAATACACAGCATCAGCCCCGACCAGCCCCCCAGCACGCGGCCTGCGCCCGCCCAGTTTGTGGCCGAGACCGCACCCTGATTGATTGTGTGCACCACCTGCAGCACTACCAGGAGGGCCGCCAAGGCGATGATGCAGATCCCGATCCAGAGGGGAAAGAATCCGGGGCCAGGACCGTCCGCCGTCAGGTAGGGCCAGTCCCACGCGTGCATCAAGACAAAAACGCCCACTCCAATCAGCAAGAGGGCAGCGACCAGCTCGCTCTTGTTAAGCGATCTCCATACCCCCACGCAATTCGCGACGCGCGCGGCGCCGCTCCTCCTCTCCCCTTAAATGGACCTTCAGGCGAAAGTTTCGCGCTCGATTCTACTGCAATTCGCGCGAGATTCTCGTTTAGGGCGACTCGGTCTGGCAAAAGCCTGCGCGGCCCCGGCCGGGCATGCTTCAGCGCTCTAATAACTACTTGCTGGACTGCGGCTTCTTGTAGCGTCCGACGGGAACAATCTCGGCCACCGTGCCGCCCGGCGCGCGAAATTTCACGGGAATTACGCCGGGGTCGCTGATGATCTCGCAGCCATATTGCTTCAGCTCGCCGGCGTACTTCGCCACATCCTCCACTTCGATCGCGAAGTGGTGAATGCAGGGCCCCGCCCCTGAGGCCTTCGATTCCGCCGACTGGGTTCCCGCGTCGTACTTGATCAGCGTGAAATCAATTCCAGCACCATCGCTTAGGTGGCGCGAGAGGTGGTCTCGCGTCTTGCGCGTCTCGACCTCCTTGAACCCGAACACCTTCTGGTAGAACTCGGTAGTCTTTTCGAGATCTTCGACTTTCAGCGCCAGATGCACGATGCGGTTCATAACAACTCCGTGAATGGTGAATCGGGAGACCCGTTGCCGCTCAACGATCGAATTCGTAACCGGCTGCCTCGAGAGCCGGCCGATTGGCCGGACCCGTCAACCGCACCAGAAACGATTTCGCGGTGTCCGAGTCCTGTGCCCGGGCGCACAACCCTGCCGAGTAGATCGTCTTCATCTGCAGCTCGTCGGGCAACGGGCCAACGTATGTTACACCTTTGTTGGCCTTGATCTCGGTGTTCTGGGTGATGCCGACTTCCAGAGTACCATGGCTTTCGGCCAGCCAGCTCATCGCGGCATACCCGTTCGGAAAAAACTGCAGCCTGGGCCTGGCCTGCTCCGCAATTCCCATGCGCTCCAGCACGCTCATCACAACTTTGCCGGCCGTCGCGGTCCCTGGATCGGGGCAGACGATTTTTTTCGCGGCCAGGAGGCTCCCACGAAGCGCGTCTGTCGTCTTAACGTTCGGAAGCGGCGTTCCCGCCCGCACGGCGACACCCGTGCCGACCCGACCGAGGTCCGCGCGCGACCCCGCAACAACTTGGCCCGCGGCAATCAACTCATCGATCATTGCACCGGAAAGAATGATCAGATCCGCTGGGACCCCTTCGAGGAGACGCGCCTTCATGGCGCCAACCGCGCTGAACTCCGCCTTGACGTCGTGCCCCTCCTGCTTGAAGGCCGCCATCAGCGGCTCCACCACCGCCTGCGCCGCGCCGGCGCTCAATATGCGCACTGCCGCCATGCTTACCCCTGGTTAAAACCCATCCGAAGCCGCCGATGGACGCCGATGAACACAGATAAGATCAACTCCAAGAAATCGGCGTTCATCTGCGGCTAGATCACGAAGCGTTCGCATGCGCGATTTCGCTCGCGATTGCGTCGCCCATCGAGACCGTGCTCGCGTTACCACCGAGGTCCGGCGTGAGCATCTTGCCCGCACGTATCACGCGCTCCGCCGCCCTTTCCATCAACTCCGCGGCGCGCAGCGCCCGCGGCTCGCCATGCTTGTGCCCGAGCCATGAGAGAAGCATCTGGCCCGACATGATCATTGCGTAGGGATTGGCGGTGTTTTTGCCGGCGATGTCGGGCGCCGAACCATGCGTCGCCTGGGCCATTGCGCGCTCGGGTCCCGCCGATAGCGCCGGCGCAAGTCCCAGCCCGCCCACGAGTCCCGCCGCGGCATCTGACAGGATGTCGCCAAACGTGTTTGTCGTGACAATGATGTCGAATTGCTGCGGCTTCATGACCAGCCGCATCGCGAAGGTATCCACCATGACTTCCTCGAAGGCGACGTCCGGAAACTCCAGCGCCACCTTGCGGCACTCCTCGGCGAACATGCCGCAGCCGAGCTTGAACACCGTGTCCTTGTGGACCGCGGTCACTTTGCGGCGCGCGCGAGTGCGCGCCAGCTCGAAGGCGGCGCGCGCGACCTTGCTGGAGCCCTGGCGCGTGATCACGCGCACCGAGATCGTCATGTCCGGCGTCGGGCGGAACTCGCCGCTGCCTGCGTAGACGTTGCGGTCCGGAGGAAAGCCCTCGTTGTTCTCGCGCACGATCATGAGATCCACGTCCCGGTAGAGTGCGGGCAGCCCCGGATAGGATTTCGCCGGCCGTATGTTGGCGAAAAGATCGTAATGCTTGCGCAGGATGGGATGCGGGTTGATCGCTTTCGGATTGTCTCTGGGATAGGCCTGGTGGCCGATCGGGCCCAGCACCCAACCGTCGAGCATGTCGAGCTTTTCCAGAGTACCCGGCGGAAGCGTGTAGCCGACGGTATCGAGCGCTCTTCGCCCGATCGGCATCGGAAACCATTCGATGCCCAGCGCGACCGCCTCCGCCGCCGCGCGCATGGCCTTTATCGCCTCGGGCACGACTTCGAGACCGATGTCGTCGCCTTCGAGAATGCCGATCTTGAGCGTGCGGTTCACTTCAGGAGCCTTGCGAGAGCGACAGGAAAGAGAGCCGCGCCGATTCTAGCATGCGCCGGGGTGCCGCCAAGAGTAAGCTGAGGCACTATCCGCGGTAATCGGGAGCCTAAGTGTGAAGAGACTGCACGTCGCCAGGCACGCCCCCGAGGCGCATGTCGTCAAGGGCTTTCTCGAATCGAACGGCATTGCCGCGGTCGTGCGCGGCGATCATCTTCAGGGCGGTTGGGGCGAGCTGCCGGTAGACCTGTGCTCGGTGTGGGTCACCGATGACGCGCAGTACGAGCGCGCCAATATGCTGCTTGTGTCATTCTTCCGCGGGGATTACGCACACGAGTTCCGCGACCAGAACTGGCGTTGCCCGAAGTGCGGCGAGCAGATCGAAGGGCAGTTCACCGAATGCTGGAGCTGCGGCACCCACCGCCCCTCAAGTCCGTGATTCGTGATTCGGGACACCGTAAAGGTGTCAGGAACCTTTTCCCTACGCAGGGTACTCTCGGCGTGGGCTTTGCGCCCTGGTGTCTTTGCGGTTGGTCGAATGCCATGCGCCGGCTCCCTCAGGGCGCGACGCGCGACATTACTTTCCAGAGATCGCTCTTCGCCTCGAAGCCTACGCCCGGCACATCGCGCAACCGGACGTAGCCGTTCTCCACGGGCACTCCGTCCGCGAAGCCCCCAAAGGGCTGGAATACGCCGGGATAGGACTCGTTGCCGCCCAGCCCGAGGCCGCCGGCGATGTTGAGCGACAACTGGTGCCCGCCGTGCGGGATGCAGCGGCGCGCCGACCAGCCGTGCTCCTTCAGCATCGCGAGCGTTTTCATGTACTCGACGAGTCCATAGGAGAGCGCGCAGTCGAACTGCAGCCAGTCACGGTCCGGGCGCATGCCGCCGTAGCGGATGAGGTTGCGCGCATCCGGCATCGAGAACAGATTCTCGCCCGTCGCCATCGCGCCCTCGTAATGCTTCGCGAGCTCGGCCTGGAGCTCGAAGTCGAGTGGATCTCCCGCTTCCTCGTACCAGAACAGCTTGTACGGCGCCAGCGCCTTTGCGTACTCGATCGCAGTATGCGGATCGAAGCGCCCGTTGGCGTCGACCGCAACGCAGCTGCCCTCGCCCACAACCCCGATCACTGCCTCGATGCGGCGCAGGTCATCGGCAAGCGACTCGCCGCCAATCTTCATCTTGACGACCGTATAGCCGAGCTCGAGGTAGCGCTTCATTTCGTCCTGCAACGCCTTCAGGTTCTTGCCGGGGTAGTAATAACCTCCGGCGGCGTACACGAAAACCCTGTCGTCTGCTTTGCCGCCGTTGTAGCGCTGGGCGAGCAGTCGATAGAGCGGCTTCCCCTCGATCTTCGCGACCGCGTCCCAGATCGCCATGTCGAGCACCCCCACTGCGACCGAGCGCTCACCATGCCCGCCCGGCTTCTCGTTCGCCATCATGCACGTCCAGATCTTGTGGGGATCGAGATTCTCCCCGGCCTCGTCGATCAGAGATTCCGGATCAGCGTCCATCACGCGCGGAATGAAACGTTCCTTCAGGAGCCCGCTCTGCGCGTAGCGGCCGTTGGAGTTGAAGCCGTAGCCGACGACGGGGTCGCGGCCACGCACGACGTCGGTCACGACCGCCACCACGCTGGTCGTCATCTTGCTGAAATCGATGTAGGCGTTGCGGATTGCCGAACTGATCGGGACAACGGTCTCGTGAATGGCGACAATTCTCATCGAAGATTAGCCGCAGATAAACGCACTTAAACACGGATTTACTACTATTACTCCGTTACTCATCACCCATCACCCATCACTCATCCTGCGCCATTCACCAATCACGCTTTTCTAAAAGATGTCGCCGCGCTCGTACTGCTTGGGCCATTGGAACTTCGCCCGCAGGGCCTTTGCCGCGTGCATCGGCCAGTAGGGATCGTGCAGGAAGGCGCGCGCCATGACCACGATGTCGGCCTGCCCGCTCGCGACGATCTGTTCGGCCATTTCGGGGCTGGAGATGAGGCCGACCGCGCCGGTCGCGATACCGGTGCGGCTCCGGACCGCGGCGGCGAACGGCACCTGATAACCCGGATAAATGCCCACCTTCTGACGCGGATCAACACCGCCGCTGGAGCAGTCCACTAGGTCGACCTTGCCACCGGCCCTCAGCCGCTGCGCGAGCTCGACGCTCGCTTCCAGGTCCCAGCCGCCCTCCATCCAGTCGGTGCAGGAAATGCGCACGAAGAGCGGCTTGTCGTCGGGCCATTCCGAGCGCACCGCGTCCACGATTTCCAGCAAAAAGCGGATGCGGTTCTCGAAGCTCCCGCCATAGCGGTCGGTGCGCCGGTTCGTGATCGGCGACAGGAACGTGGAAATGAGGTATCCGTGCGCGCCGTGAAGCTCGATCAGATCGAATCCCGCCTCGCGCGCACGCCGGGCGGAGGCGGCGAACAGCGTAACGATACCGGCAACGGCCTTCTCGTCCATGTCCTGCGGCACCGCGTAGCCGTCTCCGAAGTGAATCGGCGAAGGAGCGACGATCGGCCAGCCGCCGTTCTCGGGCGACATAGGCTTGCCACCGTCCCACGGGGCTGCCGTGGAAGCTTTGCGCCCCGCGTGCGCGAGCTGGATTCCTGCCACGGCGCCCTGCGCCTTGACGAAGCGCGCGATCCGGGCAAAGGCGTCACGCTGCTCGTCATTCCACAAGCCGAGACAGCCGGGAGTGATACGGCCGCGAGCTTCAACGTTCGTCATCTCCGTGATGACGATTCCCGCACCGCCGACCGCCCGGCAGCCAAGATGCTGAAGGTGCCAGTCGCCCGGCACGCCGTCGATCGCCGAGTACTGGCACATCGGCGAGACCATGATGCGGTTGCGCGCGGTAACCGATCGAAAGCTGATCGGCCGGAAAATGTGCGGTGTCGGGTCGCGCTGCAGTACCTTGCGCTCCGCGTCGGGCTGTTGAGCGGGTACGTTGGTGGGCGTTTTCGTTTCCATGTTCCCTTTCATTTCCGTCACGACGTATCAGTCACGATTAACAGCGGCTATGCCTCGGGCAGAAAGTCGCGCACATTCGGCTCAAAGTGAAGCCGCCAGGCGCGCGCGATGACCGCTCTCATCTCGTGGTGGTTTGCGCCCACCGCGTAGGACGCAAGCTTCATCGCCTTGTCCTCGAGCTCGTGGCGTGAGAGCGTGTTGTCCGGATCGCCCTTGGGCGAGGCAATCATCTGCTCCAGCGTCTTGCCGCTGTGCGTGGTCACGCTCACGCGCCCAATCCAGCACCGCGGGTAGGCGCGGTCGATTTCCGGATCAAGTGCCATCGTCACCTTGTCGTGGAACGCGCGCACGTTCCGGTCGCGCAGCGCCGCCTCGGTGAAGTCACCAAGTCCTGCGCAGCCATGGAGTGCGATCAACGCCAGCACGAAACCCATCGAGAACTTCGACTGGTGGATGGTACGTGGGTCAACCACCGGGCCCAGCACGTCAATCGCTCCCTGGTGCACATGCGCGGTTACGCTGGCAATATCTTCCGCACTCAAACGATGTGCCCGCATGAGTTCCAGCAACGCATCGGCTGAAGGATGGGTATGGCGGCAGGAGGCGTGGTACTTGAACGAGGTCTCGGCGAGCCCCCAGCGCGTTCCCAGACCATCGGTGAGCCACGCGGGGTCCGCGTCGCTCGACATGCCCGCTCCCATCCCCTGCTCGCCATCGAGGATCCGGCGCGCGCCGGTAAGGCCGTCGCGCGAGATATACGCCGCCATCAATCCGTCCGCGGCGGCCTTTGCCGTATGAAGCTGCTTCGAGTCCGCGGCGTCGCGCAGGAATTCCCACAACCCTGCCGCCATCGTTCCGGCCGACCCCAGCGTGTGCTGCATCCGGTCTGCATTGAGCCTGAGCAAACGCGCCGTGCCCGCCGCCGCCGCGAGCTTGCCGGCGGTGCCGGTCGTGTGAAACACCTTGTAGTGCGAGCGGCCGAGGAACTCCCCGACACGCACGCCGGCTTCATAGCCCGCGACCGCCGCAACAATCAGGTCCCGGCCCGAGGCGCCGGTTTCCTGGGCGGCCGCCAGCACTGCCGGAAACACAACTGCGCCCGGATGGAATACCGCGCCGTTGTGCACGTCGTCCTGCTCGACCACGTGCGAGGCCGCGCCGTTCACGAGCGCGGCGAAAAAAGGGGTCGTTCGCCCCCGCGTCGTCAAGATCTCGCTCAGCCCGCTTCCAGGCCCCATTCGGGCAGCAAACTGCTCCAGCACCTGTACCGGCCGGGCGTCTTTTCCGGCAAGTGTCGAGGCGAACCAGTCGAGGAACAGGTCTTCCGTCCGCGCCACCACAGCTTCCGGAAGCGCCTTGAAATCGAGCCCCGCAAGGAAAGCGGACAAGGCCGCGCCAGGCTCCCTTTGCAACTGCTGCGAAATGGCTTGTTCCGGCCTACTCATGATAGCCCACCTCGTTCGTGATTGACCGGGATCAGAACGCGACGGAACCGTTCACCGTCACCTGATGCATTAACCGCCGCTGCGGCAGCTCGTAGTCCTTGCAAGCATCCCGCCCTCCCATTCAGATTGCGCCCGTTGTCCGCAAACTGGCAATGTCCGTTCCCGAATAGCCCAGGTCCGCCAATATCGTCTCAGTGTGCTCGCCAATCTCGGGCACGGCCCCGATCTGCGCCTCGAAGCCGTCATGCGTGGCAGGAGGCAACAGCGTCGGCAGCGGGCCCTGCTGCGACCCCATTTCACGCCAACGCAGGCGCGCCTTTAACTGCGGATGGTCCCACACTTCCTCGGGCGTGTTCAAACGAGCGTTGGCGATGCCGGCGGCATCGAGTTTCGCGACGACCTGTTCCACGGTCAGATTCGAAAAGACATCATTGACGAGCGCCGCGACGTCAGCGCGGCGCTCGTTGCGCTTGGAGTTGCTGTCATAGCGCGCGTCCCCGGCAAGTGCCGGTTGGCCGAGCACTTTGTCGCAGAACACCGTCCATTCCCGCTCGTTCTGCAATCCCAGCATCACGTAATGGTCGTCGCCCGTGCGATAGCGCCCGTAGGGCACGATGGTCGCATGATCCGGCCCGCTACGGGCTGGCGCCTTTCCGCCGAAATGCGTGTAGTAAAGAGGATAGCTCATCCACTCGCCCAGCGCTTCCAGCATCGTGACCTCGATGCGATCGCCCTTGCCGGTTTTCTCCCGCTGGTAGAGCGCGGTGAGAATTCCCGAATAGGCGTAGATCCCGGTGGCGATGTCCGCGATCGAGATGCCAACCTTGCTCGGGATCTCCGGCGTCCCCGTCACCGCGAGCACGCCGGCTTCGCTCTGCACCAGCAGATCGTACGCTTTCTTGGTGGCGTATGGGCCCGAGTCGCCGTAGCCCGATATGTCGCAGACGATAAGCCGCGGGTAGCTCGGCAGCAATGTTTCCGCCGACAATCCAAGCCGCCGCGCCGCGCCAGGTGCCAGATTCTGGATGAACACGTCCGCCCGGGCAATCAGCCGTCCCAAAATTTCCGGCGCCTTTGCGTGCTTCACATCCAGCGCCAGACTCTCCTTGGACCGGTTGAGCCACACGAAATGCGAGGACAGGCCCTTCACGGTCTGGTCGTAGTCGCGCGCGAAGTCGCCCACCTGAGGGCGCTCGATCTTGATCACGCGCGCGCCCAGATCGGCGAGCTGCCGCGTGGCGAACGGCGCCGCCACCGCCTGCTCTAGCGCCACCACGGTGATGCCCTCTAGCGGACGCATAGGTTTAAAAGCCTAGATACGATGAACACAAAGGAAAATCAATAACAATTCTCGGTAAAACACGAAAAAAAACGCTGTGTTTCGGATTCTCATTTCCAGTTCTCGTTCTGGCCTTCCTTCGTGTCCTTTGTGTCTCCGCTTTATCAGAACGAACGGGGCATGCCGAGGACGTGCTCACCGATGTACGACAGGATCAAGTTCGTCGAGATCGGCGCAACCTGGTAGAGGCGCGTTTCTCGGAACTTGCGCTCGACGTCGTACTCCGCCGCGAAACCGTAGCCGCCGTGCGTCTGCAGGCACACGTTGGCGGCCTCCCACGAGGCGTCCGCCCCCAGGAGCTTTGCCATGTTCGCCTCTGCACCGCACGGTTGGGCGGCGTCGAACAGCGCCGCTGCCCGGTAGCGCATCAGGTCCGCGGCCTGCACATTCGCGTAGGCACGCGCGATCGGGAACTGGATCCCCTGGTTGCGCCCGATCGGCCGGTCGAAAACGACACGCTCTTTTGCGTAGCGCGTGGCGTGGTCAATGAACCAGTAGCCATCTCCAATGCACTCTGCCGCGATCAGGATCCGCTCGGCGTTGAGACCGTCGAGAATGTAGCGGAAACCCTTTCCTTCCTCGCCGATGAGATTGGCCACCGGGACCTCGAGGTTGTCGAAGAAAAGCTGGTTGGTCTCGTGATTGACCATGTTGCGAATCGGCTTGACCGTCATGCCGCGCTTCGCCGCCTCGCGCAGATCCACGATGAAAGTCGACATGCCGTCGGATTTCTTCTTCACGTCCGGGAGCGGCGTCGTGCGGGCTAGCAGAATCATCAGCTCCGAGTGTTGGACCCGCGACGTCCAGACCTTCTGCCCGTTCACCACGTAGCGATCGCCCTTCCTCACTGCGACCGTGCTGATCTTCGTGGTGTCGGTGCCCGCTGTGGGCTCGGTCACCGCCATGGACTGGAGTCTCAGTTCGCCGCTAGCGATCTTGGGTAGATATTGGCGCTTCTGCTCGTCCGAGCCATGCCGCAGGACGGTGCCCATGTTGTACATCTGGCCATGGCAAGCCCCGGAATTCCCCCCGGAGCGGTTGATCTCCTCCATGATGACCGAGGCCGCCGTCAAAGAAAGGCCCGAGCCGCCGTATTCCTCTGGAATCAGCGCGGACAGCCAGCCAGCCTTGGTCAGGGCTTTGACGAAAGCATCCGGGTAGCCGCGCTCCTCGTCCACCTTCTGCCAATACGCGCTGTCGAACTCGCGGCAGAGCCCGCGAACGCCTTCGCGAATATCGCCGTGGGATTCCGGACCTTCGGAGTTTTTCATTGACCTGTGCCACCAATACTGGAAAATACACGGGATTATACGACGCCTGATGGAATCGGCCTGCGGCCGATTCCATAATGTACGCCCAGAGGGGAATTCCAATGTACGTCACCAACAGCAAGCGGCTGACGCTCGCCGGCGCGAAGAAAATGATGGATACCGCGGTCGGCCAGGCTGAGAAGGCGGGTTATGCGATCGCGGTCGCGATCGTCGACGCCGGCGGCCATCCCGTTCTCGTCCAGCGCATGGATGGTGGACGCTTCCACACGGTGCATTCTTCCACGACAAAGGCCATTTGCGCCGCGTCGAACAAGCGGCCGACGACCGCCAAGGGCGCCGCGGGGCAGTCACTCGACACGATGCACGCCCTCGGCCTTGCGTTGGCGGCAGGGCCCGAGCGCTGGACGGCGATGGAAGGCGGTTATCCGATCATCTTCGACCGCGAGTGCGTGGGAGGGATCGGCGTCTCCGGGGCCACGTGGGACCTCGACGACCAGTTCGCGCGCGAGGCGGTGGAGGCGATTGGCGCCGGCTGGAAAATCGATAACGCGTGACTGGTGGCCCATAACCCCCACAACAAATTGACAGGATTTACATGATTAACAGGATTAAGCCGCTACGGGATTCGTTGACCATGTCCGTCCCCGCCGTGTTTTGGTGTTGATTTAATCTTGTCAATCCTGTTAATCCTGTCCATTCTGGTTTTGACTTGCCGATTAACGATTGACGAACCGCCGGAGGAAGCATCGAAATGGTTGCTGGACCGTTGAGAGTGGCATGTATAGGAATGGGCTGGTGGTCGGACGTGCTCGCCGATGCGATCAAGCGCTCGAAAAAGCTCGAGATCGTCGCGTGCTACACGCGCACCGAGGATAAGCGCAAGGCGTTCTCCACCAAGTATGGCTGCAGGGCAGCCACTTTTTATGAGGAAATATTAAATGACCGCAGCATAGACGCGGTCATTAACACCACACCCAACAATGTGCACTTGGAAACAACGCTTGCCGCGGCGAAAGCGGGCAAGCACGTGTTTCTCGACAAGCCCATTGCCACCACCATTGCGGATGCGCGCGCGATCACCGCGGCGTGCCGCAAGGCCGGGGTCGTGCTCGCGCTTGGCTACCAGCGCCGTAAGGAAAGCCATTTCCGCTGGGTCCGCAAACAAATCGAGGACGGCGTGTTCGGTAAGCTCGTCAATGCCGAGGCGAACATCAGCCGCGACCGCCTCGGGCAGTTCGAGGCCGACTCGTGGCGCTATACCGAGGCGGGAATGCCCGGCGGCGTCATGCTGCAGATCGGGATTCACTACACGGACGTGCTCGAGTACCTCGTGGGCCCGATCAAGGCGGTGAGGGGCGCCCTTGCCCAGTTGGTGCTCCCCGGGGAAAATCCCGATATCGGAAGTCTCCTGCTGGAACACGAGAACGGCGCGTTGTCGACGCTGAACGCTTGCTATGCCTCGGCCGGCGAGTACTACCTCATGAACATTTATGGAAAGGAAGCGACCGCGTACTACGATCTCCACCAGGGCTTGAGATGCCAGAAGCGCGGAAACAAGAACGTGGATGCGGTGCCGTGCGAGAAGAACGACACGATCGTCGAAGAGCTGGAGGAGTTCGCGGATGCCGTGGGGCGAAAGGGGCAGCCCGAAATGGACGGCGAGAAGGCAACGGCCTCCCTTGCCGTGCTGCTCGCGGGTATCAAGTCCGCGCGCGAAGGGCGCCGGGTGGAGACCGCCGAGATACTGGGCGGCGGAAAATAGTGAACGTCCAGGAGCCCGGCCGCCAGCGCGGGAACGCGCAGTGCCGGAAAACGCCCTAGTATTGCGAAAATAGCGCTGGACTCCGGCGCGGCGTCCGCCCCAAAAAAGACGACGCGAGAACGTGCCGGGCGAGCACGCAGCAGGTTTTGGTTGTATTGGCCAGGGTTCCATTTTTTTCGGAGGAGAGACACATGTATCCAGCATTGGCTTACGCTTTTCGTAGTGCCCGGGGGCTCATTGCGCTCGCGGTTTTCGCCACACTCACCACGCTAGCGCTCGCGCCGTCCGGTGCCGCGCGCGCAGCCGATTTCCCGAACCAACCCGTGGAAATGACGGTGTTGTTCGGCGGCTCGAGCGCAACCATCGCCCAGTTGCTGGCCGATGCCATGGCCAAGGAGCTGGGTGTGGCAGTCGCCGCGGTCAGCCGCACCGGCGCCAGTGGTGCAGTCGGCTATTCCTACGTCAAGTCGACGCCGCCCAACGGCTATAACATCGTCTGGAACTCGAATTCCATTAGCACTGCGTATCACAACGGCAGAATGAAGTTCGACTACAAGGCCTTCGACGGCGTAGCGCGAGTGGGAATGGAAGTTCCGGCCATGGCCGTCCGCACCGAGTCGGGCTGGAAAAACCTGAAGGAATTCGGCGCGGCCGCCAAGAAGCAGAAACTGAAGGTGGGCATCTCCGGCCGTGGTTCATTCACACACCTCTCCTCGGCTGCGTTGTTCAACAAGATGGGGGTGGACGTCGTGTACGTGCCTTACGGCAAGGGTAAAGCGCCGGTCGAGCTGCTTGCGGGCCGAATCGATGCCGCCTTGCAGTGGCCATCCCAGTTCCAGTCCCACGTCGAGGCGGGAAAGTTGCGCGTGATTGCCGTCACGAGTGCCGAGCGCATCCCCGTCATGCCCGATGTCCCCACTGCGAAAGAGCAGGGATATAACGTGGACATGGTACTGTGGCGCGGCATTGCAGCACCGGCGGGCACGCCGAAGCCGGCGATCGCGCGCCTCGAGCAGGCAATTGAGAAAGCTGTCAACAGCCAGGAATTCCAGGCTCACTGCAAACGGCTTGGCTTCCAACCCGCTTTCCTGGGAGCCGGGGAATTCGACCGTTTCATCGCCAAGGACGATCAGGCCGTCGCAAACCTGATGGACAAGCTCGGGCTTAAGAAGCAATAAGAGTCGAAACCGAGAAGGTCGGAATCCATCGAGCTGCTGATGAACGCAGATGAAGCCGAACCCGTGAACGATCTTGTTCATTGGGTTTTCACCGGCATTTATCTGCGTTTATCTGCGGCTGGTATTGCTTGACTCTCCGACGGAATCCAAGACAAACGCATATCGATGCGCCTCGACCGCCTGGACCGCTGGCTCGGCCCGTTCCTAATGGTACTGGCGGTCATCTGGTTATGGCTGACGTACACCTACATCCCGGGGGCGCGTTCCGAAACTGAGCCCGGTCCGCAGGCGTTCCCCGTCCTGCTGGGGGCGACGCTCCTCGGACTGGGCGTTTTGATTACGGCGTCTGCCTTCCTGGCGGCACGCCACGCAGGCGCGGAAGATGTGTTGCCGGCAGTGATGCGCCGTGAGGTGTTCATTGTCGGCGGCATCTTCGCATTGCTGGTGCTCTATGCGTTCCTGCTCGAGAAAGCAGGATTCGTCCTTTCGACCCCGATTGTGATCGTCCTCGCCATGCGCGTGCTGCTGCGCCGCCAGTCGTGGAGGCTCACGCTTTTCCTGGCCGCCGGCACGACGCTGTGCTGCTGGCTGCTTTTCGCGGTGCTGCTGGAAGCGCCCCTGCCACAGGGCTCGTGGCGGTGGTTGTTCTTTTAACGCGGAGGCCCCGACTGGACGCGCTCACACAGGCTTTCGCCGCAGCACTTCAGCTCGACACGATCCTTGCAACGACGCTCGGCACGGTAGTGGGGTTGATTATCGGCTCCATACCGGGACTGACGTTCTCGATGGCGCTCGCCCTGATGCTACCGTTCACATTCGGCATGCAGCCCGTTCCGGCGATCGCGATGCTGCTCGGCGTCTTCGTCGGCGGTATGACGGGCGGATCGGTATCGGCGATTCTGCTCGGCATACCGGGCACGCCCTCGGCCGCGGCCACGGTGTTTGACGGTTACCCCATGGCGCTCCAGGGCAAAGCGGGATCCGCATTGGGCGCCGCGGTGATCGCCTCGGCATTCGGCGGGCTCTTCAGTCTTCTCGTGATGATTCTGCTCCTTGAGCACGTCGCGGCAGTCGCCATCAAGTTCGGCCCTGCCGAGATCTTTGCTCTAGTGCTCTTCGGTCTGTCCACGATCTGCGGCCTGGCGCAAGAATCGATGGTGCGCGGCCTCGTCGCCGGCGTGATCGGTCTCATGCTCATGATCGTAGGGCTCGACGAGCTGGACGGTGTTGCGCGCCTCACTTTCGACACCGTGCAGCTGCAGCAGGGCGTAAACCTGCTGGTCGCCATGATCGGCCTCTTCGCCGTACCGCAGGTCATCAGCGCGTTCATGGATCACGACCACGCGGCGCCAGCCAAGATTCCCGAAAACGTGCGCGCGCAGCTCCCCTCCTTGAGAGATCTCCGCGACCGCCTGTGGCTCATGGTTCGTTGTGCCGGTATTGGAACCGGGATCGGTGCCATACCGGGGACGGGGGGGCCCATTGCGGCATTCCTGGCCTACGACCACGCGCGCCGGTTCAGCCGCCGGCCGCAGGACTTTGGAAAAGGCGAGCTGTCGGGGGTGGTCGCGCCGGAATCGGCGAACAATGCCGTGACTGGCGGCACCATGATTCCGCTGTTGAGCCTCGGAATCCCCGGCGACCCGGCGACCGCCGTCATTCTCGGCGGCCTACTCATACACGGACTGCACCCCGGTCCCATGCTGTTCCGCACCCACCTCGGGACAATCTACGCGCTCTATATCGCGATCTTTCTCGCGTATGTCGTCATCCTGGTCGTCCAGCTGTGGGGAATTCGGCTGTTCGTACGTGTCCTGCGTGTGCCCCCCCATCTTCTGGCCGTCTGCATCATCGTGCTGTGCGTGCTCGGGTCCTACGCCATCCGCAACTCGATCTTCGACGTCTACCTGATGGGCGTCATGGGTCTATTGGGCTACGTGCTGCAGCGTATCCGAATACCTGTCGCTCCCGTGGTGCTCGGCCTTGTGTTGGGGGAAACGCTGGAGCAGCAGTACCGCACGGCGCTCATCCTCAGCGAGGGCAGTCACCGAATCTTCATCGAAAGCGGCGTGGCGCTCCTCTTCTTCGGGCTCACGGCGCTGACGATCGGATTTCACTTCTGGTCCACTATCTGGCAGCGGCGCCCGTCCAGCGCGACGTGACAAATTGCGACCGGAAACTCTAATATCGCTTTCTACCTAAACTTTCGAAAATGCCCGTCGTCATGAAACAGAAATCAGCCTGGCCGGACCGGATCCATGCGGTATTGCGCGATGCGGATGTCCGGCAAGTTGCCTACGTGCCAGACGCCGGACACGCTCGCCTGATCGACTTGTGCCGGGCCGACCGGGCCATCCGCGCGATACCACTCACCACGGAAGAAGAAGGCATCGCACTGTCCGCCGGCGCCTGGCTCGGCGGCGAACGCGCGGCGGTGCTGATGCAGTCCAGCGGCGTCGGCAACTGCATTAACATGCTGGGCATGATGCGGGAGTGCCGGTTTCCCGTTCTCATGCTCGTCACGATGCGCGGCCAATGGGGTGAGTTCAACCCGTGGCAGGTACCGATGGGAAAGGCCACTCCCGTTGCACTCGCGAGCATCGGCGTGGTCGTGCAGGAGGTCGATGACGCGGCGCGCATCGAGGAAACCGTGGCGGCAGCAGCCAATCTGGCATTCAACGGCTCCGTGGCTGTGGCCGTGCTGATCGGGCAGCGTGTTATCGGTGCCAAGAACTGGAAAAAGTAAATACCGAGATTACGATATGAAAAAGCGCAGTCCGAACCTAGAGCGACGAAAGGTCGTCGCCGAGATCCTGAAAGACCGCGGCGGCGCCCTGATCGTGCCGGGACTGGGCTCCACCACATGGGACACCGCGGCCGCAGGCGATCATCCGCTCACCTTCTACAGCTGGGGCGGAATGGGCGGCGCTGCCATGACCGGTCTCGGGCTCGCCCTCGCCCAGCCGAAGCGGCGTGTTTTGGTCATCACGGGCGATGGCGAAATGCTGATGGGCCTCGGCAGTCTAGCCACCATTGCCGTCCAGGAAACGCGTAATCTCACCGTCATCGTGATCGACAACGAGCACTATGGCGAGACCGGCATGCAACAGACACACACTCACCATGGCGTCGATCTTCCGGGCATGGCCCGCGCAGCGGGCTTCTGCGCTGCGAGAACGATCTACACGTCTGCGCAGCTCCGCACCTGGATCCCGCGTTTCTATCGCCAGCCGGGGCCGCTGTTCGCCTCGATCAAGGTCACGACGCAATACGCGCCTATGATCCTGCCGATGCGCGACGGCGCCGCCATCAAGCATCGCTTTCGCGAAGCCTTGCTGGGGAGCAAGGCTTTCGAATAAGCAATTGACGGGAACTGGTGATGATTACTGGTGATGAATACCAGTGATGAGTACGGGTGATGGAAAATCAGATCGGTTTTGATCACCATTTCGCATCACCATTACTCATCACCATCTCTCATCACTCGTCAGTGGAAACGGAGGAAAAGCATGGATACCCCGATCGGTACTCTGGCTAAGTACAAAATGTTCATTGGAGGCGAATGGGTAGACGCCGCCTCCGGAGACACGTTCGAGAGCGACAATCCCTTCACCGGGCAGCCCTGGGCTCTCATGCCCAAGGGAAACGCGAAGGATGCGGATCGCGCCGTCCGTGCGGCACACAAGGCCTTTAGTTCCGGCGAGTGGCCGACGCTCACGCCATCTAGGCGCGGCGCCCTCCTGCGCAAGCTCGCGGATCTCATCGGCGAGAAATCGAAATTCCTCGCGGAGATGGAGGTGCGCGACAACGGCAAGCTCTACGCGGAGATGAGCGCGCAGACCGCGTATATGGCGCAGTGGTACTACTATTACGGGGGACTTGCGGACAAGGTCGAGGGACACGTCATCCCGACCGACAAGCCCGACATGCTCAATTTCACGCGCTACGAGCCGCTCGGGGTGGTCGCCGCGATCATTCCCTGGAACTCCCCCCTGCTCCTCGTCGCGTGGAAACTCGCGCCGGCACTCGCCGCTGGGAACACGGTCGTCCTCAAGCCGTCCGAGTACACCTCGGCCTCGACGCTGGAGTTCATGAAGTTGATCGAGCAGGCTGGTTTCCCGCCGGGAGTGGTGAACGTGGTAACCGGCTTCGGGGCTGACGTCGGCATGCCACTGGTCGAGCATCCGCTCGTGGCCAAGGTCGCTTTCACCGGCTCGGACCGCACCGGCACGCTCATCTATCAGACGGCGGCCAAAGGCCTCAAGCGCGTCAGCATGGAGCTTGGCGGGAAGTCGCCAAATATCGTTTTCGACGACGCGCACATGGAAAACGCGATCAAGGGCGTGGTCTCGGGCATTTTTGCTGCGACCGGGCAGACCTGCATCGCCGGCTCCCGGCTGTTGGTTCAGCGCACGATCCACGACGAATTCGTCGAAAAGCTCGTCGCCTTCGCGCGGACCGCAAAGATGGGCGATCCGATGAGCCTCGAGACCCAGGTCGGACCTGTCACCAACCCGCCGCAGTTCAAGAAAATCCTCGACTACATCGATGTCGCCAGGGGTGAAGGCGCGAAATCGGTACTGGGGGGCGGGCGCGCGACACGCCCGGAGTGCGGCAATGGCTGGTTCGTCGAGCCGACGATTTTTACCGGCGTGAAGAACTCGATGCGCATTGCGCAGGAGGAAGTCTTCGGACCGGTGCTCGCGGTGATTCCCTTCGAGAACGAGGAAGAAGCCGTCCGTATCGGCAACGACGTTGTCTACGGCCTTGCCGCGGGCGTGTGGACCCAGAACATGCGCCGGGCGCTCACGCTCTCGGAGCGGCTGCAAGCCGGCACGGTCTGGGTCAACACCTACCGCGCGGTTTCCTACCTCTCGCCATTCGGCGGCTACAAGCGCAGTGGTCTCGGTCGCGAGAGCGGGCAGGAGATGATCAAGGACTACATGCAGGTGAAAAGCGTCTGGATTTCGACCGCGACCGAGGTTCCGAATCCGTTCATACTTCGTTGAGATATATCGAACCGCCAAGGCGCCAAGGCCGCCGAGGAAAAGAAAAGCTCAGACACAAAGGACACAAAGGACACAAAGGACACAAAGGACACAAAGGACACAAAGGACACAAAGGACACAAAGGACGCAAAGGACGCAAAGGTTTACAAATATGGGTTCGAACGCACGGCGAGCGCTGTGCCTCTTCCTAATTAATTTTAAATATCCTTAGTGACCTTGGTGTCCTTTGTGTCAAAGCTTTTTTGCAGGCTAGCGGTTTAGCAACGATTCACGTTTCACGTTTGACGATTCACGAAACAGTGGCACGAGCATGGAGGTTAGACGAATGATGCGCAGAGTGTCTGTTGGTATAGCGATCGTGGCCTTCGCCAGCCTGCTGGGCTGCGCGCCCGAGGTGGGCAGCGAAGCGTGGTGCAAGAAATTGGACAAAAAGTCGAAAGGCGACTGGACGGCCAACGAGGCATCAGACTACGCCAAGCATTGCATCTTCAGGAGTCGAAAGTAGTAATCCAGTGCGGCTCGGTCAGGCCTGAAAGGCCTGTCATCGCATCGCGATTGATGGACTCGTACCAGCCTTCTCAGCGAGGAAATAGCTTGAAGCAGGATGTCCTACAAGAGCTTCTCGCCATGAAGCAGCGCGATAGTGATGCTCGTTTCCACTTGCAGAAGTCCGGCCGGCTCTATGGCGACTATGCTTCGGACATGCAACGGGTACACCGCGAGAACGCGGAAAAACTGGCCCGGATCATCTCGATCCACGGCTGGCCCGGCGTGACCTCTGTTGGAGACGAGGGCTGTCGCGCAGCGTGGTTGATCGCTCAGCACTCGATATGCACACCGGACCTGCAGCGAAAGTTCCTGGCAGTTCTCACGGAAGCGGTCGGGAAGGGAGACGCCCCGCTACAGCAACTTGCCTTCCTGACCGATCGCATCCGGTTCAATGAAAACAAGCCTCTCGTTTACGCTACCGTGCTGGACTGGAATAAAAAAGGGGAATTGGGGTGCGACGTGGAAGACCGCGCTAATCTTGATGCGAGAAGAAAAGCAGTTGGCCTGGCCCCGTTCCGAGAGGACCTGGAGCGACACCTCGAGGAAATCCGGTCCGAAGGCGGCGGGCCTCCCCCGAACTTTGACGAATACCAGCGCAGACGTGATGCCTGGGCCAGGAGCGTCGGCTGGCTATGACGCGTCCGTATGAGATACTGAATATGAATTCGGTGGACGGATAGCGCGGGCGGCTTTTCATCACCATTATTCCATCACCATTAATCATCACCATTTCTCATCACTTCCTCGGCCAATCGTGAGGGCTCGAAAAATTGAGCGGTATGGTGGCCTCGACAGGAGAACGAAAACGTGGATACCAGAATGCCCGATTACCAAGTAACCGGCGCAGGCAAGGTGACTGTCTTCCTGCTGCATGGAATCTACGGCGCGAAGGATTACTGGCGCTACGTCACCGAAAGGCTGATCGCGCGGGGTTACCGGGTCGTGGCAATGGACGCGCCCGGCTATGGTCTGTCGCCTTTGCCGGATGCTTTCAGCTTCGATGTCGTTGCCGAGGCCGCCGCGCGGCTGGTCAAGGCGCAAGGTAGCGAGCGAAATGTCTTCTTCGGCCACAGCATGGGCGGACAGATCACGCCGCGCATCCGGCTGAAGTTACCGGATCTCGTGCACGGTATCGTGATCTGCTCGACGATTGGCTATTTCGCCAATCGCACCAAGGAGGAGCAGGAGGAGTTCGTGCGCAAGCGCACGGCGCCGCCTCCCCCTGGCACCGACCCGATCACGGCGAACATGATGGTCGTCAACTCGATGCTCGGTCCAACGTCGAGCGGTCCCGAAGTCGACCTCGTGCGTCTCTGGGCCTCGCGCACGCCGCCGGACACGGTCAAAGCCGCCGTCAAGGCCGTGCAGACCTATCCCGAAGCCGACGCGGTCGGCGCGATCAAGGCCGTGTCGGTGCCGACGTTACTGGTAGCCGGCGAGGTGGATCAGGTCGGTCACCCGGCTGGCATGAAGCGGGTGGCGGAGATGATTCCGGGGTGCGAATTCGGCATCGTCTCCGGCTCGGGGCATTACCCGTGGGCCGAGAATCCGACAGAGTTCAATCCATTATTCTTCGGTTTTCTCGAGCGGCATTTTCCTGCCGCAACCGCCGGGCCTTGAGAACTGGTGATGATTACTGGTGATGAATACTGGTGATGAGTCTTGGTGGCGGGCAACAATGCAGATTTCATCACCATTTTTCATCACTATTTCCCATCACCATTTTCCATCACTTCTTTCAGCGCTCAAGTAGGCTTGACGAAGCCCGGCGGCAGCGTCTCCTCGAAGGACTTGCGCGAGGTGATGCCCGCGTGCCACCTGGCGAGCTCCGGATGGGGCGCGCGCCAATCATGGGGGTAGCGGAAATCCACGTATTGCAGAGCAACACCCATAACGAGGTCGGCCATTGTGAACGCTCCCCCGACGATAAAGCGATTCTCGCGAAACGCGCGCTCCCCGACGTCGATCGCTCGAAGTACGCGCTTTTCCTCGCGCGCCATTTTTTCAGGCCACTGCTTGTCGGGCGGGCGCCGCGTCTCGAGCACGCGCCCAATGACCGAATCGATCATGCCGTTCCCGAGCGCCTGCCACCACTGCGCATGCCAGTAGCCCTCGGCGTCGTTGGGCTGCAGCGGCTTCCCGTCAAGGTTGTCGAGGTAGTGCGCAATGAAAATTGACTCGAACAGGTAATTGTCCGGCCCCACCTCGAGCACCGGGACCTTGCTGAAGGGATTCCTGCTGATGATCGGGCTGTCCTCCGGCCACGGGTCCTCGATCACGAACTCGACCGGCAGATTCTTCTCCTTGATCAATACCCGCAGCTTGCGCGCGTACGGCGAGTTTGGTGAACCATAGAGCTTCATCTTCTGACTCCCTATATCACGGGTCGGACCACAAGGTGGATTCTATCCAACACTGGGGTCCCGCGGCAGCACCGGCCGACCGCATGTTGGACGACGTTTCTTGGGGCGGCAGCCGGCTCCTGTTAGCATGAGCGGGCCAATTTCGCCGGACACGCCCTAAAACCGGTCGTCCTCGACCCGTTACTGTCATGATCACCCATGCACATCGGTGAAGACCAACGGGTTCTCGTCCGAACCGAAGAACGCGGCACGACCGGCCGGGTCGTCCAAGTCACGGTTAATAACCCCGATAGACGCAACGTACTCGGCATCGCCGGCAAGCAGCAGCTCGCCGGGGCCTTCCGGAAGCTCGCGAGGGACCCTCTCGTGAGGGTCGTGGTTCTGACGGGCGCCGGGGAGCGCTCGTTCATCGCCGGCGCCGACCTCGCGGAAATGAAAGACCTTAACCGTGCCGGGGCCATAAAGGAGCACTCCTGGACTCATCGCGCGTGCGCCGCGATCCGCGCCCTGCCTGTCCCGGTCATCGCGCGAATCAACGGCTACTGCTTCGGGGCGGGGATGGAAATTGCCACGGCCTGCGACATGCGCGTCGGCGTGACCCCCGCGAAATTCGGCATGCCCGAGGTGCGCTTCGGTATTCCCTCCGGCATGGAAGCCTGCCTGCTCCCCCAGCTCATCGGCTGGGGCAAGACCCGCGAGCTGGTCTACACCGGCGATCACATCGAGGCAGCGGAAGCCTACCGCATCGGCTTTCTCGAAAAGCTCGTCGAGCCCGTCGCACTCGATGTTGCTGTCGACCAATGGGTCGCCTCGATTCTCGCTGGCGGCCCGCGCGCCATCCGCCTGCAAAAGGCACTGGTACACGACTGGGAGCGCCTTTCGATCGAGAAAGCGGTCCAGGCCGGCATCCGAGCGTGCGTCGAGGCACGGAGGACGGACGAGCCCCGGCGGCTCATGCAGGCTTTTCTAGATCGCAAGAAACGCAGGAAAGCGTGACTCGTCACTCGTCACGCAATTGGACAGCAAATCTCGCTACAGCACTATCAACGAGACCGCCGCGAGAATGTATCTACTAGAGCACGACGCCAAGGACCTTCTCGCCGCACACCGGATCCCCGCACCGACGGGGGCCCTGTTCGAAGACGCGGAGGCCATCAGCGCGACCGCCCTGCCCGGCGCTCCCTGGGTCGTGAAAGGCCAGATCGCTGCCGGCGGACGTGGCAAGGCGGGCCTCATCCGCAAGGCCGCGACGCTCGCCGAGGCGCAATCGCACGCGGCGGCTATCATCGGCTCCACCGCCAGGAGCCGCCCTGTCGGTGCGGTGCGCATTGAACAGGCCGTAAGCGGGGCGCAGGAAGCCTATCTCGGCCTCCTTCTCGATTCCGCCACTGCGCAGGTGCGCGTGATCGTTTCAGCGCGCGGGGGCATGGACATCGAGCAAGTTCCGCGCCAACACATTCAGAGCGAGCTTGTCCAAACGGATGCACAATCGCTCGTGGACAGCGTGCACCGGCTCGCGCGGAACTTACCCGTTAACGTGACCGCAGCAGTACGAGATGCTGGCGAGCGTCTCGCGCACGCCTTCCTGGCACTTGAAGCCCTGCTCCTTGAAATCAACCCGCTGTTCGTACTCGCTGACGGAAGCTGGGTCGCGGGCGATGCCAAGCTCGTCACCGACGACAACGCGCTGGCACGCCAGTCCGTCCTGCGTGCGCTGCTCGAGCGCCGCGCCCGCGCCTACCCAGAGACGGCGCTCAAGCTGCAGCATGGCTTCGACTACGTCGTCGTGGATCCCGCCGGCGAGATCGGGCTCCTCACCACGGGCGCCGGTCTTTCCATGATGCTCATCGACGAGTTGCGCGAGGCGGGACTCAAACCGTACAACTTCCTCGACATCCGCACCGGCGGTTTGCGCGGCCAGACCACGCGCCTCGTCCAGGTCCTCAACTGGATCGCCCAAGGCCGCGACATTCGCGTGCTGCTGGTCAACATCTTCGCCGGCATCACCGATCTCGCCGAATTCTCGAGGCTGCTCGTGGCCGCTCTCATCGAGGTGCCCCGCCTCAAGGTCCCGGTCGTCGCCCGGCTCGTCGGCAACGGCCTGCCCGCGGCGCGCGCAACACTCTCCGCGGCGGGCATCCCGCTCCATGTTGATCTTGATGCGGCGCTAACTGAGGTGCGCAGGCATCTAAATCGGCAATGACAAATGGTGATGAGAACTGGTGATGGGTACTGGTGATGATTACTGGTGATGGAAAAAGCTCTTCAACTGCACTACGGTTTTCATCACCATCTCTCATCACCATTTTTCATCACCATTATTCATCACCCGTGTAACACGAGCATTATCGAATGAGCATCAATCCTCGAATCGATAGAAGCACCCCAGTAATCGTGCAGGGGATCACAGGAAGGGCGGGCCAGCTGCATAGCCGGCTCATGATGGACTACGGCACGCGCGTCGTCGGCGGCGTGTCTCCCGGCACCAAGGTGCGCGAGGTCAGCGGGGTGCCCGTGTTCGCGGAATGCCGCCAAGCGGTCGCCGCGACCGGCGCCACGGCCAGCGTGCTCTTCGTGGGCGCGATGCAGTTGCTGGGCGCGATGCGGGAAGCATTGGACGCCGGTATCCGTTACCTGGTAACGCCCACCGAGGGAATGCCGGTTCACGATGCGATCAGGGCACGCGAGTCGGTGCGCGCATCAGGCGCAATCTGGATCGGGGCATCTTCACCAGGGATGGCCGTAGCGGGTGAGACAAAACTCGGATTCCTGCCGGATGATTCGCTCAAGCCGGGGCGGCTGGGGCTGATGTCGAAGTCCGGAACCCTCTCCTACGAAGCGGGCTACCGCCTTGCGCAAAAAGGCGTCGGCACTTCCGTCTGGGTCGGCGTCGGCGGCGATCCAGTCAAAGGCACCCGCTTCGCCGACCTGGTGCCCTTCTACGCGGCCGATGCCGGGACCGAAGGCGTGCTCATCATCGGTGAGATCGGCGGCAGCGAAGAAGAGGAGTTCGCCGCCGCGCTCACCGCGCAGCGATTCGCCAAACCCGTGTTCGCCTTGATCGCCGGCAGGAGCGCACCCGAAGGCGTCACCATGGGCCATGCCGGCGCCTTGGTCCACGGTGCGCATGGAACCTTTGCCACCAAGCGTACCGCGCTGGACACCGCCGGCGCCGAAGTATTCGGCTCGCTCACCGCAATGGTCGCTGGGATCAGCTCACGCCTGAACTAAGAGCCCCTAACACAATGAAACACACGCTGCGCTGTCACGATTCTGGCTCGCGACGCACGCGCCTTTCATTGTGTTAGGGACTCCAAATGCCCCGATCCGAATAGCGGATAAAACATTTTGGGCGGATTGAACCTATTGCCGTCGTGCCGGCTAGTGAAAATCACTTCGACTGGGCGCAATCGAGCGAGTATGATGTTCAGCTCCCCGACGTCCGGCCGACGGCAACATTAAGGCTGACGCCTTCTCACACTACCGAGCTTGTTCATTAGATGGCAATCGTGAAAGGAGAAATTACTGATGGAACTACTTCAAACACTAACAAGTCAACTTGGAATTTCAGAGCAACAGGCCAAAGGAGGATCTGGACTCTTGTTCAAGATGGCAAAGGACAAGTTGGGATCTGGCGAATTTAGCAAGGTTGCCAGTGCCGTTCCCGGCGTTGATGATCTGATATCCTCAGCGCCAGAAACTGGTGGTGTGGCGAGTGCCCTTGGCGGATTGGCTTCATCATTGGGTGGAGGAGCCGGGCAGCTTGGAAATCTCGCCAGTCTTGCGGGTGGGTTCAAGAATCTTAATTTGGATGCTGGCATGATCGGAAAATTTATTCCCATCGTTATCTCCTTCGTCCAGTCAAAGGGTGGTGATGCTGCCAAAGGCATACTGGAGAAAGTATTGAAATAGCATTAAGAGCCCGTAACACATTGAAAGCCACGCCGCGCTGTCACGTTTTTGGCTGATTACGTGCACCCGACTATGTGTTACGGGCTCTAAGAAACAACATAACGGCCACCTGATATGTCACTGTAACTGCGATCGTACGCTTGCATGTCGGCCCGCGCGCGCAAAGGCCGGCGTGATTAGAACCATGAGCCAAGAAATCGAACAGCAAGTGCTCGAGACCCTTCGCGACATTCGAGAAGGGCAGCGTGAAATCATCAGGTTGCTGTCTGCGCAGCAAGCAATTACAACGGAGCAGATCAAGAAGTCCAGGGAAAGCATCGCCGAATCAGTTGGTCTCCAGCGGCTTGCATTGCAGCGTCAAAGAACCGTGACTCTAGTCGCGGTTCCCGGCATTCTTGCCTGTATAGCGGCTATTGCGTATCTCGTCTTGAGGTACTCTTAATCTTCCCATACTCTTCATAAACAGTAAAAGGGGCCAGGCTCGACTTATGAAAATTTGAGTCTGGCCCATGGGTTTTATCTGCGTTTATTTGCGGCGCTTGAAAGCCGTGAAGGGTGACTGGTGCCCGGCGAATGGAAATTCGCTTTTCCTCTAAATAAATAGCGTCGGCGTCAGCCGACGCTATTTATTACGCCGTCTGGGCCTTGATGTCCGCCTCGGTCACCTCGCCCGTGTAGACGTAGCCGGTTTCCTCGACGCTCCCCGCGCCAACGTAAATGCCGATGGCCTCGAGGGGCTCGGTCTTGCTCAGGTTGTAAAGAAAGTGCTCGACGCCCTTGGGAATGTAGTGGACGTGGCCGCTCCGTACTTCGGCGCGGTCCGCGCCCGCGCCCGCCAGGCCGTGGCCCCGGACGATGTAGTAGAGCTCCTCGCAGCTCTCGTGCCGGTGCTTCTTGTGCACGGCGCCCGGGAGGAACTTCGCCCAGAAGAGAGTGGTGGGGCTCCCATTATGGCGGCCGATCGGCATGCGGAAATCGGTGATGCTCCAGCCGTCCTCCGCGTTCATCCGGGAGGGCTTCACTTCGTCAATGTGAACGAGGACGCCATCGCTGAAAGCCTTGCCCCGGGCCAATTTGAGGTCCGCTTCGGTCACGTGGCCGCGGAACTCGTAGCCGGTGTCCGCGACGCTCTTCGCGCCGACGTAGAAACCGATCACGAGCGCTTCCTCGTTTTTCGTCTCGTTGAAGAAGAAGTGCTCCGCCCCTTTGGGCATGACACGGCAGTGGCCCGCGCGGACCTCGGTGCGCTCGTTCCGCTGCCCGACCGTGCCATGGCCCTTCAGGTAAACAGCGATCTCGTCGCAGTTGCGGTGGAGGTGCTTGGCGTGTGTGGAGCCGGGCCGGAAGATGGAATGGAAGAGCGTCGTGGAGCTCCCGTTCTTGCCCGAGATGGGAAGCCGGAATTCGGAAATGGCCCAGCCCTCGCCTTCCTTCATGTTCTCGGGACGGACATCGTCAACGTGCACCAACGGATACTTTAGAGCCATCGCAATCCTCCTCCATGAAACGTGAACCGTGAAAGGTAAATCGTGTTTTGCTTCTCTCCGCGTCTCCGCGGTTCAATAATAGTTTCTCTCGGCGTCTCAGCGGTTCAGTTCTCGATTTTATCGGCGTTTATCGGCGTCCATCGGCGGCTAAACGACGGGGTTCGGGGTTTGTCGAATGAGTACATCCGCGTGTATCTGCGGTTAAATTAAGCCCCGGGCGATACCGCCGTCCACCAGTATAGACTGGCAATTGACATAGCTCGCCTTGTGCGAGGCCAGGAACACCACCATCGCCGCGATCTCCTCCGGCCGGCCAAAGCGCTTCATCGGGATCTCCTCGGCGAACTCGTGGATGACCTCCTCCGGCTTCACCCCGCGTTCCCGGCCGAGTTTCTCGGCCCGCGTGGTCCACAGTTGCGTCAGCGTGCGTCCGGGTGAGACGGAGTTTACGCGGATATTGTGAGGTTGGAATTCGGCGCCCAGCGTCTTCACGAGCGCGATCAGACCCGCCTTGTGCACGTTGGACACCACCTGATTGGGATAAGGCATGCGGGCACCGGCGGCGCCGAGAATCACGATCCGCCCGCCGGTCTTCGACCGCTTGAGCGGCTCGAGCGCCGCACGGATCACGCGCACGGCGCCGAGGACGTTGAATTCGTAGTTCGCGACCCACGCCGCGTCGTCAAGCTCCTCGAACAGCGCGCGCCGGCTGCCGCCGACGGCTGTTACCAGGATGTCGAGAGCGGATACTTCACCTCCAAGCCAGTCGTGGAGCCGCGCGACATCCCCAGCCTTCGTGAGATCGGCGGCGAACCATGACGGCTCAACCCCGGTCGCCTTCTTGAGTTGCGCGGCCGCGCGTTTCAGCTTGTCCGCACTGCGCGAACATATGAGAACCCGTGCGCCCTCCTCCAGCAGCCCCTTCGCGCTCTCGTAACCGATACCCTCGCTGGCGCCCACGACCAGCGCCGTCTCGCTCTTGATGCCCAGATCCATTGGTTGTCCGGCTGATAAAGGTGGAGTCTGCGGAATCGCTTACCGAAATGCAATCAGGCCACCCGCAGGGTGGCCTGATTGTCTCCTACTAGAACTTGCGACACCGCACGTGTCGCGGGTAACGCCTTTACTCGATTACGCCGATTTTTTTCATGAGCCCCTCATACCGGGCGTAGTCGGATTTCAGGCGAACGGCGAACTGATCAGGTGTCATGTACATCGGGTCCAAGGTCACGTCGGTCAACAGTTTCGCGGTCTTGGGATCGGAGAGCGCCTTCTTGAGCTCCAGATTGAGCTTTGTGACGATCGCCTGGGGTGTCCCGGCGGGCACAAACGCGCCGACCCAAGCCGTGAACTCGAATCCCGGTACGAACTCGCCAATCGCCGGAAGATTCGGGAACTTGCTGCTTCGCTCCTTGGAAGTCACCCCCAACGGCCGCACCCGCTTGGCCTTGATATGCCGGAACATCGAGCCGATCGTGGCGATCGTTAACTCGGTCTCGCCGGAAATTAGCGCAACGGACGAGGGGCCACCGCCGCGGTATGGCACATGCACCATGTTTGTTCCCGACATTTCGACAAACATCGCACAATTGAGGTGCACAAAGCTCCCCAGCCCCGCGGTACCGTAATTCAACTCCCCGGGCTGCTTCTTCGCCAGCGCGATGAGCTGCGGGATCGATTTCACCGGCAACGACGGGTGCACGACCAGTACGCCCACCTGTCTCGCGAGTGGCGTCAATCCGATGAAATCACCCAGCGTATCGTACGGCAGCTTGCCCTTGTACATAAACGCATTCGCGATGTGCGTCGTGGACTGCACCATGACGGTGTAGCCATCGGCCGGGCTTTTCGCCACTATGGCAGCGCCCATACTGCCGGCCGCGCCGCCGCGGTTTTCAATCGTGAACCTCTTCTTCATGTTCTCTTCGACCTTCCGGAACACGATGCGAGCCGTGACATCGTTGGACCCCCCTGGCGGGAATACGACGAGCACACGCACCGGCTTGTCCGGATACGCTGCGTGGGCAATGGTGGCAATGGGGAAAAAGAACGCCGCGAGAATCGCGGGCACGACTATACGGAAACAGGATTTCATGCTTTTCCTCCTAGGTTTGTTTTCGTTGATTCTGCCATTACGCGGCCATCAACAGCAGGAAGTGACCGTACTGTAACCCGCCCGCCGCCGCCGCGTCGACCATCCGCTATACTGGACGCCCCGATCTGTGACACGGTTAGGGCCAAGAAGTTCTTCTTGGCGCCTGATTTTTTGGAGAAAATTTTGATGGCACTGCCCCTTGAAGACGTCCGGGTGCTCGATCTCACGAGCGTCATGGCCGGACCCTACTGCACCATGGTCCTCGGCGACATGGGCGCCGACGTGGTCAAGGTCGAGAACGTCCCGGAAGGCGACACCACGCGGCACTTTGACCCCCAGGTCAACGGCGAGAGCTACTGCTTCGCGGTGCTCAACCGCAATAAGAAGAGCCTCGGGCTCAACATCAAGGACCCGCGCGGCAAGGACATTTTCATGAAGCTCGCCGCCAAGGCCAACGTCATCACGGAAAATTTCCGTCCCGGAGTGACCCGCAAGCTTGGCGTTGACTACGACACGATCCGCAAGATCAATCCCGGCATCATCTATGCTTCCATGTCCGGCTTTGGCCAGACCGGACCGTACGGAAAGAAGGGCGGCTTCGATATCGTCGCGCAGGGCATGTCCGGCATCATGATGATGACCGGCTACCCCGGCGGGCGGCCGGCGAAAGTCGGGATTGCCATGAACGACATCGCGAGCGGCGTCACGGCACTCTACAGCATCCTCGGCGCCTACATCCAGCGTCTGAAGACCGGTGCGGGGCAATACCTGGAGACTTCGCTGCTCGAAGCGCCGCTCGCTTGGACGTTCTGGGAGGCCGGCGCGTACTTCGGCGCGGGCGAACTGCCGATCGCGACCGGCACGCGCCACCGGCGCTCCACGCCCTACCAGGCCTACAAGACGCAGGACGGCTATGTAACCGTCGGCGCCAACAACACGAAACTGTGGCAGAACTTCTGCACGAAGGTGTGCAACAAGCCCGAATGGCTGACTGACGCGCGCTTCGCCGACCTGCCCTCACGGCTCACGAACATCGACGAGCTCGAGCGCGAGATTGAGTCTGTGTTTGCAACCCAGCCTACCGCTCACTGGGTCGAGAAACTGGACGCGGCCGAGGTGCCCGGCGGCCCGGTCTACACGTACGCGCAGACTCTCGCCGATGCCCACATCAAGGCGCGCGATATGGTGGTCGAGATGGATCATCCCGTGATCGGCCGCATGAAAATGCTCGGCCTGCCGGTGAAATCTACGGGCGAGCTCGCCTCGATCCGCAAGGCGGCGCCATGGCTCGGCCAGCATTCGGTGGAAATGGTGAAGAGCCTCGGCTACAGCGACACCGAAGTGGACAGCCTTTTCACCGACGGCGTGCTCTACGACCGCTTGCGAGAGAACACCGTCGCCTCGACCTGAGTTGAGACCGCAGGATCACAGCGCGGCTGCGCGCGTAGCCCTGCCGCGGAACTGGCACACAAAATCCGATCTCTTAATGCCGGCCCGGCGTAGCAACAGCCTCGCCTGGCGCCAGGTCGTCCGTATCGTGGGCTCGCATGACACCCTCTAGCTTGCATTCACGCTTGCCGCGGATGACCGTCAGGCTCCCGTTGATCCGTCCGGGCTCCATACCGCAGTAGAAATGGCGATCGACTTCGCGGAAGATGAAATGCACCTCGCGCTGCCGGTTCTCGATGAGAAAGCGCCCGTTTTCAGTCGTGACATAGGTGAAGCGGCCGGTGTCTTGCCACAAGCTGTAAGGTCCATCGCGCTCCACGTTAATCGAGCAGGTGCGCGGCTTCAACTTGCTGTAGTAGGCAAACCGTTTGACTTTGCGATTGACGAGCTCGACCCCGATGCGGGCGTGGCGGTCTTTGTCGCCCAGCTTGCACGCCAGCCTCTCGATCTTGTTCTTGGCGCGCTTCTTGCTCTGCGCCGAGGCAACAGAAGGCGCCAGCGCGATTGCAATGGCGCAACAAGCCACGATCGAGCGCTTCATCCCGTGTGCTCCTTCGTGTTCGTATAAACAGCTTGTGGTGGCATTATAACGCGCTGACCGCCGGCTGCCAGCCTGAAGGGAGTGGGAAATGCGATTCTGGAATAATCCGAACATTCTGTCGTTCGCCGCAGTCGTGCCTGACTTTGTCGCAGGCAAGCGCACGCCGCGTGAGTTTCTCGAGCGTTGCATCGATGTCATCAGCACGCGCGACCGGACGGTCAAGGCTTTCGTGACGCTGAACATTGCTGCGGCGCGCAAGGCGGCGGACGCGTCGACGCGGCGCTACAAAGCGGGCAAGCCGCTTTCGGCCGTGGACGGATTTCCGATCGCGGTCAAGGACATCATTGCCACAGCCGATCTGCCAACCCAAATGAACAATCCCGCATTCAAGGGTTGGCAATCTGGCCAGGACGCCGCGTGCGTTGCCGCCCTCAGAAAAGGCGGCGCCATCATCGTCGGCAAAAGCGTCACCACCGAATTCGCCATTGGCTATTCGGGTCCGACGACGAATCCGTTTGATCCCACGCGCA
>JAOTVX010000074.1 GCA_029863175.1 Betaproteobacteria bacterium | reverse complement strand
CTCGCCGCGCACCCGGAGGCCGTATAGAAGCTTCCAGCGGGCGGTCCGCCGCCTTACGCGCGCTGCAGAAGCCCTGATACGTTTTGACACAGTCTGGGCCAATAGCGGACGTTCGGCATTGTTTGAGATAGATCAATAAGTCCGCGAAAAAGGGTGTTATCCCGCTCCCAATAAATGACTGTCCTATTTGCAAAGATGAGGAATAGGCGGATATTCATTTGAATAAGTCACCTGAAATCTACGCCATGGTGGTCGCTGGTTTCGGGCTGTTGGGGCGGGTGAGTCGTCGCAGACCGTGCCCCGACGATTACCAATGGAGGAGAACATGAATCGGCAACAAGGAATCCGGCACGCCCTTGTCATTCTAGTCGCATGCGCGCTCGCAGCGCCCGCCATAGCGCAAACCTGGCCCGAGCGCACGGTGCGGATCGTCGCGCCGTTCTCGCCGGGCGGCGGGACCGACATCGTGGGGCGCCTGCTCGCGCAGAAACTGAGCTCGCAGATGGGCGGCAGATTCGTGGTCGAGAATCGGCCGGGCGCTGCCGCTACCATCGGCGCAAGCTTCGTGGCGCGCGCGGCGCCCGATGGCTACACATTGCTGATTTCAGCACCGGAAATGTCGATCCATCCCAGTATGCGATCGAAACTGCCCTACGATCCCTTGAAGGACTTTGCCCTCATCTCGCAGCTTACGTCGGGACAATTCATGCTCGCGAGCCATCCGTCCGTGCCGATAAAGACCGTCAAGGAGCTCATCGCGTTCGCGAAGGCCCGGCCCGGCCAACTCAATTACGGCTCCTCGGGCACTGGCGGCATCAATCATCTTTCGGGCCAGTTCCTTCAATTGACGGCGGGGTTCCGTTGGGTGCACGTGCCATTCAAGGGCTCGGGCGCCTCGAGGATCGCGCTCATGACCGGCGAGATCGACTTCGTCTTCGGTAGCACCGCCTCGCTGGTGGGTCCGGTGAGCTCGGGCCGGGTGCGTGCCATCGCGGTCACCGGGCCGAAACGCTTCGCGCGATTTCCGAACGTGCCAACCATCGCCGAGTCGGGCGTTCCGGGCTTCAACGTGACGGGTTGGTACGGCTTGTATGCGCCGGCCGGCACGCCGGTGGACATCGTGCGCCGCCTGAACGCGGGGGTGAAGCGCGCGCTGAACAGCCCGGACGTGAAGGAGAAGCTCGCCAAGACCGGAAATGAGGTCGTCGCGAGCTCACCGGAGGAATTCGCCGCATTCCTGCGCGCCCAGATCGCCAAGTGGGCCAAGGTGATCAGAGACAGCGGCGTGAAGAAAATAAACTGAGGTACATTTTGGGCGAAACCGCATTGGCTGTCGCGGTGGATGAATTCGAGTTCTTTCTCGAGCAGGAGTGGTCGGACGGCCTGCCCGTGGTCACCCCGACCGAGGAGCGTGTGCAGCGCATGCTTCAGGGCACACGCCGCGATCCGCAGGAGGTGATCGGCCGCATTCCGCCGGCGATGGAAACGGCCACCGTGCGCGACGCCGCGATACATGCCTTGATGGCCGGATGCAAGCCGGAATACCTTCCCGTGGTGCTCGGCGGCATCAAGCTCATGCTACGGGAAGAACTGAACCTGAACGCCGTGCAGGGCACCATGGGCAGCGCCGCGCCGCTCATGATCGTCAACGGTCCGTACGCGTCGAAGATCGGGTTGCACGGCGGCAGGGGCTGCTTTGGTCCTGGGTTCCGCGCCAACGCCTCGATCGGCCGCGCGATCCGCTTGATGTTGCTCAATCTCGGCGGCGGTATCACGGAACTGGGCTCCTCCACCGTTTTCTCGTCGCCTTTGCGCTACACGGCCTGCCTTGCGGAGAACATGGAGCAAAGCCCGTGGGAAAGCCTTGCGGTGTCGCGAGGCTACTCGCCCGACGATAACGTGATCACTTGCGCAATGGTCGACCCTCCCAAATTCTGCTTCGACGACGCCAGCCGGGAGCCCGAGCCGCTGCTCACCGGGATCGCTGACTCGATGAGCACAATTGGCTCATTGAACGTGCTCGTCCCGCGTTGCCCCATGGTGGTGGTCATGGGCCCGCTTCACGCGACGATCTGCGCCAAGGCTGGCATGAGCCGCGTTGATGTTCACCGGAGACTGTCCGAGATGGCCGGGCGCAAGGTGCGCGAGCTAAAAACGGGTGGCGTCTGGCGGCCCGAGCGGGCGCAGAAGATCAACGTTGACATGAATGACGAGGAGCACTTCGTGCCCGGGATCAAGGACCCGCGGGATCTCCAGCTCGTAGTGGCGGGAGGCATCGGGCCGATTAGCGCAGTGTGCCACGGCTGGGGCGGCGGCAGCCTCGTGGTGCATGGCACTTATGACGTTTGACTGACAAAGGAGATCTTGATGGCGAATGACCTCCCGTTTATCAATCCGACTGCGGGTCGCAGCAAGGCGAAGGTCGCGCTGGCGGCCCGCCCCATAGACCTCGCCGGCAAGGTGTTGGGGCTGCTGGACAACACCAAGGAACAGGCCGACATCATTCTCGAGACCGTGGCTGATGCCCTTCGCGAACGCCACGGAGTTGCTCGGGTCGTCATGCGCCGCAAGGAAGCCTGGTCCAAACCCGCGACCGATGAACTGATGGATGAAATGGCGAGGGAGGTGCAGGTTGCGGTTGCCGCCCTCGGTGGATGAGGGTCCTGCACGTTGTGCAGTGTGCACGACACGGTAGACTTCGAAAAACGGGGGATCCCTGCCACGGTCATCATCACTGAGAATTTCAGGCGGGCGGCCGCATGGCAATTCCGCAGCAAAGGGATGGAGGGGCATCCCTATATCGAGCTGCCGCACCCGGTCAGCAACCTCAAGCCCAAGGAAATGCGCGGGCTCGCGCTGCGCTATGTGGATCAACTGGTGCGCCAACTCACGGGCTAACGCAAAAGCTGATCTATAAGATGCCGTTCAAAACCTTGCGATCATCGCGCCTGGGCGGGCCATTGCCATTTTCCCGCTTGAGCCGCGACAAACACCGATTACGACTTCACGGCACAAGGGCATGGACGCTGTAGACGAATTTGAGTTCTTCCTCGAAAAGGACTGGTCCGACGGGCTGCCCGTCGTCACCCCGACCGAGGCACGTCTTGTGCGCATGCTGTCCGGCACGTGCCGCAGTCCGGATGAATTAATCGGCACCGTTCCGCCGGTGAGAGGCAGGGCGACCGTGCGCTCGGTCGCGATCCACGCGCTGATGGCAGGCTGTAAGCCGGAGTACCTCCCGGTTGTGCTGGGTGGCATTGCGCTCGTCCTGCGTGATGAATTCAACCTGAACGGAGTGCAGGGCACAATGCACGGGGTCGCGCCGCTGATGATCGTCAACGGACCATACGCCCGGAAGATCGGCCTGCATGGGGGTAACGGCTGCTTCGGGCCGGGTTTCCGCGCTAACGCCTCAATCGGGCGCGCCATCCGGCTGATGTTGTTCAACCTCGGCGGGGCCATGCCGGGAGCGGGTTCGGCCACGATCTTCGCCACACCTCTGCGCTACACCGCATGCGTCACGGAGAACTCAGAACACAGCCCGTGGGAAAGCCTCTCGGTGTCGCGCGGATATTCGCTCGAGGACGACGTCATCACGTGCGCGATGGTGGAAAGCCCGCGCCTTACCTTCGACGACACGAACCGCGATCCGCAGCGGCTGCTGACCGGCATCGCCGACTCGATGAGCGCGATGGGTTCCTGGAACATGCATACCCGGGCCAACATGGTGGTGGCGATGAGCCCTGAGCACGCCACGCTCTGCGTGCGGGCGGGCATGGCGCGAGCCGACGTGCACCGCCGGCTGTGCGAGCTCGCCGGGCGCAAGGTTCGCGACTTGAAGGGCGGCGGGAACTGGCGGCGCGAGCGGGCGCTGGCGCTACCGATCAAGGTGGATCCCGACGACGACGAGTGTTTTATCCCGGCGATCAAGAACCCGCAGGATCTCCACCTCATCGTGGCCGGAGGCTGGGGACCCTGCACCGCGATCTGCCACGGGTGGGCAGGCGTGAGCCGCTCCGTGCACGGCATCTACGAGGTCTAGGAGAAAGGAGAGTTCTCATGGCAAACGGACTGCAATTCATCGATCCGACCGAGCCCAGAAGCGGCAATCCGGTCAATTCTGCTGCGCGCCCCGCCGACCTCGCCGGTAAAGTGCTGGGGTTGCTCGACAACCGCAAGGAACAGGCGGACGTGATCCTGCGCACCCTGGCAGACGCCCTGCGCGAACGCTACGGCGTGGCGCGCGTGGTGGTGCGCCACAAGGAGCACCACTCCAAGCTAGCGCCCGACGCGTTGCTGGACGAAATGGCCGGTGAGGTGGATATCGCCATCGCGGCCCTCGGTGGATGAGGCTCCTGCACGTTGTGCAGTGTGCACGACACGGTAGAGTTCGAAAAACGGGGCATCCCCGCCACCGTCATCATCACGGAAGCCTTCAGGAAGACGGCCGATTTTCAGTTCCGCGGCAAGGGTATGGAGGGTCATCCCTATGTCGTGCTGCCCCACCCGGTCAGCAGCCTCACGCCAGAGGAGATGCACACGCTCACCCTGCCCATCGTCGACGCGGTGGCAAACCAGCTCATGGGCTGACGCGGAGCTCCGGGCGCTCAAACTTGACCGCTTTGGGTCGAAAGCGGACGTTCCCATAGTTCCGCTTTCGGCCAATAGGAGTAGAAGACATGGGTAATTTTATAAACTTCTCCGAATTGCTGAAGTCTCTGGCGATCGCCCCTAGCACAGCGAATGAGCCCGTTAAGCGCATGTTTATTTGCGATGGTGCTCACTTGACGGCAAACATTGCCATGGGCATGGAAGGCGGGAGCGCTCTCCACACGCAGCCCGGGCACGATGAAATCATCATCGTTCTCGAAGGCGAAGCAGAGTTCCAGGTCGGCAAAGAGTCCAAGCGAGTCGGACCGGGAGATATGGTTTTCATACCGCAAAATACGCTGCATGGCCGGGTACGGACGTTAACACCCAAGTACGCCGCGCTTTCGATCTATGCGCCGTTCTTTGATCGCTCGCGAAAGAAATTTGTTTGGCATAGTGAGGCCTAACCCGGCCATCGAACGGACAGCCGACCAGCTGCGCGCCCTTTCCGCTAATGTCAAACGTTGAACGTCTGCTTTGGGTCGATAGCGGACGTTCGCGGAGGTCGGCTTTCGGCCCAGAGTGTGTAAAAACGTGAACTTGTAGGGCCCCACTCGATCTATGCAATAGGCATTAATGATCGAGGGGGGCAGGATGAAACGCTTCATCCAGGGTGAAAGCAGAACGCA
>JAOTVX010000075.1 GCA_029863175.1 Betaproteobacteria bacterium | reverse complement strand
CTCCCGGCCGAATTCTCAGGCGTTTATCCGATCGTCCGTAAACGCTCAGTTGATGCCGAAGTGCAACAACTTCCAACTGCAGAGACAGTCGCGATCTGGCTACGGTAGAAATGACTGCGAGCAGCGCCTGAAACACAGGCCACATGGGAGAAGGCTCGAGCTGATATCGCCAAACCGGCACGGTGACATTACGCTTCACCGCTGCGAAAAGTCAACGATTTCAACGTCTACGAGTTTTCGGGAAGGACACCCCATGAAATCCCTGCGTCTCATGACCCTTGGACGCCCTTCCGGGTAGCAACCAGTGCGTCGCCGTAATCGTGGTCTGAGTTATCCCCTTTCACTACATCCCAATCCAGCCCGCGCAGCAACACACCTGGCGAGGAAAAAGCTAAAATCGTTCTCTACGCAATGAATAAAGCGCGAGCCTCATCTCAAGTCGCGGCAACAAGCCCCGTTGCCGGTCCTGCGGTCAAATCCACGATCCACGGCACGGACACCATAGTACCGTCGCTGGACGGCGATTACCTGCGGGGCGTGAACGCGCTGTGGCGCGTGCTGCGCATGGCGCTCGGCTACCGCGTGCGCTTTCCCGCGGCGGTGCTGGCGGTAATAGGCGCGGGGGTGTTCCAGCTCCTCATTCCGCGCTTCCTTGGCCGGGCCGTCGACCATGCGACGGGCCTGCTGGCCGGCGCGCACGGCGTGGGCGCGTCCGAGGCTGCTCAAGCGGCACTGATGACATCGGCGCTTCTGGTTCTTGGCACAGCGGTCGTGCGGGGTCTTTTCACCCTCGCGCATAACTACCTTGCCGAATCGATCGGTCAGAGCTTTGGCTACGAACTGCGGCTCGCTTTTTTCGAAAAACTGCAGCGTCTGTCGTTCAGCTATCACGACCGCATCCACTCCGGAGATCTGATCACGCGCGGCATGCTCGACATCGAAGGCGTGCGGCGTTTCATCGAGACCGGCATCATGCGCCTGTTCCAGCTTGCGGTGCTGGTGGGGCTCGGCGCCTACCTATATATGGGGCAAGACCTGCTGCTCGGTTTTCTGTGCGTGAGCTTCGTGCCGTTCGCGGTGTGGCGCGGCACCGTATTCCGCCTGAAGGTGCGCGCGCTGTGGCGCGAGTTCCAGGAACGCATGAGCGTGCTGACCCGCATCATGGAGGAAAACCTCGCCGGAATCCGCGTGGTGAGGGCGTTCTCGGCGCAGCAGCACGAACTTGACAAATTCGACGATTGGCAGCGCCGCACGCTGGAGCCCGCCGTCGAATCGGTCAGGGTGCGCTACTTCAACACTTCCATGATGACCTTCGCCTACTTTCTCGCGATGGGCCTTGTACTGTGGCTGGGCAGCCTGCGCGTGATCGGCGGGCAGATCACTATCGGCGAGCTGACGCAGTTCCTGGTTTTCATGACGGTGCTCCAGATGCCGGTGCGGCAGGTCGGCCTCGTTATCAACGGTTTTGCCCGCGCCTCCGTATCGGGCGCACGCATGTTCGAGATTCTCGACATCGAACCGGCGATCCGCGACCAGCCCGGCGCGCGCGATCTCGCGGTAAACATGGCGGAACTTGCCTTCGAGAACGTGTCGTTTTCCTACGGCGGATTCTCGGGCGAGCATGCGGTCGCGGACATTTCATTTACCGTCAGCGCCGGCCGGACGCTGGGAATCGTCGGCCCGCCGGGCAGCGGCAAATCGACCATTGCCCACCTCATCCCGCGTTTTTATGACGTGACCGGCGGGCGCATCACCATCGACGGGCAGGATATCCGCGAGGTGACGCTCGACTCGCTGCGCGCCCAGGTCGGCGTCGTGCAGCAGGACACTTTCCTGTTCAAGACCGAAGTGCGCGAAAACGTCGCTTACGGCGACCCGACGGCCGAGGACGACCGTGTTGTCGACGCTGCCGACACTGCGCAACTGCACGATTATGTCGCGGGCTTGCCGGACGGTTACGATACGCTGGTGGGCGAGCGCGGAGTGTCGCTTTCCGGCGGGCAACGCCAGCGCCTGTCGATCGCGCGCAGCGTGCTGCTTGCCCCGCGCGTCATCGTGTTCGACGATTCCACAGCGGCCATCGACGCCGACACCGAGTTGCGAATCCGCGACGCGCTGAAGGCGCTCAACCGCAGCCGCGCCACGATCATCGTTTCGCACCGCCTCTCCTCGCTGATGCATGCCGATGAAATCCTGTTCCTCGACGCCGGGCGGATAGTCGAGCGCGGCTCGCACGGGGAACTCCTGGCGCAGGGCGGGCGTTATCGCCGGCTGTTCGATTTGCAGATGGGCGTGGCCCGGCAGAACGCCGATGCCTGATTCCGCGCCTTCTCCAGTCGCACCTCCGCCGGCGGGCAACTCCGCGCCGGCACCGCGCGGGAAAGATAAATCGTTGCGTCGCGGCGGCGAAGAAATCTTCGGCGCGGCGATTGACCGCCACGTGCTGCGGCGTTTTATCGCGTTTCTGCACCCTTACCGCAGGTCGTTGTTCTACGCCATCGTCGCGGTGCTGGCGTTCACTCTTACGCAAATTGCAGTACCGCTCGTCATCCGCTTTATCATCGACAAGGCGCTCCCGGCGGGCGCTGCGGCCAGCCTGCCCGCAGCCGCGCACGAAGGCGGCAAACAACTGCTCGCAATCGCCATGGCAGGCTTTTTCGCGGTCGTGCTGGTGAATTACATTTCCAACTACTATCAACAGGTTTGGGTGGCCATCACCGCCGAGCGCGTGCTGCTCGATTTGCGACGCGCCATGTACGCACATCTGCAAAGGGTTTCCCTGTCGTTCATGGACCGCACGCAGGTTGGGCAGTTGATGTCGCGGCTTCAGGGCGACGTCGGCGCGTTGCAGGAATTTCTCGAGTCCTCGATCTTTGCCCTTGGCGATCTGGCGCTGCTGGTGGGCATTGTCATCGTGCTGATTGCGCTCGACGTCCAGCTTGGGCTGCTCACGCTCTCGGTGGTGCCGATACTGGTCCTGGTGCGCGCCATCTGGCTGCCGGCGGCAAAGCGCGCGTTCATCCGCGCGCGCGAAACGTCCTCTATCGTCAATAGCGCACTGGCGGAAAACATCAACGGCGTGCGCACGGTCCAGGAAATGTCACGCGAAGGATTCAACTTCGCGGCTTTCCGCGAAAAAGCGGCGGACAACTATCGCTCCCACGTGCGGGCGACGCGCCTGGCACAGGTGATGGTCCCTACCGTTGACACGCTCACCGGCGCCGCCATGGCGATCGTTATCGTCGTTGGCGGCAACCGGGTGCTGAATGGCTCCATGGAAGTCGGCGTCGTCGTGGCTTTTCTGTTCTACGTGCAGCGCTTTTTCGATCCGATCCGCTCGCTCACCATGCAGTACAGCGTAATGCAGCAGGCGATGGCCTCGGGACAACGCATCTTCGAAGTGCTGGACGTACCCGTCGGGGTCGAGGACAAAAGCGGCGCCGTAGATCTGGAGCGCATCGAGCATCCCATCGACGGCACAATCGAGTTTCGTAACGTCACCTTCGGCTACGTACCCGGTCTACCCGTATTAAAAAATGTGAGCTTCCGCGTTGCGCCCGGTGAAACCGTCGCCCTGGTAGGCCCGACCGGCTCGGGCAAGACTTCCACGATGGCGCTGCTGCACCGTTTTTATGACGTTTGGGAAGGGCAGGTTCTGATCGGCGGTATGGACGTGCGCGACGTAACGCAGGACTCGCTGGGCCGCCGCATTGCCATGGTGCTGCAAGAGCCCTTTCTCTTTACCGGCAGCGTTTACGAAAACATCCGCTATCGCACGCAGGAAGCGGGGCGCGAGGACGTGGAACGCGCAGCGCGCGCGGTGGGCGCGCACGAATTCATCGCGCGTCTGCCGCAGAATTACGACACCGTGCTCGGCCAACGCGGCGTTAATCTCTCGATCGGCCAGCGGCAGTTGCTCTCATTCGCGCGCGCCATCGTCGCCAATACCGGCATCCTGGTGCTGGACGAGGCCACCGCCAATGTCGACAGCTTCACCGAGCGCGAAATTCAGTCAGCCCTGGAGCATACGCTTGTTGGTCGCACCGGCCTTATCATCGCCCACCGTCTGGCGACAGTACGCCACGCCGACCGCATTATCGTGCTGCAGGATGGCCGCATCGTCGAACAGGGCACACACACGGAGTTGCTGACACGCGAAGGGTTGTATCACCGCCTGCACGCCATGAACGTCGCTTCTTTCGACGACATGCCGGTGGCGCTCGGACGCGACGCCGCGGAACTACAGACCTGATTGGTGACCGCTGCGGTTGACGATGGGTTTCGTGCCTCAACCCATCCGCCCGTCACCTCGATTTAGAATCACCAGTTGTATGCTGCCGGTGGCCGACGGCTGACTCAATGCTTGCGGACAAGAGGTCGCGCGGAGTCCCGCAGCAAGGAAAAGCACCTGGTTTTGATCCAAGTCTTTGAAAGATGGCGCGCCCGGCAGGATTCGGGCCCACGATCCCGTAATGTTCAAGAACTCGATCGAAGCCCTCACGCCGCCGCGCGGTGGTAGTAGTTGAGCATTCCGCCGAGACGTGGACGCCGATGAACAATGCCGTCATTCGCGGCACGCCCCAGTTCGGGCCGGATCAACCGATTCTCCAGCCCTTGGTGATTACGCTCCGTGTGGTAATGCATAACGTATTCCGAGATCGCTCGACGCAACGACGCCTGCCCAATGAAAATCATCTTCCCCAGGCATTCCTCCTTGATCGAGCGTACGAAGCGCTCCGCGTAGGCATTCAAATCTGGCGACAGCGGCGGCAGCCGGATCACCTCCGTCGCGCACTTCTCCACCCGTTCGCGAAATCGCGCCGTGTACTTCGTGTCTCGATCGATGATCAGGTAGCGCTTCCCCGCATGCGCCCCGCCCTCCTCGTCCGTCAAGTTGCGCGCGACCTGAAGCATCCACGCTTCGTCCGGTTGCGTCGTGATCCCTGCGATGTGAACGATCCGATCGGCCAGGCTGATCACAAACAGCACGTAGTGGGTTACCAGTCCCCTGCCCGTCCAGACTTCGATACTGAAGAAGTCACTGGCGGCAAATACCTTCCAATGCGCCTTCAGAAACGTCGACCACCGGGTGTGCTTTCCGCGCTCCGGCGCCGGTTCAATGCCATTGCGGCTGAGGACGTTGGCAACCGTCCCGCGGCCCACCTGGTGCTGGAGATTGGCCAGCGCACCTTGAGTCCGGGTGTACCCTCCGAGTAGGCGAGGACGTCGCCGCCCTCGCCCCTCACAATCCCGGACGCGCCCAATTAAGGCATCCGGTT
>JAOTVX010000013.1 GCA_029863175.1 Betaproteobacteria bacterium | reverse complement strand
CCTGCGCGCCGCTCATGAAGTACGCCGAGCGGCTGTTCAGCCGGCCCGCATTCATCGACGCGCTCACGGCCTCCGAGAAGGTCATGCGCCGCTAGGGGCCGACGTGCAGAGTGCAAAATCCAGAGTGCAGAGCCGACGGATGGCCACGATGCCGGCCGATTCGGGAAGCGCTGCTCGCTCATCACTCATCACTCATCATCCATCACTCGCGTAGTGTCATGGCAGAGCGCTCCACCAAGCCCTACTTCATCCGCGCCATTCACGAATGGTGCTCGGACAGCAATTTGACGCCCTACGTCACCGTGCAGGTCGATGCCAACACGCGAGTGCCGGCGGCGCATGTGAAGAACGGCGAAATCCTGCTCAACGTGAGCTACGACGCCACTCACAAGCTGACGATCGGCAACGAGGCCATTCAGTTCTCGGCGCGGTTCGATGGAGTGTCGCGCGAGTGCTCGCTCCCCATTGCGGCGGTGACCGGCATTTTCGCAAGGGAAAACGGACAGGGAATGTTCTTTGCGCACGAGCCGGTTCAGAAGTATGGCAACGACGCGCCGCCCGAACCCTCCTCTCCCAACGGCAACGGCAACGGCAACGGCGGCAAGCCGAAGCTCCAGATCATCAAGTAACCGGCTCTCGGAGGGCCGCGCGCTTGCGCGCCGCGTGCGGCCACCACCATCTGCGGACGCGGGCCACAACTCAAGCCTTATCAGTCTATAATGGCGGCCCAAGCCGGCATAGCTCAGTGGTAGAGCAACCGCCTTGTAAGCGGTAGGTCGTCTGTTCGAGTCAGACTGTCGGCACCACGGGCGATGCGCGGAAACACGGAGCCCGGGGCGCTGGACGAGGTAGCCTGCGCTCAGTGCCGTAGTAAAAAAATCGCCCCGAAACAATCCCTTAGCTGGGCCAGGTGGCGGGAAGTTCCAGCCACGTCGCGCGGGATGCGTCGCCCTTTGGCGACGGTACCGGGAGTTGAAGGCGTGGGTTTAAGACCTATTTAAGCGAGGCATGAAGACAATGCGAGGGTGTAAACGCGCTGTGCTGAGGATACACGCATGATTCAGGTCGAAAACCTCGTCAAGGCATTCGGGCCGAAGCTGGCCGTAAATGACGTTTCGTTTACCGTCGAGCGCGGGGAAGTGCTCGGGTTTCTCGGGCCGAACGGCGCGGGCAAGTCCACCACCATGCGCATGGTGACGGGTTTCATCCCCCCGACCTCCGGCACGATCAGGGTGGCCGGCTACGACGTCCTCGAGAACCCGCTGCCGGCGAAGCGGCGCATCGGCTATCTGCCCGAGAATGCGCCGGGCTACGGCGACATGACCGTGCAGGGGTTTCTCTTGTTTGCTGCCGAGCTGCGCGGATTGCGCGGCGCGGCGCGCCGGAGCGCCGTCGATCGCGCGGTCGAGCTGTGCTTCCTCGAGAACGTACGTTACCAGGTGATCGACACACTCTCCAAAGGCTACAAGCACCGCACTTGCCTCGCGCAATCGCTCGTCCACGACCCGGATGTGCTGGTCATGGACGAGCCTACCGATGGGCTCGACCCGAACCAGAAGCACGAGGTGCGAAATCTCATCAAGCGCATGGGGGCGAACAAGGCGATCGTGTTCTCGACCCACATCCTGGAGGAGGTCGAGGCGGCGTGCTCGCGCGTGATCATCATCGACCGCGGCCGCATCGTCGCGAACGGCACGCCGGAAGAGCTCAAGGCGCGCGCGCCTAATGCGGGCGCCGCGTGGCTGCGCGTCAAGGGTGTGCCCGCCGCGCTGCTTGCCGGCGGATTGTCCGGCATTGCGAACGCGGCGAATGCCGAGATCCTGAGAGACGAGGGCGGCATCGTGGAAATTCGGGTTTATCCCGACAAGGCGAGGCCCGGCGGCAGCCTCACCGGAGAGGTGGCGGAACTCGCCGCGCAGCAGAAATGGCAGCTCGAAGAGCTGCAGACAGAGGAAGGCCGGCTCGACGAGGTCTTCCGGGCCATCACGTTGCCCGACACCGTTAAAGGGCACTAGAAGCGTCGGTACACACCATCTGAAACCGCGGGTAGACCCAGATATGAATGCATGGTTTAACGTAAAGGCGATCGTCAAGCGCGAGCTGGGCGGCTACTTCACCTCGCCGATTGCCTACGTCTTCCTGATCATCTTCCTGCTGCTCACCGGCTTTTTTACGTTCACGGTCGGCAGCTTCTTCGAGCGCGGCGAGGCCTCACTGGTCTCTTTCTTCACCTGGCACCCGTGGCTCTATCTCTTCCTCGTTCCGGCCGTGGGCATGCGGCTATGGTCGGAAGAGCGCCGGCTCGGCACGATCGAGCTTCTGCTCACGATGCCGGTGACCACTTGGGAAGCGCTGGTCGGCAAGTTTCTCGCTTCTTGGTTGTTTCTTGCGCTCGCGCTCGCGCTGACGTTTCCCGTAGTCATCACGGTGAACTACCTGGGCAATCCCGATAACGGCGTGATCTTCACCGGCTACGTGGGCAGCCTGCTCCTTGCCGGCGCCTATCTCGCCGTGACCTGCATGACCTCGGCGATGACGCGCAACCAGGTGATCAGCTTCATCTTGGCGGTGCTGATATGTCTGTTCCTGATCCTCGCCGGCTACGAGCCGGTAACCGGGCTTCTGTCACGGTTCGCGAGTGCGCGCGTGGTGGATCTTGTCGCCGCGTTCTCGGTAATGACGCATTTCGAGGGATTCCAGCGCGGCGTGGTTGATCTGCGCGATATTCTTTTCTTCGCGTCGTTGATGGGGTTCGCGCTGTTTACCACCGGCGTCATCCTCCGCAGCCACCGCGCAGGCTAGGGACGCTAGAAAAAGATTCGATATGAAAAGCAAGCAATTCGCAACGATGCTTTACTCGACCGGCGGCGTGGTCGTGCTGCTCGCCGTTTTGATCGCGTTGAACTTCATCGTCGGGGCCGTCAGCTTCCGCGCGGATCTGACCGAGGGCCATGTCTACACGCTGTCACCTGGCACGCGCGCCGTCCTCGCAAAGCTCGAAGCTCCTGTCAAGCTGCGCTTTTACTACACCCAGGGCGCGGCAGTGCCGGTGGGCCTGAAAACCTTCGCCAAGCGTATCGAAGATCTGTTGAATGAATACCGCACGGCCTCGGGCGGGCGGGTGATCATCGAAAAATTCAATCCCCTGCCGGATTCGGATGCCGAGGACTCGGCCGAGCTCGACGGCGTCGAAGGCCAGCTCACCAACACGGGAGAGAAGTTCTACCTCGGGCTGGCAATCGCTTTCCTGGATAAAAAGGCCGCGCTGCCGGTGCTCACGCCCGACCGCGAGCGGCTGATGGAATATGACATCACGCGCGCCATCGCGCAGGTGACGGCGGCCGAGAAGCCGGTGGTGGGCGTAATGAGCGCGCTGCCAGTGATGGGGCGCACGCTGAACCCGCTCACCCAGCAGCGGCCGAGCGAGCCCTGGGTGCTCATCTCCGAGCTCAAGCGCAGCTTCGAATTGAAGGAAATAAAGGTCGACGCGAAGAAGATACCCGATGACATCAAGGTGCTGCTCGTCATCCACCCGCGCGACATGCTGGAGGACACCGAGTACGCCATCGACCAGTTCGTCCTGCGCGGCGGCAAGCTGATTGCCTTTGTCGATCCGTACGCCTATTTCGACCAGCAGCCCGACATGCAAAACCCCTTCGGCGGCTCGCGCGCCGGGCAGTCGATGTTCTACCGGTTGTTCAAGGCCTGGGGCGTGGACGTGGACATGGGCAAGGTGATCGCCGACATGACATTCGGTAGCGGAGAAGGCCCCCGGTTGCTGCCGACGCTGCTCTCGCTCAATACGCAGGCGCTGAACAGAGACGACGTTGTCACGAGCCAGTTGGGCACGCTGCTCATTCCCTTCGGCGGTGCATTCAAGGGCAAGCCTGCGGAGGGGCTGACTCAGACCGTACTCGCCCACACTTCCAAGAATGCGATGCCCGTGGACCTCATCATCGCCACCCTGTCCGGCGAGCCGTCCACGCGCGGCTTCGAGCCCTCGGGCGAGGAGATGCCGCTCGCGATCCGGCTCACCGGCACTTTCCATACGGCCTACCCCGACGGCAAGCCAAAGCCGCAACGCGCTCCGGCCGACCAGCAGAAAAAGGCTGACAACGGCAAGAACAAGGCCGCGACTGAGCCGCAGATAAAGCGGTCGGCGGAAGAAAATTCCGTGGTTCTGGTCGCAGACGTCGACCTGCTTACCGACAACGCCGCGGTCGATGTGCAGGAAATCTTTGGCCAGCGCGTCGTCATTCCGCGTAACGGCAACCTCGCGCTGGCGCAGGGCCTAGTCGAGCAGCTCGCGGGGGACGACGCCCTCATCAGCCTGAGAAGCCGCGCCGCTTTCAGCCGCCCGTTGACCGTGGTCCGGGAGATGGAAGCGCAGGCACAGCAGCAGTACCTCGGCAAGATCAAGGAGCTGGAGGACAGTCTCAACCAGACCCAGGAGAAGCTGCAGTCCTTGCAGAAGGCACGCGGGAGCGCATCGGCCACGATACTCACGGCCGAACAGCAGGCCGAGCTTGAGAACTTCCGCAAGAAGGCGGTGGAGACGCGGCTGGAGCTGAAGGATCTCAGGAAGAACCTGCGCGTGGAGACCGACCGGCTCGAGTTGTGGACCAAGGCAGTCAATATCGCGTTCATCCCGCTGCTGGTGGCACTGATCGGGCTGGTGCTGGCTCTGGCAAGGCGAGGGAGGGCACGGGCAACATGAATCGCAAGCAATTCCTGATCCTGTTTGTTGCGCTGGTGGTGCTTGGCGGCGCCGGGCTTGCTTTGTTCTGGCAGGACATCGCCGAGTATCGCGAAAGCGGGGCCAAGATCGGCGCCAAGCTTCTACCGGACCTCAAAATCGCCGATGTTGCCGAGATCCGGCTGCGGGACGCGAAGCACGAGGTTACGCTTGTGCGCAAGGAGAAGGGGTGGGTGGTGCAGGAGCGGGCCGGTTATTCCGCCAACTTCAATGCTATCAGCGACCTCATGGTGAAGCTGATCGAGCTGAAGGTCACACAATCCGAGCAAGTTGCGGCCAAGCTCTATCCGCGGCTCGACCTGGGGGAGCCGGGTAAGGGAGAAGGCGCAGGGACCGTCATGGAATTCAAGGACGCATCGGGCGCATCGCTTGCGCGCATCACCCTTGGCAAGACGGTGCTGAAGCAGGACCGGATGAATCCGCTTCCCGGCGCGAGAGACGGCGTGCCGGCGGGGCGCTATGTGCTGCCCCCCGCTGCTAAGGATCGCGTGGTTGCCGTTTCTGATCCCCTGCGTGCTGCGGAGGCAGACCCCGGGAAGTGGCTGAAAAAGGACTTCTTCAAGGCGGAGCGCATTCGGACGCTCGCAGTCGGCCCTGAAGGCAGGGCGCCGCAGTGGAAGGTCACCCGCAGCGAGGAGTGGGGCGAGTGGCGTTTTCCGAACGGCGGCGCGCTCGACGCGAGCGCGGCGGTGGCGGCCGTCAACAAGCTTGGTTCGATGAGCTTTGTCGATATCGTGCCCGATCCTGATCGCGATCCCGTGCACAAGGCGACCGTGGCGGTGGCCGAAACGTTCGATAACCTCACTTATCGCGTCAGGATCGCCAAACGCAAGGTCGGCGATGACTATCAGGTGAGCGTCACGGTGTCGGGTGCTCCGCCGCGCAAGCGTGTCCCGGAGAAGGGCGAGAAGCCGGAGGACAAGGAGAACCGCGACAAGGATTTTGCCAAGACGCTCAAGGCGCTCGAAGAGCGCATTGCCGCGGAAACGGCCCTCGCGAAATGGGCGTATATCGTTGCCGGCAGCGAGGTCGAGCCCTTGCTGAAGACCCGCAGCGAAATGATCGCTGCCAAGCCTCCCAAAAAATGATCTAGAAAAGCCGGGCCCCGCGTCGCGCTATAATTGAGCTTGCACTTACCGCGGAGCCTCAATTCGACTCATGCGACGCAGTTGCCGCATCCTGCCTGCTTTCCTCCCATGCTTGGCGCTGTCGGCCTGCACGACGACGCTCTATGGCTACCAATCCTCAAGCGGCGGCGCGACGACGACGGTCACGTCAGCGAGCGTGTTTGCATCTACTTCGAGCTCGAGCGCGAGGGTGTCGTTTGTCTCCGGGCCGCGGGTCCCTGCCAATGTCCCGGGCGGCCAGCTGACGGTAAGCAGCAGCTCCGCCGGTGCGCTGGGGGTGACCGTCCTCGTCGGTGTCCTCGCGAGCTATATCGTCGGAAAAGAGGGGCCGAAACCGCTGCCCGCCGGCACCAAGCTCCTACATACTTGTTCGTGCTACGGCTACCAACCACGGGTGAATGGTGAATAGTGAATCGTGACCAGACTCCTTATTAACCACGGAATCACGCGGAAATACACGGACGAACACCCGAACCGCGAAGTACGCTGTAGAGCGATAACCATGTCCGTGTGCTTCCGTGTGGTTCCGTGGCCAGGGTGTTCTTGAGATATTTTGTACTGATCACTCACGCTGTTTCCTGAAATGAAGTTGAGAGAATTCCTGAAATCGCCGGTGTTCGCACTTGGCCACAAGTGGGACTTCAAGAAGCGCACTGACGGCTATGAGTCGGATACGACCGCGCTCATCCGGCGCATGCTGGACGAGGCTGCGATACGCGACGACCAGGACTGGGCGTGGGAGCGCTGGCGCAACGACGCGAGCGCCCTTAAGAAGTGAGTTCCGAGTTCAATGTTCAAACTTGTGGACTTACGCGGGACATCTTGAACGTTGAACCTGGAACCTGGAACCTGGAACATTGAACCTTGAACGCCGCCGTCAGGCGGCGTGATGGCTTACCACTTCCAGCACACGCGTCCCGTCGGCGTTCCTGATCTCGGTGCGTATCCCCGCGAAGCTCCGCCCATCGTGAAACCGCTCGGAGCGAACTCCAGAAATGCTCAATGAAGGCGCGCTGACCGTCAGCGCGCCTTTGCGCACCCGCGGAATCTACGCGATCGATCGGCGCCGCGGAGCGCTCGTCGCGCGCGTAGGTTAAAATCACCCGCGATAATGGGACATGATCCCGAACTGAATGCTCCGGGCACGTCCCCGGCCCCTCGCGTCATCCAGCTCTACGAGCTCCTGGTTCTCGTGCTCTTGTGGAACGGGGCGCACAAGAGCGCGCGCTTCATCAACACGCTCTACGCGCTGGAACTCGGGGCCGAGCCTTTCGATACCGGACTGTTGCTGGCCACCTATGGCGTCGTGCCGCTGCTGCTGGCAGTGTTTACCGGCCGCCTCGGAGACCGTTACGGCGTGCGCGCGCCGATCGCGGCCGGGCTGGTCGTTACGGCAACGGGCATTGCGCTGCCGTTCTTTTGGCCTGCTTTCGGAACGCTGTTCGTCGCAGCCGCCATTACCGGCGCGGGTTTCATATTGGTCCAGGTGTCGATGCAAGCGCTGTTTGCCGGTCTGGGCAGCGGCGCGGCGCGCACGCGCAACATCAATCTCTATGCGCTCGTCGTGTCGAGCGCCGATTTCGCTGGCGCCATTCTCGGCGGATTCGCCATCGATCATCTGGGCCATGTTCGCAGCTATCTGGTCCCGGGCGTGATGTGCCTCGCGGCGGTGCTGGGCATGGCGTATCTCTACCGACGTGTTCCCAGTGCAGCGCCCGCGACGGCCACCCACGCCCGGCGGCGCATGACGGATCTTTTGCGCGATCAGGACCTGCGGCGCATTCTGCTCGCGGGCGCTGCGGTCGTGGCCGGGGTCGACCTTTTTCAGCTTTTCATGCCGATCTACGGGTACTCGATCGGCTTATCCGCGTCAGTGATCGGGATTACGATGGGTTGCTTTGCCGCCGCCGGGTTTTTGACCCGGGCGATGCTGCCGTCCCTGGCGCGCCGCTTCGGAGAGGAACGCACGCTCCTTTATTCGATGGCGCTCGGGGCCGCAACGTTCTTGCTGATTCCGCTGTTTGAAACGCCAATCGCCCTCGGTATCGTCTCTTTCTTCCTCGGCCTGGGGTTGGGGCTCGGGCAGCCGCTGACCGTGATACTCACGTACAACCGCGCGCCGCCAGGGCGGGCCGGCGAGGGACTCGGTTTGAGGATCGCGATCATCAATACGTCTCATGTCGGCGTGCCGGCGCTGTTTGGCGCCGTCGGCTCGCTCATGGGGACCTTGCCGGTGTTCTGGGTGATCGCGGGTGTCATCGCGCTCGGAGGCGTCGCGATCCGCAAGCACGCCTGAGCCGGGCGGCGCCGAGAAGCGCCGGCCCTGAACTGCGTTAAACTCAACCCTTCGCGCCGGTTCCGCCCCGCGGCGTAGAGCCGGCGACACGGCAGCAATCCGACGAGCGCGTCATCCTCTCAGGAGCACGAATATGAAGATCGCGGTCATTGATGACTATCAGGACGCTTTCCGCAATCTTGAGTGTTACGCCAACCTCAAGGGGCACGAGGTCGTCGTCTTCAATGATACGGCAAAGGATCCGGCGAAGCTTGCCGAGCGTTTGAAGGACGCCGACATCGTGCTGCTCACCCAGCAGCGCTCGCGTTTTCCGCGCGCGGTCGTCGAGCACCTGCCGAAGCTCAAGCTGATCAGCCAGACCGGAGGAAACATCGCCCATATTGACAAGGCGGCGTGCACCGAGCGCGGCGTGCTGATCTCGGGCGCCGGTAGGGGTAATCCCAACCCGACTGCGGAGCTAACGTGGAGCCTGATTCTGTCCGCGCTCCGTTCCATTCCGTACGAGGTTCAGCGGTTGAAGGAAGGCCATTGGCAATCCACGGTCGGGGACAGCGTAAAGGGCAAGACACTCGGCGTCTACGCATTCGGGAAGATCGGCAGCGTCGTTGCGAAAGTGGGCAAGGCGTTCGAGATGCGCGTCGTGTGCTTTGGCCGCGAGGCCTCGACCGCGCGCGCCCGCGAAGCGGGTTTCGACGTCGCGGGCAGCCGCGATGAGTTTTTCTCGTCCGCCGATGTTCTGACGCTGCACCTGCCGCTGAACCCGGAGACGCGTGGCATCGTCAAGCGCGCGGACCTCGCACGCATGAAACCGGCTGCGCTCATCGTGAATACGAGTCGTGCGCCGCTCATCGAGGAGGGCGCGCTGGTGGAAGCGCTCAAGGAGGGAAGGCCGGGGCGCGCCGCGGTGGACGTGTACGAGGACGAGCCGGTTTTAGGCGCGAATCACCCTCTGATCAAGATGCCCAACGTCGTGTGCACGCCACACCTCGGCTACGTGGAGGCAGGAAATTACAGCTCCATCTACGCTACGGCGGTCGACAATATCGTTGCCTTCATTGCGGGGAAGCCGATTAACGTGCTCAACCCCGAGGTTCTGCAGAAAGACAAGAAATAGCCGCCGATGAATGCCGAGAAGAATGTGAAAACCAGGTTTGTTTGTTGATCTCGGCGTGCTTGCGGTTCAGTTTGAATTTCTTTGTTTCTCTTGGCGTCTCGGCGGTCCTATTTGATGTTTTCTTTTCTTGGTGGTGAAGTTTTTGGGCTGAGGGGAAAGTAATGGCGAAAATGGGATGCGGTCGGGCCGCGGTTGAGGCATTGCGTTCTGCGGGCGTGACAAAGATATTCGGATTGATGGGATCGAGCGTGCTCGAGATGTACGACGCGCTCTATGACATGAAGGACATGGCGTACATCGGCGTGCGGCACGAGAATTGCGGGGCCCACATGGCGGACGCCTACGGACGCGTCACCCAGACGCCCGGGCTTTTCATTTGCGGGCAGGCAGGCCCGGGGTCGGCCAACATGCTGCTCGGGCTTGCGGCGGCAAAGTTGGCCTATTCACCGCTGGTGGTGATTACAGGCCTTCCCTCGACCGAGCACCTGGGCCGCGACTCGTTCCAGGAGATCGACCAGCAGACGCTGTTCCTCCCGGTTACCAAACGCGTTATGACGGTGCCACGCGCGGACCGCATACCCGAGTTCATCATGGAGGCGTTCCGGATCGCCGACGCCGGCCGCCGCGGCCCGGTCGTGGTGCAGATACCGCGCGATCTCTTCAACCAGGACATCGACGTCGACATCCCGCCGCCGGGTTCCCGCACGCCAGTGGTGGGCGGCGCAGTGGATCGCGCGACACTCGACCAGGTGAAGGCCATGCTCATGGCAGCGCGTGCCCCTATTATCCACGCGGGCGCCGGAGTCAAGTGGAGCCGCGCGACGGCGCCGCTCCTCGCGCTCGCGGAAAAGCTCCAGCTCCCGATTACCATGTCGGCCGCCCATGGCGACCTCGCGCCGATTGATCATCCGCTCTATGCCGGGACTGTCGGGGCGCGCGGGAACGCAGTCGCGAGCGGGCTCATGCGCGAGGCCGACGTCGTGCTCGCGCTCGGGACACGCCTCGGATTCAATACCACGCGCTACCAGTACGATCACCTCTCGCCGTCGGCGAAGATCGTGCAGGTGGACATCGATCCGGTGGCGGTTGGCCGTTATTTCCCGGTAGCGGTCGGGATCGCTGGTGACGCCGGCGTGGTGACGGCGGCGCTGGCGGATGCGGTCGATGCGATTCCGCCGGACCGCGTTCCGTGGAAGGCCCGCAATGAGAAGTTCGTGAAGGACCGCCAGCAGCTGTGGCAGACGCGGGCTGAGGCGGGCAATCGAAGCGCCAAGCCGTTGCACCCCGACACGATCTTCGCCGAGCTGCGCAAAGTGGCGCCGCGGGATGCGCTATTTACCATCGACGCCGGCACAACGTGCCTGCAGGCAACCGATCAGCTGCCGTATTACACGCCCCCGGCGCTGGTCGCGCCGCTTGACTGCGGCAACATCGGTTTCTCGTACGCCGCGGGTATTGGCGCGAAAACGGCCGCGCCGGAACGCACGGTCATCTCCCTCATGGGAGACGGCGGTTTCGGCATGACGATGGGCGAGATGAATACCGCGGTCATGCATGACATTCCGACGATCGCCCTCGTCATGGACAACGGGACATGGGGCGCGGAGATTGCTTACCAGCGGGACTTCTACAACCGTCGCTACATCGGCGCGCACGTGCAATCGCCGCGCTTCGACGAGGTCATGAAGCTCTGCGGCGGCGTCGGCTATTTCGCGACCGGACCGGGCGAGACCGCGGACGCCATCAACGAGGCCATGAAGGAGCGCAAGCCCGCGGTGATCCACGTCAAGGTCGATCCGGAGGCGGTCATCAGCTTCAGGACCGACGCACTTAAGAAGCGGTGATCCATGACGGAAATTGGTGATGAATAGTGGTGATGATTAATGGTGATGAGTGATGGTGATGAAAGGGCGGGCGCCTGAGCGGGTGGTTTGCCGGTCACCAGTGCCTCATCACCAGTATTTCATCACCAGTTCTCATCACTTTTTCAATCCTCAGAGGAGCCCCCGCTCCCTGAACACTTCGACCGCCGCGCGCACGCTGTTGTTGGAGGCGGGGAAGCCGCAGTAGACGGCGGCGTGGAGGAACACTTCGTAGATCTCGTCGGGCGTCGCGCCGTTGTTGAGCGCGCCGTTGATGTGGCCCTTGAGCTCGTCAGGCCGGTCGAGCGCGGCTAGCATGCCCAGCGTCACCAGGCTGCGAACCTTCAGCGGCAGCCCGGGCCGTGACCACACCGAACCCCAGGCAATTTCCGTGACGATCTCATAATGCCGCCGGGTGAGCTCGTCGCCTCCTCCTGCACGCTTCTTGATGTGAGCGTCGCCCATGACTTTCCGACGCGTGGCCATGCCCTTCTCATACAGTTCCGATGTCATACAGGTTCCTCCTTGCGAGTGTTTGCTCAACTGACATGACGTTACGTCGCCCGTGACAGTACAACAAAAAGGGCTGCCTCATCGCAGCCCCCCATCATCTCGTGCCCAAATACGGGTCACCGTTCACCGGTCACCGTTTTTCCTTTCGCCTTCTGCCTTCCGACTTCGGGATCCCTGGTCACGGCCTTAGTGCAGATGCTTGCCGCGCGGACGCAACGGTATGACGGTGGAGGATGACGCCGCCGTCTCGCCGGTGACCTTGCGGGCCGCCCAATCCTGTTCGAAGAGCTGGTTCACCAGCGCCGTCACCTGGTTGACGTTGGCCTGGCCAAGATGTCGCGACAGCATGTTCGTCACGTCCTCGCTGACGCATTGTCGGCGGAACTCATGGATCGACTCGGGGGTCGGCCCGACGAACATCTGGTAGAACTCATCGTCGCCGTTTTCGGGGTAGTAGGTGACCTCGACCTCGGATGAATATTCCGTCAGCGACCCGACATTCTGGAACGCTTCGGCCAGCCGGTCATGAAAGCTGCGCCCGACGTCGCCGGTCCAGCAGATCGTCAGCGTGCGTTCGCGGGGATCGAACTGAATGCCCGGCTCCTCGCGTTCAAGGCTCGCCGCCTCCGCGATGGTCTCGACGTCAAGGTATCCGAGCCACGGCCGCAGCGCGTACTCCAGCTGCGAGAGGCGCACGCCCCTGCCGAGAAAGATGTTGCCGTGAACGTGGACTTCGATGCGCATCGCCTGCCTCCGGCGGGACCGCAACGGAATAGGAGGCAGCGAGAATAGCATATTCAGGGCATTTGACGAAGGGACGCCTGACGGAAGCCGGAAGGCAGAAGGCAGAAGGCAGAAGGCAAAAGGCAAAAGGCAAAAGGCAAAAGGCAAAAGGCAATAACCCCGGTGGTGGGTGACGGGGCGGCTTCACTGGAACTGGCTAACACTGTGCTCCGCTTGAGGGATGAGATTGGCAAGCGCAAACTGGCACTTTGCAAGCCGCCTATCTTGGCAGCCATTTCACGGTAGGCGTCCAGAAGGAAACCCTCATGAGTGAACACTCAGGGTTCCAAGTCAGCGGCGATGCCGCGAAGCTCCGCGAGCAATACTCCGTCCGATATTTCATAGGGCCTGGGGCACCTGGGCTTGTCGCGCTGGCTGCCTTACTGCCAGGCGAGCGCGTTCTGGATGTGGCCTGCGGCACCGGCTTGGTAACTCGCCTTGCAGCTCCGGAGGTGGGGCCAACGGGCCACGTCACGGGTGTGGATATAAGCGCGGCGATGCTCGCCGTTGCCCGTTCATTGCCACCCCCGTCTGGTGCGTCCATTACGTGGGTCGAGGGGGACGCAGGGGCCATGGACTTTCCCGACGCTTCGTTCGGAAGTTTTTCCAGACACACATCGTCATTGAGTTATAGAACACCTAACTCTGGAGCGCGCGCTCAGCTACACGCATTTCACCACTTGGCCTGTCTCTATGCGGTTTCCCCCCCAGCTCGGGGGTGGTGAACCGTCTTTTCTTCTTCCTGCTCGCGCGGCTCTGGTTGTACGCCGTCTTTGCCGTGCCGCTCGATCACTGAGCGAAACAGAGAGTCATATTTCGCTAAGGGTCTGCTTTGGGTCGCAAGCGGCCTGTGGGCCAATCCTACGCAGCGGGTGAGCAGACGCCGCGCAGGCAGGCGCCGACGAGGCGGCGGAGATCCCGCAGCAGCAGTTATTTGAGGTGCTTGGCGAGAAAATCCATCGTCCGGCGCCAAGCGAGTTCGGCCGCTGCGGGGTCGTACTTCAGAATCGGCAGGTTCTTCGAATCCGCCGTCTCGTTGGCAAAGGCGTGCCTCGCGTGGTAGCGGTGGAACTCAAAACTCACCTTGGCGCCGCGCAGCTTCTCTTCCAGCTCGTCGACCTTCGCGATCGGGAAGGGCACGTCCTCAGTGGCCCAGTGGCCCATCAGCGGCGCCTTGATCCTGGACGCATCGACATACTCGAGAGGCGGATAGCCGTACCAGACGACAGCAGCGTCTGCCTCTGGAACGTTGACCGCCGAAAGAAGCGTGAGCGCCCCGCCCATGCAGAAGCCGGTCACGCCGGCTTTCGTGCTACCGGACGCCTTGAGATGCTGGACCGCGCCGCGCACGTCCTGGCCGGCGGCGTCGCCGAAGTTGAGGTTGGTCATCAGATGCTCGGCTTCGTTGGCCTCGAGCGCGACCTTGCCGCGGTAGAGGTCCGGCACCAGTGCTCGGTAGCCGGCTGCCGCCAGCTTGTCCGCGACGCCCTTGATTTGATCGTTGAGACCCCACCACTCCTGGATCACCACGATGCCGGGCGCGACCGCGCCCTGCGTAGGCTCCCCGAGATAGCCGGCCACGGTCTGGCCGTCCGGCCGCTTGTAGCTGATCATTTTGCCCATGGGTTCCTCCTCCGATAGCTCGTTAATCTACACCCTGAGGGCCTGCTATGGGTCATCGACGGAAACTGCCTGTCAGATCAGATCGCGACGACTACACCTAACAGTCCTATCCCTCATCCCTCATTCCTCGCAGGAGGCCCAGCTCCCCGAGGGCAACCTGCATCTCGGCACGCTCGCGCTCCAGGTGATCCCAGAGCGGTCCTCCGGCGAGCGGCATTGCGGTCCAGTAGTGGCGCGCCAGTTCGGCTTTCCACTCATCAGTGGCGGCTATTGCGGCAAGCAGTTTCTCCCAGAACGCGATTTGAGCGGCGGTTATTCCCCGAGTGCCCGTGACACCGCGCCAGGCGCCGATGACGCAATCCACCGATTGCTCCCGCCAAGTCGGCGTATTGGCGTAGAGCCCGTCGAGCCGACGCGGTGCCGACACGGCGAGCGCGCGCAAGGTTCCGTTCGCGATTTCCCTGACCGGACTGGCTGCGGTGACCGCGCCGATGTCCGCGCGACCTGCCACGACGTCGGCTGTCGCGTCGAGCGCGGAATCGAATACGCGCATGGCCGGCGCCCGGACTTCGGTGCCAGCCTGCCGGAGCACCTTCGCGACCGCGATGTGATTGGGGTTGCCCAGCGATGTCGAGAGGGCGATTGTCAATGAACCGGCATCGGCGCGAACTCTCGCGAGCAAATCGGCGCCGCTCTTCAGGGCCGAATCGGCGCGGGCCACGAAGGCGATGTACTCGGTATAGAGAATCGCCAGCGGCGTGAACGCGGCTTCGTGGCGAAACGCGGCGCTGCCGAGCAGGTGGTCGGTCGTCAGGTTCGCGGAGCTGATCGAAACCACGTGGGGATCGGCGCGGTGCTGCTCCAGATAGGCCCACGCCTTGCGGCCGCCATCGCCCGCCACGTTGTTGACCCGAACCGGGACCTCGAGCAGCCGGTTCGACTCGATTGCTTTCACGAGCGCCCGGGCCGAGCGGTCCAGCCCGCCGCCGGGGGGCGTCCCCGCAACGATCTCGATCTCGCGCTCCGGATGCCAGGTATTTGAAGTCATCTCAAAAACCGAATTACAGCCGCCCATCCCTTATCCCTTCCCCTTCTCCCAAAAGGAGAAGGGGAAGCAATTGCCGCCCCTCTCCTCTCGGGAGAGGGCGGGGGTGAGGGACCGAACGCCGATAGACGCCGATAAATAGGAAGCGTATTGATTTACGCGGGTTTTCTGTCCGCGTTTATCTCCGTGTATCTGCAGCTAATGACGTTTTTTGATTTTTGACAGGCGTTTTTGCTATCCGACCCGGACGGCAGCGGCCTTCGGCTGATGGCCGTCCGGCATGAAGAAAATGAGCAGGTTCGCGCAAACGATCGTCCCGGCCAGGAAGAGGAAGCCGGTGTAGATGTCGTAGGCGTCCGCGATCATGCCGAAGATCACGGGCGAGATGCTGGCGCCGATCGCGGTGATACTGAACTGCAGGCCCACACCGCTGCCGGCGAGATGCTTCGGCGTGCACTCCACCGCCCAGGCCTGGAGAACGGGGCGCAACGCATAGAGGAAGAAGCCCACCAGGGCGACGAACACGACGAACAAAACCGTGCGCCCGGCCAGCGCCATCCCGAGAATCGTCACGCCAGTCAGAACCATGCTCGACATGACGATGCGCTTGCGCCCTATCTTGTCCGAGAGATGGCCGGCGACCGGACCGGCCACGAAACCGGCAACCTGGAGCACCGTGAGGCAGACCCCGGTGAGGAGCGGCGAGTAGCCCAGCTCATAGGCGAGGTAGACCGGCAGGAACGTCAGCAGGCCGGTCTGGGTCATGGTGCGGAAGGCCGCGCCGATCGACACCAGCATCAAGCCGCGGTTCTTCAACAAGCCTGCAAACCCGCGCAGGTAGTTCTTATAGCTGCGGTCGCCCGTGCCGGCGTCGCTTTCATCGCGAGTCGTCGTGATCGAGAACGCACCTAGCATGACGAGGATCAGAACGGCCATTACGATGCCCGGTACGACGTTGACGACGACCACGGCACGCCAGCTCATCCAAGCTAGAAGCGCGCCGACTACGAGTGGCGCGATTGCCTCACCGAGGTTGCCGCCCATGCCGTGGAAGGAGAGCATGAGACCCTTGCGGTCGGGGTAACGGAGGGCGAGGGTCGGGATCGCGGCAGGGTGCCAAAGGTTGTTGCCAACGCCCACCAGCGTGACGCAGACGAGCAGCATCCAGAAGTTGTGCGTGACGCTCATCAGCGCGTACGGAAAGCCGACCCAGAAGAGCGAGGCGGCCAGGAGATAGCCCTTCTTCCCGACCATGTCCACGAACATGCCGCCCGGCAAGCTCGATATTGCGCCGATCAGGTGCTGCGTGGTCATGATGAGGCCGATCTCGGTGTACGAGAGGCCAAGCTCCTTGCCGATGAGCGGCAGGAGCAAATAGAAGGTCGCGGTGTACCAGTGCGTGAGGCCGTGGCCCGTCGAGATCAGCCACACGTCCTTGAAGGAACGCGGAGCGGCGGCGGTCGTTGTTGCGGCGGTGTTCACAATGCGGGCTGCTGCGGGCGCGGGGCACGCGAATCATAGCACCGGGGACAGGCCCGACCAAGGGCAGCGTATAATTTTGGACTCTCCACGATAAGAACTTTCCAGGAGTTTGTCGGACTTGGCTTCGACAAACTCCTTATGCAAAACTGGCACTGGAAAATTGTACGAACGGATCACAAATATGCAAAATCACCTTCGCTTTTCTGCACATTCGAACCATTCGGGCGCGTTTTTTGCTGAAGGGTCGGCCGGTCTTGCCGTTAGCAGCCGGTCGGGCTGTTAATTCCGGTAGGCTGCCAGGCGGCGTGGCATGCGAACCGACCTCGAACGTTTTTTCAATCCGCGCGCGATTGCCATCATTGGCGCGTCGGCAGATCTCAATACCATCAGCGGCCAGCCGCTCCGGTTTCTCAAAGGCCACGGCTACGAGGGCAAGCTTTACCCCGTGAATCCGCGCTATGAGGAAGTCGCGGGTCTGCGCTGCTACCCGGCGCTCGCGGAAGTGCCCGAGATTCCCGAACTCGCGCTCATCCTGGTGAACGCCGCGCGCGTTGCCGATGTGCTGCGCCAGTGCGGACAGAAGGGCGTGCCCTACGTCATCATCTTCAGCTCCGGATTCTCCGAGATGGGGGGCAAGGGCGTGGCGCTGCAGCAGGAGCTTATGGCGATCGCGCGCGAGTACGATATGGGCGTCATCGGGCCGAACTGTCAAGGCATGATCAACGTCGCCGACCAGGTCTACGCCGGCTTCGGGTCGGTGTTCAACGCCCATTACAGCCCGGGCCCGGTCAGTATGGTCTCGCAAAGCGGCGGGTTCGGATTCTCGGTGATGAACCTCTCGTCCCTGGAAGGCGGGCTGCCATTCCGGCAAATGGTCACGACCGGAAATGAAATCGGCGTATCAACGCTCGATTTCATTGATTACTACATACAGGACCCGAAGACTGAAATCATTGTCGGCTATATCGAGGGGCTCAAGGATGCGCGGCGGTTGATCGAAGTGGGCGAGAAGGCATTGGCCGCGGGCAAGCCCATTCTCATGTGGAAGGTCGGCAACACCGAGCAGGGACAAAAAGCCGCCGCCTCGCATACGGCCAACCTCGGCGGCGCGATGACACTCTACAAGGCGGCCTTCCGGCAGGCCGGCATTATCCAGGTCGAGGACATTCAGGACGTGGTCGATTATGGGCGCGGGTTCCGCTGCGGGCGGCTGCCCGACGGCAACCGCCTCGCCATTATCACGATCTCCGGTGGCGCGGGGATCCTCATGACCGACGAGTGCATCGGCCGCGGGATGCAGGTGCCGCCGCTTTCGGCGGAGACCGCCGCGAAGCTGCGCGAATTCGTGCCAAGCTTCGGCTCGCTGCTCAACCCGGTCGACGTGACCGCCGCCATTTTCAACGACACCAGCCTCATCAACCGCACGCTCCAGGTTATCGTGGACGATCCCAATGTGGACTGCGTCGCGATGATCAACGCGTCGCTGCAAGGCGAGCTCGCCGAGAAGATCGCGCGCGAGATCGTCTCCGTGGCGGGCCACACCACCAAGCCGATCTTTGTTGCGTGGAGCGCGCGCGAGACCGTCGCGCCCGAGGCCTACGCGGCGCTCGACGCCGCGCGTATTCCGCACTATCGCTCACCGGTGCGGTGCGGCCGCGCGCTGGCGGTGCTCTCGGGCTACGCCGAGTCGCTGCGCCGCTACGAGCAGACGCGCAGCGAGGCGCCGCTTGAGCTTTCCGTCGATGTGGCGCGCGCCACGATGTCGAAAGCGACCGCCGATGTCAGTGAGCACGCAGCGAAGCGGCTGCTTGCTCGCTACGGCATTCCGGTAACGCGCGAAGAACTTGCGACGAGCAGCGAGCAAGCGCTCGCCGCGGCCCGGCGCATCGGCTACCCGGTTGCGCTCAAGGTCCAGTCTCCCGATATCCCACACAAGACCGAAGCGCGTGCGGTACGGCTTGGTCTCGCGTCTGACCAAGAGGTTGCGCCGGCGTATGACGAAGTGCTTGCGAACGCGCGCGCTTACAGGAAGGATGCCCGGATAGAGGGTGTGTTGGTGCAGGAAATGGCGGGGAACGGCATCGAGGCGATCCTCGGTGCGGTCAACGATCCCCTGTTCGGGCCGGCTGTGATGTTTGGATTGGGCGGAATTTTCGCGGAAGTGCTCCGGGATGTCGCCTTCCGGCTTGCTCCGCTCACGCCGTCCGAGGCGCGACGCATGATCGAGGAGATCAAGGGCTACCCGGTGCTGGCAGGCGCGCGGGGCGCCGCCGCGGCGGATGTGGACGCGCTCGCGGATGCGCTCGTCCGGCTTTCCGCAGCGGCGGTCGATCTGGGAGAGAATTTTGCCGAACTGGATTTGAACCCCGTGTTCGTATACGGCAAGGGCAAAGGTGTTAAGGCCGCCGACGCGTTGATCAAGCCCCGCGCTTCAAAGACGCAAAATTGAGCCGCCGATAGACGCCGATAGACGCCGATCATACGAAAGAAGTGATGAATAATGGTGATGGAAAATGGTGATGCGACATGGTGATGAAGAAGGCCCGCAACTTCGTACATCACCATTGATCATCACCATCTCTCCTCACCAGTACTCATCACTATTTTCGGGTCAGTGGTCACCGGTCACGCTTTTAAGATAAGAGAGATGGCGATAGCACTATCGGCTGAAGTCCGGCAATTTTGCGAAGCGGCGCGGCGGTTCATCGAGCACGAGGTCGAGCCTCGCTCGCGCTGGATCGAGGAACACGACGCGATTCCCGACGAGCTGCTGCAGATGGCGCGCGAGCTGGGGTTCTTCGGGATCACGATTCCCGAGGAGTATGGCGGCGCCGGCTTTGATCTCGTGGGCAAATGCGCACTCGAGGAGGAGTTGGGCAAGTCGAACTACGGCTTCGCCAGCGTGATCGCCAACCATACCGGGATCGCGACCACGGGAATCGTGGCGCTGGGGAGCGAGGCGCAGAAGCGCAAGTACCTTCCCCGCATGGCGACGGGCGAGTTGATCGGCTGTTTCGCGCTGACCGAGCCGCAGGCCGGGTCCGATCCGGGCTCGATGCGGACGACGGCGGTGAGGCAGGGCGACCGCTACGTGCTCGAGGGCGAGAAAATCTACATCACCAATGCCGGGATCGCGCAGATCTTCACGGTGATGGCCGTCACGGACAAGGCGAAGGGCACGAAAGGGATCTCGACCTTCATCGTTGAGCGCGGTTGTTCCGGGCTCAAAGTCGGCCGCAACGAGCTCAAGATGGGCATGCATGGCGTTAGCACCGCGCCCGTCGTCTTCGAGCGCTGCGAGGTGCCTGCGGAAAACCTGCTGGGCGCGGAGGGCATGGGTTATGTTCAGGCGTTGAAGACGCTCACGTGGGGCCGGGTGACGATCGCCGCGCGCTGCGTGGGCATGATGGACAAGCTGATTGCTCGCAGCGCCGAGTACATGAAGACGCGCACCCAGGGCGGGCGCAAGATCGCCGAGCATCAGGGGCTGCAATGGATGCTCGCCGACATGGGGGTGGCGCGCGATGCTTCACGGCTGCTCGTCGAGCGTGCGCTGGAAACCTTTGCACGCGGCGAACGGGGCACGCTCGAAGCTTCCGTCGCGAAGCTTTTCGCGACCGAGGCGCTCGGCAAGGTCGTGGACAGTGCGGTGCAAATCCACGGGGGGATGGGCTACATGCGCGAGGCGGGCATCGAAACCATGTACCGCGACGCCCGCATTACGCGGATCTACGAAGGCACCTCCGAGATTCAGCGTAATATCATCGCGCGCGAGCTGCTCAAGGACGAATAACGGAAATGGCAGTCACGATCAAACGGGCAACGCCGGCCGACGCACCGGAAATCGCGCGCATGGTGAAAGCGCTGACCGACGAGATCATCGAGATCATCGGGCAGGCCCACTTCGATGTCGATGTGCAGACCAGCGCAGCACTTTCCCGGGAGTGGATCGAGCTTGGCTCGTACTCCGTCTATGTCGCGCTGGACGATGCGAGTGGGCGCGCGATCGGCGTGGCGACGCTTTGCGAGAGCCGGTCCCTCTACGCCCAGGGCGTGTTCGGAATCATCCACGAGTTTTACGTGGTCCCGCAATGGCGCTCGCGGGAGGTCGGCGCGCGCCTGGTGGAGGCGTGCGTCGCGCACGGCCGCGCGGCAGGATGGAAGCAGCTCGAGCTGGCGACGCCGCCTTTGCCCGAGTTCGCGCGGACGGTGAGTTTTTACAAGGACAACGGGTTCGAGCCGACGGGCGGGCGCAAAATGAAGCGGCTGCTATAGACGTGCGGTGCACGTTTTTGGCTCCTTCTCTGTGTTCTCTGTGGCTGATTTCGGTGTTTTGGGGGAGCGATGGCAACGGTCAAGGAACTGATGAGTCTGGACGGGCGCGTGAGCGTCGTGACGGGGGGGGCGACGGGGCTCGGGCTGCAGATGGCGACCGGGCTCGCGGAGGCGGGGTCGCACATCGTGGTGTGCTCGCGCAAGATCGAGAACTGCGAGCAGGCCGCGCACGAACTGGAGAAATGCGGGGTGATGGCGTTGGCAGTCGCGGCCGATGTCACGAAGCCCGACCAGGTTGAAGCCGTTAAAGCCGCCACGCTCAAGAAATTCGGGCGGGTGGACGTGCTCGTGAACAATGCGGGGCGCGCCTGGGTTGCGCCACCCGAGGAGATGCCGCTCGAGCGCTGGCGGCAGATCATGGATCTCAACATCACCGCACCGTTCATCTGCGCGCAAGCTTTTGGCCGCGAAATGATCAAGGCGAAGCGCGGCAAGATCATCAACATCGCATCGATCGCGGGGTTGATCGGGCGCAACCCCAAGGCCTACAACTCGATCGTCTACAGCACGAGCAAGGGTGCGCTGGTGCAGTTCACGCGCGACCTCGCGATCAAGTGGGCGCAATACAACATCCACGTCAATTGCGTCTGCCCGGGGTTCTTCGTGACGCCCATTAACCAGAAGCTCTTTGAGCGCGGCGCCGAGCAGATCCTGCGCGAGATTCCGCTGGGGCGCACCGGCGATGCCGACGACTTAAAGGGCATTGCCGTTCTGCTGGCCGCCGATGCCTCCAATTTCATCACGGGCGCGATCATCCCGGTCGATGGCGGGTCCATCGCCTGGTGAATTGAATTGGTGATGAATGATGGTGATGAAAAATGGTGATGAGAAATGGTGATGAACACCAGTCATACTGGAAGGCTCACGCATCACCAGTACACATCACCAGTACTCATCACCAGTAATCATCACTTTCTCGAATAGAGAGAGCGGAGACGGAAATGACCAGTAAAGGTCGGCAACTGAGAGAACTGATCAACGCACCCGAAATTCTGGTCGCACCCGGCGTCTACGATGGCTATAGCGCGCGTCTCGTAGAGCGAATGGGCTTCAAGTCCGCCTCGATCACGGGCGCGGGCACGTCCGAGAGCCGGCTGGGCTGGGCTGATCGCGGCGTGATGGGGCTGGAGGAAAACGTCTCCAACGCGCGACGACTTGCGGACTGCACCAGCCTGTTGTTGCGGGCCGATGCCGATACCGGCTATGGCAACGCGATGAGCGTTTATTTCGCCACACGCGCGTTCGAGAAGGCGGGTGTCGCAGCCGTCATGTTCGAGGACCAGGTCTGGCCCAAGCGCTGTGGTCATATGGCGGGCAAGAGCGTGATCGGCGCCGACGAAATGGTACAGAAGGTGAAAGCGGCGGCGGATGCGCGCGTCGATCCCGATTTTATCATCATCGCGCGCACCGATGCCGCCGGTCCCATCGGGGTGGACGATGCCATCCGCCGTTTGAATCTCTACGCGGAGGCGGGCGCGGACTGCCTCTACGCCGATGCGCTCCTTTCCAGGGAAGACATCGCGACGGTGGCAAAGGGCGTGCCCAAGCCGCTGATCGTCAACATGGGCCTTGGGTTGCGCACGCGCAAGACGACGCCACTCATGACGCCGAAGGAGCTCGAGGCGCTGGGCGTCGCAGCGGTTAGCTATCCGCGGCTGCTGACGACGGCGGCAGTGAGAGGCATGATGAACGTGATGGAGGCGTTCAATGCAGAGACGCTCAAGAACAATCGGGTGGTCGAGCGCCCGGATCTTCAGGTCTCGTTCGAGGAAATCAACGACCTCATGGGCATGGCGCAGCTCGACGAGCTGGAGCGCCGCTACACGGGCGGCTGACGCCGCCCGCTGATCCGTACTGGTGATGTTTACTGGTGATGAAAAATGGTGATGGGTGGGCCGCGAAATCCCGATGGTGTTCATCACCATTTCTCATCACCAGTAAACATCACCATTATTCATCACTCTTTTAACGCGACGAGGTGTTTAGTCACGAGGGAACAGCGATGGGCATGACAATTGCTGAAAAGATCCTGGCGAAGAAAAGCGGCCAGGCGAAGGTCGGCCCGGGCGATCTCGTGACGGTCGAAGTCGATACTGTGATCCTGATCGACAACAGCTTCATCGCCAGCCGGTGGCGGGAGGTCCTCAAGGTGAAGGACCCCGACCGGATTATCGTCGTCTTCGACCACCGCGTGCCTGCCTCCACGACGGACAGTGCGGAGGCGCACCGGACCGGCCGCCGCTTCGTGGAGAAGTTCGGCATCAAGCGCTTTCACGATGTCGGCTATAACCAGGGCATCAGCCACCAGCTCGTCGCCGACCACGGTTATGCGCTCCCCGGCAGCGTGCTGGTGTGCAGTGATTCGCATACCTGCAGTGCTGGCGTGTTCAACTGTATCGCGCGCGGCGTCGGCGAGCCCGATGTCGTCTATTCCGCGATCAAGGGCGAGACATGGTTCCGGGTCGGCGAGACGGTGCGTTACGACTTGAGCGGACAGCTTCCGCCCGCGGTGACGGCGAAGGACGCGTTTCTTCAGATCGCCGGCCAGTATGGCGATCACGCGACGCAAAACGTGGAGTTCGGCGGCCCCGGCATCACAAGTCTCTCGATCCCGGCGCGCAAGACGTTGACGACGATGGGCGCCGAGCTGTCGGCAGAGTTCGCCACGTTCGAGGCGGACGACGTGATGGAAGAATGGCTGCGCGCGCGCAATCGGCAGCCCTTTGAAAGCGTGCGCCCCGACCAGGACGCGCAGTACGCTGCGGTGCGCAAGGTCGACCTGTCGACGCTTGAGCCGTTGGTGGCATTCCCCGACAGCGTCATCGAGAACTCGAAGCCGGTGGCAGAGGCGGCGGGTACGCGCATCGACCAGGCGTTCATCGGCTCGTGCGCGAACGGGACGCTGGAGGATCTTGCGCTTGCCGCCGCGGTGCTGAAGGGGAAGCGGGTCGCGCCCACCGTGCGCCTCATCGTTACGCCGGGATCGCAGCTCATCTATCGCGAGGCGGCGCGGCAGGGAATCGTTGAGACACTCGCGGAGGCGGGCGCGGTAGTGACACCGTCCACCTGCGGCGCCTGCGGCGGTGGCCACCTGGGACTGCTGGGGCCGGATGAAACGTGCATCACGGCGAGCACGCGCAACTTCAAGGGCCGCATGGGCGACGCCAGTGCTCAAATCTACATGGCTTCGCCCGCGACCGTCGCCGCGTCGGCGATCAAGGGCGCAATCACCGACCCGCGCGAGTTCTTGAACTGAAATGGTGATGAGATACTGGTGATGGGGGCTAACGACGGCAAGTGGTTGTCATCACCATTTATCATCACCTCTTGACGTCCAAGCACGATTCGTTCTCATTAGAGTTGACGCATGAAGTTTCGAGCGAGAGTGTGGAAAGTCGGCGACAACATCAACACCGACTTGATTCTTCCGTCGGCCGCGTTCTACCTGAAGCCCGAGGAGCAGGCGCGCCACGTCTTCAGCGCCAACCGGCCGGGCTGGGCGGGCCAGGTGCAGCAGGGCGACATCCTCATCGGCGGGAAGAACTTCGGCATGGGCTCGAGCCGCCCGGCGGCGCGCTCGTTGAAGAACCTCGGACTCGCCTGCCTGGTGGCGCCTTACATCAACGGTCTCTTCTTCCGTAACTGCGTGAACTTTGCTTTTCCGGCGGTCGAGTGCCCGGGCGTAGACGAGGCGTTCGAGGAGGGCGAAGCTGCCGAGGTGGACTTCGAAAACGCGACGGTGAAGAACGTGACGCGCGGAACGACGCTGACGGGAAAACCGATGCCACCGAAACTCCTAGCGCTCGTCCAGGCCGGCGGGATCTATCCGCTCCTCGAAAAGGAAGGGCTGATTGCTCCAAAGGCGTGACGACTGACGAGTAGCGGTCTCAAAAAGTCGCCGATACCTGAAGACCATCGGAAGTCGCGCCGATCGATGTTTTAGCCGTGAGCCCTAGACCATGGACGCGAAGAATAAGCCGCCCGACGCGCAGTCGCTGATAGAGGCGAGGTTTGAGGCGCAGAAGATCGTCTTCGGCCCGATCCTGTTCCAAGCGGCGCGGCTGCTGCGTGACCTCGGTATTCTGCGGACACTCCGGTCGGCGCAATCGGGCCTGACGCTCGACCAGATTGCCGGCAGCGTCGCCACGCCGCGCTACGGCGTGCGAGTGCTGCTGGAGGCCGGGCTTGCGGCAGGCGTGGTCCGCGCCGAAGGCGAGCGCTACGTGTTGACCAAGAGCGGCGCCTGTATTCTCAGCGACGACCTGACCCGCATCAACATGGATTTTGTGCAGAATTGTTGCTTTCAGGCGATGTATTACCTGGAGGACTCCATCCGCGAGCGCAGGCCTGTCGGCCTCGAGAAAGTTTTCGGCAACTGGAACACGATCTACCCGGCTTTGCCCACGCTCGCCGAGCCCGCGCGCAAAAGCTGGTACCGGTGGGACCACTACTACTCCGACGCGGCCTTCCCGGAGGCGCTGCCGATCGTTTTCGAGCGGGACCACCGCAGGCTGCTGGACGTCGGCGGGAACACGGGCAAGTGGGCCATTCAATGCGCGCGTCACGCCCCGGATGTTTCAGTCACGATACTCGACCTGCCGGACGTCGTAGCCGCTGCGAGGCGCCGCGTCCAGGACCTCGGGCTGCGGGAGCGCATCACGGCCCAGGCAATCGAACTGTTGGACCACTCGCAGCCGTTTCCCGGAGGCTACGACGCCATCTGGATGAGCCAATTCCTGGTGTGTTTTGCCGAAGAGGATGTCCTCGAGCTGCTCCGGCGCGTGGCTGCAGCCATGGCGCCCGGCAGCACCCTGTACATCCTCGATACGTTCTGGGATCGGCAGGAGTTCGAGGTCTCGACCTACTGCCTGCAGGCCATATCGCTATACTTCACTTGTCTGGCGAACGGCTGCAGCCGCATGTATAAGGCGAGCGAGATAAGGGCAATGGTGGAAACGACCGGCTTGAAGGTTGAGTCCGTCACCGACAATCTCGGGATCTGCTCGTCCTTAATGATCTGCCGACGGAACTGACTCTACTTGCCCCCGCAAACCTCCGTGCTGCGCAGCATGGCGTATTGAAGATGATCGAACGTGCGCACGTTCATGGTCATGTCTGCATCCCGGAAAATGAAGGGATGCTCGCCGCGCTCCTGATACAGCGAAAAGAGCTCGCTTGGCAGCATGCCGGTCTGGTGCTCGCGGCGCAGAAAGTCATTCACCATCGCTTTGGCGGCGGCGATCGCCTCCTCGCGCGTCCCGTACTCGCCCACCCGCCGGACTTCGGAATCGGGGTCATCCTGCCTCAGCACGCCCTCAACGATGAAGGTCATCTGCTTAGACCGCCTTGCGCCGCGGCTGCCCCTCGCCCGCCTCGCACAATGCCTCGAGGATCGCCAGCGCGCGCTTCATGGAAAACTCGTACGTCTTTTCATGAAACGCTTTCGAGTTGCTCCGCATCATGTATCCATGGAGCACGCCCGGGAAGATGTGCACTTCCACGTTTTTCATGCGCGACGGCACGCCACGGTAGGCATCGAGCACCGGTGCGGGCGCCTGGTGGTCCTGGTCGCCCCAGATAATGCAGACCGGTTGCGTGACGCCGTCGAGCTCCTTGATATAGTCCAGCATGTTCGTGCCGTGGCAGGAGATGCCGGCGTCGTAGCCCAGGCGTTTCGGGCCGAGGATCGCGTAGGGGCCGCCGTAGCAGAAACCCATCGCCGCCGCACGCCCGTTGAAGTGCGGCTGCTTGCGCACCTCGGCGAGGGTGTCCAACAGGTCGGTCTCGCCCGTCTTGATTTTCTCGAGACGCGGCTGTGAGCGCTCCTTCGTCCGGTTGTCATCGCGCGACAGCGGACCCGGAATCGAGCGCCAGAAGAGATCGGGCGCCGCCGCAAGGTAGCCGTGCGAGGCGAACTCATCGGCAATCGCGCGAATGTCCGTGTCGACGCCGTGCACGGCGGAGGCGAGCACAATGGCCGGAACCTTGGCTGCGGTATCGGGCGTCACCAGGTAGCAATCGAACTCGCCGCCAGCGCTCGAGCGGATCTTGATGTCCTTTTTCAGCATGTCGCCCCCTGTTTCTGTCCCTCGCTTTGACCAGCCGCAAACCGTATATCAGACCGGCCAGGTTGTCTACGTCTCATGCAAAAGAAGTGATGAAAAATGGTGACGAGAAATGGCGACGGGCCCGAGGGATGACGGTTCAACCATTTGCTATTTCCTGTTTCCCATTACCGCTTAGGGCCTCGACGCCCGCCGCTGCGTTCTGCGATACTGCCCAATCCGTTGGTGATGGGTGATGCTGGCCGCAATTGTGCCGCCCCTGATTCCATTGATCCCGTTTAGGGGAGATCGCTATGAATAGAAAGGTTTCTTCGCCGGCCGCGCCGGCCAATCCTGCCTCGCGCCAGCAGCCCTATAGCGGATCCTACGCAGGCATCGATCAGCATCCTGCAGTGCGAAAGCTCAGGGAATACGCGCGCCCCCAGGGGCTGGGTTTCCAGATCCGCAAGATTGGGCACATCGTGCTCAACTGCCGAGATCTCGAACGCTCGGTCAAGTTCTACACCGAGGTCCTGGGCTTCCAGATTTCCGACGTTTATCCGGACAAGATGGTGCCGGGAGGCATGGTGTTCCTGCGTTGCAACACGGACCATCACGGGATCGGGCTCGTCGGCACCCTTGACGGGACAGCGCCCAACGTCGAGTTGAACCACATCGCCTTCGAGGTGGGCACACTGGACGAGGTGTTGCTTGCCGCCAAGCGCCTGCGCGAGAGCGGCGCGACGATCGATTTCGAGGGTCGCCGGCGTGCGGGCGTACAGATCGCCGTCGAGTTTCGCGATCCCGACAATCACCGGTTGGAGATTTACTGGGGCATCGACCAGGTGGGCACCGAAGGAAAGGCCCGTCCGTCGGCCGAGTGGAAAGGCGCTCACAGCTTCCGCGAGGCGATCGAGAACCCGGTGCGCGGCCAGGACACGACGCTGCACGACCCCTCATTGCTCGACGATCTGGACGCGCGTTCGTAGCTGTTCGTTCTAACCGGATCGCGCCGCGTGGGCCGGTCCAGTGGGCCACCGCAAACTGGAATAATGGACACAAAAGCTCGTCGAGTACTGGTGACGAATACTGGTGGCGGATGACGAAGTGGCGAGCAATTGTTTGCCCCACCGGTTTTCATCACCATTTTTCATCACCACTTCCCATCTTCTACTAGATTTTCGGGTACGGCTGCTGGGTCACCATTACCTCGACGAGCGCGGGCTTTTCCTTGGTCGCGGCGAGGGCCTGCCGCAACGCTCCTTCGACGTCGCCCGGCTCGGTGACGCGGATGCCTTCGGCGCCGCAGGCCCTGGCGATGTCGGCGAAGTTGGGGCTGCGGAAGGCGGTGCCGTAGGTGTGGCCGTAAATGTTGGCCTGCTGCATGAAGGTCTGCCCGAAGGCGCCGTCGTTCAAGATGATCATGAGGATGTTCGCCCCGTACTCCGCTGCCGTGGGGAGATCGCCGATGGTCATGAGGAAGGCGCCGTCTCCAGCGAGGGCGACGACGTCGCGCTCGGGAAACACCATTTTCGCCGCGATGGCCGTCGGCAGTCCGTAACTCATGGCATTCCAGACGCCAGATTGCATGAAGGACTCGGGCGTGGCGATGCGGCGGTAGGCGCGCGCCCACATCTGGCAGTTGCCGACATCACTTGCGACCACGGCGTTATCGCCGAGCACGGTATTCATGGCGTCCATCAGGACGCCAGGGTGGATCGGCTTGTCGTTCGCGTGCGGCTCGTTATGGGCGGCGAGGGCGCGCCGCGCCGCGGCCTTGCGCTCGGCCATCTGCGTGATGCGCGCTTCATCGCGCGGGCGCTGATAGTTTCCCAGCTGTTCGAGCAGCGCCGCGAGGAAGAGCCCGGGATCGGCCACACGCTGGTCCTCGCCTTCGTAGCGCGCATTTGCGGCGTCGTCGAAGCCGACCAGGATCATGTTTTTTTCCGGCGCGCAGTTCCTGAGATCGGTGAGTTCCGCGGCGCCTGCCCGCAGCCCGACTCCCAGGATCAAGTCGGTCCGCTGCAGCGCCTCGACGCAAAGCGGATGGTTGCGGAGCGGGGAGAAGTGGCCGGCGAAGAACGGGTGGTCCTCGGGCAGGACGCCGATCGCGTCCTGCGCGAAGATGACCGGCGCCTGCAGCTTTAGCGAGAGCTCGGCGAGTTCCTGCATCGCGCCTCGCCGGATCACGCCCTTGCCTGCCGCGATGACGGGAGAGCGGGCATCCATGAGCCGCTTTGCGAAGCGGTCCACATCCTTCTTGTCGGGCTTCACGACGACCGTGGGCAGGGGCTTGTACACCGGGAGGACCGCCGGGTCCTTCTGGAGCACGTGTTCGCTGTAATCCGATAGCCGCGGCAACTCGACGTGCACCGGCCCGGGCCGGCCGCTGCGCGCGATGTGAAAGGCTTTGGCCATCACGTCCGGAATATCCTCGATGCGCTCGACGCGAGCCGTCCACTTGGTGATCTTCTTGAACATCTCGTGGACGAAGGCAGGGTCGTCGACGCCGTGAAAGGCCTCGAGGTCGGCCTTCAGCGGCACAGCCCCGCTGATGTGAACCATCGGGGAGGCCGCGCCGTAGGCCTGAGCGACCCCGGCCATGGAATTGACGCAACCCGGCCCGGCGGTGACGATGGACACGCCGGGCTTGCGCGTGAGGCGGCCATAGGCCTCCGCCATGAGAGACGTGTTCGGTTCCTGCTTGCACGTGACGAAACGGATGGACCTCACCCGGCTCAACCCGTCGTAGATCGGGTGGATGTGGGAGCCGGGAACACTGAATACCGTCGCAACGCCTTCCTCCCGGAGGGCCTCGGCCACCGCCTCGCCCGCGTGCATTGCCTTGCGTTGTGAACTCATGCGCTACTCTTCCTTTTCTTAAGAGAAGTGATGAAAACTGGTGATGGACAATGGTGATGAGAGATGGTGATGAAAACCGTCGCTCGTTGCTTCGTTACCCATCACCAGCACTCATCACCATCACTCGTCACCAGTAATCATCACCATTATCGGGCAGCGGCGCTAGCCCAGCGCCTTGCGTATCAGATTGAGACCGATCAAGAATAGCACCGCCGCCAGCGTCTTGCGGAAGAGATCCTCATTGATGTAGCCGCGCAGCCATTGGCCGATCGCCAGCCCCGTGAACGAGGGAATGAGGGCGAGTAGGGAGGCCACGAAGTCGGTGCCGCCGAAAAGTTCGAACCGGGCCATCGTCGCAGCGAGAACGATGGTGGCCCAGACATTGCAGAGCGCGATCACGGCGACGAGGCGTTCCTTGCCGAGCTCGAGCCCGGCGAGATACATCGCATAGACCGGGCCGAACAGCATCGACAGCCCACCGACGAGTCCCGATGCGGCCCCAACCGCTGGCGCCGCCCAGGGCTCGGCGCGCGGGGAGACGGGCAACACCAGGCTCCGATGCAGCAATACTGCAAAGACCGCGACGACGGTACCTAGAATCAAGTACAGCACCTTGACGTCGAAGGTTGCGAGCATCCGGACGCTGATCGGCGTTCCGATCGCCATTCCCAGGAGGAGCGGCCAGAAACGCTTGACCGAAGGCACGAACAATCCGCCGTGAAAGGTTTGCCACACGCTGGTCGCGAATGAAGGCAGCAGCAGCAGCGCGATCGCCTTGGGGATGGGGATGAAGGTTGCCATTACCGGCAGCGACACCAGCGGCAGACCGATACCCACTACGCCCTTTACCGTGCCGCCGGCGATCATCGCGATTGCACACGCGAGGACTGCCATCGCTCCGAGTCCCAGAAAGTCCGTCATGCTGGAAGATGGTGATGAGTACTGGTGATGGAATAATGGTGATGAATACTGGTGATGACTACCCGCGAAGCGTGAGCCAGCGATGGCCGATGCTGTTCATCACCATCTCCCATCACCATTTTTCGTCACTATCTTCCGTTGCCCGTTCCCGGCTCAATCGAGCCAGCTCGACTTCGCGGCCTCGGCAAGCGCGAAGGCCTGCGTGCCGCCGCCCACCACGCCAGAGTAGCGCGAGAAGAAGAGGTAGCCGTCGAACGGCGCGATGAGCTCCTCCAGCACCTTGTAGCTGTAGAGATCCACGACCTCGCCGAGCTTGGTGCCGCCCTTGATGAGCTGGCAGAGGTCTTCAGGTCGCTCGTAGCAGGAGACGAGGTAACCGCTCTGCTTGGGCCGAATTTCGCGGCGCGCCTTGAGGTCGAAATGAAGCTGCTTCGGGGGGGTCGCGGCGCCTTCGCTCATGCCAAGGTGGCGCGTCATGCCGGCGAGGCCCTCGACCATCATCTTCGTGTAGTAGTCCGTGCTGTGCGGGCCGAGATAGGCCCCGCCGACTTCGGGATTGACGGCGGGAATTCCGCGGCCATTCAGATAGTGTGCCGCGGCGCCGGCGAACTCGTTCTCGTGTACGAACGGCGCGCCGAATGCGCGGGCAAGCGCGAGATTCTTCTTCTTGAGATCGTCGGGTGTCTTGGTGTTGTAGTCCACCCGCGCCTGGAGCCGCCCGCCATTGCCACCGGAGTGGAAGTCAATGAGCGCGTCCACATGATGCAGAACATGCTCGGTGATCGTCGCGGCGATCATCTGCGTCGCGTTGCCGCGCGCGTTGCCCGGATACACCTCGTGGAGATCGGTGCGGCCATGCTGCTCGGGCGTTTGCCGCCCGAAGCCTGCGGTCGCCATGGGGTTTGCGACCGACACAACCACGATGCGGCCCTTCAGCTTCGCGGTGTCGAGGCCCTCCAGGAACTGCCGGATCGCGATCGTCGCAGCGAACTCATCGCCGTGGGTGTTGGTCACGATCCCGAACGTCGGTCCCGGTTGCCGCCCCATCAGGACATGCAGCGGGATCGCGAGCGTCGCGCCGGTCAGCATGGTCGTCACTTCGAGGCGCCGGAACGACCGCCCCTCCTTCTCTTTGACCCACAACGGTTCATCTGCGCTCATCTTGAAGCACTCGCCTTTGGTTTTTGCAATGCCAGATAGTGATGAATAATGGTGATGAGATGATGGTGATGAAAAATGGGGATGAACACCATCGGCCTTCATCGGCTCACTTATCACCAGTACTCATCACCAGTATTCATTCATCACCAGTTAGGGAATCGGAAGACAAGCGCCGGTTCCTCGAACCGGTCCCGATCCTTCCGGATCCGGTCCGCCATCGCGAGCGCATAAGGCGCCGTCTCCAGCAGGATCGCCTGCTGCCGCTCATTGAGCTTGAGCCCGGCCCGCGTGGCCGTATCGAGGATCAGCGCACGGGCCTTCAAGTCCATGTCGGCGGGTTTCGGCTCGTTGGCGGCAGCGTTAACGGGCGGTTGCGGCGTGCCGGGCGTGAGCTGCGGGCGCCGCAGGTGCCAGTCGGTAGCTTGCTGGTAGGCGTGCCCCACGCGCAACACGGTTGCCTCATCGAACGGGCGGCCGATCACCTGCATGCCGAGCGGCAATCCGTTTTTGCTGAAACCGTTGCAGAGCTCGAGCGCCGGTCCTGCCGTCACATTAGAGGGCGTGAAGATATTGGAACGCTGCCAGAAATTGGGCGTCCGGTAAGCGTCGAGCCGCGGCGCGGGACCGAGTCCGGCGGTAAGGAGCACATCGTACTGGTCGTAGAGACGCCGGCCTTCGAGGATCATGCGCCGGTGCTCGCGTGAGGCGGCGACGTAGTCCGCGGCCTGGAACAGGCAAGCCGGCAGCATGCGCCCAAGGATATCCCGGCCAAAATCGCCCCCGCGCTTCACGAGATCCTGGTAGTGGATGGAGAAGATCTCGGTCTCGGCGATGATCACCTTGACGTCGAGCGCGTCCTGCATCGGGCGCGTGTGGCAGTCCTCCACCTTGGCGCCGAGCTTCCTCAGCACGACGATCGCTGCGTCCATCGCGTGACATACGTCTTCGTGCGCGGGAAGATCCTTTTCCCAGTAGTGGCGCACGACGCCGACTTTGAGTCCCTTGATTCCGCGCCTGAGCCCGGCGCTGTAGTTGGGAACCTTGACCGGGACGCTGCCGGCGTCTTCCGGGTCGTGGCCCACGAGCGCCTGCAGCATGAGGCCGCAGTCCTCTACGGTCCGCGTCATGGGCCCGCAGTGGTCGAAGGTGTACGAGTTAGGAATGACGCCCGCGCGGCTTACGAGTCCGTAGGTCGGCATGAGCCCCACGATGCCGCAATGGGAAGCCGGACCGCGGATCGAGCCGCCGGTGTCCGAACCCATTGCGCCCATCACGAGCCCGGTTGCGAGCGCCGCGCCGGAACCGCTCGACGAACCGCCCGTAAAGTGCTCGAGGTTCCAGGGATTGCGCGCCGGTGGCCACGGCAGGTCGAACGAAGGCCCGCCGTGCGCGAATTCGTGCGTCGCGAGCTTGCCGAGCAGCACGGCGCCGGCTTCGTAGAGCTTCGTCACGGTCGCCGCATCGCGGTCCGGAATATTGTCGATGCAGACCCGGGAATGCCCCGAGGTCAGGATGCCTTTTGTGTTGTAGATGTCTTTCAGTCCGATCGGAATGCCGTGGAGCGGGCCTCGATACTTGCGTTTCATGATCTCGCGCTCCGACTGCCGCGCCTGCTTCAGCGCGAGGTCGGCGGTCAGGGTAATGAACGCGCTCAGTTGGCCGTCCAGCTTGCCGATGCGATCGAAGTGCGCCTGCGCAAGTTCGACCGGTGAGAGCTTGCGCGATTTGATGAGGCGCGCGGCCTCGGCAATGGAAAGGAAGTGGAGTTCACTCATGGAAGAGACGTCACTATTTGGACTGCGATGCGCTACCCAATCGCAAGTGTATCCAATAAACTTGGGGCCCCCAACACTGCGTGCGAATACACGGGCGCGACCGTGGACGATCGTCCGCACCGGCAGATCGTGCGTTCGGGAGGGAGAACTCATGCCGTTCTATCGTTTCGAGAAGATGAAAACCCACCGTTTCAATCCGCACCTGTCGACCGCTGTGGGTCCGGTGATCGAGGGCGAATTCATGTATTTCCGGATGGTCAAGAAGCGCGCCGGAACCGGGGCGGAGCTCCACTATCACCCCAACGAGTTGATGGCGTTCCCCCTGCGCGGCAAAGTCGACTGTATCGTCGGCAAGGATCGCCGGATTGTTCAGCCCGGAACGTTCGTGCATTTTCCGCCATACGCCCGCCACGGCTTCAAGGCGACTGAGGACGGCGATCTGCACTATCTCTATATCAAGGACCGCACGTGGACGATGATCGGGGCGGCCGCTGACGAAGCGCTGCCGGACCAGGCGCTCTCGGCCCGCGAAGTCCAGCGCGCGGTGACGGAAGGCCGATATCCCGGCAGGAAAAAAGAGCCGGAGAAGTCCCGGGCGATTATCGAGGGCCTCGGCAACTGCTACTACCCGATGATCGAGTCGCTCGAGGCACCGGCTGCCTCGGGGCACTGCGAGCGCTGGGTCGAGGGCACCAACATCGCGTTCGGTTTCGTTGAGTCCCCTCCGCTGCACGTGCAGGAGGCGAAGCGCGCCCCGCACGAAATGTTCCTTTATGTGATTCGTGGCGGGCTCCAGGCTCATATTGGCAGGGAGAAGCGACGCGCGGGTGCAGGCGACGTCCTCCACGTTCCCCGTGGCAGGAATTACCGGTTCACCGTGACGAAAGGCCGACCCGTTCGTTACGCGGCAGTGCGCTCCACCGAGCGGCTCGAAGCGGCGGTCAGGAAGCACGGCGCGGCGGACAACTGGCGCGGCTGACAAAAGACATCATTAACCGCAGATAAACGCTGATAAACACGGGGCAGCAGTTGATCGGTGGCGCGACGCCGGAGCAGCAGAGTAACTTTGCCGTCAGCTGAAATGCTCGACCTGCTCAGGCCAACCGGCTAAACTTACCGCCTCTCCCCGGGGGTCTGACCCCAGGTATTCTTGCAGGTATTCCCGGGTATTCGATCGGCATATCGCCTGGGAGTGGTAGTACCACAGGCACGCATTGGTTCGCGATTCGGGGAGCTCTCCTGTGCGCTGCGTTTTCCTGTTCTTTGTCCAGCATCGGATTTTCTGTCCTTTCCCGTCCTGTTACCCTTCCATTCAAAATAAGTGCTCAATTGCAAAAGGAGGCAAACATGGCTTTTCCTAGATTGTTGAAAACGTTGGCCGGCGCAGCCGCGATTACTGTGTCCCTGCTGCTGGTGCCAGCGGCCAACGCCGAATTTCCGGAAAAGGGGCTGACGCTGATCGTCGCCTACGGCGCGGGCGGCGGCACGGATGTGACCGCTCGCCTGCTGGCCAAGGACCTGGAGAAGACGCTCGGCCAATCGGTGACCGTACAGAACATCACCGGCGGTGGCGGCTGGAACGGCTGGGGTTCCATCGCGGCCGCCAAGCCCGACGGCTACACGATCGGCTATATCAACATTCCGAACATGTATGCCGGTTACCTCAATCCCAAAATCGGCCGCAAGGAGAGCTTGGAGAGCTTCACGACGCTGATGAATCACGTCACCGACTATTGTATCTGGGCGGTGAAATCAGACAGTCCCTTCAAGAACGTAAAAGACCTTATCAATGCCGCGAAGAAGAACCCCGAAACCATCAGCATAACGGCCCATGGGTTTGGCAACGACGACCACCTTGCAATCCTGGCCATGCAGGACGCGACCGGCACCAAGTTCAAGGTGGTGCACAACAAGAGTACGGCCAAATCCAAGGCGCAGGTGCTCGGCGGCCATGTCGATGTAGTGGGTGGCAATGTCAGCGAGGTTGCGAACGAACTCAAAGAGGGCAATCTGCGCGTGCTTGGCGTAATGGCGCCAAACAGGTCCAAGTTCCTGCCCGGTGTGCCAACCTTCAAGGAGCAGGGCTACAACCAAGAGTGGTCGGTGTCGCGCGGCATCGCTGGCCCTGCCGGGCTGCCGGAGAATATTAAGAACAAGCTGCTCACCGCCCTGGAGCGGACGATCAGCTCCAAAGAGCATCGGGCGAAGGCCGAAAAACTGAGCCTGGCTCCTGAGATCACCAAGGGCGAGGCCTATCGGAAGTTCTTGAAAGAGACCGAGCAGAAAATCAAGAAACTGATGGGCTGGTAGCCGGTACGGCGCGCAACGGCCGGTGCGCCAGCCGGTCCCGCGCGCCCATCGCGCGACCTGCTGGCGCAAAGCGGCATCATCCGGACCTCCCCGTGCTTTGGGTCAATCGTATAGTTGGGGCCGCGATCATCGTCGCGGCCTTTCTCCTGTGGGAGCTGGCTGCGGAGTTTCCGGCCGATGCGCGCCAGTTCCCGCGCGTTACGCTGGTCGCGATCGCTCTCCTCTCCGCCATCATGATCGCGCGCAGTTTCATTTCAGCGGTGGCGCCGATCGGCGACGGCGAGGGAACGCGCTCGCTCGCGGCGATCATCCGCCCGATTGCGGTCTTCGTTCTGGTCGTGCTGGCCGTGATTGCAATGCACTTTATCGGCTTCTTCCCGGCAATGGCGGCGCTGGCGCTTTGCCTCATGCCGCTGCTCCAAGTCAAATACCGAATTTCTTACGGGCTCGCCTGTCTGAGCCTTTTCCTCTTCATTTACGTACTGTTCGTCGCCTTCCTCAACGTGCCGCTCACCACCTCCCAGCTTCTCAGCTTCTGAGCCATCATGGAAGCGCTCGCCATCATCGCTGACGTGCTGACGCCGGGCAATCTGTTGGCGATGCTGGTCGGCGTTGTCGGTGGATTGTGCATCGGGTCGCTGCCCGGGTTGACCGCAAATCTCGGCGTGGCGCTGCTGCTGCCGGTGACGTTCAAAATGGACGTAACGCCGGCGCTGCTCATGCTGATGAGCCTGTACACGTCGGCCATCTATGGCGGTTCCTTTTCTGCCATTCTGCTGCACACGCCGGGCACTTCCGCCTCGGCGGCCACCGCCATTGACGGCTTTGCGCTTACGCGCAAGGGCGAGTTCAACAAGGCGATACGGATCTCGACCTTCGCGTCGGTTACGGGGGGCGTCGCGAGCGCGCTGGCGCTGCTTCTGATCGCGCCACCCCTGTCTTATCTGTCGCTTAAATTCGGCCCGGCTGAGTATTTCATGCTGGCCGTGTTCGGTCTCACCGTCATCGGAACCCTGGCGAGCGGGAACATGGTCAAGGGGCTGATCGCCGGCGCGGTGGGCCTTTTCCTGAGCACGGTGGGACTGGATCTCGATTCAGGCATCCCGCGGTACGCCTTCGGCTCCACCGAGGTGCATGGCGGCATCGGCTTCGTGCCGGCCGTGATAGGACTGTTCTCCCTCTCGCAGGCGCTGCTCATGTGCGAAGAGGCGCACCGATCTATCCAGCTGACCGATGTCATCAAAGGCGCTTGGCGATACCTGCCGACGTGGGACGAGTTTCGCCGCATCCGCATGACGGTCGGCCGATCCTCCATCATCGGCATCATCGTCGGCATCCTGCCCGGCGCTGGCGGGGATATCGGTTCCTGGGTCGCCTATAACGAGGCCAAGCGGTTCGCGAGCAAGGACAGCGAATTCGGCAAGGGCTCGATCTTGGGCATCGCCGCTTCCGAGACCGCCAACAACGCCACGACCGGCAGCGCTCTCATACCGCTGCTGACGCTCGGCATTCCCGGCAGCGCGACCGCAGCCGTGCTTCTCGGCGCCCTCATCATTCACGGCTTGCTCCCGGGCCGCACGCTCTTCACCGAGCACGCGCACGTCACCTACACGGTGATCATGGGATTCCTGCTGGCAAATCTGTTGATGGGCGTCATTGGCATGACGGTGGGCCGCTATATGAATCACGTCACGCGCTTGCCCAACAGCAGCCTGATTCCGGGCGTCGTCATGCTGTCGATCGTCGGCTCCTACTCCCTCGGCAATAACTTGTTCGATGTTTACACCATGCTCGCCTTCGGCGGCATCGGTTACCTCATGCGCAAAGGGGGTTTCGCACCGGCGCCGATGGTGCTGGGCCTGATCCTCGGCCCTATCGCCGAGACCGGCTTCCGCCAAGCGGCGGTCCTGGCCAAGGGGCCGCTCCTTGTTTACATCCTGGGCAGCCCCATCTCGATGGTACTGTTCGCGCTCACGCTGCTGTCGATCGCGAGTGCCCTCTATCTCGAGATAAAACGAATCCGTTCGATCCGGCAGGAGCACGCAGACGCGTGAGTTGAAACTGCGGTTAGGATGAGCGTAGCACTGGCGTCACGATAGATTCGGGAGGTCATCATGCAGCAGACACGGATTGAGGCTTTGCAGCGCAACCGGATTTTCGGCGGCATCCGCAGAGATATGCATGGAATCATGCTTCGCTTGAATGTTTCTATCCGCGTTTATTTGCATCTATCTTCGGCTAATCCTTGGGATCTAAACGCGACCCGAATCGCGATTTACGATTTGCTAGATATTGATCCCGGCCCCCACACAACGAAGGAGTGAAAGCGTGAACGCGACCAAAAAGGCTCACGGCCCGGTGAGGACCCGCCGCTGGGTGGAGCAGCGCTGGCTGATCGACAACGTCATCCGGGCGAATGGTGTCGACTGGGACCAGCCGCGCTCGATCAGCTACAACGCGCCGTGCGGGCCCGAGGCGAATGGCGATTTTGCTGCGATTCGCGAGAAAGTAAAGAAGTACGCCGACATTGGCTCGGCGTTCGAATCGGCCGGGCGCCGGCGTGAAGCGAAGGCGAAGGCTGCCGAAGGGGATGGAAATCTCGTGACTGCGCGCCAGAATTATTTCATGGCGGCGATTCACTACGCGGCATCGCAATGGCCGCACGACGAGAACAACGAGATGAATCTGATGCTGAACGAGCGCAAGCGCGCCTGTTACACGCGCTACGGCGAGTTGGCCGACCATAAGGTGGAGGCGGCCTGGGTGCCATTCCAGGGCAAAGCGCTGCCCGGCTGGTTTCACCTCCCGCCGGGCTACAGCGGGGGACGCCTGCCGGCGGTCTGGGCGATCCCGGGGATGGACGGCTTCAAGGAGACCGGCGTGGCGATGTACGGCGATCGTTGGCTCCAGCGCGGCATCGCGGTGCTGACGCTCGAAGGACCGGGCCAGTACGAGAGCGCGGTGAACGGGATCCACGTCAGCATGCCGAACTGGATCGAGGCGGGCCACGCCGTTATGGAATGGCTGCGTGCGCGGCCCGAAGTCGACCCGGAGCGCATCGGCGTTGTTGGCCAGAGCATGGGCTCGTTCTTCGGCACCATCGTCGCGGCGACCGAGCCGCGCTTCAAGGCATGCGCAGTGATGGCCACCTGTCTTGAGCCCGGCATGCACACGATCTTCGAGGAGGCCTGCCCGACGTTCAAGCGGCGCTTTATGTACATGTCGGGCTTCACCGATGAGGACACTTTCGATGAGTTCTGCAAGACGCTGACCTGGGAAGGGCATGCACAGAAGATCCGCGCGCCGTATCTGTGCGTCGCGGGCGAGGCGGACGAGCTCGCGCCGATGGCGCACACGGAACGACTCATTGCATCGCTCGAAGGCCCGAAGCAGCTCGTCGTCTACCAGGACTGCCGCCACTCCGTCGGCAACGTGCCCTCAACCAATCTCGGGCCGACGCCCGCGGTGCTGATCGCCGACTGGATGAACGCGCGGCTTGCCGGGAAGTCTCTGACGAGCGAGCGCTGGTTCGTTCAGTCCAGTGGACAAGTCGTCAGGACGCCACTCTAGCCGCTCTCGGATGCCAACTGGTGATGAAAAATGGTGATGAGGGATAGTGATGAACAATGGTGATAAAGAGCGTCTGAAAATCGGATTGCATTACGGTTTTACCCATCACCATTCATCATCACCAATATCCATCACCAGTACCCATCACCAGTTATGCGGCGGCGAGGGCGCTCCATTGACAGCGCCCGAGCGTGCTTTGTATAGTGCGCGACACTCCCGCGCCGCCGCTGTGTGGCTAAGCGCCAGGCGCGGCGTCCGATTATCCCCAGACGAACCCAAAGGAGGAGTTGATGCCCAAGCTTACGCTCAAGCAAGCCAATACCATTATCGAGAAGGCCTTCGCTAAAGCCGCGGAGAAGAAGTACAACGCGCTCGGTGTCGTCGTGCTCGACGACAGCGGCAATATCGTCTCCGCTCAGCGCCAGGACGGTGCCAGCATGTTCCGCCTCGACATCTCCCGCGGCAAGGCGTGGGCGTCGGTGGCGATGGGGGCCTCGAGCCGAGCGCTCTCCAAGCGCGCGAAGAACAACCCCAACTTCTTCGTCACGTTGGCGGCGACTGCAGGGGGCAAGTTTCTGCCGCAGGTCGGCGCTGTGCTGATCAAGAACGCTCAGGGCGAAATTCTCGGAGCCGCCGGCGGCAGCGGCGGCACCGGCGAGGAGGACGAGGCGTGCTGCGCTTATGGCATCGAGCAGGCGGGGTTGGTCCCTGATGCCTCGGAATAAAAGGCCGTGACCTGTGAACCGTGACCGGTGACCAGAACCGCTCGCAGGAAACCCGTAAGACCGGAAGATTATTAACCACGGAATCACACGGAATTACACGGACGAAGCGCTGAACCGGAAAGTGCGCTGTAGCGGAACAACAATTTCCGTGTGCTTCCGTGGCTGTGTCGTTCTTCAGATAACTTTTGACGACGTGCGATTTTGACTAGGGGCGGGCGCGGTAAAGAAAAAGGGCGGCTTAGCCGCCCTTTTCTGTTTAGCGTCCACGCCGCTCTCATTTCTCGATTTCCATCCGCGTTTATCTGCGTTTATCTGCGGCTAATGTTTTTGGCTATGTTGCGCAATCTTAACCCGCTTTCTGTTGAAGAACGCGCGCCCGGCTCAGCTCAGCGTGCTTACCCCGGGAGACCGCCAGGTGCTCGCGCATCAGGCTTCCGCCATGGACAGCCAGCCCATCGAATCCGGCCGTGCGGAGCGTATGCCACATGGTCGTGGTGTTGCTGGTCAGGACGGGTTTCCCAAGCTCCGCCTCGAGTTCTTCGACACCTTCCAGAGCGCGGAAATTCGTGCAACTAATGAAGATGCCATCTGCGTCCGGACAGTCCACCTCGCGCGCGAGCGCTTTGGACCGTTCGGGCGGGAGAAACGCCGGGCACTCGGTGTCGAGCCCTTTTTCCCCGACGACCTCGATTCCCTTGGTGGCTAGAAAAGAGACCAGCCGCTCGTTCAGCCATCGCGGGTAGGGGGAAGCGATGGCAACGCGCGACACATTCATTTCGCGCATGGCTTCGACGAGGGCGGTTGCAGTTGTGGTGGCGGGTATCCCGGTCTTTTCTTGAATCAGGTCCGTGATTTCGCGATCCATGTTGGGCCGAACGAAGCTGCCACCCGTGCAGCCAAAGCAGATGGCATCAAGACTGGCGTGTGCGAGAAGACCGGCCAGCGCGGGAACCTCGTGAATCATGTGAAGGAGGGTCTCTTCCTCGTCATTGGTGTGGGCGATCCGGGTGAAGTGGACCGAGACGCCCTCGGGTGCCAGGCGCTGGCACTCGTACTCCATCACCGTGTTCCAGGAGGGAACGATAAACCCGAGTTTCTTCTTCCAGTCCGTCATATTCCTGCCCTCAATTTGACGTGTGGGGAGCCGCTCACTATGCTTCGCGAACACCACGACCACAAGGATACTCCATGAGCACGACCGAAACATCCCGAAAACAGACCAAGACCGAAGGCGCGGCGAAAGGCGGCGACGGTCAGTACATCTTTCCCCTCATGCAGATGGCCGGCATCGAGGCTGGGACCGGCTATTCGACCGGGCATGGACCGGTCGTCGAGGGCGAGCGTATGCAGTGCGCGCTGGTGACGAAAGAGCGCGGTACCGGCTCCCGGCCCCACCATCACCCCAACGAGCAGTGGAACTACATCGTCAAGGGCACGCTGCGGGTCAAGGTTGGCGACGGGCCCGAGCAGCTGTGCGGGTCGGGAACGCTGCTCTACTTCCCGGCAAACATCGTGCATTACACGATCGCGACGCCGGAGGAGGACGTCATCTTCTTCGCGGTGAAAGATCTCTCGCACGGCATCATCGGCATTCCCGCCGACGGCAAAGCGCTGGGCGGCCACTATGATCCAGGCTTCGGGCCTGGGAAAAAGTGATGAGTTGCTGGTGATGCGTACTGGTGATGACTACTGGTGATGGGTGAAGCTAGATCATAAAGCGGTTTTTACGGCGCTGTTCATCACCATTTCCCATCACCATCTTTCATCACGAATTCTCATCACCATTTCCCATCAGGTCGTGAGATGAGCCCGTATCGTCCCGCTGAAGTCGGGATGCCACTCGAGGAAGTGGACACCCCGTCGTTGATCCTGGATCTCGACGCGTTCGAGCGTAATCTGGACCTGCTCGATGGTTCGCTGGCCGGCAAGAAGATCAGGGTCCGGCCGCATGCCAAGAGCCACAAGTGCCCGGAAATCGCGCTTGCACAGCTGGCCCGCGGCGCGGTCGGCGTGTGCTGCCAGAAAGTGAGCGAGGCCGAGGCAATGGTCGAAGGCGGCGTGCCCGACGTGCTCGTGGCCAACGAGGTAGTCGGCGCACTGAAGCTCAAGCGCCTTGCTGCGCTCGCCGGGCGGGCGCACGTCGCCGCGTGCGCGGACGATGCATCGAATGTCGCGGCGCTCGACACTGCAGCACGCGAAGCGGGTGTCCGTCTCGACGTGCTGGTAGAGGTCAACGTCGGGGCGAACCGGTGTGGCGTCGAGCCGGGCGAGCCGGCTGCTGTCCTCGCCAAGCGCATCGCGTCTTCCGGCAACCTGCGCTTTGCGGGACTCCAGGCCTACCAGGGGGCGGCGCAGCACCTGCGCAAGGTGGAGGAGCGGCGTGCGGCGATCGAGCAAGCGGTGGCGCGCGTCAAGGCGTCGGTCGCGGCCATCGAGCGGGCAGGCATCAAGTGCGAGCGCGTGACGGGCGCCGGCACTGGCACGTATCTGTTCGAGACATTGAGTGGCGTCTATGACGAGATCCAGCCCGGCTCGTACATCTTCATGGACGTGGACTATGGGCGTAACGACTGGACGGAGAGCGGCATCCCTCGCTTCGAGCACAGCCTGTTTGTCTGGACCACCATCATGAGCCGCACCATGCCGGATCGTGCGGTCGTAGACGCCGGGCTCAAAGCCTCCAGCGTAGATTCCGGAATGCCGCGAGTGGCAGACCTCGAGGGCGCTGAGTATCTGAAGATGTCCGACGAGCATGGCGTGCTCGGTCTGCAGCCGGGCGTGCGGATCGCGGTGGGCGACAAGCTCAAGCTTATTCCCGGGCACTGCGATCCCACCGTGAACCTTTACGACCAGTACGTCTGCGTGCGCAAGGGCCGTGTGGAGGCGCTGTGGCCGATTACGGCCCGTGGCGCCGTCTGGTGACAGCCAACTGGTGATGAGTACTGGTGATGACAACTGGTGACGAGAGATGGTGATGAAATAGCGTTGCGTAGGTTAACGCAGGTGTTAGTCGCGATTTTCATCACCACTAATCATCACCATCATTCATCACCACCTTTCATCACCATTTAGTCTTGAGGAATTCGAGACCGAGGTCATTTCCAATGAGCGCAATCAGAAAGATCGGTTTTGTGGGTGTTGGGAACATGGGCAACCCCATGGCCGGGCACCTGGTGAAGGCGGGGTTCGATGTCACGGTGTTCGACGCCCGTCCCGAGACGATGCAGGCGTTCGTCGCGCAGCATGGCGGCAACAGCGCCGCGTCGCTGGTGGACGTCGCGCACGGGGCGGACGCAGTGATCACGATGCTTCCCGACGACAAGGTTGTGCGCGAGGTCATTCTCGGCGAGGGATCGGAGAACTGCGTCGCGGCGGGTCTCGCCAAAGGGGCCGTCGTGTTGGACATGAGCACCTGCAACCCAACGGGTACGCGCTCGCTCGCGGAAGCGCTCGAGCCGCGCAGAATTGGCGTAGTCGACGCGCCGGTGATGGGCGGCGTCGTGTTCGCGAAGGACGCCACGCTCGACATCATGGTGGGCGGCGAGGCTGCGCTGGTGAAACGCCTTGAGCCTGTGCTCAAGGCGATGGGGCGGAGCATCATCCACTGCGGCGCGGTAGGTTCGGCGCACGCCATGAAGGCGCTCGCCAACTACGTCAACGCCTGCGCGCTCATCAACGTCATTGAAGCCATGGCGGTAGGCAAACGCTTCGGTCTCGACGCGAAGCTCATGGCCGACGCGCTGATACCCATGTGCGCCGGGCGTAACCACCCGCTGGAGAAGAAAGTGGTGCCGCACGTCTTGACGCGGCGCTTCGGCACCGGGATGGCGATGGGCTTCATCGCCAAGGACGTGAAGATCGCGGTCGACACGGCGCGCGCGATCGGCGCCTTTGCGCCGCTCGGCGAGCGCGTGTCGGAGCTGTGGACGGCGGCGGCGGAGAAGCTGGGCGCGAGCCTCGATCAGACGGAGATCGCGCGCTACTGGGAAGACGCCAATGGCGTGGAGCTTCGCGGCCCCACGCAGTGACGACTGACGAGTGACGGGGACTACGCCAAGTCAGAAGGCAGAAGTCGGAAGGCGAAACGGTTCTTATATAAATAAAACGGCGTTCATCGGCGTCTATCGGCGGCTAATTCTTGGATCTCAAACGGGTGTTACGATTCACGTTTCACGATTTACGATTCACGAGGAGAGGTGATTAATGGCTCAGCAGGAAAAAACGAAAATCGTACTTGGAACCGCGACACCTGGGGGCGGGTTCCCCGCCTATGGCTGGCCCTACGCGGAGGTCTTGAACGAGACGGACGCGACGCTCGCCATCGAGCCGATCAACACCAAGGGCAGCAACGAGAACGTGGTGTCTCTCGATCAGGACAAGATCGATCTTGGTCTCGTCACCGGCGAGGTAACCTACGAGGCGATCAACGGACTGGGCCGGCCCAAGGCCTCGAACATCCGCATCATCAACGCCACCTATTCGCAGGCCGGGATGTTCATGGTGCGCGCCGACAGTCCCGATCGCAGCATCTCGGATCTCAAAGGCAAATCGATCGCGTGGGGCGCGTCGAGCTCCGGCTTCATCGTGCTGGCGCGCTACGTGATGGACGGCCTGGGGCTCGACATGAAGAAGGACTTCGAAGCGCACCTGCTCGAGAAGGCCGGAGACGGCCCGCCGATGGTGCTCGACGGACGCGCCGCGGCGATGTGGGGCGGTGGCGTGGGCTGGCCGCCATTCATGGCGATCGCGAAAGGGCCGGCCGGCGGGCGCTTCGTGGCTCCGAGCGCCGACGAAATAAAGCGCATTCAGGCCAAGCACTCGTTTCTCAAGCAGACCACCATGCCCACAGGCAGCTATCCGGGACAGGAAGGCGCCGTTAATTCGGTCGGCTCGTGGCCGTTCGTACTGTGCCGCGCTTCACTGCCCGACGAGGTTGCCTACCGCCTGGCGAAGGCGCTGCACAAGGGACAGGCTGCGTTGAGCAAAAAGCTCGACCAGGCGAAGGAATCCACGCTCGAGAACACGCTGGCCGCCGCGCCAAGCCGCGACCTGATCCATCCGGGGGTGCTGAAGTATATGCGAGAAATCGGCTTGCTCAAATCGGCCTGATCGAGTGATCAGGCCGATTAACGAGATCAAGCCCCAGACACATCGGCTCACGACTCACCACTCACGAATCACGATTCACGCCTTCCACTAGAGCAAGTTCGCTGTGGCTGAAACCCGGGTTGACCTGCTGCATCTTCTCGAAGACCTGCGGGATGCGTACCCGGGGGCGGTGGAGGAGACCATCCTTACGGAAGTCATTGCCAATTCGCTGGACTCTGGCGCTGATCTGATTCGAATCACCGCGAGTTCCGCGGATGCCAGCCTGACGATTTCGGACAACGGCTCGGGCATGCCGCGGCGGGATTTGCGCCGGTATCACGATCTGGCCGCGAGCACCAAGACCCGGGGGCAGGGCATCGGCTTTGCCGGCGTGGAGATCAAGCTGGCGCTGCTCGTCTGCAAGGATGTGGTCACCGAATCGCGACGCGGCAAGAGTCATGTGGCGACGCAGTGGCATCTCGCCTCGCGCCATCGGGCACCATGGAAATGGACGCCTCCGCCGGGGATGGTTGCGCAGCAGGGAACGGCGGTCCGGCTTCATCTGGCGGACCCGCTTTCACCGCTTACCGATGGCGGCTTCATCGAGTCCGCGATCCGGCGACACTATCAGCCGTTGCTCGATCCCGCCTGTGATTCGATACTCACGCCTCTCTATCCTCGGGGCGCGAGCTTCGAAGTCAATGGCGAACCGCGTGCAAAACAATCCAGCCGCGCGCCGGAAACGGCGCCGCTAGCCATTCATACCGGCCGGAAACGGAAGCCATCCGTTGCCGGCTATCTGTTCCGCGAAACCGCTTCGCTGCCGGAAGACCAGCGCGGCATCGCCGTCAGCACTTACGGGAAAATCATCAAGCGCGGCTGGGACTGGCTCGGCGTTTCGCCGAGCATGCCGGACCGGATCGGCGGCGTGATCGAGGCCCCGGTGCTGGCGACTTCGCTCACGCTCAATAAAGGTGATTTCATCAGGACCGGCCAGCGCGGCGCCATTTATCTCGCCGCACGCAAGGCGATCCAGGAAGTCGTCGTGCGTCAGCTCGCTCAATGGGGAGACGCTCCCGGTCCATCCGAGACGGCCCGGCCGCGCGCAATGCGCACGCTGGAGCGCGATCTGGAGCGGGTGTTGCTTGAATTGACCGAAGGTTTCCCGCTGCTGGCCTCGCTGGTGGAGCACCGGCCGGGCGGGCAGAAGCGCCTGCCTTTGGCGCCGGCGGCGGGCCTCGGAGGCGAGCCTGGATTCAGCCCGATGCCGCTTCCCGGGGCGGCGCATGCGGGCGCGGAAACGGGAGAAACTACCACCGCGCCTGAGTCATCCGACGTCCCGGAAGGACAAGAGTCTCCGTCACCGCCGTCTGGCAAGGATTCTACGGACGGCGGCGTGGCATTGCCGGATTCGCGGCGGCGGAGAAGGCCGATCAGGCTGGGGCTGGCAGTCCAGTTCGAGGAGCGGCCCGACGATCCGGAGCCCGGCCGTCTCGTGGAATCCACGGTCTTCATCAATCGCGCGCATCCTGCGTATCAGCGCGCCGCCGCGTCGCGGTCCGAGGGCTACCATGTCGCGCTGTCCGTCGCACTCGCGCTGGCTCCACTGGCTGTCGAACCGGTGGGGGAGCACGCGTTCATCACTACGTTCCTCGCCCGCTGGGGCGAAGCGGTGTCCGGTACTCCCCGCCGCAGGAAGTCCTGATACGAGGGTAAATGGGGTGAGCAGTGTAACTTTTCCCTTCCGGCCTAAGAAAAGTTACTCCGACCCCGATTACCCCGGACCCCGATTGCCCCGCTGCGCTACTGACACGCGCGAGCGCTAGCTTCCCGGTCGGGCGAAACGGCGCATTCACGGCAGCGCGGGGCATCGCGCGCCGCCGAAAGTTGATCTGGATCACCAGGACACGCGGGGTTAGACGCTAGGATGGCGTTAGCCCGTCCTAGCGGGCGCACGATTCGATGAGGCGACCTGTTACGACCACGGCGGTCCCGCTGCGCCATCCGCTTTTTCGCGGTGAGCGCCGGCTGCGGATTGCGCTCGTGGGGCTGCCCGGTTGTGGCAAGAGCACGTTCTTCCGCGCGGTGGCGAGCACCTCGGTACGCACCGGCGCGTTGACGGGCACGCGGCAGGCCTACGACGAATGTGCGGTGGAGATCGGGCTCGACGAGGCACGGGTGATCGACCTGCCGAGTCTGCGATCGTTGCGCGATCCGGAACCCGGGGACCAGGCCGCGCTCAAGTACCTCCTCTGGGGTGATGAACAGCCTCCGGTGTCCGCGCACGAACCGCAGGGCCCACCGGCCCCATTCCCGCCGCCGGACGTCATCGTGCAGGTGGTTGACGCCACGGCGCTTGAGCGCCACCTTGAACTAACCCTCGAGCTGCTGCAGCTCGGTCGCCCCCTCGTCGTCGCGCTCAACAAGATAGACGAGGCGCGTGACAAAGGACTGCATATCGGCAGCAAGGTGCTTGGCCGTCGCCTCGGTGTGCCGGTCGTGCCCACGGTCGCGGTAATGGGGCATGGCATCGCGGAGCTGTTTGCTGCGGCCGTAGAGGCAGTGCGGCGCGGGGTGTGTCCACTGCCCGCGTCGCCAAGTCCGCACATCGGCGAGGGCCTGCGCCCGTTCGCGGTGGCGTTGCGCGCCCCTGAGATCCGGGGCGCCTTCCGTGTGCCGATGCACTTTCTGGTCGCGCGGGTCGCGGAGGGCGATCGCTACTTCCTCGATGAAATGCGACAGCATTTTCCGCAGCAGTGCGCCGAGGTCCTGCGTTTGCGGGCCGCAGCGGACCGCACGCTGCGGCGCCCGCTGCGCGAGGAGTTTCACGCCGACCGCCACCACCGTGCGGCGATCCTCGCGGAGGCCGCCATGCGGCCGGGCGGAGTGCGCGAGCGCCGCAACTGGCGCTACTGGCTCGACGAGCTTTTCCTCAGCCCGCGGTGGGGCCTTGCAGGGAGCGTGGCCGTTTTCGCCGCGGTGCTGTTCGTCGTTTTCGACGTGAGCGCTTGGCTCGATGCCCAGACCTCGGCGCGGCTCGTGGAACTCATCTCCGCGTGGCAGCCGCAAACGATGGCGGGCGTGATCGGGCGGGCGGTTGCCGATGGCATGATAGGGCTGGTGGGCATCGTCGTGCCGTACATGATTCCGCTCGTGCTGCTGCTGATCGGGCTCGAGCAGGTTGGCATCATGGCGCGCATCGCTTTCGCGGTCGACCGGGGTTTCCACCGCTTGGGCCTTCACGGCGGCGTCGCATTTCCTTTTCTGCTTGGGCTGGGGTGCAACGTGCCGGCGCTGTCGGCGATCGCCTCGAGCACGCGCGGGCGCGAGCGCGTGCTGGGATCGCTCCTCGTGATATTCGTGCCGTGTTCGGCACGCTCTGCGATCATCCTCGCGCTGGGCGCGAAATACCTCGGTGTTGCGGGCGTGCTCGCAATTTTCCTGCTGGCGATGGTCGTGATCGCGATCTTGGGGCAGGTCCTTCGGCGCCGCTATCCCGAAAGCGGGCCCGGGCAGGTGCAGGAAATCCCGCCGTACGCGTTCCCGCGCTGGCGCCCACTGCTGAAAGAAACCTGGTTGCGCACCCAGGACATCCTCACCATCGTCACGCCGCTCCTGGTGGGAGGCAGCGTCGTGCTGGCGCTGCTCAATCACTTCGGCGCGGACCGCGCGATCAACGCGCTGCTCACGCCGGTGACCGCTTGGTGGCTGGGGCTGCCGATGGTGCTTGGGGTGCCAGTGCTGTTCGGAGTCTTGCGCAAGGAGCTCTCCCTCCTGATGGTCTATCAGGCGCTCGGCACCTTCGACGTCGATCGCTATCTCGACCCGGTCCAGCTCCTCACGTTCCTGCTGTTCATCACCTTTTACGTGCCGTGCGTCTCGACCTTCGCTGTGATGCTGAAGACCATCGGCGGGCGGGAAGCGTTCTTTTCCGTCGCGCTGTCCGTGGGTGTCGCGCTCGCCGTAAGCGGGGCGGTGCGCTTCGTGTTGGAAACGATGCGACTGTTGCTCACCTAACCCAGCGCTCCGCCAATCATTCCTTACCCATTGCCGGTGTCATCCGCGTTCATCGGCGGTCAATGTGCTCTCGTGATTCTCTTGGCGCCTTGGCGGTTCAATATTGTCTTGGCCTCTCTCCCCATCTCCACGGTTCAATTCATTATCACTGCATCCTCGGCGGTTAGGGGTTCGCTTTCTCAGAACAGGTAAAGCCGCGCCGGATTGCGCACGAGCACCCGCGAACGCATGCTAGCGTCCGGGATCCACTCCGATAGCCGGTCGCAGAGCGAAGCGTCGTTGGGCATCGTGCCCTTCAACATGACGTGCGGCCAGTCGGTGCCCCACAGGATCTGGTCCGGCGCGGCTTGAAGTAGCGCATGTGCAAACGGCGTCACGTCGGGATACGGCAGCGGCTCGGTCGAGATGCGGTACGGGCCGGTCAGCTTCACCCAGCAATGCCCCGATTTGGCGAGCCGGAGCAGCGCCTGGAAGCCGGGATCCTCGAGCCCCTTTTCGGTCTTCATATAACCCAGGTGACCGAGCACGATGTCGACCGGAAAATCCGCGAACGAGCCGTCGAGGTTCGGGAACTCGTCAACGTGCATCAGAAACTCCATATGCCAGCCGAGCGGCTTTATGCGTTGCGCCTGCTCGCGCAGCGCGTCGATCGGTAGCGTGCCAGCCTTGCGGTCTTTCACGTCGACGATATTCACGCGCACGCCGCGCACGCCGGCGTCGTCGAGCTTCTTTAGCTCGTCGTCCGGGATGTCCTCCTCGACCACCGCGACGCCGCGGAAACGATTGCCTGCGGTCCTCATCGCATCGAGCATGACTGTATTATCGGTGCCGTAGACGCTGGGCTGAACCAGCACGGCGCGCTCGACCCCGAGGCGGTCGAGCATGTGCAGGTAGTCCGGCAGCAGGCAGTCGGGCGGCGTGTAGACGCGCTCGGGCGCGTAGCCGTATTTGTCCTTGGGCCCGAGGATGTGCGCGTGGGTATCGCACGCATGCACCGGCAGCCGCAGCAGCGGCATGCGCGGGTTGAAATCGGGCGGGGCGCATGTCGGCGCCTCGGTGGCTTTTGCCGGTTGTTTGCTCATCGCGTGTCTCCGCTTTCGGCGAGGCCGTGATTCGTGAGCCGTGACCTGTGACCCGAAAACATTAAAAGCCCAAATCTTGTTGAATTACCGGCCATCGATCACCAATCACGAGTTGCGCCTCCGCTCCGGGCGTCAGGCAGCGGCTTGCGCGGATGGCGAGCCGATACCTGGCATGTCGAAATCGAGCTTCTTCAGTCCGTCGATCACGTTCTTCGCCTCCGCGGCGGTGAGTCCGGTGAGCGGCGGGCGCACGCTCGCCCAGTCGGGATCATTGGTGAAATGCGCGACGACCGCCTTGAGTGAAGGGATCATCACATACTGCCCGACGGTCTTGCGCACGACGTCGAGCGCCTGCTGCTGCGCTTCGGCATCCGCGCCGCGCCACTCACGGTAGAGCTGGTCGATTGCCGCAGGATTCACGTTGGCAGTGGCCGAGATGCAGCCCGCGCCGCCGTTCTTCATGTTCGCGAGCAGAAACGACTCGCTGCCCGCGAAGACGTCGAAGCCGGACTCGGCAAAGGCGTCGAGCATCATCTTGGTGTTGTTCCAGTCGCCCGAGCTGTCCTTCATGCCGGAGATTGCGGTCGGATACTGCTTCATGAGCCGCTCGACCAGGCCCGGCTTGATGCCCACGACCGCGACGGGGGGGATGTGATACAGATAGATCCTCAGGCGCGAATCTCCGACCCGCTCGATCACTTCCGAGAAACTGCGGTAGAGGCCATCCTCGGAAACGTCCTTGTAGTAAAAGGGCGGCAGCATCAGCACGCCCGCGCAGCCCGCTTTTACCGCATGCTCGGTCAGCCGAACGGTGTCCGTGAGTGCGCAACAGCCGGTTCCAGGCATCATGCGCGCGGGATCGACATCGGCCGCAAGCAGGGCATCGAGCAGCGCGATGCGCTCGTTAACGGATAGCGAGTTCGCCTCGCTGTTGGTGCCGAAGACGGCGAGGCCACAGTTTTGCGTAAGCATCCATTTGCACTGCGCGATGAAGCGCTGGGGATCCGGGCTCAGGTCCTTGTTGAACGGGGTGACGACCGGAGCGAGCACGCCGCGAATGCGTTGCGCCTGGGTCATGTGACTCCTCCTTGAAATCCTGGAATGGCGCGCGGGGCGGGAGCCCTTCGCGCGGCAATGGCTTGCGCGTGCAGAATAGCATATCGACCAGTCTCGCCCAAGCCGCTCGATTGTGCGGGCCGGGAGCGTCTGCTACCCTTGCGACGCTCCCTCCATTTCCCACCAGCCGGTCGCGCGCACTCTGCGTCCAGCAACTGCGAAAACTCGTGAAGGGTGAATAGTAAGTGATAAGTAGGGGCGGCCTCAAAAGCAAAACTGTGGCCGCCGATGGATGCCGACGAAACCGGACGATGATGATTTCTTGAGTTTTATTATCTGCGTTCATCTGCGGCTAATGTTGTTTTTCTATTCTCCTTTTGGCGAGTGGACACTTCGCCCTGAACCACCTTTCGACAGCGCCATGATCGATTCACCATTCACATCTTAGGGATATTGAAAACGGAGATGGCTTCAAACGACAAATCCTCTGATGGCACGTTGAAGGTGCTGAGCGCCGGTGCCGTCAAGCGCGGCGTGGCAAAGATCGCGCAGGAGTTCGAGCGCGAGACGGGAACGCGCGTCACGGTCGAGTTCGCTCCGGTGCCCGAGGTCCGCAAACGCGTCGCGGCAGGCGAGAGCGCGGATGTGCTGGTCGCGACGCCGGCGGCGATGGACGAGTTCGCCGCGCACGGCAAGATCGCGCCGGACAGCCGCGGCTTTGTCGGGCGCTCCCGGATGGGAGTCGTGGTGCACACAAGCGCGACCAAACCCGACTTGTCCAACACCGACGCGTTTAAGAAGGTGATGCTGGGGGCGTCGGCGGTGGTCTACAACCGGGCTTCGAGTGGTCTCTATGCGGCAAAACTTCTCGAGAAGCTGGGCCTCGTCAAGCCGCTGGGCCGCAGGGTCGTGGTGGTGGACACTGGCGCGGCGATCATGGAATACGTTGCGGGCCATCCCACGGCGGCGGTGGGGCTCGCGCAGATCTCGGAGGTCATGGTCATGATTGACCAGGGCTGCGCTGTCAAGCTTGCGGCGCCTTTGCCCGACGCGATCCAGAATATCACGGCCTACGATGCTGCTGCCGCGGCCGGGGCGCCGGACGCGGCCGGCGCGCTCGCAATGCGCTTTGCGTCGGACGCTGCTAAGCCGGTCTTCGCCGCGACGGGGATCAGCTAGCACGACCGCGACCGCGTCTTGCCGCGATCGCGCACACCCCTATACTGGCGCCTTCCGTACGTCAAATGCCGCTCCAGAGTCCGACGTACGAAGTGAATTGCTAATGAGGTAAACAATCGAACGATGGCGCCGCTGCTGCGATGCGTTTGGCGCCTGCGATAACGCTGAACCGACCGTGAGGAGGAAACATGGTAAGAGCCGCAATCGTTGGGCTTGGCTGGTGGGGAAGGACGATCGTCGATGCTGTGCAGGGTAAAAGCGAGCAGATCACGTTCGTTGCCGGCAACACGCGCACCCGCGCGAAGGCCGAAGATTTCTGCAAGGAGCGCAAGATCGAGCTGCGCGACGATCTCGACGCGATTCTTGGGGATCCGAAAATCGACGCGGTCGTCTACACCACGCCGCACAGCCAGCACGAGGAGCACATCAAGCGTGCGGCGCAGGCGGGAAAGCACATGTGCGTGGAAAAGCCTTTTACGCTGAATGTCGCGAGCGCGAGATCCGCGCTCGATGTGGTGAAGAAGGCGGGCGTCGTGCTCGGCATCGACTATCAGCGCCGGTTCCATCCCTCCATCGGCGAGATCCGCGCCCGCGTCCGGGACGGACGCGTGGGGACCGTTTGTTTCGGCGCGGCCGAGGCGACGGCCCCCGCCGGTCTCTTCGTGCCGAAGGAGTCGTGGCGCGTCAATCCGGCTGAAACCCCAGTCGGCGCGATGACGGGGATAGGCGTCCATCTCGTCGACGGATTCATCGATCTTTTCGGCGAGATCACGGAGGTCTATTGCATCAACACGCGGCGGGCAGCCCCGCTCGTCGACGACACGACCACCGTTACATTGAGGCACAAGAACGGCGTGACGTCGAGCTTTAACTGCTCGATTGCGGCTGCCGCCAATTATCGCGTCGCGGTCTATGGGACACGGGGTCTCGCGGAGACCGAGAGGAATCTGGACGGGTTTCGCTTCACTCCGGCGCCCGAGAAACCAGGGCAGCCGCCCTCAAGCCAGCCGGAGGCGGTTGACCACAAGGGAATCAATCCGGTCAAGGTGATAATGGAGGCGTTCGCGGCGGCCGTTCGCGGCGACGCGGCGTTTCCGATTTCCGCCGACCAGATTATTCACGGTGTGGCCGTCTTCGAGGCGATCGTGAAATCGGCGGCGACGGGCCAACCGGTCAAGGTCGCCTGATTCGGGTGAACGGTGAGCGCGCAGAGCGGCCGTCCATCGCAGTCACTAGAAGCTATCTCAAGAATTCACTGCAGCCACGGAAACACACGGAAATGTTATCAATTGGGGCGCAGTGCCCGGATCGGATCGTTTTCCGTGTGATTCCGTGGTTGATGATTTTGGGGTCTTAGCGGCCTGTCGCGAGGGGTTCTAGTCACTGGTCACCCGTCACGAGTTTTAGGAGGAGCAGCATGGGATATCGGGAGGTGAGCGAGATCCGCGACGGCATGCGGATCGATTGGGATGCGCCAGTTGCAATGGACGACGGCCTGGTCCTGCGGGCCGACGTCTACCGGCCGGTCCAGGACGGAAGGTATCCGGTCATCCTGACCTACGGCCCCTACGGCAAATGGCTGCATTTCGAAGACCTCTACGTTACCCAGTGGCGCCGCATGTGCGAGGAGCACCCCGACGTGCCCACAAGCTCCACCAACAAGTACCAGAACTGGGAAGTCGTGGATCCGGAGAAGTGGGTGCCGGATGGCTACGCCGTCGTGCGCGTGGACTCGCGCGGCGCCGGCCGCTCGCCGGGGCTGCTCGATCTGTGGTCGCCGCGCGAGGCGCAGGATTTCTACGACTGCATCGAGTGGGCGGCGAAGCAGCACTGGTCGAACGGCAAGATCGGACTGAACGGCATCTCTTATTACGCGATGAACCAGTGGCAGGCGGCCGCGCTGCAGCCGCCGCACCTGGCGGCGATCTGCGTCTGGGAGGGCGCGGCCGACTACTACCGGGATCTGAGCCATCACGGAGGCATCTACTGCACCTTCGCCGACACCTGGTTTCCCAGGCAGGTCATCCCCGTGCAGTACGGCCAGGGCACGAAGGGCTATCGCAGCCGCATGAACGGCGACTGGGTGTCCGGGCCCGATACGCTGCGGGCGGAAGAGCTCGGCGCCGCCCGGCGCGACTTCGCCGACGACTGCTACGCCAACCGGCTGGCGAGCGACGATTACTGGCGCTCGCGCATGCCGGACTGGTCGAAGGTGAATGTGCCGCTCCTCTCGTCGGCCAACTGGGGTGGCCAGGGCCTGCACCCGCGCGGCAATTTCGAGGGCTTCGTGCGCGCGGCGTCGAAAGACAAGTGGCTTGAGGTGCACGGCATCGAGCACTGGACCGAGTTCTATACGGACTATGGCCTCAGGATCCAGAAGCGCTTCTTCGGCCACTTCCTGAAAGGCGAGGACAGCGGATGGTCGAAGCAGCCGAAGGTGACCCTGCTGGTGCGCCATCCCGGCGAGAAATTTGTCGAGCGCCACGAAAACGAGTGGCCGCTCGCGCGCACGCAGTGGATGAAGTATTACCTGCACCCGGAAGGGCATGCACTCACGGCCGAAGCGCAAAAGACGACGGGAAGCGTCAGCTATGGCGGCTTCTCGGATGGTGTCTCGTTTCTTACGGCGCCGCTCGAGCGCGACACCGAGATCACGGGACCGATTGCGGCCAAGCTGTGGATGTCCTCGGCTACGGAGGACGCCGATCTCTTCCTGGTGGTGCGCGTCTTCGCGCCCGATCTGAAAGAGATCACGTTCATGGGCGCGCTCGATCCGCACACACCGATTGCGCAAGGCTGGCTGCGCGCGTCCCACCGCAAGCTCGACAAGAAATTGTCGCTGCCTTATCGGCCTTATCACACCCACGACGAAATCCAGAAGCTCAGGCCCGGCGAGGTCTACGAGCTCGACGTCGAGGTGTGGCCGACGTCCATCGTGGTGCCCAGGGGTTATCGCGTTGGCCTGACCGTGCGCGGGCGCGACTACGAGTGGCCCGGCGGCGCAGCGCAAGGCCTCGGCAACCTGAACGCAGTATTCACTGGCGTCGGGCCCTTCCGCCACGATGACCCGCGCGACCGGCCGGCCGCGGTGTTCGGGGGCGACGTCGCGCTGCACATGGGCCCGGATCGCCTCGCCCACCTGCTCCTGCCGGTAGTACCTTCGAAATAGCGGAGTAACCGGACCCAATTTCTGCGCTCGATGAGCTCGAGCCGGAATCAGGTGGTTTTTAAAGTCCGATTATGATTCCTTTGATGTTTTAGCAATAAGCGAGCGCCTGCTCGCGCGTTGTTGCAGTGCGTCGAGAATACGTGCGGCACGGCGCTAAAGCCGGAAATGGCTGGCGCCCACCGTCTGGCTGCCGTACTCTCAGAAAAAACGAAAACAGTCAGGTCCATTCCACTAAAAAACGAGGAGGAAACAGATGGGACCAATCATTAAAGCCTTGGGTGTTTTCGTTTTGGCTGCGGCTTGCAGCATTGCGGCCGCTGCCGAGAAGTTTCCGTCCAGGCCGATGGAGTTGATCTGCACTACACGACCGGGTTCGAGCGTCGCGGTCTGGTGCCAGGTTCTCGCGAAGGGATTTTCGGAACAGCTCGGCGTACCCGTGCAGGTGATCTTCAAGAGCGGGGGCTCGCAGCACGAGCCCGTGCTCTACGTTGCCAACAAGCCCGCCGACGGGCACACCATCATGCACATTAGCGCCAGCTTCTACGGGTATTTTCACCTGCCGCATTACACCAAGTCCTATGCCGATTTCCAGACGCTGGCTCAAGTCGAGAAGCACGTATACGGCGTCGCCGTTCGCTGCGACAACCCGTACGGCATCAAGACCTACGAGGACCTGGTCGCGTACGCCAAGAAGCATCCCGGCAAGCTGGCGATGGGCAGCAACAAGATCGGCTCGACCCACCACCGGCACCAATTGGCCTTCCTCCGGGACGCAGGCATCAGCAACGTGCGTTTCGTGCCCTACGGGGGCGACGGCGACACCGTGAAGGATGTCGTCGGCGGCCATCTCGCCGTGGGACAAGCGTCTCCGCGCACTTGGCGGCCGCACATCGAGGCGGGAACCGTGTGCCCGTTGGTCATGAAGACCGAGACACGCCTGACGACCGACAAGCACTGGAAGGACGTCCGGACTGTGCGCGAAGTCGGCCTGAAATACGAAATCCCGCACCATTGGCAGGGCCTCATGGTCAAGCGCGGCACGCCGGAGCCGGTCATGGACCGGCTGGTCGAAGCGCTGGAGAAGCTGGTGCAGTCGCCGGCCTACCAGGACTATCTTCTCAAAGGCACGCACATCCTCCTCGATCTCAAGACCGACCGTAAGTGGCTCAACGAGGACATGTCGAAGAACCAGAAGGTCGTCAGGGATTTCATGGTCGAGTACAAGATCATCAAGAAATAAGCCGGGTTTTTCGGGGTGGGCGGCGGACGGGTCCTGTCCGCCGCTCGTTTTTGTGCGCTGCAGGGAACTCGTCGCGTCCGATTGCCTGCGGCGGGGCGGGCTGTTAAGCGGACCACTCCTCGGTGTGGGGGAACGGCATGTCGGATCGAACAAAGCGGGGCGCCTCGGGGGCTTTTGAGATCAAGGTGCCGACGAGGGCGGCGCTGTTGAGCACGGCCGGAGTCATCCTGCTGGGCCTCAGCTTTCTCTCCGTCGAGACTTACAACATGATGCCGCCCATCCTGCCGGGTTATCCGGGCGACGCCTTTTTTCCCCGGCTAGTGCTCGGCTTCTGCGTGATCTGGGCGGTGATCATCCTGGCGCGCAGCATCTTCCTGTCCCAGGCCGCCGCCGCCGCGCGCTACGAGGCGCCGTACGTCGTGCTGCACTGGCTGGAGTTCGCGTCCGTCATCGTGCTGGTGCTGCTGTACGCGCTCCTGGTCGAGCCGGTCGGATTCGAAATCACGACCGTCGTGTTAATGATGGCGCTGCTGGTCCCGCGTCTGCTGGCGGGACCCCGAGCGACACCGGCGCGGGCGGCGTTGCTCGCGCTGGCACTGTCCCTGGCGACGATGCTCATCCTGTACGCGGGGCTCGGCCCGGGGCTCAAGATCGGCCTGCCACTCAAGTTCCTGCCCACGTACATCCAATAGCAGGGCGATTCGACCGACATGGAGGCATTACTCGGGCACCTGCTGGGCGCATTCGGCGCGCTTGCCTCGCCAACCTTGCTGCTCATCATGCTGGCGGGCGTTGCGATCGGCATCGTTCTGGGCGCCATGCCGGGGTTCGGCAGCTCGCAGGCCCTGGCGTTGCTCTTTCCCCTGACTTTCGCGATGTCGGTAGACCAGGCGGTGCTGTTTTTTCTCGCCGTCTATTCCGCGGTTGAGTACGGCAGCTCAATCCCGGCGATCCTGATCCGCACGCCGGGAACGGGCGCGTCGGCGATCACCGTGCTCGACGGCTACGCGATGGCCCGCAAGGGGCTCGCGCGCAAGGCGTTGCGCATCTCGCTCTATACCGGCGTGATCGGCGGCATGATCAGCACGCTGATCTTCATTGTCGCGGGCACGTCGCTCGGGCATGTCGCCCTCATGTTCGGGCCGGGAGAGCTGTTCGCGGTGGGCGTCTTCGGACTGTCGATCGTGGCGAGCTTCTTCGGCAAGGACGCCGCGCGCGGATTTCTCGCCGCTGGCATCGGGCTGCTGCTCGCCACCGTCGGCAGCTCGGGCTTCGGCGGCCTGCGCTTCGATTTCAACCAGGGCTACCTGATGGACGGCATACCGCTCGTCATCATCATCATCGCTTTTCTTGCAGGCCCAGAGGCCTTCCGGCTCCTGGTGGAGCACCGTCGCACCGTCGAAACCCGGGAAGAGGCCGCCGCGTCGGACGCCGGCGATCTGAACCGGATTACCCCGCAGGAAGCCAAGGCGCTCATCCCCACGATCCTGCGCAGCAGCCTGATCGGCACGGCGATCGGCATCATTCCCGGCGCCGGCGCGTCGGTTGCGGCCATGCTCGCCTACAGCGAGGAGAGGCGGTGGTCGAAGCGGCCCGAGGCGTTCGGCACCGGCATTCCCGAGGGCATAGCGGCGCCTGAATGCTCCAACAATGCCGTCGTCGCCGGCACGCTCGTGCCGTCGCTGACGCTCGGCATCCCGGGCTCGGGGGGCGCGGCAATCCTGCTCGGCGTGCTGATCAGCAAGGGCGTCGTGCCGGGTCCGCTGCTTTTCCGCGACCACGGCACGTTCGTGATGACCGTGTTCGTCGGTCTGCTGGCAATCAACGTCATGATGCTATTCGTTGGTCTCCTTTGCACGCGCCCTTTCAGTCTCGTCGCCAAGGTGCCAATGCGCCTCCTGGGGCCGTTCGTTCTCGTGCTCATCGTTGTCGGCAGCTACGCCTATGCGAACTACACGACGCACGTGATCATGGTGCTGGTGCTATCCGCTATCGCCTATTGGTTCGAGCGGATCAGCATCCCGGTGGTGCCCATCGTCCTTGCCTTCATCATGGGTCCCATCATCGAGGAGAATCTCAGCCGCGCGCTCACGATCACCGGTGGGGACCTGTGGACGGTCCTGTCGCGCCCCATCACGGTGGTGGTCCTGCTCCTGGCGTTGGCGACGGCGGTCTACAGCATCACCTCGATGATGCGCGCAGCGGTGCTTGCGGAGAAGGGGCGGGCAAAGGACAAGCCCTGAGGGTTTCCGTAATTCCCTGCCCGTACCCCTTCAATTGCGGGAACTGTTGCCAACTGACCAGAAATGAGAACTTCATGAAGCTATTCATCCCCCAACCTATCCCCGAGGCCGCGGCGGAGCGGCTCGAGCGGCGGTGCGAACTCACGATCTACCCGCACACCGACCGCCAGATGCCGTACGGCGAGATGCTCGAGGCGGTACGGGACCAGGACATCCTTTACGCGCTCGGCGAAATTCCCTATGACAAGAAAGTGATCGAAACCGCAACAAAGCTCAAGTTCATCGCGGCAATGCACTCCTCGGCGAAGTTCGTGGACAAGGACGCCGCCACCCGGCGGGGCATTCCAGTGGCGATACTCCCCAGCCGGATCGCGAGGACCACGGCGGAGTTCACGTTCGCGCTGTTGATGGCAACCGCGTGGCGCATCCCGGAAGCCGATCGGTTCCTGCGCGGCGGTCAGTGGCAGCAGAACCAGTCAATGGCCTTCCTTGGCACGCGGATGTTCGACAAGACGCTCGGCGTCGTCGGCATGGGAACCATTGGGACGGGCGTGACCATCAGGGCGCGGGCCTGCGGCATGCGGATCGTCTACAACAAGCGCACGCAGCTCTCGCCTCCCGAGGAGGCCAGCCTCGGCGCCGAGTACCGCTCGCTCGTAGACCTTTTCCGGGAGTCAGACTTTATCGTCCTGACGCCCGCGCTGACCAAGGACACCAAGGGCATGATCAGCGCCGAGCTCATCGCGATGATGAAGCCAAGCGCGATCCTGATCAACACCTCACGGGGCCCCGTGGTCGATGAAGCCGCACTCGAGCAGGCGCTGGCCGAAGGCCGCATCCGCGGAGCCGGGTTGGACGTCTACGAGAACGAGATCCCCGAAGCGGATTTCCCCGGTCCATCGGACAGATTGAAGAGCCTCTCGAACGTCGTCTTCACCCCTCACATCGGCACGGCGGCACGCGAGACGCGCGAGGAAATGGCCATGCGCACCGCCGAGAACATTGAACGGTTCCTCGACGGTAAACGTCCCTTGGATGTCCTTAACCCCGAGGTATACGGAGAGGCAGCACGCCACGATGAGCGTATCGGCTAAATGGGGTGTAGGAAGTCTTGTGTAAAAGGTCATTTGGCCGAAGACCGATGCGCCCCTCGTAGGTGAGAGTTCCAAGTTATGAGTAACATCGATTTGCATAACCATGTCATTCCCGAGAACGTGGTGCAGGCCATCAAACGCGAACCGGAAAAGTTCGCCACAAGGATCGAGGAAAAAGGCGGCAAACGCTATTTCGACAACCATGGACGCGTCGCCGAACTGCTTCCGGAATTCTGCGACGCCGACGCCAAGGTGGCGTGGCTGGACCGGGTCGGGCTCGATGTCGCGGTGGTCTCGGTCGGCCCGCCGATCTACTTCTACGGGTTGAAGCCGGACGCAGGGCTGGAGGCGGCGAAGCTCGCCAACGACGGGATCGCGCAGATGGTGGAGCGATATCCCGACCGGCTGCGCGGCATGGCGCATCTTCCGATGCAGGATCCGCATGCCGCGATCGCGGAGTTGGAGCGCGTGGTGAAGGAGCACCGGTTCAAAGGGGTCGAGCTCGCGACCTCGATCGAGGGCGTGCCGCTCGCCGACCCGAAGTTCCGCAAGGTGTTGAAGACCATCGAGCAGCTGGGTTGTTTTGTCTTCGCGCATCCCTACCAGTGCCTGGCGCACGGCGGGATGGACGCTTATTACCTGCACAATTTCGTGGGCTTTCCACTCGACACCACACTGATGATCGCGCACCTCATGTTCAGCGGCGCGCTCGACGACCTGAAGACGCTACGCATACTGTGTGCGCACGGCGGCGGTTTCATGCCGTACCAGATCGGGCGCTTCATGCACGGCTACAATGTGCGGGCGGAGCCGAAAGCGCATACCCAGGCTACGCCGGAAGGACACTTCAGGCGTTTTTATTTTGACTCGCTCACCCATCACCCGCAGGCGACGCGGCACTTGATTGACATGGCAGGCGCGGACCGCATTGTGATCGGCACCGATCATCCGTTCGACATGGGGCCCGCCGATCCGCTGGCGGCAATCGACGCCATCCCGGGACTGACGGCGGGGGACCGGGAGCGAATCTGCGAGCTGACGGCGCGGGGCCTGTTGGGCGAAGACTGATCCCGTGCCGGCGAAGATGCCGGCTTACCGGGGCAGGCGGTCAATCAAATCGACAGAAGGGGAACGGAATGGGTGAAAAGCTGGGAATGATCGGGCTGGGGAAGATGGGGCTGCCGCTTTCGCGCCAGATGATGAAGGACGGGCACGCGGTCTGCGGCTACGACATCGACCCAGAGCGGATGCGGATGCTCAAGGAGGAAGGGGGCACACCTTTGGCTTCCGCGAAGGAAGTCGCACAGCGCAGCGACATCACCTTCAGCATCCTGCTCAAGGCCGATCACATCGAGGAGAACACCCTCGGGCCGAACGGCATCGCGGCGGCGGGGAAGAAAGGCCTCATCCACGTCGAAATGAGCACCATGCATCCGGCGTGGCAGAAGGAGCTTGCCGGGAAGCTCGCCGCCCGGGGAATTGAGATGCTCGATGCGCCGATCTCGGGCTCCCATAACCGTGTCGACACCCGCACCATCTCGATCATGGCCGGCGGCAAGCCGGAGGTTTTCGAGCGGGTACGGCCAATCCTCGACCCGCTGGCGGTGGACGTTACCAACACCGGCCCGAGCGGGTCCGGCGCCACCATGAAGGTCGTAACGAATCTCTTCGTGAACTCGTGCACCGCGTTGCTTGCCGAGATGGTGGTGGTAGGCGAGCGCGCGGGGCTCTCCCACGAGGTCATGATGAAGTGCCTGTCGAAGGGCTCGGTGCAGGGATCGATGCTGGCCCAGACGGGCCCGCGGCTCTTCAACCGCGATTTCGCTCCGCGCGGCGCGGTGGAAATCTTCGTGAAGGACATGGGCCTTGCCATCGAGATTGCCCGGGAGCACGGGATCGAGCTTCAGATCGTCCCCGCCGCGCGGAAGATGTTCGAGCGCGCCGAGGCTGCCGGCTGGGGTAAAGATGACGCCAGCCGCGTCATCGAAGTCTACGAGGGTAAAGATAGGCCTCGGTGAGCTAAGCCCTCTGAGTCTGTCTCAAAGATGGATTTCAGCCGCCGATGGATCCGCTGAAAGTCGGTGAGTGTGATCGGTAAATGGTGAATGGAAAAAACGACAAGGACCACGCTACGAAGTTCGCCCGCTCACTATTCACGACTCACGATTCACAAATCTGATCCGCGTTTATCTGCGTTTATCTGCGTTTATCTGCGGCTAATATTGTTTTTCGATACTCTAGACGTATTCTAGTCACGCCTTCGACCGATTGAATTCGAGAATGTCGAACCCCGCATACCGATCCACGAGGTAGACCAGCCCGCGCGCGTCTACATCGACGTCATTGCTCTGCGGCGCGACCTTGCCGGGCGCGGGCTGCGGAATGTAGTAGCCCGCCTCCTGCGGCGCGGTCGGATCGGCGATGTCCACGATGCGCAGCCCACCCGCGAACCACGCGCAGTAGACGAGCGTATCGCCGCCTTTCATGTGCTCCTGGAACTGGTGTGCGCCGAAGCGTCCCGGCGCAGCGCGGCTCCAGGGCGAGTCGAGCTCGCTCACCTCGAAGATCGCGAGCGGTTGGATGTTCCTGAGATCGCCGATGTCGAATACCCAAAGGCAGCCGTGGGGGCGCCCGCGGCGCTTCGCCAGTTCCTCGGCGCTGTCCGCATGTTCTTCCTCGTCGATGGCGATTGCGATGCTCCGCCCCGCGACGGGCTTCGGCAGCCCCATGAAGGTGTGCGAGGGCTCGGGGAAGGGCGGGTGGTAGTTGTACTCGCCGATAGTGCGGGGCTTCTTAATATCGGACACGTCAATCACACGCACGCCACCATGCCAGCAGCCGGCGAACAGCCGGTCGCCGGTGCGAACCGTGTGGTGCAGGCGATGCTGCCGGCCCGGCCAGGTTGGCTTCTCGCCACCGGCGATGTGTTGTCCCGGCATCCACCAACGGGAGACTTCCGCCGGCTTCGCGGGGTTGCTGATGTCGTAGACCACGAGGATGTTGCCGATGTAGCCAGGCATCTCGGTTGAGATATAAGCGTAGTTCGCGTCCATATCGAAGCGGTGCACGCCACGCCCATGGGTCTTGTAATGCGTGATGAGCTTCGGCTTCGCGCGGTCGGAAATATCGTAGATCTTGAATCCGCCCTGATCATAAGGAGCCTTCTCGGCCGCTTCCACTGCCGGGATGTCCGATTCCTTCACGCCCAGCCTGGCCGCGAGCTCGGCGTGCGTCGGATCGCGACCGAGCTCGCCATGCAACGCGGCACGCAGCTTGGGCAGCTCGTCGGCCTTGCGCCCGATCACCGTCATGTTCTGCTCGACGTTCACAATCATGATGTCGCCCATTACCCGCGCCTTGTGGCTGTGGGAGGTGTGGTCGCCGACGGGGACCTGCGCCAGAAGCTTTGGCTTCTTCGGGTCGGACACGTCGAGGATGCTCGTGCCCAGACCCTCCTTGTTGGTGATGTGGCCGACGTAGGCGTGCTTGCCGGCGACGTAGACCTGGCCCGCGCCGGGTACGTCGAGATGCGACAGCGAGGTTACGTTTTTCGCGAGGGATGGCTTCTCTGTGGGTGCATTCATAATGGCAGCGCTGATGGTCGGGGTAGGGTCACGATTCTACACCAACGGTTCCCCGCATCCGCGTGCCGAACAAAGGCAGTTTGGACGGCGTGCGGTGGGTTAGAATAGTCGCGAAACGGGTGCGCTCGCACCAGCCGAACAAATAATCAGCATTGGGGGAAACGCCTTGGCGCGCGCCCGACGCCGTCCGGAAGACTTGCGCAGTTACCGCTGGTATGGCGGTAACGACTTGCGTGCGACGGGCCACCACTCACGCACGCTGCAGATGGGATACGCTCGCGAGGACTTCCTCGGGAAGCCCGTCATCGGGATCATCAACACCTGGAGCGACATCAATCCCTGCCACTCGCATTTCCGTACGCGCGCCGAAGAGGTGAAGCGCGGTGTATGGCAGGCGGGCGGCTTTCCGATCGAGATGCCGGCAATCGCGCTGGCCGAACCGTTCCAGAAGCCGAGCACGATGCTGTACCGGAATTTCCTCGCGATGGAAACGGAGGAACTTTTGCGCTCGTACCCCGTGGACGGCGCGGTTCTGATGGGCGGCTGCGACAAGACGACGCCCGCGCTCATCATGGGCGCGACCTCGATGGGGCTGCCGTTCATCTACATGCCCGCCGGTCCGATGCTGCGCGGGAACTGGCATGGCGAGCCGCTCGGCTCCGGCACCGACCGCTGGAAGTACTGGGCGGAGCGGCGTGCTGGCAAGCTGAGCGACGAGGACTGGAACGACGCCGTGGACGGCATCGCCCGGTCCCATGGGCATTGCATGACGATGGGCACGGCCTCGACGATGACCTCGGCTGCCGAGGCGCTCGGCCTCACGTTGCCGGGCGCGGCGTCCATCCCGGCCCCGGACGCAAATCACCCGCGCATGGCGACGGCGAGCGGGCGGCGCATCGTCGAGATGGTGTGGGAGGATCTCTGCCCTGCGGAGATCCTGACACCTGCGGCATTTTATAATGCAATAACTGTCGTGCATGCGCTGTCCGGATCGACCAACGCCGTCATCCACCTCGTCGCGATGGCCGGGCGCGCCGGCATCGAGCTCGGGCTCGACCGCTTCGACGAGCTCGCGCGCAATGTCCCGGTGCTGGCGAACCTGCGTCCGGCCGGCGCCTACCTGATGGAGGATTTCTACTACGCCGGAGGATTGCGAGCTTTGCTCGCAATCCTTAACGAAGACCTGAATCTCGACTGCCAAACGGTCAACGGCAGGACGCTCGGTGAAAACATTGCCGGCGCGAAAATCTATAACACCGATGTGATCCGCACGCGCGAGAAGGCGCTCGCGCAGAACGGCGGCCTGGCCGTGCTGCGCGGTAATCTTGCGCCCGACGGCGCCGTGATCAAGCCGCTCGCCGCGGAGCCGCATCTCCTCGCGCATACCGGGCCCGCGGTCGTGTTCAAGGATTATCGGGATCTCCTGGCGCGCATTGACGACGAGCAGCTCAAGGTTGACGAGAATTCCGTCCTGGTGCTGCAGAACGCCGGCCCACTCGGCGCACCCGGCATGCCGGAATGGGGCCAGCTTCCCATCCCGAAAAAGCTCCTCAAGAAAGGTGTGCGCGACATGGTGCGCATCTCGGACGCGCGCATGAGCGGGACGTCCTACGGCACCTGCGTGTTGCACGTCGCGCCCGAAGCGTTCGTCGGCGGTCCGCTCGCGCTGGTGCGCAACGGGGACCTGATCGAGCTCAACGTGGAGGCGCGGAAACTCGAGCTCAAGGTGAGCGATGAGGAGCTCGCGCGGCGGCGTAAGGCGTGGCAGCCGCGCCCGGCGCATTTTCCGCGCGGCTACGGCGCGCTCTACGCGCGGCACATTACGCAGGCGAACAAGGGCTGTGACCTCGATATCCTTCAGCACGGGGCGCCGACGCCGGAGCCGGAAGTGCACCACTGAAAAATCAATTCTTAAACCACAATAGACACAAAGGACACTAAGGACACAAAGGAAGATATTAACAAGAAGCGTTTTTGATGTAGAAAACCTTCGTGTCCTTTGTGTCCTTCGTGTCTCAGCTTTGAAGGGATAACCGTGGAACTACCCCGCAACAAATTCAAGGCCGCGCTGAAGGAAGGCAAGCCCCAGATCGGAATCTGGTCGAGCTTCTCGAGCCACATCGTTGCAGAAGTGCTCGCGGGCGCCGGCTTCGACTGGGTGCTCCTCGACACCGAGCACTCGCCCAATGAGCTGCCCATGGTGCAGTCCCAGTTGCACGCGATGGCCGTCGGCACGGCGACGCCGATCGTGCGGCCCGCGTGGAACGACATGGTGCTCATCAAGCGTTTTCTCGACATCGGCGCGCAAACGCTCCTCCTGCCGTACGTGCAGACCGTCGAAGAGGCGCAGAACGCGGTGCGCTACACGCGTTATCCACCCCAGGGGGTGCGGGGTGTGGCAGGCGCAACGCGCGCGAGTGGCTATGGCCGTATCAAGGATTACTTCAAGCGTGTGCATGACGAATTATGCGTCTTGGTGCAGGTCGAGACGCGTCTGTCGTTGAAGAACCTCGAAGCGATCGCCGCAGTAGAGGGCGTGGGTGGCGTATTCATCGGTCCCAACGACCTGGCCGCCGACCTGGGGCATCTCGGCAACTGGCAGCATCCCGACGTGTGGAAGGCGATGGAAGATGCCGCAAAGCGCATTCGCAAGGCCGGGAAGGCGCCGGGGATACTGGTGGGCGAGGCCGATGGCAAGCGCTGCTTCGACATGGGTTTCCTGTTCGTGGCTGTCGGTGCCGACGTTGGGATGCTTGCGCGCGGCGCGGAGGCCCTTGCCGCCAAGTTCAAATAACTCCAGGCACCCCACGTGCCGGGACTCAGGCCGCGCTCGTCTGCTCCGCGGACTCGTTTACCGCTAGAGCACGGCGGCTCCTTCGGGCGAGGGTCGCCATTACCAGCAAGTCGAGCACGCAGTAGAAGGCGCCTGCGGCCAGCGGCGGATTGAGTGTCGAGAGTCCGAGCCAGAGGACCGTGCGCGACCACGTCCAATTGCCGAGCCAGGTTCCGTAGAGTTCCATCGCCAGCGCCAGCACGAACATGACGGCATAGAGCTTCTTGGTCCGCCCGAACGCCATGCATGCGAGGAATATCGAGTACAGCGCGAGCCCGAAAATGTCGGCCCCCGTGATCGCAAGCAACAGCACGAACGGAGCGGCTGCAACCGGAACGGCCCAGACGATCCAGTTTGCCGCGCGCGCAGCCACTCGAGAAACAACAGCCACACCGCGAGATTGGTGAGAGCCTGTCCCCAGAATTCAAACGCCTGATCGAGCAGCAGCCCGCCGCTGATCACAGCAACAACAAGCCAGCCTTTTGCGGCGTCAGCCCGCCGCGCGTGTTCCAGCATGATGCCCGCGATTCTACCAATAGCGCTGAGCGTCAGCGCCGACCGCGATGGCGGCTCGAATCGAGCCGGGCGAAATCTTGAGGGCGCGGGTCGGACATTGCGCCGCACAAACATCGCTGTCCTTGAAAAAGTTCGAAGCGCCGGCCCAGATTGAGCGTGGCCGCGGTCTCACTCGGGCATAAGTCACGCTATCCAAGAGGGAGAAGGGGCCCGGTCACTTTGGTTCGGCAACATGTATTCCCATCGAAGGACGCGTCGTTTAGACTTGATCCATGTCAACAATGGGCGCCGACGTAATGTGATAATGAATTCTGTTCCAGCGCCACGATGGATGAAATGGCGCTGATTTTGTTGTCACATTGGTGAACGCCACATGAATCGACCCCTGCCCAAAGACGCGGAGTTCAAATATCCCTTGCCGACTCCTGCCAGTTCGGAGAGCGGAGCTGAAGGGCAGAGCGTGGTCCTGCCGTGCGCTGATCGGTTCTTCGAGATCCGGTTTGAGTCGATTGGTGGCCTGGGCGCCCACGCCGCCGGCCAAGTGCTGGCGAGTGCCGCCGTGTTGCGGATGAACCTGAACGGCGCCCATTTCTCGTCCTACGGATCCGAAAAGAAAGGCTCGCTTGTGCGCTCGTTTGTGCGCCTTGGGCCTGCAGAGCGGCCGATCCGCACCAGCGCACCGGTCGAGACGCCCGACGCCGTCGTCGTGTTCCATGCGGCCCTTCTACGTCACCCGGGGACGCGCGCGGGGCTGCTCAAGAACGGCACATTCATTTTCAACGCGCCTCCGGGACCTGTTCCCGATGAACTCGCCGCGCTGCCGCGCACCTCGCGCGTCATTCGTATCAATGCGCTCGGGATCGCGATGGAAGAAAAATCGCGCCCCAACGCGGTGCTCTTGGGAAGTTTGTGCGGGGCGTTTCCTTTCCTTAGCGCCGATACGGTTCTTGAGGCGCTTACCGAGGAGTTTGCCGGAAGGCATCCCGAAGCCGTCGCCTCGAACACGCGTGCGTTTCAGCGCGGTGCCACGGAGTTCGAGGTTCTGGAAGGCGTCGGTCGCGGCGAGGGCGATCTGCCCCCTGCGCGCGCCGAGCCCGCGTGGGGTTACGAAACACAGCCTGCCGGCGGCATCCTGCCGGAGCCGGGCAATATGGTCTGGAATGATCTTTCCGCATCGCGCACCGGACTCATGCCGGTCCTCGACCGCGAGAAATGCATTCACTGCGGCGTGTGCGATCTCGTCTGCCCGGACTTCTGTCTGACTTGGGGCGAGGGCGAGGAAGGCGGCAAGTTCGAGCGCGAATTCATGGGCATTGACTACCGCTATTGCAAGGGATGCTTGCGCTGCGTCGAGTCGTGCCCGAGCGGCGCGCTCACTACGGAAACGGAGACACCCGGTCTTGCTGACCGGCTGCGCGTACCGCTGTTCCCGGATCTGATCGGATGATGGGGGAAACCATGACGAAACCGGCCTTGGCCACTGCAGCCCGCACGACGGACTTTCCGGCGGGCGTCGTGCGGCAGAAACTTGAGTTCAAGAGCGGCAACGAAGCCGCGGCGCTCGCGGCGCGCGACGTCGGCTTCCATCTGATGGGCTACTTCCCGATCACGCCCTCGACCGAGGTCGCCGAGAATCTCTCGAAGATGCGCGCCGACGGCGAGCACGAGATTGTGATGGTCGCAGGCGACGGCGAGCATGGCGCCGCGGGTATCTGCTACGGCGCGGCGCTGGGCGGCGGGCGCGTGTTGAACGCCACCAGTTCGCAGGGCCTGCTCTACGCGCTCGAGCAGCTCCCGGTCCAGGCCGGCACGCGCGTGCCGATGGTGCTCAATATTGCGGCGCGGGCCATTTCCGGGCCGCTCGATATCCGCGGCGACCACTCGGACATCTACTACGCGCTTAACACCGGCTGGATCATGCTCTGCGCGCGCGACCCGCAGGCCGTGTACGACCTCAACTTCGCCGCCGTCAAAATCGGCGAGCACTGCGACGTGCGGTTGCCGGTGCTCGTTGCCTACGATGGCTTCTTCACGAGCCACCAGAAGCGCCGCATTCAGGTGTTCGACGACCTGAAGCCGGTCCGCCGGTTCCTCGGCGAGCGGCCGCCGATGCCCACGCCGCTCGACACCGAGCACCCGACGACTTTCGGGCCGTATATGAACGACCCGGACCTCATCAACAACAAGGTCCAGCTCTCGCAGGCGATGGACGCCGCGCGGCGCGTGATCCCCGAGGTGCTTGCCGAGCTCGAGAAGCTGACCGGCCGGCCCTACCCCGTGCTCGACACCTACCAAATGGACGACGCCGAGGTCGCCACGATTCTTATCAACTCGGCCGCGGAAACGGCGAAAGAGGCGGCGGATGAAATGCGGGCGCAGGGCAAGAAGGTGGGCGTGCTTTCGCCCAACGTGCTGCGGCCGTTTCCAGCGGAAGAATTCCGTCGCGCGCTCAAGCGCCTCAAGGCCGTCACCATCGGCGACCGCGCAGATTCCTACGGCGCCGGCGGCGGCAACCTCTCGCTTGAAGTGCGCGCCGCGATCCAGATCGACCCGGAGAACCATACCCAGGTTCTGTCGCGTATCTACGGCCTCGGTGGCAAAGACTTCTACGGGGCCGATGCCGAGCAGTTCTTCGCGCAGGCGATCGCGGCGGCAAAGTTGGGACATGTCGACGAGCCCTTTGCCTATTACGGCGCCACAGCCGGTCGGCCCGACAGCCGGCCGCGCCCCGGCCTGCCGCCGGTCACGGCCGCGGAGATCCCTCGCGGAATGGCGCAGATCCAGCGCGACCCGGCGACCGGCCGGCTCAAGGTGGAGCTCCAGCCGCTGTGGAAGATGACCGAGGTGCCCAACCGCATCGGTCCCGGACACGGCGCGTGCCCAGGCTGCGGTGCCTTCCCGACACTGCACCAGGTCTACAACGCGTTGGAAGGCGATGTGGTGGTACTGTTCCAGACGGGCTGTGCCATGGTCGTGACGACCGGCTACCCCGCGACGGCGCACCGCATCAACTACATTCACAACCTGTTCCAGAACGGCGCGGCGACGCTCTCGGGGCTCGTCGAGATGTATCACGAGCGCGTCCGGCGCGGGGAGTTGCCTGCCTCGAAGGAGGAAATTACGTTCGTGATGATCTCCGGCGACGGTGGCATGGACATCGGCCTGGGCCCGGCAGTGGGCGCGGCCAACCGCAATCACCGCATGATGATCCTCGAGTACGATAACCAGGGCTACATGAACACCGGCGCCCAGCTCTCGTACTCCACGCCATTCGGCCACCGCACCGCCACGAGCGAAGTCGGCAAGGTGCTGCCGGGCAAGCGCTACCACCACAAGGACACCGCGCAGATCTTCGCCGCGTGCCACGTGCCTTATGTGTTCACCGCGAGCGAGGGCTATCCCGAGGACCTCATGCGCAAGGTCGCGAAGGCCCAGTGGTACGCGAAGAACGAGGGGCTCGTGTACGGCAAGATCCTGTCCTACTGCCCGCTCAACTGGCGCACGCCCGACGACTCCAGCCAGCCTGTGCTGCAGGCGGCGATCGACAGCTGCTTCTTTCCCCTCTATGAGATCGAGCACGGGCATACGACGCTCACCTACGATCCGGACGCGACGGGCCGCCGCCGCCCCGTTGCGGATTGGTTGAACCTCATGGGCAAGACCCGCCACCTCACCAAACCGGAAAACGCTGAGATCGTCGAAGGCATCCAGGCCGAGACCGAGCGCCGGTGGCAGCGGATCAAGGCGATGCACGAGCATCCGATTCTTTAGGACAAAAATATGGCTCGCATCATCGAAACCCGCCGGCTGACCCCGGTCACCAAGCTCTTCCGCCTCGACGCGCCGCTGATCGCCGCCTCCGCGCGGCCCGGCCAGTTCGTGATGCTCCGGGTACGCGAGGGCGGAGAGCGCATCCCGATCACCATTGCCGACTACCACCGCGATGCTGGTACGCTCACCATCGTCGTGCAGGAAGTCGGCGCCACCACCAAGCGCGTCTGCGCGCTCGAAGCCGGCGACGAGATACTCGACGTGGCGGGCCCGATGGGCGGGCACATCGACATCGCGCCGGGCGGCCACGTCTGCGGCGTGGGCGGCGGCTTCGGCTCCGCCGCGCTGCTCTGCCTGATGCGGGAATTCACCGCCCGCGGCGACAAGACGACCGCCATCCTCGGCGCGCGCAACAAGGAACTCATCATCCTTGCCGACGAGCTGAAGGCGCTGTGCCACAACCTGGAGATCTGCACCGACGACGGGTCGGCCGGGTTCAAAGGCTTCGTCACGCAGCGCCTCGCGCAGCTTATCGACGGCGACGGGCCAGGACGGCCCGACCACGTGGTCGCGATCGGCCCGATGGCGATGATGCGCGCCGTCGCGGACACCACGCGCGGGCCCAAAGTGAAGACGCTCGTCTCGATGGACCCGCTGATGGTCGACGGCACCGGCATGTGCGGCGGCTGCCGCGTCAACGTGGGGGGCAAAGCGCAGTTCGCGTGTGTCGACGGCCCGTGTTTTGACGGCCACGAGGTGGACTTCGACGTCGCGATGCGTCGTAGCAAAGCCTACGTCAAGGAAGAGAAACAGGCGCTCGACCGCCTCACCTGCATGGCGAACCGGGAGGCACGCTAATGCCCATCAAACGCGCAGAAAAAACCACGATGCCCGTGCGTGAGCCGGAGGTGCGCGCGCACGACTTCGAGGAGGTGAACAAAGGCTACACCGCGCCGCGGGCCTCGTTCGAGGCCGAGCGCTGCCTGCGCTGCCAGGACCCGGTGTGCGTGGACGGCTGCCCGGTGCGGGTGCCGATTCCCGAATTCATTCATCTCCTGGCCGCCGGTGACATGGCCGGCGCCGCGAAGCTGCTGCGCTCCTCCAACCCACTGCCGGCGATATGCGGGCGCGTCTGCCCGCAGGAGTCGCAGTGCGAAGCCGAGTGCAGCATGACCAACCGCTTCGATCCAGTGGCGATCGGGAACCTCGAGCGCTACGTGGCCGACTGGGAGCGTACGCAGGCGCCCTCGGTCGAGGCCAAGATCACGCGCAAGGAGAAGGTCGCCATCATCGGGGCGGGTCCCTCGGGGCTGGTCTGCGCCGGCGAGCTCGCGCGGCTCGGATATTCGGTCACCATCTACGAGGCGCTGCACGCGGCAGGCGGCGTGCTCCGCTACGGCATCCCGGAGTTCCGGTTGCCCAAGGCGATTCTCGACTGGGAAATCGGGCTGCTGAAGGCGATGGGCGTCGAGATTATCTGTAACGTCATCATCGGCAAGACGCTGACGCTCGACGACCTGTTCAACAAGATGGGCTACGCGGCGGTATTCATCGGGACCGGCGCCGGTCTCCCGCAGTTCCTCGGCATCCCCGGCGAGAACCTGAACGGCGTAATGTCCGCCAATGAGTTCCTCACGCGCATCAACCTGATGCGCGGCTATGAGTTTCCCGAGGCCGATACCCCTGTGCGCGTCGGCAAACGCGTGGCAGTGATCGGGGCAGGGAACACGGCTATGGACGCCGTGCGCACGTCGCTACGCATGGGCGCCGAGGAGGCGATGATCGTCTACCGCCGCAGCGACAAGGAGATGAGCGCCCGCGTCGAGGAGTACCACCACGCGATCGAGGAAGGCGTGAAGTTCCATTGGCTCACCAACCCGCTCGAAGTCCTGGATGACGGGAGCGGCTGGGTAAGCGGCCTCAAGTGCCAGAAAATGAAGCTCGGTGAGCCTGATGCCTCGGGCCGCGCACGGCCAATTCCGATCGAGGGCAGCGAGTTTGTGCTCCCGGTGGAGAACGTAGTACTGGCGATCGGGACGACCCCCAATCCGCTGCTGACCCGGACCACAGAGGGTCTGGCCACGAACAAGAAGGGCTGCCTCGTGGCAGACGACCAGACGGGGCTGACCTCGAAGTCGCTCGTGTACGCTGGCGGCGACGCGGTCACCGGCGCCGCGACGGTGATCCTCGCAGCCGGCGCCGGCAAGCGCGCGGCACACGCCATTCAAGAGGCGCTTGCCTCGGGTCCCGGTTCGTCGTGAGGGGACCGCGTCCCACGAGCGAGCCGATCGAATAGCACCTTTTCTAGCACGTATCCCGCGCGGGTTGATCCCGGGTTTGATCTGCGTTCAGCCCACGCCGCGTCCTGTTTTGTTGACAGGCCGCAGGCGTTTATTTAGATTCGCTCGCGTTTACAGACACGGGAAAGACGGCCATGCCGGAAGAGGTGGCGGTTGTTACTGGCGCGAGCTCCGGCATCGGCGAGGCAATCGCCCAGCATCTGCTCGACGCAGGTTGCACCGTTATTGCGTTGCAGCGACGCCCGCCGCGGATTCGTCATGAGCGGCTGCTGTTTCACGGGGCAGATCTCGCAGATACCGCGGCTGCGCAGCAGGCGGGGGCTGAAATCGCAGCCCGGCATCCCGTGCGCTACCTCGTCAACAACGCCGGTGCGAACCGGCCCGGACGTCTCGAGCAAGCGACGGTCGACGATCTTGACTACGTGCTGGCGCTTAACGTCCGGGCCGCTATGATCCTGATGCAGGCATTCGCGCCGGGCATGCGCGCGGCAAAGTTCGGGCGCATCGTCAACATGTCATCACGGGCGTTGCAGGGCAAGACCGCACGGACGGCCTACTCGGCGGCGAAGGCTGGGTTGATCGGAATGACACGCACGCTGTGTCTCGAGCTCGCGCCCGACGGTATCACCGTCAATGCGGTCGCCCCTGGGCCGGTTGCCACCGATCTCTTCGACAACGGGCATCCAATCGGGAGCGAGAAGCGCCAGCGCGTGATCGACAGCATTCCGGTCAAACGGGTCGGCACGACCGCTGACGTCGCCCGCACGGTTGCCTTCCTGCTTGCCCCGGAGAGCGGGTATATCACCGGGCAAACCGTTTTTGTGTGTGGCGGGACCAGCGTGAGCGGCACGGGCGGCGACTAGCACCAGCGGTTGCAAGACGCGGCTAGCGACCAGAGCACCCCGCTTACCCAGCACGGGCTTCTCCTAACTAACCCGTGGGAGTGGCCTCGATAACAATTTGATATATATAGTTAATACTGATGGTTCGAAGGCTCTGAACATTAGTAAGTGCACACTTACAATGCCTCTCTCAACGACCTCGCTGTTGCAACCGCTTCAGCAATGTGCCGGGTGACGGGTAGTACCCCGAACCGAGACGCGATGACGCGGTCGAGGGCGTGAACTGCCGCATCTGGACAGCGAATCCGGCGGGACGATTCCACTCAAACGGGGCGGGGGTAAGCAGTCGGTCGGGCTGATGGCGCGGATGGCTCGCCGGGCCACGCACAGGATATTAGACGCAATGCAACAAAACCCTTAGGCGATTGACACTATGGGAGAAAAAACTCACAATACTCGGTTTCGTTCGGAGGGGTGCCCGAGCGGCTAAAGGGGGCAGACTGTAAATCTGTTGGCCATGCGCCTACGTAGGTTCGAATCCTACCCCCTCCACCAGGATTTGCGGGTAAGCAGGGTGCCGATAGTGCCGGGGTTGGGTTACGCAGACACGAGGCGGGTGTAGCTCAATGGTAGAGCAGAAGCCTTCCAAGCTTACGACGAGGGTTCGATTCCCTTCACCCGCTCCAAAGGAATTTCGCAGCGGACACAAATGGGAGAAATGAGAGAACGCCGTGGAGTGCGTTCCGCCGGAGAACATGATCCGCCGCCCATGTAGCTCAGTGGCAGAGCACTCCCTTGGTAAGGGAGAGGTCGCGCGTTCAATCCGCGCCATGGGCACCAGAATTCGTCTTCGACGATTGTCTCCGACGAATTCTGTAATGAGAGAGACAAAAGTTTTTGATTATTTTTTTGCGGATTCTGTGTCGAGGCGCTGAATTCGGATTGGCGGTAGCGGTTGTGGTAGAGATGGATTAGCGAAGACGGAGCAAAAAAATGGCGAAGAGCAAATTTGAGCGCACGAAGCCGCACGTGAACGTGGGCACGATTGGGCACGTGGACCATGGCAAGACGACGCTGACGGCGGCGATGACGATGATTTTGTCGAAGG
>JAOTVX010000049.1 GCA_029863175.1 Betaproteobacteria bacterium | reverse complement strand
TTCGTTACCTCCCCGCGCAGCGGATATGCTAGCCGCCCAAATCCGGGCTACTGGCGGCAAAGGGACTTTCACCCTTCAAAATCGACAGCCTTGTCGGCTGCTCCTCAAACGCCTTCTGATACTGCTTCTTCGTCATCGGCTGATCGAGCATCAGCGATTTCAGCACGTTCAGGTTGTCGATTGCCGGCAGCAGCGGTGGATTGCGGTCGGGCAGCCGTTTCAGCGGCTTTTCGTCGAGCCGCTCGCGCAGTGCCGCGAGCAGTGTCTTGCCGACCGCGAGGTAGCGGTACCGGGGATCCGCACCGGGGACTGCTATCCAGGGCGCTTCACCCGTGCTCGTCTGCCGGATAAAGGGCTCGCAAACAGCGGCGAAGTCGTCGTAGAGATCGAGGAGCTTCCGGTCGAGCTCGGTGACCCGCCAGCTCGTGTTCGGATCACGGGAGCGCGCTTTGAGTCGCTTTTTCTGTTGCTGCTTGGACAGGTGAAACCAGAACTTGAGCAGCAGGACCCCCTCGTCGCACAGCATCTTTTCGAGCCGCTGGATCTCGGAGACATGCCGTTGGAAACGCGCCGCGCTGATGCGCCCCAGGACCCGGTCGATAATGGGCTCGGTATGCCATGCGCCGAAGAAGATCCCGATCTTGCCCTTGGGCGGGAGCGCGCGCCAGAAGCGCCACATATGGGGACGCTCGGCCTCCTCGTCCGACGGCGCGGTAAACGCTCGCACCTCGATATGGCGCGGATCCATCCATTCGTTGAGGCGATTGACGGTCTCGCCCTTGCCCGCGCCCTCGACTCCTGCGATCAGGATCAATACCGCGAACCGCCCGTTCTGACGTAGGTCGTATTGAGCGTTGAGCAGCGACTCGCGCAGCTTCGGCTCCTCCCTGCGGAAGACCGCCTTGCCGATGTCGTGATCGAGTTCAGCTGATTCGAACATGGCTCTGCCCCCGTTGCGCCCGGGCCGGCATCACGCTAGATCGGGCGCCATCGCCGCACGCACGACGACCTCGCCGCGCCCACGGCCGGATAACCACCAGAACGCCCCTTTCTTGAAGGCCCAATCGCGCGCCTCACCGGTCAGCAGGACCGCCACTGCCTGCCCCACGACCGGCTGATGTCCCACGATGAGCACCGTACCACCCCGGTCCGGCCATCCTGCGGCCTCCAGCAGCGCGGCGGGAACCGTTGCGGGGCCCACCTCCGGACGGGTCTCGAAATCCTTGGTCAGCGCTTTCGCCGTCTGCTGCGCACGTTTCGCTGGACTGACGAGCACCCGCGTGTCGTCGGGCAGGCGCTGCTCCAGCCACTTCGCGACCCGGCGTGCCTGCTTCTCGCCCTTGGCGGTCAGCTTGCGCCCCTCATCGGGAATACCATCCTCGGCGTCGGCGTGACGCCACAAGATCAGATCCATATTTCAGGTTCCAGGTTCAAGGTTCAAGGTTCAAGGTTCAAGGTTCAAGGTTCAAGGTTCAAGGTTCAAGGTTCAAGGTTCAAGGTTCAAGGTTCAAGGTTCAAGGTTCAAGGTTGGACGGCTGTTGTACGCGAAATTCCCCGCTTGGAACTTTGAACCCGGAACTTTGAACTTTGAACATGGAACATGGAACGCCGCGAAGCGGTTTACCAGAAACGCTCCGTATCACGGAACGCCTTCCATGCGCCCTTTAATTCCTGCTTCAGTATGACCGCGCGACCGCGGCTCCAACCCAGGAGGATTCCCCTGGCTTCGAGCACGCGCTTGCCTCGCGCGCCCCCAAAACCCTGCGTCAGCAGGCCGGTAACCGTCGCCGCGTCGTTCATCGCGCCCAGTATATCTTGCAGCCGACCGAGGCGCTTCAACGACTCGCGCGCCGTCCTGCCCTCGTAGAGACTCGCGAAGAAATCCGTCGCATAGCGGAATTTCTTGATCGCAATTCGTAGCCGATGAAGCTCGGCCGGAGACCGCTTGGCGAGCCCGCGGCCGCGTCGGCGCGCCTGCTGATAGCGTTTTTCCAGTACCCGGGCGGCGAGTTCAGTGACGGGCCTTTGAATCGCGTCGCCTGCGGGTGCGAGCGGCGAGGCGCGCCAACCCTCTGCCGCAATCCAGCCTGCAAGTCTCAGGAGCAGCCGCTGATAACGCGACGAGCGTACGGCACGGCGTGCTCTTGCGTTCGCTTCGCGCCGCAATTTCCTGCAACGCGCGCCAAATGCCCGCAACTCTCCATGCGCGCCAAACTCTGCCTCGATTGGGGGCAGGGTTTCCGCCAGAAACACGTCCCAGTCGCGGGCGGGTCCCAGGCTGGATGCGAGCCATTTCAAATCCCGCGCCAGCGGCTCGGTTTCCGCCTCGGGCACCGGCGGCGAGAAGACGCCAAGGGCCGAGCGCAGCCGCCGCAGCGCTACCCGCATCTGATGCAGGAATTCAGGATCAGCCCCTTCCAGAATGCCGCGCTCGTTCGCATGCAGGTGTGCGAGATTTGCCCACATCACCGCTTTGAACGCATCACTGACGGTCATTCCGGGATCGAGCACCGCGGCCCGCGCCTTAACCGGTGTTTCTTGAGCCGCGCCCTGGAGCGCATAACCCCGCGCCGACTTCGAGCGGCTCTCGAGCGCCAGCGGCACGTCTTTCTGGAGCTTCAACGCAAGCTCATAGAGCTGCGCGCTGTTCCCGCTCTTCAACTCGAGCTCAAGCTCGGCCAGCGGCTCGACCTGCTCGCCGCTGCGAATCACGCCGCGATCGATGCTGGCCTCGATGGTCGTTCCGCCACCCGGCTCCAGCACGCGCCGGCTGCGCCTGAAATCAGTGACGAACACCGGCCTCAACTCATCGCGTATCCGTGGCCGCTGCAAAGCCGCAGCGAAGGCCCTGTCCTCGACGCGGGCGAGATCGGGCCCCGGCCCGGCGACCCGCGCTTCGGACTCGGCCCGCTCGTGCAGGCCGGCACGCACGGTGCTCCCGCCTTTTACTGTTTGCACCCAGGCGCCGCCTTCTTTCCGGACTCTCAGCGCGATACCTTGCCGCAAAAGGTCGAGCGCGGGTGTGTCGTAGTAGACGCTCTGGAGCCGCCGCGTGACGGGGTGCTCCCTGCCTCGCAACAAGCGGTGCGCTGCGAGGCGGCGGATTGCCTCGGGAGCGACCCGAAGCTTCAGCTCGATTTCCGTTCCGGGATGGCGATGCGGCATGACAGCCCCGCGGCAGCGGCGGGAGGACCTTGAAACCGGAGAATAGGGAATGGTAAATCGGAAATGGAAGCACGGCCACCGGCATCGGTAGGCGCCACGTAGTTCTTCCTATTCTGATTCCCGATTTCCCATTTCCTGTTTGCCGGTTCAGGAGGCCTGCGTCCGGGCGAGCTGTTCGAGCAGCGACTCCTGCGCGGCGAGCGGCTTGCCGCGCCGCGGGAGCCGAAGCTCGTAGCGCCCTTCCGCATCCATCTGCCACGCTTGGCAGTTGTCGTCGAGATACGGCTTGAGGCCCTCGTTAATGACGCGCCGCTTGAGCTTGGAATCGAGCACTGGGAAACAAGTTTCCACGCGGCGAAAGAAATTGCGGTCCATCCAGTCCGCGCTTGAGAGGTAGACGTTCTCGGCGCCGTCATTGTGAAAGTAGAACAGTCGCGAATGCTCGAGAAAACGCCCGACGATGGAGCGCACCCGTATGTTCTCCGACATGCCCGGTATGCCGGGCTTCAGCGCGCACACGCCGCGTACGATAAGGTCGATCTCGACCCCGGCAGCCGAAGCTTCGTAGAGCGCAGCAATCGTTGCCGGCTCGAGCAGCGCGTTCATCTTGGCGATGATTCGGCCCTTCCTGCCCTTCTGCGCGTGGTCGACCTCGTTCTGGATCGAGCGCAGGATCTGCTTGTGCAGCGTGAACGGAGACTGCCACAGGTGCTTCAACTTGCTCGCTCGCCCGAGGCCGGTCAGTTGAACAAAAATGTCGTTCACGTCGGTGCCGATCTCCTCGTTGGCCGTGAACAGGCCGAAGTCCGTATAGAGCTTGGTCGTGCGCGGGTGATAATTTCCGGTCGACAGATGCACGTAGCGCCGTAGCCGCTCGTCCTCGCGACGAACCACGAGCAGCATCTTGGCGTGAGTCTTGTGACCGACCACTCCGTAGACCACATGCGCGCCGACCTCCTCGAGACGCTGCGCCCAGTTGATGTTGGCCTCCTCATCAAAGCGGGCGAGCAGCTCGAGCACCACCGTCACTTCCTTGCCGCTGCGCGCGGCAGTGATAAGGATGTCCATCAGCTCGGACTCCGCGCCGGTGCGATAGACCGTCATCTTGATCGCCACCACTGCCGGATCGCGCGCCGCTTGCTCGAGGAAAGCGATGACCGGCTGGAACGACTGGAACGGGTGGTAGAGCAGGACGTCGCCCTCGCGGATCGTGCTGAAGACATCGGTCTGGCGCTCGAGCTGTGCCGGCAGCCCCGGACGAAACACCGGAAACTTGAGATCCGGGCGGCCAACCCAGTCCGGCACGTTCATCAGCCGCACCAGATTGACCGGGCCGTCGACGCGGTAGAGATCGTCCTCGGTCAGGTTGAACTGGGCGAGCAGGAAATCCGCGATCTGCGGAGTGCAGTTCTCGGCGATCTCAAGCCGGACCTCGTCCCCGAACTGGCGGTGCGGCAGTTCCCCGCGCAACGCGGTACGCAGGTCCTTGACTTCCTCTTCGTCCACGAACAGCTCGCTGTTGCGCGTCACGCGGAACTGGTAGCAGTCGACCACCTTCATGCCCGCGAACAGCTCGCCGACGTGCTCGTGCAGGATCGAGGACAGGAACACGAAATCGTACTCGGCGCCGGCGATCTCCCGTGGCAATCGGACCACGCGGGGAAGCACGCGTGGCGCCTGCACGATGGCGATGCCGGAGTTGCGCCCGAAAGCGTCCTTGCCCTCGAGCTCAACGGCAAAATTGAGGCTCTTGTTGAGGACCCGCGGAAACGGGTGCGACAGATCGAGACCGATCGGCGTGAGAACGGGCATGACCTCGCGCCTGAAGTAGGCCTTGACCCACTCGGCCTGCGCCGGCGTGAGATCCCCGCGCCGCAGGAACCGGATGCCCTCGCTCGCCAGTCCGGGCAGGATGTCCTGGTTGAGGAGCTGGTATTGGGTCGCGACGAGCGCGTGCGCTTCCGTCGCCACCCGCGCGAACACCTGCGTGGCCGGCATGCGATCCGGGCCGATGGCGAGCGATCCGGCCTCGATTTCCGCCTTCAGCCCCGCGACCCGAATCTCGAAGAATTCGTCCAGATTGCTCGAGACGATACACAGGAACCGCAGACGCTCGAGGAGCGGTGTCGCACGATTTTCCGCCTGCGCCAGCACCCGCTGGTTGAACGCAAGCTGCCCGAGTTCACGGTTTACGTACAGCTCCGGGATATCACGTGGCTTGTTCATCGCATGACCGTGGCGCAGCACTTCCGCGCCGCCGGTGGCGCGGACCTCAGCCCGTGGCTTCGTCGCTCGCGTTGTACGTGATTGCGGTTACCGCTTCGTGGACGGTGCTACGTATCCAGCGGCGGCATCTGCCCCGCCACCGAAGAAGTGCTTTTCCATCTGCTGCGCGAGGTAATCGCGCGCGCCCTTGTCCGCCAGGTTGAGCCGGTTCTCGTTCACCAGCATCTTCTGCAGCTCCAGCCACTGCTTCCATGCCTCCTTCGACACGCTGTCGAAGATACGCTTGCCGAGCTCGCCGGGATATGGCGGAAATTCGAGACCTTCCGCCTCGCGTCCGAGCTTCACGCAGTTGACCGTTCGGGGCATGAATAACTTTGCAGTCTACGACTGGGGTATTACGGTTGCATTAAGGAAATGTTACGGTGCCGGCCGGACTAAGTAAACCGCAGTGCCATGTTAGTGTTTTTTAAGCGAGAAGTGCCGAGCAGCAAGGGGTGGTCCGAGCGGGGTCGCTCGAGGTAAAAACCCTGCACGCAATCGACCTCGAGGCTTTTCAGCATACCCAGTGTTTCCTCGTCTTCCACGCACTCGGCGATCGTCGTCTTGTGCAGACCGCGCGCCACTGCGACCATGGCCTGGACGAACAACTGGTTGTCGGCGTCGTTCGGCAGGTTCCGGATGAACAGTCCGTCGATTTTGACGGAATCGACCTGCAAGTGCTTCAGGTAGGCGAACGAGGAAAATCCGGTGCCGAAATCGTCCAGGTTCACGCCGCAGCCGGTCTGGTGCAGCGCCTCGATGAAACGCTGCGCATCGTGCAAATCGGAGACCGCCGAGGTCTCGGTCAGCTCGACCAGAAGGCGCCGCGGCGCTACGCCATAGCGCTTCAACTGTTCGGCGATGTATTGCGGCAGCATCGGCTCGTCGAACGAGCGCCCGGAGATGTTGACCGCCAGCGCGGGGATCGACTTCACGTCCGCCAGCATCTGAATCGACTCGCGCAGCACCCAGCGGTCGATGTCGAGGATCTTGCCCGATTTCTCCGCCATCGGAATGAACCGCGCCGGCATGATTTGGACCGAGCGCTGGTCCTTGTCGCGCATGCGCACCAGTACCTCGAAGTGCGAGAGAGCGCGGTCGACGGTCGAGTAGACGCCCTGAAACTGGAGATCCATGAGGTCATTCTCCAGGGCGTGGAGAATGCGGTCATTCCACGACCGCCGAGTGACCATCTGCTGCGTGGTGTCGAGGTCGCTGCGGTAAATCCTCCAGGCGTTCTTGCCCGCATCCTTCGCCTGGTACATCGCGGTATCGGCGCGCGCAATCAGGTCCTCGGCATTGTCGGCGTGGTCAGGGAAGAGGGCGATGCCGAGCGAGGTCGTGAGGCGCAGGCTTCGGTCTTCGAAATCAAAACGCACGTGCGCGATCGATTGCGTGATGCGATCGGCCAGCGCCTGCAGCATCTCGTCGGAAATGTCTGGCACCAGGATCGCAAACTCGTCGCCGCCCAGCCGCGCAAAAATTTCATTGCGGCGTACCTGGCCCGCCACCTCCCCCGCGACCCGGATCAGCATCGCGTCGCCAGCGCGGTGACCGAATGTGTCGTTGATGTACTTGAACTCGTCGAGGTCGAAGAACAGCAGCACGACGCGTGAGCCGTGGCGCTCTGCCTCCGCGGTCATGCGCCCAAGCTCCTCGTTGAAGCGATGACGATTGTAGAGACCGGTTAGCGCGTCGCGTTCGGCGAGATAGATCAGCTGGTCGGCGGTCTGGCGCGCGCGGGTGACGTCCTCGAACAGCCAGAGATGGCCGACCGGGCGCCCATAGACGTCCTCAACCGAGTGCACCTGCTGCGTGATGAGGCGGCCGTCGGCCATCTGGATCTCTAGCGTGCCGAGGATCTCGCCCGCGCGGGGCCGATGCAGAATCCGTTTCGCCTGCTCTTCCGGCCGCGCCAGCACGCAGGCCGATCCGGCGAGAACTTCCTCGGGGTTGCGGCCGATCAAGCGCGCACCCGGTGCGACCATCCAGATGCGCGTGAACGCGGGATTGCTGTACACGACCTTGTCGTCATGTGACACAAAGAGAATCCCCGCGTCCATCGCCCCGAGCAGCGCCGAGAGGCGGGCGTGCTCGTCCCGCGCGCGGGTGAGGTAGTCCTGCTGTACCGCCTGCGAGTCGCGCAGCTCGACCACCGTGCTCTCCAGCCGCTGCTCGGCCTCCTTGCGCTGGGTGATATCGCGAATGCTGATCCGGATGCCAAGGTAGCCGCCCCGGCTGTCGTATATCGGGCGCCAGTCGGCCGCTGCCCAGAACTCCGAGCCGTCCTTGCGGCGGGCGCGAAACTCATAGTCAGCCCCGCTATTGCCGCGCAGCCCCCGTCGGACCTGACGCACCGTCCGCCCGACGTCGGGCCCGCTGATGAAAGGGGCGGGGAAATTCTGGATTCCAAGGCATTCCTCCGGCGTGTGGCCGAACATGTCGAGCACGCGCGGATTGATCCAGATGAGCTTGCCTTCCGGGCTGATCCACAATTCGCAGTCGTAGCTGTAGTCCGCGATCGCGGTGAACTTGGCTTCGCTCTCCGCCAGCGCCTTGATCCGTCCCTGCAGCACGTTCGCCATCGAATTAAAGGCTTGGGTGAGACGCCCGACCTCATCGCTGCTCTCGACCGGCAACCGCAAATTGAGATCCCCCGCCGCGAGGCCTTCGCTCGCGTGCGTGATTCGGGTGAGGCTCCGCGTAAGCCAGAATGCAATGGCGATCATCAAAATGAGCGAGACGAGCAGCGCCACCGCCCCGATCAACACATTGTCGCGGATGAGTTCCGCCTGCGCCGCCTGCATGAACGCCGTCGAGGTCCCGAAACGCAGGCGCCCGAAGCTCTTGCCCTCTGCCGCGACCTCGATTTCGGCGTCGAACCGCCCCTTTTCCATCACCCGCGAATCGGTAATGGAACCGTCAAGCCGCGGCAGCTCGTCCTCTCCGTACCAGCCGCTAGCGGCAATGACCTTTCCGCTCTGGTCATAGAGCACGAGATAGGTGATGCCGTCGTCTCGGCGCACGCCCTCGAACACCGCCTGGATTCCCGTACCATCGCCACGCTGCAGCGGGCCGGTCAGCGCAGCCAAGAGCAACTGTTTCTGCTCGTCCAGATGCAGCCGCGCGCGCTTCGCGAGCTGCTCGTTCATGAACTGCGTGCTGTGGCCGATAATGAGGGCGAGCATCACGATCTGCACCAGCGCGCTCGCGAGCAGCAGGCGCGCGCGCAACGACAGCGAGAACGGCACCGGCTTCATCGCGCGCCCCGCAGCCGCTTCACGAGCACCACAGAGCGGCGCTGGTAGTTGTAAAGCTCGCGCTTGCGGCGCGGCAGCGCGGTCGGACCGGCTTCGGCAAAACCGCGCTCGACGAACCAGTGCTCGGCGCGCGTGGTAAGCACGAACAAGCGCTTCAGCTTTTGGCGGCGCGCGCGCCGCTCGACGTCCATGAGCAACCGTTCGCCGGCGCCCTGGTTGCGGAAGTCGTCGCGGACCGCCAGGCACGCGAGTTCACCGGCGGTCTCGTCGGTGAACGGATAGAGGGCAGCGCAGGCGACGACGATGCCGTCGTGCTCGAGCACGACAAAACGTCCGACCTCGCGCTCGAGCAAGTCGCGGCTGCGCTTGACGAGCGTTCCATCGGCCTCTAGTGGTTCGATCAGCTGCAGGATGCCGCCGATGTCCTCGAGCTTCGCCAGGCGCAGCGTCTCGATTGGATCCGGCGTGAGCATAGTGCCTACGCCTTTATGCGTGAAAAGCTCGAGCAGCAGACCGTCATCAACGTGACCCGAGATGAGGTGGGCGCGGCGGACACCTGACCGGGTTGCCCGCACCGCCCATGGCAAATAGAACCGGACGTCGGTATCGGCCTGGCCGTCCCTGGCAAGCAGCGCCTCGGCCTGCTGCACGGTGAGTTCGCGCAACAGCTCGCCGCGTCGGCCCGTGACGCCGTTCGTATCCATGAGAAAGATCAACTTCTCCGCCTTCAGCGCAATCGCGGTCGAGGCGGCCACGTCCTCGAGCGCGAGATTGAACACCTCACCGGTCGGGGAATAGCCGAGCGGAGAGAGCAGCGCGAGATCGCTGTCGTCGAGGCGCCTCTGGATAGCGAGGGCGTCCACCTTGCGCACTTCCCCGGTATGCATGAAGTCCACGCCGTCCCTGACGCCAAGCGGCTTGGCGGTGATGAAATTGCCGCTCGCGACCCGGATATCTGCGCCCGCCATGGGCGAGTTGGGAAGACCCATGGACAGCAATGCTTCGATCTCGACGCGCAGGCGGCCGCTGGCTTCCTTCGCGCACGCGAGCGCGGCGTCATCAGTGACGCGCAGACCCGAATGGAAGCGGCTGCGGCGACGGTGCTCCTTCAACTTTTCCTCGATCTGCGGGCGCGCCCCATGCACGAGGACAAGCCGCACGCCGAGCGCGGCAAGCAGGTTCAAATCATGCGTCAGATCAAGAAAACGCCCGTCCGCCACGACGTCGCCGCCAAAAGCGATAACGAAGGTCCTGCCGCGAAACGCGTGGATATAGGGCGCGACCGATTGGAACCAGTCGATGAAACGATCCTGGCTCGTAAGCCGCTGCCGCCGCGGCACCGGCGGCAACTCGATCTTGTCGGGCTCAGCCGCCGCAGGCTTTTTCGACAAACTGGAAATGGCCAGTCTCCTTGTAATCGCGGAGCGCTTCTCGTCTCGTTGAAAACCTTATTCTATCGCTATTTCAAGAACATATTACGCGAACTTCCGGTGAATTGTAAACCGGGAACCGCAACACGGGATGAGGGTGAAACCGGCAGCACGCCTCGGCGCGACCCGATTCACGATTCACGATTCACCATTCACCATTCACGGGCTCAGAAATCGCCCCAAAGCGCCTGCAAGGCCGCAAGCGCTGCCAAGGCCGCGGTTTCGGTGCGCAGCACGCGCGGCCCCAAACGCACGGCAGAAAATCCTGCGGCAAAGGCGTCCCGCTCCTCCTCGGTGGCCAGTCCTCCCTCGGGGCCAGCCAGCAGCAAGACGCCTGCTGCAGGGCGCTCGAGGTCGCGCAGTCCGGTTCGCGCGCGGGGCGAAAGCAGCAACCGGACCACACCGGCGGGTTCGCGTTCGAGGGCGTAGGTCCAAGCGTCGATCGCGCGCAGCGGCTCGACCTTCGGCACCCGGTTACGCCCGCATTGCTCACAAGCGGCAATGACGACGCCCTGCCAGTGCGCCAAGCGCTTCGCCGCGCGCTCGGCGTCCAGCCGCACGATGCTGCGGCTCGTTGCGAGCGGCTGGATCGCCGCCACGCCCAGTTCAACCGCTTTTTGCAAGGTGAAGTCCATGCGCTCGCCGCTCGACACTCCCTGTGCCAACGTCACGGAGAGAAGCGCCTCCCGGTCGGCCACCCGCGCCTCGCGAATCTGGACGGCAAGACCGTCCCCCGTTGCTCTTTCGATAACGGCCCCGTACTCGGCACCGTCGCCGTTGAACAGGATAATTTCTTCCCCCGCCTTCAGGCGCAGCACGCGCACCGCATGGCGCGCTTGAGATCGCGGCAGCAGGCACTTGCGGCCCGGTTGCAGCGCACCCGAAAAATACAGACGAGTCAGTGGCTTGGCGCTTGGTATCATCGCGGCATTATGCCATGGTGCGCGCACTTGCCCGTCGCGTGCGGCACCGCCGCATCCGCTGTTGCCGGGGGTAAAAGGGGTCTAGAATCGCGCTTTTTGCAGGAGCCGCATGAGAATTGTCATCCTCGGCGCCGGCCAGGTGGGCTCCACGGTTGCCGAGAGCCTCGTCTCGGAAGCGAATGACATCACCGTTGTCGATGTCAACCTCGAGCGACTGAAAAGACTGCAGGACCGGCTCGATCTGCGCACTGTCATCGGTAACGCTGCTCACCCGGCGATCCTCGAGCAGGCGGGCGCGCGCGACGCCGACCTGATCCTCGCCGTCACCCAGAGCGACGAGACGAACATGGTCGCCTGCAAGCTCGCCGCGACCATGTTCAACATCCCGAACAAGATCGCGCGCATACGCTCAGCCGATTACCTGTCTCACCCCGAGATCTTCTCGGGCGAGAATTTCGCTGTCGACAGCGCGATCTGCCCCGAGCAGGTGATCACCGATTACATCGTCAAGCTGCTGGAGTTTCCGGAGGCCCTGCAGGTCCTCGAGTTTGCCGACGGCAAGGTGAGCCTGGTCGCGGTGCGCGCGTTCCACGGCGGCCCGCTCGTCGGCCAGGAGATCTCCGAGTTGCGCACACACATGCCCAAAGTGGATACGCGGGTCGCCGCGATCTTCCGGCACGACAGCCCGATCATCCCGGAAGGCAATACGGTGGTGGAAGCGGGTGATGAGGTCTTCTTCTTGGCGGCCACCGAGGATATCCGCGGCGTCATGAGAGAGCTGCGCCGCATGGACAAGCCGGTCAAGCGCGTGATGATCGGGGGGGGCGGCAATATCGGCCGCCGGTTGGCGAAGGCCGTCGAGAACCGCTACGAGGTCAAGATCGTCGAGTTCAACAAGACCGGCGCCGAGCGGCTCGCCGCCGAGCTCAATAACACGCTCGTGCTGTCCGGCGACGTCACCGACGAGGAGCTGCTCGCGTCCGAGAACATCGCCGACATGGATGTCTACTGCGCGCTCACCAATGACGATGAAACCAACATCCTGTCCTCCCTGCTTGCCAAGCGCATGGGCGTGCGCAAAGTGATCGCGCTCATCAACCGCACCTCCTATGCCAACCTGGTGCAGGCCGGCCAGATCGACATCGCGATTTCTCCCGCACAGGCCACCATCGGCACGCTACTCGCCCGGGTGCGGCGCGGTGACTGCGCGGTGGTCCATAGCCTGCGGCGCGGCGCAGCGGAAGCGCTTGAGCTGGTCGCGCATGGCGATGCGAGTTCGTCAAAGGTTGTCGGCCGGCGTCTCGAGCAAATCGAGCTGCCGAAGGGCGCGACGATCGGCGCCGTCGTGCGCCAGCGCGGCGGCGGTAAATCGAACGCTGACGAGAGCAAGGTCAATAGCAAGGACTACCAGGTGATCATCGCCCACCATGACGTCACCATCGAGCCCGAGGACCACGTCATCGTGTTCGTCGTGAACAAGCGGATGGTGCCGAAGATAGAGAAACTCTTCCAAGTTGACCTTGGCTTTTTCTGACCCGCGCGCCGGACCTCCGGCCACGTTGATTCCCGCGGCAGCCGCGCGATGACGTTATCATTGCGCCGAGCGCTTCCGTCATGAACTGGATCCTGAGTTGCCTGCCTCTCCTGGGCCTGATAGCGATGGGCATGAGCCTCACGTATTTAGTCCCCATCGCCATCTCTGCTGCGCTTCACGATGGCATCACGTGGGCCTTCGCCGTCTCTCTCGCCCTGAACTTCAGCGTCGGGCTCGGGGTTTGGCTCGCGACGCGGCGTTACCAGCACGAGATCGGCATCCGCGAAGGCATTTTACTGGTGGTCGCGGTCTGGACCGGGGGCTCCCTGTTTGCCACTGTCCCGTTTCTGCTCACGATCAACGGCATTTCCTTCACCGACGCCTTCTTCGAGGCGGTATCGGGTCTGACTGCAACCGGCGCGACCGTTTTGTCCGGCCTCGACAACTTGCCTCCGTCCATCAACGTGTGGCGTGGGCAGCTGCAATGGCTGGGTGGCATGGGCGTGATCGTGCTCGCGGTTGCCGTGCTGCCTCTCCTCGGCGTTGGCGGACGCCAGCTCTTCAAGGCGGAAATCCCGGGACCCATGAAGAACGAGCAGCTGACACCGCGCATCACGGAAACGGCGAAGGGATTGTGGTTCGTCTACCTGATGCTCACCACCGCCTGCTTCCTGAGCTACCGCGGCGCTGGCATGAGCTGGATCGACGCTCTGGTCCATAGCTTCACCACGATGGGACTGGGGGGCTTCTCTTCGCACGACGCAAGCTTCCGGTATTTCGATTCGCCGCTGATCGAGTCGGTCGCGACTGTATTCATGCTGCTCGCCGGGATCAGCTTTGCGACGCACTTCGTCGCGTTGCGGCACCTTTCTGTAAGGGCGTATCGTGTCGATGTCGAGGCACGCTACTTTGTGATGGCCGTGGGACTGAGCGTGCTGGGCATCGCGTCTTTCCTGTGGCTGAGCAACGACTATCCGGATTTCATCACCGCCCTACGCTTTGCGGCGTTCAATGTGGTCTCCGTTGGCACCACCACCGGTTACTCCACGGCCGACTACAGCTTGTGGCCGGTGTTCGCGCCGCTGTGGCTGCTGTTCCTGGGAACGTTCCTGAGCTGTTCCGGCTCGACCGGAGGCGGCATCAAGATGGTACGCGCGGTCGTGCTGTTCAAGCAGGTCTACCGGGAGTTCAACCGCCTCTCGCATCCGCAAGCCGTGACGCCGCTCAAGATTGCAGACCAGGCGATTTCCAACCAGATCATATTCGCGGTTCTCGCCTTCTTCTTCACCTGGACCGCCACCATGGTCACGATGACGCTCGTGCTGGCGCTCTCCGGCCTGGATGCAATGACCGCATTCTCCGCGGCGGTCGCCTCTCTCAACAACATCGGTCCGGGTCTCAATGAGGTAGGTCCCTCATCCAACTACGCGGGCCTGACCGATTTCCAGACTTGGGTCTGCGCGCTGGCGATGCTGATGGGCCGGCTCGAGCTGTTTACTTTCTTTATCGTATTCACGACGGCGTTCTGGCGCAAGTAAATACAGGGAATAGGAAGTAGAAGTTAGGGAATTGTGAAGGTGAACCGGGCCTTTTACGATTACAATTGGACTGGGAGCGGTGCTGCGGTTGGATTGAGCGCGTTCGAACGGAGGCGCGGTGCGCCGCTCAACGCGCGCAAGGGCTGGGCGAAGGGAGATCGGGATATGCAACAAATGAACCTCACACATCATTTTCTCATCGCCATGCCCAACATGGCGGATCCGCACTTCACCAAGACGCTTACTTACATCTGCGAGCACAACGATCAGGGTGCGCTTGGCGTCGTGGTGAACCGGCCGATCGAGATGAGCCTACAGGCACTGCTTGAGCAGGTCAGCATCCCGCTGGACAGCGAGGCCCTGAAGGCGGTCCCGATCCATTTTGGCGGTCCGGTGCAGGTTGATCGCGGATTCGTGCTTCACAGCCCGCTCGGCGAATGGCAGTCCACCCTCGCGGTAAGCTCCGAGATCGGGCTGACGACCTCCAAGGACATCCTGCAGGCCGTGGCGCGCGGAGAGGGCCCCGGCAAGCTGCTGGTGACGCTGGGCTACGCGGGCTGGGCTCCAGACCAGCTCGAGAGCGAGCTGGCGCAAAATGCCTGGCTGACCGTGCAAGCCAAGCCCGACGTCATCTTCGATGTTCCTGCGGAAGAACGGCTGCCGGCCGCCATGCAACTCCTCGGCATCGACTTTGCCAGCCTTTCCGAGCAGGCCGGCCATGCCTGAACCCCGTGATGAGTGATGAGTGATGAGTGATGAGCTGAAAGCCAAAGGCTCGAAACCCTGCCATCACCCGTCACCCATCACCCATCACCCCAAGGCCGGAACGGTCTTGGCCTGCGACTTTGGCACCCGGCGCATCGGCATCGCGGTCGGTGACTTCGAAACCCGGCTTGCCCACCCGCTTGCCAGCATCGCCGGAGCCAACAACCGGGCGCGCTTTGCGGCCATTGAGCGTATCGTGGCCGAATGGCGCCCAACGCTCTTCGTAGTCGGGGTTCCCTCTCGCGTGGACGGATCGGAACATCCGGTGGGGAAGCTGGCGCGCCGCTTCGCACAAAAACTATCCGGGTGTTTCGGCATTCCGGCCGAACTGGTGGATGAACACCTTACCTCGTTCGAGGCGGAGCACGATTTGCGCGCCGCCGGCGCGCGCGGGGCCAGGCTTAAATCGAGGCTCGATTCCGTCGCCGCCCAGCGCATCCTGGAATCCTATTTCGCTAGCGCGAAATAGGATTTAATGAGAAAACAGGGATTAATTGGTAGTGCGCATAATGCGCCGGAGTGCGATTTCCGTCTGTCGTCCGTTCGTGGCATCTCTTTGTTATTCCCCGCTCCCTAGGGAGCGGGGAATTGTGATACCCTAGCGCGCCATTCACAACTCGAACACAATGCCCGGCAACCCGTTACCTGACGCCGAGCAGCTGCTGCAAGCGCTGATCGAGCAGATGCGGCCCACAGTGGGGCCGGAAACGGGTTTGATAGGCATCCACACCGGCGGGGTCTGGGTGGCCGAGAGGCTGCACCAGGCCCTCGGTGTCAAGGTCCCGCTCGCCGCCCTCGACGTCTCCTTCTACCGCGACGATTACCAGAGCCGCGGGCTGCACCGCGACGTTCAGCGCTCCGACATTTCCTTCGAAGTCGAGGAGCGCGATCTTGTCCTAGTCGACGACGTGCTCTACACGGGCCGGACGATCCGCGCCGCGCTCAACGAAATCTTCGACTATGGCCGGCCCGGTCGCGTGCAGCTCGCGGCGCTGATTGACCGCGGCGGCCGCCAACTGCCGATCGCGGCCGATTTCCTCGGCGCAACTGCGCAGCTTCAGCCAGGCCAGAGCGTTGAGCTCACCCGCGATGCGGAGGGGCGCCTCAAGTTGGTGCTGCACGAGGAGAAGCCGTAATGTGGCTCAATCCTTCGAACCCGCAGCTCAACAAGAAGGGCCAGCTCCACCACCTGCTCACGCTGGAGGGTCTGCCGGCGGAGCTCCTTTGGCAGATACTGGATACCGCGAAGTCATTCGTCGGGGTCAAGGTCAAGAAGGTGCCGCTGCTGCGCGGCAAGGCGATCTTCAATCTCTTCTTTGAGCCATCCACGCGCACTCGCACGACCTTCGAGATCGCGGCGAAGCGCCTCTCGGCCGACGTCATCAACCTGAACATCAACGCCTCGTCCCAGAGCAAGGGAGAGAGTCTGCTCGACACCGTCGACAACCTCTCGGCGATGCACGCGGACATGTTCGTCGTGCGCCACGGCGAAAGCGGCGCGTCCCATTTCATCGCGCGGCACGTCGCGCCGGACATTAATGTCATCAACGCAGGGGACGGGCGCCATGCGCACCCGACCCAAGGCCTGCTCGACATGTACACGGTACGCCACTACAAGAAAGATTTCTCGAGTCTGCGCGTGGCGATCGTGGGCGACATCCTGCATTCCCGGGTAGCGCGTTCCCAGATCCATGCGCTTACTACCCTTGGTTGTCCCGAGATTCGCGTCATCGCGCCCAAGACGCTGCTGCCCGCGAACGTGGAGCAGCTGGGCGTGCACGTCTACCACGACATGCGGCAGGGCCTGAAAGACACGGACGTCGTGATGATGCTGCGGCTACAGAACGAGCGCATGCAGGGCATGCTGCTGCCCTCGGCCCAGGAGTTCTACAAGTCCTACGGCCTCACCAGGGACAAGCTCGCGCTCGCCAAGGCGGACGCGATCGTGCTTCACCCCGGGCCCATGAACCGGGGGGTGGAGATCGATTCGAGCGTCGCCGACGGCAAACAGTCCGTGATCCTGCCGCAAGTCACTTTCGGCATCGCCATCCGGATGGCGGTGATGAGCATCCTTGCAGGCACCAAAGGTAACGGGTAATGGGAAATAGGAAATAGGAAATGGTCGGAAACCCGCCGCCGGCTCGACGAGAGAAGATCTCCCATTCCCCATTCCCTATTCCCTATTCACCATGAAGATTCACATCAAAGGCGGCCGTCTGATCGACCCGCGGAGCGGCGTGGACGCCAAGAAAGACGTCTATATCGCTGCCGGCAAGATCGCGGGAATTGGCGACCCACCCAGTGGCTTCACTGCGAACCGAGTAATCGACGCGGCCAATCTCGTCGTATGCCCGGGGTTGGTGGACCTGGCAGCACGGCTTCGCGAGCCGGGCTTCGAGTACATGGCAACGCTCGAGTCGGAGATGAAAGCGGCAATTGCCGGCGGGGTAACGAGCCTCGCCTGCCCGCCCGACACCGACCCGCCGCTCGACGAGCCGGGCCTCGTGGAGATGCTCAAGTTCCGCGCGAAGAACCTCAATCAGGCCCACGTCTATCCGGTTGGCGCCCTCACCCAGGGCCTCCAGGGAGAGCGTCTCACCGAGATGGCCGAGCTCACGGACGCCGGCTGTGTCGCGTTCTCGCATGCGGACTGTCCGATTAACGACAACGAAATGCTGCGGCGTGCGCTCCAGTACGCCGCGACGTTTGGTTTTCCGGTCTGGCTGCGGCCCCAGGAAGCGGCGCTGGCGCGGCACGGCGTGGCGCACGACGGGCAGGTCGCTACCCGTCTCGGCCTGCCTGGCATCCCGGTGTGCGCGGAAACCGTGGCGCTTTCGACCATCCTGATCCTTGTCAGAGAAACCGGCGCGCGCGTGCATCTGGCGCGACTCTCCAGCGCCGAGGGCGTAGCACTGGTGCGTCAGGCGAAGGCGCAGGGGCTGCCCGTGAGCTGCGATATCGCCGCGCACCATGCGCATCTCACCGAAATGGACGTGGCCTATTTCGATCCGAACTGCCACGTGATGCCTCCGCTGCGGACCGAGCGCGACCGCGACGCGCTGCGCGCAGGGCTCTCGGACGGCACCATCGACGCGATCTGCTCGGACCACACGCCGGTGGACGAGGACGCCAAGCAGCTGCCATTTGCGGTAGCCGAGACCGGCGCGACCGGGCTGGAGCTCTTGCTTCCGCTCACGCTCAAATGGGCGGACGAATCGAAGACACCCCTCCTCTCGGCGCTGGCAAAGATCACCGATGCGCCAGCACGGGTGCTCGGGATCGCCGCCGGCCACCTCACGCCCGAAGATGTGGCCGACGTCTGCCTGTTCGACCCCGAACAGTATTGGAAGATCGAGCCCGGCGCGCTGAAGAGCCAGGGCACGAACAGCCCGTTCCTCGGTTTGGAGCTGAAAGGCAAGGTGCGCCATACCCTGGTCGAAGGCCAGCTCGTCTACGAGGCAAAGTAAGTTTTCAGTCGTCGGTACCTGTCGTCGGCTGCAACCGTTGTCCCGCGATACAATGCGCCGTTCCTTGATCGGGCCATGATCAATGCCGACCACTGAAAACTCACTGCTCGATTTTTCCGGGCTGCCGCGGTTTGCCGATTTCAAGCCGGACCAAGTGGCGCCGGCGATCGACCAGCTGCTCGACGACAACCGCGCGTTGATTGCGCGCCTTGCCGCACCCGGTGTCCCCGCTACCTGGAACGATTTCGTCGAGCCCATGGAAGACGGCGACGAGCGTCTCGGCCGCGCGTGGGGCGTCGTCGGTCATCTCAATGCGGTCATGAACTGCCCGGAGCTGCGCGAGGTCTATAACGCCAATTTGCCGAAGGTCACCCAGTACTACACCGAGCTGGGGCAGCACGAAGGCTTGTTTGCCAAATTCAAGGCGCTGCATGGCAGCCCTGGCTTCGCGGATCTGTCGCAGGCACAGCGCAAGATTGTGGAAAACGAACTGCGTGATTTCCGCCTGGGCGGCGCGGAGTTGCCCGCCGGCAAGAAAGCCCGCTTCATGGCCATCCGCGAGCGGCAGTCCGAGCTCGGCTCGCGCTTCTCCGACAATCTGCTCGACGCGACCAACGCCTTCGCGCATCACGTCACCGACCGTGCCGGGACCGCCGGCATTCCGGAAGATGTGCTGACGGCAGCAGCCGAGGCCGCGACGGCCGACGGCAAGCCGGGATGGAAGTTCACATTGCATGCACCGTCGTATCTGCCGGTCATGCAATACGCCGAGGACCGCGGGCTGCGCGAGCTCATGTACCGCGCCTATGTGACGCGGGCCTCAGAGTTCGGAAAACCCGAGTGGGACAACACACCGCTGATACGCGAAATTGTCACGCTACGCTGCGAACTGGCGCAGCTGCTGGGCTTCGCGAGTTATGCCGAGTACTCTCTCGAGCCCAAGATGGCGGAATCGCCGCGGCAGGTGGGCGAGTTTCTGGACGAGCTTGCGGTGCGCGCGCGGCCTTATGCGGAGCGTGATCTCAGTGAAGTCGCCGAGTTCGCGCGCCAGGAGCTCGGGCTCGACCGGCTCGAGGCCTGGGATCTTGCCTACGCCTCCGAAAAGCTGCGCCTGAAGCGTTATTCCTTCTCCGACCAGGAGGTGAAACAGTATTTCCCCGAGACGAAGGTGCTGCCGGGGATGTTCAAGCTCATCGAAACCCTTTACGGCCTGCGGATCGCGCCCGCCCAGGCCCCCGTCTGGCATCCCGCTGTCCGGTTCTACGACGTCAGCGACTACGCAGGCGCCCCGGTCGGACAGTTCTACGTCGATCTCTATGCGCGTCCGTCCAAACGCGGCGGTGCATGGATGGACGAAGCGATCGCGCGCCGGCGCAAGGAAGCGGGCGTGCAACGACCGGTCGCGTACCTCAACTGCAACTTCTCCGCCCCGGTGGGTGTTAAGCCCGCACTCTTCACGCACGACGAAGTCATCACGCTCTTTCACGAGTTCGGACACGGGCTGCATCACTTGCTCACGCATGTCGACTATCTTGGCGTCTCGGGAATCAACGGCGTCGAATGGGACGCCGTGGAGCTCCCGTCCCAGTTCATGGAAAACTTCTGCTGGGAATGGGACGTGCTGGCACCCATGACCAGCCATGTCGACACCGGGGCGCCGTTGCCGCGTCCGCTTTTCGACCGGATGCTTGCCGCCAAGAATTTCCAGAGCGGAATGCAGATGGTGCGGCAACTCGAGTTCTCGCTCTTCGACCTCCACCTGCACTACGACTACGACGCGGAAGGGGCGAAGACCGTGCTGGAACTGCTCGATGAGGTGCGGGCGCGGGTCGCCGTGGTCGTGCCGCCGGCCTATAACCGCTTTCCCAACAATTTCTCGCACATTTTCGCGGGCGGTTACGCGGCGGGCTACTACAGTTACAAGTGGGCTGAGGTGCTGTCCGCGGATGCATACAGCCTGTTCGAGGAAAACGGGGTGCTCAACCCCGCGACCGGCAGCCGGTTCTGGACCGAGATTCTGGGCGTCGGAGGGAGCCGCCCCGCCATCGAGTCGTTCGTCGCTTTTCGCGGCCGCGAGCCAAAGATGGATGCGCTGCTGAGGCATAGCGGCATGAGCGCAGGAGCAGGGGCCCCGACGTCATGACGTCGGGGATGCGACCCGCGAGAGCCGCTGGCTGCCGACGCGTCACGGCTCGTTTTGCGATGGAGTGGCCGAGGCAGCGGCATGGCGGATGCCGCCGTGACAACGTGACAGTAATCACGTTTTGCGCGCCTAGAGTCGAAGTGCTACAGTCCATGCGGAAATCGTGTTTGCGGGAGCTTGCTTATGGGACGGTTCTTGATCCTGGCATTAGCGCTGAGCATGTTCTCGGGCGTCTCGCCCGCCGCGCAGCAGGTCTACGTTTGGACAGACGAGCTAGGCAATAAGGAATACCGCGATACGCCCCCGCCGCCCGGTGCGAGGAACGTGGAGCGCCGCAATATTGGTATCAGCACCATCCAGACCAGCGAGCTTCCCTATAGCGTACAGCAGGCAGTCAAGAACTTCCCGGTGACGCTGTGGGTACTCGATTGCGGTGCGGTCTGCGACAACGCGCGCGCCCATTTGTTGCGTCGCGGCGTGCCGCACACGGAAAAGGATCCGCAGGCCGACCGGGAGGCGTTCGAGAAACTAACCGGCGGCGTCGAGGTGCCCGTTCTTTACGTAGGAACAAATCGGCTCAAGGGCTATCTCGCTAGCGAGTGGGACGCCGCCCTTGACGTCGCGGGATATCCAAGGACCCCACCGTTGGGATTCAAGGCGCCAGTGAGGCCCGCGCCCGTTGCAAAACCGGCGGCAGCGCCGGCGAACGGCGCCCCTGGGGTCGGGGGAAGTCAGCAGGCCGCGGAACAACCTGCGGGCAAATGAAGCTGGCGACCTGGAACGTCAACTCTCTTAAAGTCCGACTCCCGCAAGTTCTCGACTGGGCCGGCAAGCAGCGGCCCGATGTGCTCTGCCTGCAGGAAACAAAGCTCGAGGACGCCAATTTTCCCGGCACGCAGCTCGAGGCCGCGGGATACCGCGTGCTGTTCAGCGGCCAGAAAACCTACAACGGGGTGGCGATTCTCTCCCGCGAGCCGAGCACTGATCCCGTGACCGCCATCCCGGCGTTTCCCGACGAGCAGAAACGCGTCCTCGCCGCCACTATAAGCGGCGTTCGCGTCGTGTGCCTTTACGTCCCGAACGGTGAAAGCGTCGGCTCCGAGAAGTATCAGTACAAGCTCCGCTGGCTTGCCGCGGCGCAGGACTGGCTCAAGGACGAGATCTCGCGCAATGCCCGCCTTGCCGTGCTGGGTGATTTCAATGTCGCGCCCGAGGCGCGAGACGTTCACGATCCGCAACTCTGGGACGGCAAGGTCCTGTTCAGCGAGCCGGAACGGGCAGCGCTGCGGGGGCTCATGGATGCCGGCCTGAGCGACTCGTTCCGGCTTTTCGAGCAACCGGAGCGCTCCTTCACCTGGTGGGATTATCGGATGAACGCGTTCCGCCGCAAGATGGGCCTGCGAATCGACCACATCCTGTTATCGAAACCGCTCGCGAAACAGTGCACGTCCTGCGCCATCGACGTTGAGCCGCGCGCGGCCGAGCGGCCTTCCGATCACGCACCCGTCATCGCCGAGCTAAACTTGTAGGAAGCCGAGACACAAAGGAAGCAAACACGAATCTGCGAATGCAGGCCCCAAGAAATCTGCATACCGCTTTCACCGATCAATAACCGGTGATCGACGGCCTGGCGACTCCGGTCGTTCAATTCTTGTCCTTGCTTTCCTTCGTGTCCTTTGTGTCCTTCGTGTCGATGCTTTACTGCTCGCCCTTCACGCCCTTCCAGAACGCGATATAACCTTTCACGTTATCGGCCGCCGGCTTGGTGTCCGGGTAGTACCACGCCGCATCCTTGTTGCTCTCGCCGTTGACCACCAAGTCGTAAGTAATTGTTAAATCGAATCCGACTTCTTGTCGGATTCGATTCCCAGCTCCTGCACCTTGCGCGTAAGAGTATTTCGCCCGACGCCCAGAAGCTGGGACGCCTCGATCCGGCGGCCGCGGGTATGGGCCAGCGCCTTGACAATGAGGGCCTTCTCGAAGCGACGTGCGAGCTCCTCCATGATTGCAGTTTCACCACGACTCAAGCGCAACTCGACCTCTTTCTCGAGCACGTCCACCCACCCCTGCGCCGCCGCGACTGCTGTTTCGGGCCGCAGCTCGGAGGGCAGGTCCTTCACCTCGATGTTGACCGATGGCGCCATGACGGTGAGCCAATGGCAGAGATTCTCGAGTTGCCGAACGTTGCCCGAAAAGTCCTGCGCGGCCAGATGCTTCACGGTCGGCTCGGAAAGGCGCTTCACCTCTACGCCCAGATCGCGCGCGCTTTTGGCAAGGAAATGGCGCGCCAGCGGCGCGATGTCCTCGCGCCGTTCCCGCAGCGCCGGCAAGCGCAGGCGAATGACGTTGAGGCGATGAAACAGGTCCTCGCGGAACAAACCCTGCTTTACGCGCGCATCCAGGTCCTGGTGGGTCGCCGCGATCACCCGCACGCTCGCCTTAATCGGCTGGTGGCCGCCGACGCGGTAGAAATTGCCCTCCGAGAGAACACGCAGCAACCGGGTCTGCAGCTCCGGCGGCCTGTCACCAATCTCGCCCAGCAACAAGGTG
>JAOTVX010000012.1 GCA_029863175.1 Betaproteobacteria bacterium | reverse complement strand
CGGCGCGCTAGAAGCCGATGGCGAGCAGTGCTGCTGCCGCGATCACCGTTCCCAGCAGGGCAGAACCATAGCAGAGCAGCTTCGCGCCGGTGCCGGCATGGATGCCGAAGTCGTGCAACATGTGAAAAATCCGGTGCACCGCATGCCAGAGAAAGAGCGAGACCACGGCGAGCAAGAACAGCTTCCCGGCCCAATGCTGCGCCACGGTGAGGATACGTTCGTAGGAGAGCGCTGCCTGCGGCATCCATAACCCTACCGGTGTGATGATGCCGGTTATCAGGACCAATATCGGACCCACCAGCGCGGCAAGCGTGCCACCAGCCCCGAAGAGCGACCAGAAGATCGGTGCATTCGAGCGTTTCGGGTTCATAGCCATCTGACCAGGGCGTAAACCATGACCGAGACGGTGAGGGTGGCGAGCAGTCCCAGCGCCGTCACGCCGAGCTCGGGCAGCGTACGCCCCGCAACCTTCAGTGGCGGCATCGCTTTTGGCATGACCTGCCACATGGTTACCGAGTGGTAGACGACGGCAACGAGCAGCAGCCAGTGAATCGCGATCGAGGCCGGGTGCGTCAGGGCGGCGAACCACGCGTCGTAGGCAGCTTCGCCCTGGGCAAGCCGTACGAGACCCACGAGAAGGATCACCGCATAGATCGCGACGAACGGGGCGGTCAGTTCACGCAGCATGTAACGCACGAAGAAGGGGTTCTTGCGCCACCAACCGGCCATCGACCGACGATAAGGCTTGCGCACCGTCATCGGCCGCCTCCTCTCGACGTGACGAAGCTGAGGAAGTAGTCGAGCGCGCTGTTCATCTTGTTCTGATTGACCGCATTCGCGGGGTTCACTCCCTTGGGGCAGACCTCGGAGCAGTAGCCCACGAGGGTGCAGCTCCACACGCCTTCCTCGGCGTTCACGATCGGCATCCGCTCGGCCCGGCCCGCATCACGCGAGTCGGCGTTATAGCGATGCAGGAGAGCCATTGCACCTGGGCCGATGAAGTCGGAATTCAGGCCGTACTGCGGGCAGGCGGAGTAACAGAGCAGGCAATTGATGCACTGGGAGAACTGATAGAAGCGGTCGAGCTGTGCGGGCGTTTGCAGGAACTCGCCGCTTTCGACCGGCTTGTTCTCAGCCGGAATGATGTACGGTTTGATCGATTCGAGCTTCTTCAGGAAATCGTTCTGATCGATGGCGAGGTCGCGCAGGATCGAGAAATGGTTGAGCGGCTCGACCCGCACCTTGCCGGGGAAATAATCCCGAAGGAACGTGTGACAGGACAGTTGCGGCACGCCGTTGACCATATGGCCGCAGCTGCCGCATATCGCCATCCGGCATGACCAGCGGAACGTGAGCGAGCCGTCGAGATGATCCTTGATGTACTGCAGGCCCTGCAGCACTGACATGTCATGCGCGAAGGGCACCTGGTAGCTCTGGAGGTGCGGTTCGGCATCGCGCTCCGGATGGTAGCGCAACACCTCCATCTCGATTGTCCGTGTCTCGACCATGACGGCGCGTCTCAGGTCATCTCCGCTTTCTTGCCCGCGCCGCCGTATACGCGCTGCTTCGGCTGCAACCTGGTGATCGTGACTGGCGTGTACTCGATCCGCGGCGCGCCGGTGCCGTTATAGTGGGCGACGGTGTGTTTCAAGAAGTTGTCGTCATCGCGTTCCTGGTATTCGTCCAGTCGCGTGTGCGCGCCGCGGGATTCGCGGCGGTTCAGCGCCGAGTGCGCGATGACCTCGGCAACGTCGAGCGTGAAGCCGAGCTCGATCGCGGTCAGCCATTCGGTATTGAACGCGCGGGTCGAGTCATCGAGCTTGACGCCCTTGCGGTAGCGCTCGCGCAGCTCGCCGATCTTGTCGCACGCCGTCTGCATGGAATCCGCCTTGCGGTAGATGCGAACTCCGGCTTCCATGGCATCGTGCATCTCGTCGCGAATCGTGGCGAGGCGCTCGCCGCGCTCGCGCTTGAGCAGCGACAGCACGGTTTCCGCAGCGGCCTGGGCCTGCTTTTCCACGGCCGACGAGCGGCTATGGGTCACGGAACGCGCGTAGCGGGCGGCGTTCTCGCCCGCGGGTTTCCCGAACACGCATAGCTCGGCGAGCGAGTTCGAGCCCAGGCGGTTCGCGCCGTGAATGCCGACGCTCGAGCACTCGCCCGCCGCGTAGAGGCCCTTCAACGGTGTTGCCGTGTTGACGTCACAGAGGATGCCGCCCATGGTGTAGTGCACTGCCGGGCACACCGGAATCGGGGTCGTCACCGGGTCCACGCCCACGAACGTGTGCGCGACTTCGGTGATGAGCGGAAGCCGCTCATGGATCATCTTCGCGCCAAGGTGACGCAAGTCGAGGTTCACGACCTGGCCGCGCGGGGTCGCAATGGTCCGTCCCTTGTGCTCCTCGTGCCAGAACGCCTGGGACAGACGGTCGCGCGGCCCGAGCTCCATCGCCTTCGCTCGCGGCCAAGGGTCGGGCGGTCCCATGCCGTAGTCCTGGAGATAGCGGTAACCATCCTTGTTGGTGAGAATGGCGCCTTCCCCGCGGCAGGCCTCGGTAATCAGGATGCCGGTTCCGGGCAACGCCGTCGGATGCCATTGCATGAACTCCATGTCACGCAGGGGCGCGCTGTGGCGGTAGGCGATGCCCATGCCGTCGCCGGTCACGATGCCCGCATTGGTGTTCTGTTGATAGACGCGCCCCGCGCCGCCCGTTGCGAAGACAGCTGCGTTGCACTTGAAGAGAAAGAACTCGCCGGTCGCGATCTCGATAGCGAGCACACCCTGTACCCGCCCGTCCTCCACGATCAGGTCGCAGCAAAAGAACTCGTCGCAGCGCGTGATCGAGGGATATTTCATCGAAGTCTGGAACAGCGTGTGCAGCATGTGGAAGCCGGTCTTGTCCGCGGCGAACCAAGTGCGCTGCACCTTCATTCCGCCGAAGAAGCGCACGTTGACATGCCCGTCGGGTTTGCGGCTCCAGGGGCAGCCCCAGTGCTCGAGCTGCGTCATCTCGCGGGTGCAATTCGCGACGAAGTAATCGACGACGTCCTGGTCGCATAGCCAGTCGCCACCCGAGACCGTATCATCGAAATGATTGTCGAGCGAATCGTCGGCGCGCACGACAGCGGCCGACCCGCCCTCCGCGGATACGGTGTGACTGCGCATCGGAACGACTTTTGAAATCAGCGCGATCCGGAGACCGGGATCGGTTTCGGCTGCCGCAATGGCTGCCCGCAAGCCCGCGCCGCCGCCACCGACGATCGCCACGTCTGTGGTAATCACCTGCATGGGTCGATTTTCCGGTAGAGGCCCAAGCGGTGGATTGATTCAGATCAATGCCGCCCGGAATCGGGGCGGGCCGCGCCCGGTCCGTGTAGCAGAGAATCGGGGAGAATCGGGGATCGCGCGTGAGGCGCGGGCCGGGGGGCCGTGTTCTAAAGCTAAGAGAAGCTCAAGCCGTCACGTGCCACGGCACAACGCCGCCGGCGCGGCATTGGCGAACGGTCGTTGCGGGGACCGTCAGGCCGTGCGCATCTTGCCCGGCTGTCTGGCTTCCTCGGGAGGACCTTCGCCAGGCTTCGCGAAGGTTTCCTGTGCCTTGCCCGCTACGACATCCTGGTACCAGTACTCGTGGTGGTGCTTGGCCCAGGTTTCGTCCACGTAGCCGTGGCGCATGCCGGAGTAGGCGCCCTTGACCCCGAGCGTGCCGAGATAGATATGAACCAGCGACAACGCAATCGCCACATACGCCGAGACCATGTGAATCGCGTTGGAGATCTGCATGATCCCCCGTCCCTGCCCGAAGTTCGGGAACAGCACGATCAGGCCGCTGACCAGAAGCACTGTGGAAAGGATGATCAGCACGATCCAGAATTGGACCTTCTCACCCGCGTTGAAGCGGTGCGATGGATACTGGTGGCCCTTGAAAAGAAAATCGAAGATGTGCAAGAACCACTTGAAGTCGTCGACTCCGATCCCGTTGTTGCGGACGAAACGGATGAACAGCCAGGGTATGGCGACGATCAGGATCGGACCCGTGAAATTGTGCAGCGTCTTCGACATCGACGCGAGCCATGCGAACACGCTGTAGCCCAGGACCGGCAGCAGCACACTTTTGCCGAGCGAGAGGATGAGGCCAGTGATCGCGAGAATCACCCAGGTGATCGCCAACAGCCAGTGGGCGTGGCGGTCCGCGGGCGAGAAGCGTCGGATCAGGCGCCCACTTGGGGTGTCGCCAGCGGGCAGCGCTCCCCGGATGAAATAGAACAAGGCGAGCCCGAGCACGCCCGCGGCGACCAGTATGCCGCCCCAGAAGGCGATCGGCACCCGTACCTGGCGCCACGTTTCCCCGCCGCTCTGGACGAGCACCCCGGTTTCCACGCCTTGCACGTTGGTAAAGCCCGGGGAGCCGGAGCGCACGTCACGCCACACCGGTGCATTGTTGAGCGGTTGCGAATCCTGGCGTTGCGCCTGCGTACCACCGGAGCTGCTTTGCGCTTGTTGCGCGCCTGCTGGCGCGGATGCGACCAGTGCGATCGCGATGGTCAGCGCTCCAAGCAATTGTGCGAGCTTGCCCATGATGACCCCCTCCGATTCAGAGAACCTCGTGCGGACTGGCGTAACGATCCGAACGTTGGCCTCGTGTGTTGCCTTTCTCTAGTCGCCCGATGGCGCGAAACGCGTCGCCTCGCGAGCAGCGGCCCAAATCTCACCGCGCAGACTGGGTAGACCGAAAAAGTATAGCGCAGAAAGGCCCGCGCCAGTCTGCGGGCGTTTCGGTTTACGGGAAGCGACGGGGCTTTCCGTGGTCCGCGTTGCAGTCGCGACCGGATCAAGAGGCGTTGCGGTTCCCCAAGCGATTCCACATGCCGGGATCGCGCGATGGTCTCGCATCGCACCATGCCGGCGTCTGGGTTCCGCACATCCCATTGAAACGAAAGGTAGACCCACTGATTCAGCGCGATTCGGCCAGACTCGATCGCTCTGCGCCGGAGTCGGGGCGCCGTCACTTTCGGTGCCGAGAGCCAAGCCGTTTCTAGCCGGGCGCAGGTTGCTTAGGGGGGAGCACGGCTTCCTCGCCCAGGTCCGGTTCCCCGCAGAGCCGCAAGATTTCGGCGCGCGCACGATCGCGCAATTCAATGGCGGCGTTCCAATCTGCGCCGGGCGGAGCGATCGGAGCGCTAAAGCTGATGCTGAGCATCGTGCGGCGAAAGAGCCAATGCCCCGCGCGTAAAGCAGAACGAGTCCCGCGCAGGGTGACCGGAAGAAGTGGCGCGCCGGCCTGGGCCGCGATCGTGAATGCGCCCATGCGGAACGGCAGCAGGCCCGGCATGCGGCTGAACGTGCCCTCCGGGAACACGATGAGCGACTGCCCGGCGCGTAAGGTTTCGGAGAACTTGCTCGCGTCCTCGATGCCGTGCTGCACGTCGAATCGCTCGACAAAGGCCGCTCCTATCCGTCTGAGAAAAATCCGCGGGACCCAGTGATCGAGGAGCTCGCGCTTGGCGACGAACCGAACGGGGCGGGCGAGCGTCGCGACCACCACCACGCCGTCCAAATAACTCGCGTGATTTGGAGCCAGCACGACCGGACGATCGTGCGGTACTTGCTCCAGCCCCCGTACGGCGAGACGCATGCCGGCGAGAGCCAGGAAGAGCCGCGCCATGCGATGGCTCAGGGCCCAACACCAGTCGACCCGCGGCAGCACCGCGCAGGCGAACCAAGTGAGCGTACCCAGGCTGCCGAGCAGCAGCATGACGTACGCGCTGTAGGCGAGATCCGCGCCGGCGCGCAGGCTGCGCCGCGCTTGCGGCAGTACGGCCGACCACGCGAGGCGCACGATTTGCCACCAGACTGCGCGCGTGCGGGTGCGGCCGCCGTGCTCGTAGAGCTCGCGGCTCGCGACGCGCCGGATCTTGCCGCTGGAAGTCTTCAGCACGGACTGCGGCGGCGCGAGCACGACCTCGTCCACCGGCATGTCGATGACCTCCGTCGCGAGCTCGTTGATGCGTGCGCTCAGGCGCTCGCGCTCCGCGGGGTCGGTGACGCGCGTCTCAGCGAGCACGATGATGCGCTCGGTCCCCGAGCGCTCGTCGCGGCTGCCGAACACCGCTACGCAGCCTTGGCGGATGCCCTCGAGGTGGCCTACAGCCTCTTCCAGTTCGTACGGGTAGACGTTGCGGCCGGCGCGGATGATCATGTCCTTCACGCGGCCCGTGATGTAGAGCTCGCCCTCCGCGATGTAGCCGTAGTCGCCGGTATCGAGCCATTGGCCGTGCAGCAGCTGGCGTGTCTGCTCGGGATTACGGTAATAGCCGCTGGTCGACGACGGGCCAGAGAACTGAACGTGCCCTTCCTCCCGCTCGCCGAGCTCGCGGTCGTTCCCATCCACCACGCGCATCTGATGGCCCACGAGCGGGTGCCCGCAGGCAACGAACGTGAGCGCTTCCGGTTGCGTCTCGGGAACGGCAAGCGCGCGGCCGTTGCGGGAGAAGGCGGCGCGGTCGACGTGGTCCAGCTTGGGGCTGCGCCCGGGCGGCGACAACGCCACGCCGAGTGTGGCTTCGGCCAAACCGTAGACGGGCGTCATTGCCTCGGGCTTGAAGCCATAGCGGGCAAAGCGTTTCGTGAACGCGGCGATCGTTTCGGGGGAGACCGGCTCGGCGCCGTTGAAGGCGACGCGCCAAGTTGACAGGTCGAGCCCCTCGAGCTGCGCATCGTCGGCGCGCCGCAGGCACAGCTCGTAGCAAAAATTCGGTCCGCCGGAGAGCGTGCCGCCGTGCCGATGGATCGTCCACAGCCAGCGGTCTGGCCGCGCGAGGAACGTGAGCGGCGACATCACGGGATACTTGAAGCCGTAGATGAGGCTTCCCATCCAGGCGCCGATCAAACCCATGTCGTGGTAGAGGGGCAGCCAGCTCACGAACACATCGTTCGGCGTCACGCGCAGCGCCCGCCCCATCGCCCGGATGTTGGTGAGCAGGTTGGCGTGCGTCATGATCACGCCCTTGGGATTTCCCGTGCTGCCCGAGGTGTATTGCAGCATCGCGATCTCATGGGGCCTCGCACGATGCAATAGCGCCGGCGACCCGGCGTGCGCGAGCTCTCCCGGCGTCACCACGTGCTTCAGCGTCCGCACCTGCGGCTTCATCAGCAGCGCGATGGGCTTCGCTTGCTGCACCGTGATCAGGGTGTCGACCAGGGCGTTCGACAGGATCCCCACATGCCGGCGCAGGTGGTCCTCGATCTGTGACGCGCGCGCCGGCGGATAAATCGGAACCGGAACGCCGCCGGCGAGAAGGATGCCGAAGAAGCAAAAGAAATAATCGACGCCCGTCGGCAGCATGATGGCGACACCGCTGCCGGGCTGCAGCCCTCGCTCGAGAAGGCTCGTGGCAACGGCGCGCGCCTGCCGGTCGAGCATCGAATAAGTAACGGTCTGCTCGGCGCCTTCCTCATCCTGGAGCACGATATGCGGGCGCTCCGGGTGGTGGGCGACGTGCCACTCGAGCACGTCGATCAGGGTGTTCGCGCTGTCCGGGGTCTCGGACTCCTGGGCCAGATGCTCCGCACGTTCTGGTCGGGGCCCGCGCGAGGCGGGGCTGGCCGCGTCGACGGCGCGCAACAGATCGCGCGGCGTCTCAGCGCTCGCCATGACGCTTTCGGCAAGGCTCACGCCAAACTGGCGCTCGATGCGGAGGAAGAGTTCGACGCGCCCAAGACTGTCGTAGCCGTAATCGCGGTCGAGCCGCGCATCCAGCGACGCGGGCGGAGCGGAGCGGGTCGGATGCAGTTCGGCCGCAACCTGCCGGATGATCTCCAGCAGTGCATCAGCGCTGATCTCGGTACTGCCGCTCGCGCGTTGTGTCGCGACGGGAGGTTCCACAAACAGCTTGGCGATGGAAGGTTCGGTGGATGTTAGCACGGGTATGAAATGTTTCCGCGTGGAAAAAAGCGCCCGCGGCGGTGGGGAGTGCCCGTCGCGGGCGCCGCGCCGCACGGCACTTAGCTGCCGATGTGCACTTGATACTCCGCGCCGTTCGAGAATGTGCAGTTGCCGGCACCCATGCGCGGCGAGCTCATTTGGTACTCGCAGCTCGCGAAGGTGCCGCGTGAGCCGTAGGCGCTCGCCACGCCACGCCGCTCATCGTTGGCGACGCGGGTCGCTTCGCCGACCAGCGTTTCACCCTGGTAATTGAAGGTGAAACGGCCTTTGCCCGTCATCATGTTGGTCACCTGGCCGGTGAGCACACCGGTCTGGTTGGCGAGATCGTTGGCGGGGTAGAGCTTCACGGGGAGTGCCGCGGGCCTTGGACCTCCGGGATAAGGGCCGCTGGGGGCGCCCGTCGCGCTGCGGGGCGGCACGACATAAGGAACACCCAGCGTATACATGGCCTCACCGTCCGGGCCCACCGGAATCACGTAGCAGGCCGACAGCGCAAACGCCGGGATGAGCAGCGCGATGGCGAGCCGCCTGGAAATGGCCGGCGCGGATGCGTGCTGCGACGGTGCAAGCAGAACAGAATTGCGAGTGCTCATAGTGGTTTCCTTTCAGGGTTGCTGATTGATGATGCGAAATTAACGGACTTGCACGCACAGGTTGCGCGAGTCGAGCTCGGACATCTCGCGCAAGAATTCCTGCAGGGCAGGCATGTCGCGCTGGTGCGTCAACGCCACGTGTTCGCTGGAGAGCGCGTCTTCCTCATCGTTGAATACGAACTCGAGGAGCTCATCGGCGCTGTCGTCGTGCGGCAGTGTGCGTGTGTCCGTGTGACGCGGGTTTTTCCTGGATTTCATGGATCACCTCCATCGCTCGTCTTGGCCGCCTGGTGAATCTGCGGCTGTGGGACACAGGATGCGGTCCGGGGGCTCGCATTTCGGTTACGGATAACCTACCGATCGCTTACAGATGAGGGAGTCGCTGGGAATCAGGCGGTTAGGGACAGCACGCTAGATGGTCGTGACGGTCGATCGAAGGGGTACGGTCAGACTCACGGCGGTGCCAATCCCCGGTCGCAAACGTATTTCGAGCCTGACGCCGATGCTTTGCGCCCATGCGGCCTCGATGTCGCGGGTTTCTTCCGCGACCATTGAAACACCCTCTACTGATGCCCTGAATCGACAGGGCCAGCGTGAGGCGTGCGGGGTTTCGAAAAGCTTAGCTTGCGTTACCGATTGGTTGGTGTTGCGCCGGTGCGGCGCACAAGGCGAAGGAGCCAGTCGGGGCGGTCGGTAATGATGCCGTCGACCCCGATCCGAACGAGCTCCGCCATGCGAGCGGCGTCGTTGACCGTCCAGACGTGCACTTTTAGATTTCGGCGATGGGCGGCCGCGACGAACCCGGCGGTCGCAATGACGTCGTCGCCGAGCCGGTCAGGAATCTGCAGGGCGCGGACCGGCGGGGTATAGACGGCGTCCAGGCTGACGAGCTGTATGCCGAAGAATAGCTGGGCCTCGCTGCGGCTCATCGATGTGGCGACCTCTGGGCACGCCTGCCGAAATGCCATGACCGCCGTCTCGTTCATCGAGGCGACCAGCACCCGCTGTTCCATCCCGGACCGGCGGATGAGCGAGCAGAGGGGTTGGGCCATGGTCGGCTCTGCGTACTTCATCTCGATGTTCATCCGCGTGGTCGGAAAGCGCGTGAAGACTTCCTCCAGCGTTGGCACGCGGATGCCCTTGCCGCGAAACGGATAGGTCCGGCCGCCGTTGGCCGACCAGTTGTGCCCCGCATCGAGCTTCCGCAGCTCGTCGAGCGTGAGGGTCTCGACGCGTCCCCGCCCGTCGGTCGTGCCGTCAACTGCTCGATCGTGCAGACACACGATTGCGCCGTCGGCCGTGCGTTGTACGTCCATCTCGAGGATGTCCGCGCCGATTTCAACGGCGTGCGAGAAAGCCGCGAGCGTGTTCTCGGGACGTAGCCCTGCGCCGCCGCGGTGGGCGATTACCTGGGTGCCGGGCCTTTCTGCCGCGAAGAAGAAATGATTCGACGCGGGGCGCGCCGAAAATGCCGCGACGCCGTAGATCGCGGCCGTAGCCACGATCAGCAACACTGGCACGGACAGCCACTTTCGATGCATGGGCCTTTGACCGCGCCGGCGCCGGTCAGTTTCTCCGGGTTCGTGCGGTCGTCAGCAGCATCCCCGCGCCAGGCGGGCTGCCGCGAGGGTCACGCCCGAGCTGCGGTTGAAGCCGTCTGCGTCGGGGCGGGTTTTTCTCTTGATGTCGCGAGAAGCGGACAGCCCGGCGCGGCGGCGGCCTTCTTCTTTTTAATGATGTTGTCCGCGTGTTTTTGCAGGTAATGTGCGATGGTCTCGACGCGAATCTTTACGGAGCCCGCGGGCTTGGTCGAGTCGAGCTCCTGGAACGAGAAGAAGAGAGTGCCGGAGCGCTCGACGATCTGCTGCACCGGGCTGTAAGTGGGCTGGTCCATGCCGCACTCGTAGCTCGAGAGACGGATCACCCCTGCAATCCACGGCACGCGCGCGGCAACCTTTGCGCCCCACAGGATCTCGTTGGTGTTGGCGCTGTAGGAGGACGGCCATACGTCAGCGACGTCGAGGGGGGAGCGGATGCGTCCGGCCTGGAGATCCGCCGCGAAGACCCATTCGAGCAGGTCCGGGTCCGTCGGAAAATACTGGGTCCAAAGCACCGGGTATCCGAACGCCTGCAGGTCAACCTCGATCTCATGGCCGATGCCCGGATCCATGTGATAGGGGCGCGCGATCACGAGCAGGCAGGGCCGGTCCTCGGCGGCGCATTGCTCGAGGACGGCGCGACCGCGGCGCTGCGCATTATTGTTGAACGCATCGAGCGCTTCGTATCCCTTGACGACCGCCGCCTTCGTTTCCGCGAAGGTGAGGTCGGGAAAGATTTCCTTGAGCGCAGGGTGAAGCTGTTTTGGAACGAGCGGCGGGTCACCGAGCGCCACGACCGGCGTCACGTAACGAATGTCCCGTTCGGCGAACGCATCCTTTTCCTTGAGGAAGCCCGCCTTGATGTTCTCGGGCGCGGCCATGACGCGAGGGCACGTGAGGTTTTCGACGACGTGTCCCTTGAGGAAGGACGGGAGCGAGTAGATCATCGGGGAGAACAGCACATCGATCTTGCGGTGCTTGTCACGCGCGAGGAGCTCGCCGTAGTGGCCCGACATGCACTTCACCGGGTAGCAGCAGTCGACCGTGCCGCGCCCCTTCGCGAACTCACGCCCTTGCTCCTCCGAGGTGTCCGACGAGAAGACGATCTTGCGGGGCTCAACGCCCAGCGCGGCCAGCAGCCCCACCCAGAACTGGTGGGTCGACCACATGTTCAGTGCTCTCGGAATCCCGATCCGGATCCTCGTCCGATACTCGGGCGCGGCGGAAGGCGTCCTCGCGGACCATTTCTGCAATATTGGGATAAGCACGTTTGACTTCCTCCATTTCTGCCTTGACGACGCGCATCTCGTTCGCATCCTCGAGCAGCCCCTTCGGGCACGAGTTGCCGCTGATCACGCGCTCCCGCCCTTCGGAAAGGGGGATCTTGCTCCAAGGCCGACCCCTCGCGCCGGGCAGCACCACGTCGATAAAGGTGCGGCGACAGCTGACCGGGCACCAACGGCAGGTGGTGTGTTGGTTAGTGGTGCTCTGGTACTCGAGCGCTTCGATCGCGTCGAATCCTCGGAAGCGACTCGGCTCTCCCTCGAGCGCCCAATCGATTGCGCACAAGGCGGCGCCGATCGCGCCCGCCTCGCCGGGATAGGGGTGGACCACGATGTCCGCATTGGGCACCTTGCTGGAGATGAAATCCACTTGCGCTTTCACCACGGCAAGGTTGCGATGCGTCCCGCCCTGGAGCACGAACTTGCGGCCGGCCGCCGCCAGATTCTGCAGCTGGCCCGCGTAGACCCAGACATTCAACGGAAGCACTGCCGCGAGCGATGCCATAATTTCCTCGGACGACCAACCTTTGCGCTGCTGGTTGACGATGTCCGATTGCAGAAACACGCCGCAGCCCATCGCGAGCTTGGGCACGGAGCGCGCCTTGAAGGCATGCTCCGCATACTTCTCCATTGGCGTGTCGTAGCGCTCGGCGACGCCCTGCAAGAAGGCACCATTGCCCGAGGAGCACTGGGAGCTCAACCGGAAATCGGACACGGTGCCCTGGCGCAGCAGCATGATCTTGACGTCACAGCCTCCCACGTCGCAGATGACATCGGCGTCAGGAAAGAAGCGCAAGGCCGCGGTCGCGTGCGCAACCGTCTCGACGATGCCCAAATCGGCCCCGATGATGTCTTTCAGCAGGTCCTTACCATAACCGGTGATGGCGAGCCCGGCGATTTTCTCGAATCCCGCGTCGTGAACCTGGCGCAGGATCGCCTTCGCGTCCTCGATCGGATTGCCTTTCGACTGCACGTAACAGGAGAAGACCAGCTCCTGCTTCGGGCAGAGCGCCACCGCCTTGGCCGTGGTGCTGCCGAAATCGCAGCCGAGAAACACTCCGGCATCGGCCAGCGCATCCGCGACGCCTTGTGGTTGCTCCGCGCGCGGTAGCGAATCGCCATTTTTCCCCGTGCAGGCGTACTGCGCGAGAAAGGCCTTGAAGTCGTCCTCGCCGGCGACTAACCCGCGCGAACCCTCTTTTGCCTTTTGCTCGTGCTGGCCTTCGTCGATCCACCAGCGCAGCTTCGCCAACCCCTGATAGACGGCCACCTCCGAGTTTTCGCCGTGCCCGAGCTCGACGCACCCCAGACAGGCGTAGTAGAGCGCGTCCGCGGGAACCAGAACAAGATTCTCCGGTTCAGCGCCTTCGGGCAGTGCGATGCGCCGCTCCTTCCACAGCTTCTTCAGGTGGTAGCGCCAGGCCTGCTGCAGGCCATCGAAAAAGAGGTTGGGTCCTCCGAGCAGCAGCACCTGAGGAACCGGGGTGTTTCCTTTCGTGAGGGTCGCGAGGTTCTGATAGACCACGGCTTCGTAAAGGCTCGCGATGATTTCTTCCACGGGCACGCCGGATTTGACCAGCGTATTCGCGTCCGCCTCTGCGAAGATGCCGCACTTCGAGCTGACCTTGTGAAGACTCATCCCGTCGTAGCGCATTTTTGCAAGCGCTTCCGTTGCGACCGAGAGCTTCCGGGCAGTCTTCTCGATGAACGTGCCGGTGCCGCCGCTGCAGGCGGACTGCATGTAGACCTGCTTGCTCGTGCCGTCGCCACTTGGCGTGAAGAACACGGTTTTCATGTCCTCGCCGCCGATTTCCGAGACGAACCGTACCCGGGAATGGAGCTTCTCCACTGCGGCTGCGACGGCGACGACTTCTTGAATGAGCTTCGCGCCGACCAGCGGAGCGAGAAAGCCGGCGCCGGAGCCGGTGAAAAACAGGCGGTCCTGCCCCGGTGTGAAACCCGACTCGGCTTCCATGCGCTCGAGAAAATCGAGCACCGTCTCGGCCTGCTTCGTGTTATGCCGTCGGTAGTCCCGCCATAGCGGCTTGCCGTCTTCCACGACCACCGCCTTGACGGTGGTCGAGCCGACGTCCATCCCGACGGTTTTCATGACTTCGCCTTCGCGGCAAGATGGTGGACCAGATTTGCGGCGGTTCCGGCTGCCCCGAGGCGCGGCACCCGATAAGTCGCGCGCTTCATCTCGGGAAAGGCTTCGAGCAGCTCGCGCGCCCGGTCCAACGTGATGCCGTTGACATTGAGCGCGTCCTCGAACTCGCGCTGCGCCCGGCGTTTTGCTTCGGTCAGTATCATCTGGCAGCGCGACAGCGCGTGAACTTCTGCGTCACCCTTGATTTCGAGGGGTGCATAGAGGAGATTGGGGTATTTGCCGGTGACCGCCGCCATTGCGCCGACGCTCATGGTGTTCGGCATGCATGAATAGGGGGAAAGCTCGCACGTCATGTGCGCCTTTTTCCGATGATAGGCCCACAGCGCCTTTCCAATCAGCATGTCGCCTTCGCCCCCGTTCAGGCGGCTGTGATAGTAGGGGGCGGCAAGCGCGCGAAGCTCATACTGGTCCGGCATCTCGTGCGGCAAGTCGTCGAGCGTCTTGCGCAGGCGATTGTAGATCCACCGCAGCAAAGCCCGTCCCGTCTTGATGCCGCCCAGTTTCAGGCGGGCGGACCGGTCGATGCCAATGTGGTCCTCGTAGTCCTGCCCCGCGTGCCGCATCAGGTAGTCGAGCCAGATCGTGATGGCGGCCGGGTAGACCTCGGCTCCCTCCGACTCGAGCCACCGGTGGATGTTGTAGTTGGGCTCGCCTTCGATCGTCTGCAGGTAGAACTCACCGGTGATCTTCACGACCGGTTTGACGCGCAGGCGGTCTACCTCGATGCTGTCGAATCGGAGGCGAACTTCGCGCAGGGCTTTTACGAAGTGGTTGGTACTCAGATACCAGAAGGGGGCGCCCCATTTCTTCATGCCGCTCACAGGAGACCTGTCGAACATCCCGTGCAGATACTCGATGCTTTCCTTGACGACCCGCTCCGTTTCTCCCGGAATTACCTCGTACGGCCGTATCTGATATTCCAGGTCCTGAATGAGGTCGCCCACCATGACTGCCCAGACGGTACCCAGCGTGAAGGGCAGGTTGAGCTCGAGTCCGCCCCCTTCGGCGGCGCCTTGCTCCAGGCCGTTCTGCGCCAGCAGAAACATCCGGAACGAGTCCAGCCCCACGTTACGCAGGGCAAGCTCGTAGCTCTGATGGTATTGCCCGAAGCGGCACGCGCCGCAGGCGCCGGCGGTAATGTAGACGTACTTCCTGGCGACTTCCTCGGCCCCCGCTCGTTGTGTCTCCTGCCGCAGGACGTTGGCGAGGTTACCGGTCGTGAAGCTCGTCGGGCAGCATTGGCCGATATCGGCCAACTCCCGTCCCGTCAGCAGGTCTTCCTTGGTCGCGGTGGGCAGAACTTGGCTGCGATAGCCGAGATTACCCATCGCGCCCTGGATCAACCGTTCGACCCTCCAGTGCAGGCCGCCGAACAGGATCGTGACCTGGTCCCGTTCGGCCCGGGTAAATGCTCGAGGTTTGTAGGTCAGGTAGGGTTCGAGCTTCGCTGTTTCCATTCTTGTTGCTCCTGTTTCGCAGGACGGAAAAGCCGACGTCATATTTATATGCGATTTGCGCCCGGCATCAACCACGTAAGTATCATGGACGCATTCCAAGTGTGCTAGTGCAGCATCTTGAGCAGGCCCGTGCTCAGCCACGGTATATAGGTGATGGCCAGGATGCCCCCGCATAGCGCCAGAAAAAGCGGCGCGACCGACCGGCAAACCTCCGTCATGGGCCGGTCGAACCGGTACGAGGCGAAAAACAGGTTAATACCAATGGGCGGCGTAAGGTAGCCCAGCTCCAGATTCGCCAGGAAGATAATGCCCAGGTGGACGGGATCCACGCCGAAAGCAAGGCCGATCGGGACGACCAAAGGGGCGATCACGACGATGGCCGAGAAAATATCCATGATGCAGCCGACGGCAAGCAGTAGCACGTTGAGATAAAGGAGGAAGACCCAAGGAGACTCGATCCGCTCCTTGACCCACTCCACGGCGTGCTCAGGCACTTGCGCGTCCACCAGGAAATTAGTGAGGGCGAGTGCTACGCCGAGGATCAGCAGGATTCCGCCGACGAGCAGCCCGCATTCCGACATGATCCGGGGCACGTCCGGATAGGGCCTCACGTCGCGGTGAATGACGGCTGCCGTGATGAACGCATAAAGCGCCGTCGCCGCCGCGGCTTCCACCGGGGTTGCCAAACCTCCCAGCAGCATCGAGATGGGTACCGCCGGCAGCGCGAGTTCCCATTTTGCGATCCACAGCGCGCGCCTGACCCGATTGCGGTCCAGCGTTTGCTGCACGCCGGGGGCCGACTTGTGCTGGCGCAAGCCCCAGGCGAGCGTGATCGCCAGCATGAGCAGCATCGGCATCAGGCCGCCCAGGAACATCGACTCGATGCTCGTCTTGGCGACGATCGCGTAGAGGATGAGCGGCAGGGCCGGGAAGAGCAGCACCCCTGGCAGGCCGCCCGCGGTAATCAAACCGAGCGCTGGTCGGCGCTCGAACCCGGATGCCAGCAACAACGGCATGGTGAGTCCCCCGAGCGCGAGGATCGTCACGCCGGACGCGCCGGTAAAGCTCGTGAAAAACGTGCAGGCCAGCACGGTAACGACTGCCGCGCCCCCACGAAATCTTCCGAACAAGGCGTCGAAGACCTCGATCAGGCGCTTCGGCGCACCGCTCTCGGCGAGAAAGTAGCCTGCCAGCGTGAATAGCGGGATTGCCGGCAACGTGGGGTTGGACGTCAGGCCGTAGTGATCCACGGCGGCCGAGGCCAGAGGCACGCCCGTGCTCCACAGCAGCAGCAGCGCGACTCCGCCAATGACGGCGAACAGCGGTGCCCCGAACAGCGCCCCCACGATCAGCACGACGAGTCCGGCCGGGACCATATAGCCCGGATCGACCGGCGCGAACAACGCGATCGCAATTAGCGCGACCGCGAGCAGGAACGCACAGGCTCTTCCCGACAACTGCTCGGATGCGTTCCAGATCAACCTTGCGCCAATGACGCCAAAACCGATCGGGAGGAAGGACTGGATGAGCCAAACCGGGATGTCGTAAGCAAGGGCGACGCCACCGATGCGTTCGGCGGCGACGAACTGGACGCTGGCGATACACAACAGAGCGCTTGCTGTGGCGGCGATCGCGGCCGCGTACATCCGTGCGATTGTTGCGAAGCGGCCTTGCAGCAGCACCGTAGCGGAAAACGCGAGCAAGCGGTTTCCCCGTGCCGCAACCACTGCGCCCAGCATTCCCACGATCAGAGTGAGATTCTGGACCAGCGAGGCGACGCCGTGGATGCCGACGCCCACCGTGGCCCGCAACGCGATTTCGGCGAGCGGGAGTACGACGAGGAGCCCGAAGAACGCCGACAGGAGGACATTTTCCGCTGCGGCTAGCCACTTGGCCGCCGCGTTCGCGTTCACGGCCGCGCTCGCGTGCGCCGTCCACTCCGAAGTGGGGTGTGCCGCCGACAGCGGAAGGCTCATTTCTTCTCTCCGCGGAATTCAGCGAGCAGGAGCCCGACATTGTCGAACATATCCGCCGGTACCATGCCCCCCCGAACACCCGGCCAGGCGCGCCGGGCAAGTTCCTGCCAGGCGCGCTCAACTTCCGGCGTGAGTGTCAGGACCTTGAGGCCGCGGCTCTCGAGTGCTCGGACGATGTCTTCGTCTTGCTTATTGCGATGCTGCCGCAATTTCTCGCCGGCCTCTTCCCCTGCTGCGAGCAGGGCGGCGCGAGCCGCCGGACTCATGGCATCCAGGGTTTTCGTGGTCATGATGACGGCGCCTACTATCGGTACCCAGTTAATGCGCAGCATGTAGGGCGCAGTGCGGTCGAATTGGGCGGCCAGGGCCCACAACGGCGCAGCCGGGACCGTGTCGATCATTCCCGTCTGCAACGATGGCAGGATGTCGGTGAGTTCCATCACGACCGGGCGATAGCCGAGCGATTTCATGATATCCACCTGAGCGTTGTTCCCGGCCCAGGCGAAGATCTTGGCTGACTTGTAATCCTCGGGCATCATGCGCGGCTCGTTGGAGAAGAACTGCACCCAGCCTCCTTCTCCCCAGAACAGCACGGTGAAACCCTTCGCGCGCAGACGCTCTTCCAGTTCCGGGCGGAGCTTTTCGCGCACGTAATCGACCTCTTCCCAGGTTCGGAATATCAGCGGCATGAACTGCAGCACCCCGACGGCTTTGTCGATCTGGCTGAGGCCGACGATGCTGACCATGGATGCGTTTAACTGGCCCACGCGCATGCGACGCACCGTTTCCGGTTCCGGGCCCTGTACGCTGTTGGTATAGACAATGAATCGCGACCTGCCGCCCTGGGCGTCACGCCACTTTTGTCCTATATCCTGTAGGACGCGGTGGTAGATCGATCCCTTCGGCGCGACGGTCGCGATCTTAAGCGTCATTGCGCGCTCGGCCGCGCCGGCGCTGACGGCGAACAGTGCCGCGACAGCCAGTTGGCTGAGACAAACTAGGAGACGTCCCGTTGTCATGGCGTGGGTCCTTTCAGTCGGCGAAGAGCACGTCCGTGCGGCCGAGCAGCCAGCGCGCGCGACGTTGCATGACGAGATTGGCCAGGCGCCCTTCCGGGTCGGCGTTGACGTTAAGCTTCAATGCGTGCTGAAGAAGCTTCTCGAATTCGGTGCGGTCGCGTTCTGTGACGGACACCGCCTCAGCAAACGTAACGAAGGGGGCTGCTTGCTTGCCCTCGCTGAGTTCCACGGCCCGGTCGAAGTGCTGGCGTGCTAGATCAGCGGCACCGGCATTAACGCCGGACCGGCTCATCTCGTAGCTGATCAGGAACACGTGGACGGCACCGTGATCGTAGGTCTCGTCCAGGACAAGCGCGCGGCGTACCAGAGCCTCAACGATGGGAAGGTCTGCCACCAGGAAGGGGTTGTCCTTCGACAGCGAAATGGCCGCCGCCCACGCTACACCGGTCCAGTAGAGCAGGCCCACGTCCTCGACAGTCGTCGCCGAAAGAGCGCCTGCGGGGTTGGTTCGCAGCGATTTCGTCAAACCGGGGTAGGAGGTTTCGAGGCCCTGCAGGCCGTAGTTGCGCGCACGCAGGTACAGTCGCCGCGCGCGGTCACGCTGCGCGTACGCGGCCTTGACGTTGCGATCCTCGATCTCGTCGGCGGGAAATTCGACGTAGGCGTACGAGTATTGGACGAAACCCCGGGTGGTGGCGAGAAGCAGGCCGCGGTTATCGGGCGTCTCCGCCAGCACGCTTTCCATCAGCTTGAGGCTGAAGGGTGCGGCGGCGCCAATCAGCTGCAGATCGTCATCGGATGCAAACGTGGAACCACTATTCGCCAGTGCATCCCCCACCTGATTGAGTGCGAAGTTGCGCACCGAGCAGCCGCCCATGAGCGTAACGACCAGAAGTAAAGCTAGGGCAGCAGAACCGACGCGCCGACCGTTAGGTGGATCGCAGGCGACGCTCATCATTGCCTTTGTCATGATGTCGCTCCCTCTTTCCGCTCGTGCCATAGCGTGTATGGTGGCCGGGTCGGGATTGCGGATGACTTACGGGTCGCTTACATATCGGTTACATTTGATGTCCTGATTCGCAATCCCCGGTCTCGATAGACTTTTTGCGAGTTCTGCTTGCCACAGGGTAGGGTCTCGCCGGTCCCCTGCCAATCACACAAATAGGTGAGGGCGCGTCTTTTCGCATATCTTCTCAACCGCGATAAATGGGGTCGGGTTCACATTTCGCAAAGAAAGTGGATCCGAGCACATTATCGCGGGCCCAGCGAGTAGGCGTGGCATCCAAACCGTTCCACCCGTTCGAGCACTTCTTCGAGCGGGCCGTCGAGGCAACTTCCGGCGCTGGCGGAGCAGAAGGGGCAAGTATGGACCTCGCCCGCGCTGTTCACGAAAACATACCACCTGCCCGCTCCGTAGCAGCCCAAGCGGCGCTGGTAGTCGCCGTGGTAGATGACGGCGGGAAGGTGGGCGCAGCCGGGATCGGTGTTAACTGTCATCTTGAACGCGTCAAGGAGCGCCAGCTGCTCGGCGGAGAGCGCCACGTCGCGTTCCTCGTAGCGGCCCACGGCGCGCGGCTCCAGGATCTGGAGGAAGCCCGCGCCCAGCTCTCCGGCGAGCCTGGCGTAACGCTCGAGGTTCTCAGCCGAAACGAATTCGCGGGTCGCACAGAGCGTGAGGCACAGAACCAGCCCCGCTTCGCGCACGTGGCGCGCAGCCTGCTGGACCTGCCGGAAGCTGCCGGCGCGGCCCCGAAAGGCGTCGTGCGCGTCAGCCTCGAAGTGGTCCATGCTGAGACAGACCCCGGTGAGACCGGCTTCCGCGAGCCGCGCAGCGACGGAGCGATCCAGGCGGAAGCCGGACGTCGCAATCCAGTAGTCGGTCTGGGGACGCGATGCGCGGCAGAGCGCCACGATGTCATCCAGGCGCAACAGGGGCTCTCCGCCGGAGAGCAGGATCTGGTTGACGCCGAGCGCCTCGAAGCGCCCGGCGATGGAAAGGAGATCTTCTCTCGAGAGCTGCTCGTGGCCGTTGAGCGTTTTCCATTCCGAGCAGTGCTGGCAGGAGAGCGGGCAGCGCCGCGTGATGGCCAGGATCAGCGTTTGCAGGTTGGTGGCGGACTCGCTCGAAGAAGCCACCCGCGTCAGCTCCCGGGTCATGAACCGGTCGAAAGCCGGCGACGGGTATCCGGGATAGTTGAGATGGAAGAAGTATCGGCCCGCGCCGCGAACCAGCTTCGGGGTCAACGCACGGCGCGCATCCGGCCAGGCGGCGCAGACTTTCCTGTAGAGCGCCAGCACCGCCTGAATTGCCCGGCCCGGTGAATGACTGGCGAGCGCGAGGCGCAGGATCGCCCCCCAGAGCCGCGCGGTGGCGAGCCCTGCGCGCCAGCCCGTGAGGATGGGACTCGCCAGCGTGCTCATGCACTGATCTTTGGAAAGAGCCATCGCGCTCTTCATCCGGCCGTCATTGCAGGCGTTCGTAATCACCGATCTACCTCCAAACCCACCAGGGCGCCTCGAGGCGATCCCCATACGCGAGGACGTCAAACAGAACATGGGCTGCGACGGCGGGAAGAACGCTTCCAGAGAGTTGCCGAAGGAGTGCAAGCGCGAACCCCGCAACGAAAGTGAGAGAAGCAAGGAGCGGTAAGTCGATCTCCACTCCGGCCGGGGGAAAAACGAACAACGCGGACTTGTAAGCGGTGTGGCTGAGCGCCGCGAACACCGGAGCCAGCCAGAACCCGGAGCCGGTGATGCGCCCCTGGATGTAGCCGCGGAAGACCAGCTCCTCCGTCGCCCCGATGAGCGCCGCTGAAACGACAAAGAGCGCAAGAGGACCGGGAATCAGGGAGAGATCGTACGCGCCCCGGTAACTCAGCCCGAGCAGCAGGCCCAGAATGCAACCAACAGCGGTCGCGAGCCCAACCTTTCGCGAAAAAGGGCCCCACCCGAATACTGCGAGGAGAGAGGTTTCCCTGCCCACGGAGCGGATGATCAGAGCAGCGACGAGCAGAAGGCCCGCGAGGGAGACGCCGAAAAGCGGCAGAGAGCGCTGCGCGAACAGCGCAAACAGGCACATCCCCGCCGCTGCAATTACTGCTTCACGCATGGGCTTTAACCCTCAGGCCCTGCCCGCGTGGCCACAAGCGTCGAAAGAGAACGATCGCCGGAAGCAACAGCAGGATCCACCCGGAGCCCAGGCAGAAGGGTTGGACCTGTGCCACGAAGGTGTCCGGAAGCGCCTTTTCCAGGGCTTCGGTCTTCTTGGCCGCTTGCCCCTTGAAAGCCTTTTCGTTCAGGCCCAAGTACTCCAAGCTCTTCAGCTCGTGAAGCGGAGCGAGATCAACGTCTTCCTTCAGGAAGAGGAGGATTGCCGCTCTCGGATGTCGGAGACTCTGAAGGGGCGAGAGATCGCGAATGTGCTCAGAACCGAGCGCGATGATCTCAAGGTCGGGGTGGCTCGCGATCACTTTGGCGAAGGTTTTCTGTGTGGTGTTCCACGGAAACTTCAGCCAGGCCAGTTTGGGAAGACGCTCGAGAACCGAAAGATCCGAGATGTTCTCCTTCTTGACGAAAAAGATGTCGAGTTTCTTGAGATCGGGAAACGCGGCCAGTGCGGTGATGTCCTTTAGGTCATCAAACCTCCACAGAACCAGCTCTCGGAGGCCCGTCACGTTCCGCAGAAATGAAAGATCTTCTACCTTTTTTTCCCCCTTCATGATGGTCAGGGAGCGCAACGTTCGGCTCCCAGCGGGGATTTCGCCTGATCCCGCTCGGACCCAATTGTTCAACAAAAGTGTGCGAAGGCGCGGGAGGCGGGGGAGAAAGTCCAACGACCCCTCTCCGTGGATCCACAACGTCTCCAGCTTCGCGAGCCGCGGCTCGAGCGCATCAAACTGCGCCGAGAGCACGTCCAGGTTGATGAAGAGGAAACGTGGCTCGAAAAGTGTGACCAAACGGACGACGAGGTCAGTCGATTTAGACTGTCCAACCCTGTCCAGAAAGAGCCCAACGTTCGGTCGCACCCGGGCCACCTTTTCCAAGAGAGAGAAATCGAGAGTCTCTGTCTTTACGTTAATAAACAGAAGGCGCAAGCTGGCCAGGTCCTCGACCGAGGCCTTCCGGAGCCACTCCCATCCTGTGCTGTCCGAAAGCTGGATCGTCACGGCCTTTCCGTTCAAGAAAACCATGTCGCCACGTATATCCAGGACCAACGATTCCCCGTCGGTTTCTCGATAAAGGAACGGAACGCCTTCTTTTTCTTTGGAGGCACTAAAGAGATCGCCATCACGGGCCAGAACTCCGGCGGGACGCCCCTCTCTGGGAGTGATGCACCACGAGGGCGGGTAGGGGCATAACTTTTTTACACCCGTGACCTTAACGACACGGGGGCTACGCCATTCGTCCCCCGTCAGCCATTCCTCGATCAGCGAACAGCCAGCGCTTAGCAAAGCGCATAAGAGGATAAGACCCCCGAAAATCCATCGGCCCCGCGCGGTGTCTCGCATGATGGCTCTCCTATCCGTTAACCGCAGTAAATAGTCGTACTGTGTTTGCTAATCACGCGCCGCTGCCCGCCGGTACGCTTTCCCGCAGCACGGGCACTGCGGGAGCCCTCGCGCGATGGCGCGTGCCAGTCGATGGCGAGCGGTGGCGATCGACCACGGGATGTGGCGCTGCATCGGGCCCAGCCCCGCGCGGGCGGAAGGTTTCGGGTAGGGCAGGCGCTGGTAGTCGAGCGGAGTTTTTTTTACTCCCGGCCAGGCGTTCGAGCATGAGAAAGCCGTAGGCGGCGATACACAGGCTCGCGTGATGATGAAAGCCGCGCCAGTTGCGCCCCTCGTAATGACCGAGACCGAGTTCTTGTTTGAGTTCAAGGTAGTCGCGTTCGATACGCCAGCGCATCTTGACGGTGGCCACCAGAGCCTCAAGCGAGCAGGTTTCGGGCAAGTTAGACAGGAAATAATGCGTGGGTTTGGCTTCACCGCGCGGCCATTCGATGAGCAGCCATTCCTCATCGCGGGCACGACCACCCTGCGCGGCACGCACGCGCCGCCGCGCAAAGCGCGAAGCGAGCGCTGCGTTCGTGCCCTCGCGCCATTCGACTTTGCGAAAGCTTGCCGCGGGCAATGTCCGGGCGAGATCAAGCACGCTGCGCGGCTGATGCCCCGCGTCGCGTCGCACGCGGGTGCGGCGCCGACCGCGAGTCTGTTGCGCGAGCGCAGGCGCAGGTTGATGCTGGCCCCACCACACGGTGGTTGCCGGCCGTACCGCTACCGCGTAGGAGAGCTCGTGCGCGCTGAGTCGATCACGCATCGCCGCCTCATCGCCGTAGGCGGCATCCATGAGCACGGTGCCGCGCGGGAGGCCGGCCGCGAGCGCCGCCTCGATCTGCGCCCAGGCGATTTGCCCCTTGGTGGCAAACCTCACCGCTTTGGGCACACCCGCGGCCTGGCATCGCTTCTTGTTCCGGGTCCACTCGTGCGGCAGATACAGCCGGTAGTTCACCGGCAGACTCCCCGCCACGGTGGCCAGCGTCAGACTCACCGCCACCTGGCAATTCTCCGTCTTGCCCAGGTGCCCGCAATACTGGCGCGCCACGCCCACCGAGTGCTTGCCCCACTTACGATAGCTCGTGTCGTCGATGATCCAGAAGCACGGCGCCTGCCCCTGCTGGCGCAATACCGGCACCACCTCGCGTGCCACCGCACTCAGCAACGCCGTATCGCTCCAATCGGAGTCGGCCACCAGGTGGTGCATCGATTGATGCGCCGATTCGACATCCTGCGGATGCACACGGGCGGCCATCGGTTCCACGCTCTTGCGTTGCCCCGGCAGCATCAGACCTCTCAGATACCAGCGCGCTGGGGTCGCCCGGTTCGCATGACCCAGCGCCTCCACCATCTTCTCGGCATAACGTTCGAATCGCGTTTCCACGCCCCTACCCATCGCGCACCTCCACGGTTACGATAAACACCTCGCGACGGTACCACGACCGCTAACACAGTACAATTAAGGATCCTGCGGTTTTCCGGGTATTTTGAGAACGGTTCTAAACATCCGTCGGGCAATCAGCTGTTTCCGGTCCAGGTCACCCGCTGTCAGCCGCGCCGTTTGAGGATAGACCCCGTCAGTGCCGAAAGCCGCGCCCGCTGCCTGCCGTCCTCGTCGAAGTTGGAGGGATCGAGCCAATGCCGGAATGCGCGCTCGACTTCGGGCCATTCCATGTCGATCGCCGCATACCAGGCAGTATCGCGGCTGCGGCCCTTGTAGACCGTTGCCTGCCGGAAGATTCCCTCGTATGAAAATCCCAGCCGCTGCGCGGCGGCGCGCGAGGACGCGTTGAGCGAGTCACACTTCCATTCATAGCGGCGGTAACCCAGCTCGAAGGCGCGCTTCATCATGAGGTACATCGCCTCGGTCGCCGCCGGCTTGCGCTGCAGCAGCGGCGAGTAATTGATGTGACCCACTTCGATCACACCGATCCTGGGATCAATCCGGTGATAGCTCGCCACCCCGACCGCCTTCCCGGTCGCGTCGTCCACGATCGCGTAAAACAGCGGATCCTCTCCGAGGCAAAATCCCTCCATCCAGCTGCGATAGGCCGCAAAAGAGTCGAAAGGGCCATAGTTCATGTAGGTCCAGTTGCGGCCTTCCGCGTCGAAGCCGTTTGCCCGATAGAGATCTTCTGCATGCCGCCCGGGGTCGAGCAGTTCGACACGGCAAAAACGCCCCGTCATCGGCTCGCGGGGCGGCAGCGGTGGCGCAGTCCAGTTCGGCAGCGGCGGCCCAATCGGCTGCCCGAGCGCATTTTGATATTCCGAGGGCATCACAAGGGCTAGGCTGGCGGATTTTCAAAACAGTGATGAGTACTGGTGATGTGTACTGGTGATGGAAAATGGTGATGAAAACCCTTGGGACGCACCGGCCCACGGGCGAATACCAGACATAGCGTTGCGATCCTACGGTCTTCCATCACCATCTCTCATCACCCTGTTTTCTGCTGTTGGCGCCACCAGCGCTTCAGCCAGCCTGAGTTGCCGCCGAGCGCGACGATTTCCATCAGCGTCTCGGGCATCGGCGGGTACTCGCGCGAGACAACCCGCGTGCGGTTGACGAAGAACCCGTTACGGAAGTCGACTTCGAGTTCGTCGCCGGTTTCGCAGATCTCGGTAACCGCGGGACAGTCGGTCAGCACGCGCAGGCCTTCGCCGATCGCGGCGCGGTAGGCAAGGAAGGGCATCGATTCGCACACGAGCCCAAGTCCCAGGGCGCGCATCGCGATATAGCCGTTCATTTTGGGCCCCATGCCGAAATTGCGCCCGGTGATGATGATGTCGCCGGCTTCGCAGCGCTGGTGAAATCCCGGGTCGGTCTCCTCGAACAGGTGTTGGATGAGCACGGCAGGGTCAAATTGTCGCGCGACGATGTAGCGGTTGGGAATGACCCCGCCGGCGTGCGGGACGTCATGTCCCAGCTTGTAGCAGCGGCCTTTGAGGACCCAGTCGAAATCGCTCACGCGGCCTCCTGCGCCAGGCGCAGAACCTCCTGCGAGGCGGGAACGCTGCGCGGATCGGCAACTCGCCCCGCGATCGCGGACGCAGCCACGGTCGCGGGGCTCCCCAAGTAGAGCTTTGCGTCCATTGCTCCGAAGCGTCCGGCGTTGTTGTTGGCAGCGGTTGAGATCGAAGCTTCGCCCGAGTGCACGGGGCCGATCACCGCGTCATTGCACGGACCGCAACCGGCAGGCAGCAAGACTGCGCCTGCCTCGATGAAGATCTGCATGATGCCGTCCTGGATCATGCGCTTGGTGGATCGCTCCGAGCCCGGCGCGATGAAGAGGCGGATTCCGGGGTCGATACGCCGGCCGCTGAGGATGCTGGCCGCGGTCACGAGGTCCTCGTACATCCCGGACCCGCACGACCCGATGAATGCGTGACTCACGGGCGTTCCTGCGACCTTGGACAAGTCCACCGCCTTGTGCACGCCGCCGGGCAGCGCGATCTGAGGCTCCAGCGCGCTGACGTCGAGCTCGAGGTCCGCTTCGTAGCTCGCATCGGCGTCGGGGTAGATGGGCGTGAAAGGACGCTGTGCTCGCGCCTTGGCGAGGGCGATAATCGATTCGGATGGCGGAAAGAATACGCCGTACGCGCGCATCTCGGTCGGGCTTGAACAAAGGGCGGTGCGCGCCGCAAGGTCGAACTGGCCGATCTCGCCCGCGAATTCCAGCACGCGGTAATCGAGGTCGAGCTTCAACGATTCATTGGCAATGCGCGTGGCGAGGTGGAAGCCCACGTCACGGGCGTGCACGCCGGGTTTCAGGGCGCCCCGGACCCTCAAGCGCACGGACTTCGGGACCATGACCCAGTTGGTGCCGGTCGCCAGCACCCGTGAGATTTCCGCGCCGACCCGGAATCCGAATGCGCCAATGGCCCCCGCGTTCGTCGCGTGGCGGTCGTTGTCGAAATAGAACATGCCTGGCAGCAGCATCCCGGTTTCCATCGGGAAGATATGACCATGTCCGCCGCGGCCCACGTCGAAAAAGTGCTTCACGCCCCACTGGCGCGCAGCCTTGCGGTTGAAATCGCCCCGCTCAGCGGCGCGCGCGCTGCCGTAGATCACGTCGTGGTCAGTGACCATGACGACCTTGTCCGGTGCCGCGAGGCGGTCGATGCCGAGGGTGTCGAGTTCGCGCTTGGCACCCATCACGACCCCGTCGTGGATCATGATGAAGTCGGGCGCGGGATAGACGACATCGCCCGCCCTCACGTCAGACTTGCCGCTCGCACGTGCCAGCACCTTTTCGACAGCGGTCATTCCCATGTTGCTTCAACAAACCCAAAATCAGCAGCAGATAAACACAGATGCAACGAAAAGCAAAGATCTATATTAGCCGCCGATGGACGCCGATGAACTGCAAAGCTAAACCGCCAAGGCGCCAATCAACACAAGAACACTAATTGAACCACAGGGCGCGCGGAGAGAAACAAAACACGATTTACGAATGTTGGGCTCCCCACTCATCACCCGTCACCCATCACCCGTCACGGTTTCACCGGGCCATTACCCCGCCGAGTTTCTCTTCGAGAAACTGGACCTGAACATGACGCATGCCTGCGCTCGACCCGATCCACAGGACCGTCACGACGGTCACGAAAAGACCGAGGCCAAGCAATTCCGGACCGGCGGCGGTCCCGGACAATTTCTGCGTGACTCCCGCAACCGTCAACACTACCCCGATCGCCAGCAGGCCGGCGAACTGGATCTTGGTTGCGGCCTGATACCTGACCACGCCCTCGATGACGGTCCCTTCTCCGGCAGAGCGTATCTCGCCGTCGAATTCCACCACGTCCCCGGCGCGACCGAGCAAGGTGGCCCTCCAGGCTGTGAGCCGGGAGCCCCGCAGCGACCCGGTCAGGCGCTCTTTGCTCCCAAAGCGGCCCACTGAAAATTGTGCGTTGAGCCTGGCGACCGCATTCGCTGTCGAGCCGGGGCCCGCTACCCGCAAGGGCTGCTCCCAGAAAATCAACGCTCTCACGAGTCACCATTCGCAGCAACGTGTGTTAAAAAATAGAATGACATTCTAAGCCGCAGATAAACGCCGATGAACGCAGATATAACAAAGCGCCTAAATCTATATTAGCCGCCGATGGACAGCAATAGGCTTGACGCGCAAAAAGCATTAGCCACGGAGAACACAGAGTTCACAGAGAAAAAGCAACACAGCAGCGATCGGCTCAAATTTCAAACCTCTGTGTTCTCTGTGATCTCTGTGGCTGATATTTGCTCTTCAGCCGCGTTCATCTGTGTTTATCTGCGGCTAATGATGGTTTTTGAGATACGTTCGGGTCACGCCTTCAATGTTTCTGGCCTTCCGTAAGCGCCGCGATCACCTTCTGGCGCTTTTCCTCGATGTCCTTGGCGAAGCCAGGGTGGCGCTGCTCGACAAAGCCGGTCGCAAGGCTCAGCTTGAGCAGGGCTACCGCCAGGCAGGCGGCGAGGTCGTCGAGATCCGGGCTCATTTTTGCGAGCTGCATCGCTTCACTGGTCTCATCGCAAAGCTGCTCCATCGCCTCAACCAGCTCTTGGTCGAATAAGGTCTTCATTTCGATCGCTCAATTGCGTGAATCGTGAATCGTAAATGGCGAATAGGGAGTCGACTCACCCGTCACGCCTTGTGTCTCGCCAATACTTCGGGGTTCACCATATTGACCGGCTTGCCGGCGAGAAACGCGAGAAGATTGTCGAAAGCCTCACCGAAATACAGCTCGTAGGTTTCGCGCTCGAGCCACGCGGTGTGCGGCGTGCAAAGCGCGTTGTCCAGTTTCAGAAGAGGATGGTCACCGCGCAGGACAGGCTCGTTCTCATACACGTCTGTCACAGCGAAACCCGGCCTTCCCTTGCTGAGGGCGTTGACCAGGGCACCGGGTGCGACAAGTTCCGCGCGCGCCGTGTTGACGAACAAGGCGGTGGGTTTCATTTGTGCCAAGTCCTCTGCCGTCACAATGCCGCGCGTGACGGGAGAGAGCCGCACCATCGCACACAGGACATCGCTGCGCGCGAAGAAATCCGCTTTACTGTCCGCGATTTCGTAACCAGCTGCGCGGGCGGCGACGAGAGAAGATTCCCGGCCGTGGACGAGGACCTGCATGCCGAAGGCGCCCGCCGGCATGGCAATCAGCTTTCCAATCATGCCGAGGCCGAACACACCTAGCGTTTTGCCGCGCAGCCCCGTGCTAAAGCTCGCGCGCCATTCGCCGCGCTTCATGAGGGCGGCATCCTCGGGGATATGGCGAAGCGCCGAGAGGATGAGGGCCCAGGTATGCTCGGCGACCGTATAGGGCGACGCGTGAGTGCCCGCGGTGACGGCGATGCCGCGCTCAGTGCAGGCCGCGATGTCGATATGGCGCGTGCTGCGGCCAGTCTGGCTGATGAGCCTCAATTTGGGGAGCGAGGCGATGAGTTCCCGCGTAAAAAGGGTGCGCTCCCTGATCGGGACAATGACGTCGGCGTCCCGCAGGTGTTGCACGAGCTTCCCGGTCGGCGGCGCCGCGTCGCAGAAAACGCGCACGTCATGACCCGACAATCTGGAGAAGCAGGCAAGCTGAGCGACGACGCCGTGGTAGTCGTCGGGAATCGCGATGATCACCCGCGCAGTTTAGCAGAGTCGGCAACCCCGAAATTCCGAACGCCAAGGAGCCAAGAGAACCATGAATCACGGTAGTGAATGAACCGCCAAGACGCCAAGAGAAGCAGAATCAGCACCGCCGAGGCGCCGAGCCCGCCGAGAAGAGCAAAACTCCATAGATCCGTAGCGCGCTCAACGCGATAACCGTCGGCAAGCATCTGTAACGAGTTGGGTCGCCGCACTGCGCGTCCTGTGTCAAAATCCACCTTTTTCCGAAATTTCAAGGAGGACTCATGGATCTGGCACTACGCGGGAAGGTCGTCGCGATCACCGGCGGCAGCGAAGGCATCGGGCGCGCGACCGCGCTGCGTTTTGCCGCTGAAGGCACGAAGATCGCCATTTGCGCGCGGCGCCCGGAGGTGCTCAACGCGTTCGCAGACGAACTCAGGAAATCCGGCTGCGACGTGCTCGCGGTGGTGGCCGACGCGGCCAAGCCTGGCGATGCCGAGCGTTTCATCGAGGAGACGGTCAAGCACTTCGGCCGCATCGATGCCGTGATCAACAATGCGGGCGGCACCGGGCAGTCTCCATTCGACGCGGTGAACGACGACGCCTGGCAGAGCGATATCAATATCAAGGTTTTTGCCCATATCCGTACCGCACGCGCGGCGATCCCGCACATGAAAAAGCAGGGCGGGGGGCGGATCATCAGCCTCAACATGGTTGCCGCCAAGACGCCGTTCGAGGGGACCTTCCCTACCACCATCTCGCGGGCCGCGGGCCTGGCGCTCACCAAGGCGCTGTCGAAAGAGCTGGCGGCCCACAACATCCTGGTGAATGCGGTGGCCGTGGGCAAGATCAAGTCCAAGCAACAGGAGCGCAGTGCCGCGCGCAACAAGATCTCCGTGGAGGAACATTACGCGAAAACGGGCAAGACTGTCCCGCTCGGACGTATGGGCGAGGCCGAAGAGGTCGCAAACGTCATCGCGTTTCTTGCCTCCGATGCCGCGAGCTACGTGACGGGTTGCTGCATCAACGTCGACGGAGGATTATCCGGCGTTCTCTGAACGCCGGATAATCCTGAAGCACGAATTGAGCCGCGGATAAGCGCGACAGACGCATCTGCATCTCCGTCAAGATCCGATCGCTGAAGGAGGGTGGCAAGAAGCACGTCGAAAGGACTGTGACTTCAACCTTCATCCCTCCGCCCTCATCCCTCCGCCCTCGGTATACGATGGCCGCCTGGTTTCTGGTAGCCGTGGCGGCGTTTGCCGTCGTCGGCGCGCTTTTTGACGCTTACCCCGCCTGGCTCACCGGTATTGCCGGCTGGATGGCGTGCGCGTTGTTATGGCCGCGGCTCTCCAGCGTGCAGGCGCGCGTCGTCCTCGCGCTGCTCGTCGTCGGGAGCGCGGGCATCCTGTGGGGCATGGCAAGCGGGGCTACCGGCCTCATAGCCCGCGCCCTCGCGCAGAACATTCCGCTGATCGGGATGCTGATCGCGGTTTCCTTCCTGCGCCTCATCAGCACGGCGCCCAATGCCCATGACGAGCCGCCATCGACCGGCAGGCTCGCGCTGCTCAAGACCCTCGTCGGGGTCCATCTCTTCGGCTCGGTGATCAACTTCTCGGCCGTCGCCATCTTCGCCGACCGCCTCGCTGGGCGCGCTCGGCTCACGCTCGAGCAGGCGATAGGGTTGTCGCAAGCGTTCATGAGTGCTGCGCTGTGGTCGCCGTTCTTCGGGGCGATGGCAGTGACGCTGACAGTGGCGCCCGAGGCCAGCCTGGCGCGGCTGATGGGCGTCGGCATGCCGTTGGCCGCGCTCGGAATCGTGCTGACATGGCTGACCTTGTCCTCGAAACGCTACGGCTACGCCCGCGAATTTGTCGGTTACCCGATCCACTTCAAGGCGCTGTGGGTGCCTGCGGTGCTGGCGGCTGGCGTGCTGACCGTGCACGAGTACGAGCGCGAGTGGTCGGTGCTTGCCATCATCACGGTGTTGGCGCCCCTGCTGACGGTCATCACGCTGCTGGTACGGGAGGGGAATCGCACGGGCGCCTCGTTGCTGCGGCTGGTGCGCCTGCGCCTGCCGGAGATGAGCGGGGAGGTTTCGCTCTTTCTCGCCGCGGGCGTGCTGTCCGCTGGCATGGCCGGCGTGATCGCGGCGCTGGACCTCGGCGTGCCATTCGAGCGCTTCGGCGGCCTCGAGGCGAGCCTGGTCTTTCTGGGTATCAGCGCCTTTGCTTGGCTGGGTTTCCACCCGGTTATTCTGATCTCGGTCGTCGGAACCTGGCTCATGCCGCTCGATCCTGATCCGACTTTGCTCGCGATCACGTTTCTGATGACGTGGGGAATCAGTCTGCCGGCGTGCCCCATGGCCAACACCCTGGTGGCGGTGCACAGCCGCTACGGTGTTCCGTTCGGAGAGCTGGTGCGGCGGAACCGCCGCTTCAGCTTCACGATGACCATCCCGGCGTTCGCGGTGCTGAACGTCTATGCCTACTTCGCCACCTGAAGAGTAGCGAATCGACTGAGCCGTCAGCCGTCACTCGTCACCAGTCACGCCTCATGGCCTGAGGTGCTGGGAAAAGAACGCCAGCATCTCCGTCCACGTTCCGCGCGCCGGACGCTCACGGTAGCGCGCCGCGTCGAGAAAATTCTGGAACGCGTGCCCGGCACCGTGGTAGGTGTGGAACTCGTGCGGCTTGCCGTGGCGCGTCATCTCCGCGTCGATTTTCTTGACGTCCTCGGGGCTGGGATTGGTGTCCTCGGCGCCGAAAAAACCGATCATAGGGCAACGGATATCCTTGGTGCGCTCGAAGGGGGTCGGTGATCCGCCCCAAGGCTTCAGGATATTGCCGCCGTAGAACACTGTGCATGCCTTGATCTCCGAATTGGCTGCGGCCATGAGGTAGGACACGCGCCCCCCCATGCAGAAGCCCACGATGCCCACGTGTCCGACCGTGGGTTCCTTGAGGCTCTTCATGTGCGCGAGCGTCGCGTTCATGTCCGCGATGATTTCGTCGTCCTTGAGCATGCCAATGCGCGCCATGTTGTCATTGATATCGGACGGCTGGCGGTGGTAGAGCTCCGGTGCCGCGGCGACGTAGCCTCGGCGGAATAGGCGGTTGACGACGTCCTGCACGAAGCCGTCCACGCCGCCGCCGTGCTGCGCGACGAGAATGCCGCGGCGCTTCGGCTCGCTTTCCGGAACGCCAATGTAGATACGCATCTCTTTTCCGCTTACCTCGGTGGTGTCCCAACGGACTGGCATGTTTCCCTCCTACTCTCGTGAATCGTCAATGGTAAGCGGTGCGCCAAACTTCTCACGTCGATTTATCTTCCCGCAAGGTCCGGAGGGAAACATATTTTTCGCTTCCATTTCGAATCCGAAAGCCAATATTAAGCCGTCGACGGACGCCGGCAAGAAACAGAATTCAAGGGGTGTACTTGCGACTGCTCGAAGGTCGCTTCAGACACCGGACTTTCCTCGGTATCGATTTCTCCCGACTTCCTCCGGTGACCTCCTTCACCTCATCCTTAGGGCAGGTTCCATCGTCCACGTAGACGATCTCGCCGTAGCGAAGCTTTCCGCTTTTCGGGACTTCCTTCAAGTAGTCGGTCGCTGCGAGACCGGGGAGAGACACAAGCAGTGCGAGCGCCATCGGGAAGAACCAGCTTCGAAATTGGATCATCGTAGCCTCGAGCAGCCATCGCTGTTTAAAACAAACCAATGCCAAACGGAAGCGGGTGAATAGTGAATGATGGCTTTTCTTGGCGTCTTGGCGGTTCAACTAGAACTTTTCTACGTAAGGCCGCAAGTCGAACTCGAGCGTCCAGACGCTCGGCGGTTGCAAATGCAACTGGTAATAGGCTTCGGCGATCGCGGCCGGGGAGAGGACGGCGTCCGCCCCGCGCTCGGCGACGCCGCGGCCGGGGCGGTCGCTTTCGATCTGGCCGTCGATGATGGCGTGCGCAACGTGGATGCCTTGGGGTTGGAGCTCGCGCGCCATGCTCTGCGCGAGCGCGCGCAGGCTGAACTTGCCGACCGCGAGGTTGAGGAAGTTGGCGCCGCCGCGGAGTGAAGCCGTGGCCCCGGTGAAAACGATGGTGCCGTTATGGCGCCCGCCGGCCTTCGCGGCGAGCATGCTTCGCGCCGCTTCACGCCCGACGAGAAAGCCGCCCAGGCAGGCGTTGCGCCAGCAACGCTCGAACTCCTCCCGCGAGGTCTCGAGCACGCTTTTGCGCACGAAGCCGCCGGCATTATAGGCGACGAGCCGCGGCGTTCCCAGCTCCTTCGCGACCTTGGCGAACAGGGCCGTCACCGATCCCTCGTCGGTGGCGTCGCAGGAGTACGCACGAACCGCGGCCCCGGACTCCTTGACGAGCCCATCCAGCTGGCCCGCGTCCCGCCTTGCCGCTGCAACCTTCATTCCTGCGCGCGCGAAGCGGCGCACGAGCGCGGAGCCCAGCCCCGGTCCCGCTCCGACGACGACCGCGGTATCGTTGTTGTCCGCCATGCCAATCTCCCCTACAGTGCGAAGCTGGAAGTTTACGGCAACTTGACCTGTGTGACTAAGTTACTGAGTGACTAAGCGAACAAGCGACTAAACTGGCTAGAAATCATCTCAAAAAACCGAATGACTGCCACCGATGAACGCCGATCGACGCCGATAAAGAGGAAGTGTATTGGTTTACGCGAGTTTTCTGTCCGTGTTTATCTGCGGTTAATAAGTTGTTTTGATTTTTGAGATACGCTAATCATGTGGCGAAAACTGCGCATCGTGATCCTGCTGTTCATCCTGGCGACGGTAGCACAGGCGGCCTGGATCGCGCGCGCCCGCACTACCGACTGGAACAACACCGTCCGGGTGGCCATCTATCCCATCAATGGCGACGGCAGCAGCGTGGTGGCCGGCTACATCGGCCAGCTAGGCGAGCCCGGCTTCGAACCGATCGAGGCGTTCTTCAGGAGCGAGGTGGCCGGTTATGGTGTCGCGCTGCGCCAGCCGATCGACATCAGCCTGACGCCACCGGTGGCAGCGCAACCGCCATCGCCCCCGTTCGGAGGAAGCAAGATGGACGTCGCGCTCTGGAGCCTGCGGCTTCGCTACTGGGCCTGGCGGCATGATAACTACCGGGGGCCGAAGCCGGACGTGCGGATCTTCGTCTCCTACTTCGATCCGGCGGCGCATTCGCGGTTGGCGCATTCGACGGGACTGCAGAAGGGCCTGATTGGCGTCGTGAACGCCTTCGCGCGCGCCGACATGGACGGCTCCAACAACGTCGTCATCGCGCACGAGCTCATGCACACCCTTGGCGCCACCGACAAATACGAGCCCGGAAGCAACCGGCCGCTCTTTCCCGACGGGTTCGCAGACCCGCATGCGGTGCCGCTTTACCCCCAGTCGCGCGCTGAAATAATGGCGGGCCGCATCCCGGTGTCGGAAGCCAGTGCGGAGATGCCGGCCGGGATGGACGAGGTCGCGATCGGCATCCGGACGGCGCGCGAGATCAACTGGGTGAAATAGCTGGTGACGGGTGACGGATCATTAGTGCTAGGAAAAACCACTTTAGCCGCAGATAAACGCAGATACACGCAGATAAAATAAATCATTGAACCGCCAAACCGCCAGGAGAAGCAAGGACAATAGTTGAACCGCGGAGACGCGGAGAGAAGCAGAATCACTACTGATCGGGGAAGAGGTGTCAGGAACTTTTTTCGCAGCAGAGCAGCCCGCTGACCGGGAAGCGTTCTTTTGGTGGGCTTGAGGTTCCTGACACCTTTTCCTCTCGCTTTCAATACCTGATTCCGCGCCTAACCGCCGCTCCGGTTGAGCGATTTGTTAGCACGCGGTTTTATTCGAGCCTTTGTTCGAGCCAAGCAACGGCTTCGTCGACATTGGTGAAAACTTTCCCAATGCCACCCCGGTTAAGAAATACGGTCTCGCCGAGTCTTTGCGGGTCGATCATCGGCTCATTTCCAACGACTGCGATTGTGACAAGAACGCTCTTTTCTCTCTGGATCTTGGCCGTCCCCACACCGAGTTGATAGCGGCCAAACATGTCCGGCGGTGTTCCTTTCACGTCCCTAATGTCGACGAGAACTGCCCTTCGATTTTGGCTCGCGGCGATGTCGATCGCTTCGTCAACTACGCTCAACAGCGCGTCCCGCGTATACGTGCCTTGACAAGGCAGTCGCACGTAGGCGGGATTCGTCTCATCAACTGTGAAATCGATGCTCATACGTCGCTCCGTCCCGTTTGTGGGCGAACGAATAGCGCTTATTCGTCGCCGCCGATGCCTTGGTTAGGCGTCAGTATCGACGACACCACGAACACTCCATGCCCGGGCAACCATCTTGATCGAGCCGTCCTTGTCGATGGGCAGGCGGCTACGGATCCGCTCCCTGAGTTTAGCGCGATCCACTTCAGACAGCGACATCGCATAGTCGGGTGCCGGAAATTGCCCTCCCAGGAAAGGCGTCCAGTAGTCGTCGAAATTCTGGAAATGCGTCGAGATTTCCAGGGGCGACACCTCGACATGCGTAAGACCGCTCTCCTCGAATAGCTGTAGCAGCGAATCGGGCTGACATAGCGGGAACCGAACGCCCTCGTCAAGGTGTCGATTCTCCGGCTTCAACTCGACCGCTGCATCCCAGAAGTAGCGCATCAGTTCCATACGACCGGTGTAGTCCCAGACATAGGCCGCAACTTGCCCACCTGGTTTCGTGGCGCGGGTCAGATGGCTCATGGCCCGTGCTTTGTCGGGAATGAAGTTGAGCACCAATCCGGAGACAACCATGTCGTATGCATTTGCCTCTGCATGAAGGTCTTGAGCGTCAGCCTGTTCGAAATGGGCTCGCGGGTCCTGAACCTTCACTCGAGCGACACGCAAATAACCCTCCGAGGGGTCGATGCCGTGAACCCGCGATGGCGAGCAAACAGACAATATCGTTTCCGTGAGGGCTCCGGTGCCACAGCCACAATCTAACCATGCGGCACCGGGTGGCGCACCAAGCCAATCCAGGAACTGCCTCGCAACCAGCCGGCTCCAGCGGCCTACGTATGGCTCATAGGCCTCGCCACCTGACCAGACGCCTTGTCGATCGTTGCTCATATCTGCATACCTCAGAGACGCCTAACGAGATCAAGTTTACCGGCCGCGCCGGCTGGGGCCGAAGGCCCACCGGCGGCAGTCGGCGTTGATTTCGTCGTGTGCTGGTTGAGTATGCAAGGTACCACCGCCTTCGATGCCCATTGAAATGTTGGCTGTGAGGTGGGGACCGTCACAAATGAACATTCGCTTAACGGGCTCGCTCGCAGTGCTCGCGTCAACTTCCAACGACTTCAGCAATTCATTGAAGTTGATAAAGTTGCCCATGATTCGTTCTCCTTGGCGGTGACCGTGCGTTATGTGACTGGGGTGGAGGGGCCAATGTCCGCATCTGCTCTCCTTGCCGAGAGACAGACGCGGAAAGAATTCTCCCGCCTACACTGCCCAGCGTCGATGAGGAATCTAGCGGCTACGACGCAGCCGCCGTTGCACGCCAGACAGTCCGAATGCACAATGCCCGTGTGCGCAGCCCGTCGACACTCCGGAATCGTCCGGCAATCGACGCGACCGGCAATGCTCCGGTCACGGGCGGAATTAATTTGCCTATCCGTCAGATGAAGCAGCCCGGGCGGCCGAGGTAGCTGCGCATTTTGTGCTGGTGGATTTCGGCGAGTTTCTTCCCGTCCTCGTGGGCGGTGCAATTGACGAGCATGGCCGGGAATTCCAGCACTGTAAAATGCGCGCCTAAGGGGGAACAGATGCCCGACATCAGCCGCCGTGCCCGGAGCCTGGGCACTGAAAACGCCTTCGTCGTCCTCGCCGAAGTCAACGCGCTTGCGCGCGAGGGCAAGGACATCATCAGTTTTTGCATCGGGCAGCCTGATTTTCCGGCGCCGGACAACGTGCAGGCGGCGGCGATTCGCGCCATCCAGGGCGGCAAGCACGGCTATACGCCGTCGGCCGGCATCGACGAGCTGCGCGCGGCCGCCGCAACGTACATGGCGGGCATGCGCGGCGGCGTGCCGATCCGGCCCGAGGACGTGGTAGTGGGGGCAGGGGCAAAACCCTTCATCGCCTATGCGATCCTGTCCACCACCGACCACGGCGCGGGCGACGAAGTGATCTACCCCAACCCGGGTTTTCCGATCTACGAGTCGCAGATCCTCGCCAACGGCGCCAAGCCCGTGCCGATCCACCTGCACGAGGCGCGCGACTTCGCCTTCGACCCGGCGGAGCTCGAGCGGCTGATCACGCCGAAGACTCGGCTCCTGATCCTGAATTACCCGCATAATCCCACCGGAGGCCTGCTGTCGCGCCAGGACCTGGAAGCAATCGCGGCGATCCTGCGCAAGCACCCGCAGGTGTGGATCTACGCCGACGAAATCTACTCCCGGCTTTGCTACACGGGCGAATTCTTTTCCATCGCGCAACTGCCTGGGATGTACGAGCGCACCATCATTTCCGACGGTGCCTCCAAGACCTGGGCGATGACCGGCTGGCGCATCGGCTTCACCGCCAACCCGGCGCTCGCGCCGGTGTTCGCGCGCTGGATCACCAACACCGAGTCCTGCGCCTCGCAGATCTCGCAGTGGGCGGCGCTGGAAGCGATCACCGGCCCGCAGGACGCGGCGGCGATGATGCGCGCAAGCTTTCTCGAGCGGCGCGACCTGATCGTCGACCTGCTCAACAAAGTGCCGGGGGTGACCTGCCGCAACCCGGGCGGAGCATTTTATGCCTGGCCTAACGTCACGGAAGCCTGCAGGATGATCGGCGTCGCCGACTCCGAGGAGTTCAGAAAGCGCCTGCTGAACGAGGAGGGCGTGGCGATTCTGGCCGACATCCATTTCGGATCGCGGGTGCCGGAAGAAGGACAGCATGTGCGCTTTTCCTACGCGGCCTCGAAACAGGCGATCGAGCAGGGGGTAGCGCGCATGGTCGAATTCATCAAGAAAAACACGCGCCAGGCTGCATGAGCCGCTGGTGGCCCAGCGTCTTGAAGCCTGGGTCGGACCACGGCAAGTCTCTGCATCGCTAAAGTTTTCCGCTTAAGAAAGTGCGGTTGTCGGGCCTAAGCGAGCCAGTTTTTGTGGGAAGAACGGGCGTATAACGATTCTCCGGCTCCCGTAGCCTGTGCGTGTCTCCCGCCCCGCCGATGGCGGCACGGTGCATGGCGTCGGTTTCCTTAGAGCGTCAATATTGTCCCTAATAACGCGCCTCTAAGCCTCTTGGGCGACCTTAGCTTGCGCTGTTGCCTCCGTGAATCAACACGTTGCGCTGGTCCGACCCGGCTTCGGGGCGTATAAGAATTCAAAAACGCGGTATGTCTGTCCGGGGTGTCCGGACCACCGGCTCCCCTGTATGCAGCCCTTGGCGTTGTCTTCGCGTCCTTGGCGGTGAGGCTGTTCCTTGCCTTAACGTCCTCCGCGCTCTTGGCGGTGAAGCTTCAGCGTGTCGATCACCGCTCGTCATTCGGCACTTCATCGCCGTTCCTGCGGCACAACGGCGGCCTGCGCGCCCGGCCGTTCGGCCAGTGCCCGGAAGTCGTCGATATAGCCCTGCAGCCGGTGAACCGCTGTCGCGCGCTGGTGCGGCGTCAGCGAGCGGTCGACCGCGAGTAGCAGGGCGATACGCTGCGCGCGCGACCGGGCAGAGACGCGCTCATACTCCGGCGAGCGGCCCGCGTCCCAGTGGATGAGCCAGAGCCGCAATTTCTCCCTGAAAACCCCGGGCTCTCCCCGCAGCTGCATCAACTGCAGGAACTCGCGCTGGCGGCGCAACCGGTCCTGGTGCCGTAGCGGGCCGATCATTTCCATCGTCTCGATGCTTGCGCGGATCATGTGCTCCTGATCGGTGCTAAGGCTGCCGACCCAGTCGCGAAAACGCTCGATGGTCCGCTGCGAGCTCACGCGCCGCTGCTCCTCGATGCTAGAGTTGAGCTGGTTCTCGCTCACGAAGCGCCGGTTGTTTTCCTCCCACCCCTCCTGCACCACTTCGAGCTGGCGGGGCGTGATTGTGCTCAGGAGCGCTGCCGCATCGTCCGCTCCGCGGTTCACGATGATCGCGTAGCGCTGCTTGATGCCTTCCAGGAACCAGTGGACGTCCCCGGCATTGAGCCCGCGCTCCAGCCGCGCCTTGGCCAGCGTGAGAAACTCCGCATAGTCCGGGAGCTGCTCGTAGCGGTGCCATTCATGCAGGCGGCTGAAGCCGGTCCTGAACGCTTTCCTCTGCTGCTCGTTGAGGTCGAAGTAGCGATCGGTCGTCCACGCCGCGATGGTATCGAGCTGGCTGTAGCCTACGCGCACGGTACTGCATCCCGCGAGCACCGCGAGGCCGCATGCCAGGATTGTTGCGCGCAGCAGCGTCAAAGCCGGTCCAAATATTCCGCCATCCGGCGGCGTGTCGCGGCGTCGGGCAGACGTCCCATTCCGGCTTGTAGATTGTCCCGCAGATGCCGCGTACGACTTGTTCCAGGTATCACGCAGGTCACCGCCGGATGGCCCAACAGGTATTTCAGGAAGAATTGCGCCCAACTCTGGCAATCAAATTCGGCTGCCCAGGGAGGCAACGTCTTGCCCCGGACCTGGCCGAACAGGTCCGCTTGGGAAAACGGGCGGTTGATGAGCACGGCGGTTCCGCTCTCGGCGCAGGCCGGGAGCAAGCGGGACTCCGCGGCGCGGTCGTCAATCGAGTAGTTGAACTGCACGAAGTCGTATTCGCGCGTCTTTACCAGCCGCTCGAGCTCTGCGAAGGCGCCGGAGTGGTAATGCGTGATGCCTATGTAGCGAATGCGACCGGCCGCCTTCCATTCCTTCAGAGTCTTGGTGTGCGTCGCCACGTCGACCAGGTTGTGCACCTGCATGAGGTCCATGCGGCCGGTGCGCATGAGCCGGAATGATTCCTCCATCTGCCGGATCCCGGCGTTTCGGCCGCTGGTCCAGACCTTGGTGGCGAAGAAGAGCCGGTCACGCAGCCCGGCTTCGGCGCTCAGGTCACCTACGACACGCTCCGCTTCGCCGTACATCGGCGAGGAGTCGACAACGCTGCCACCCAGCTCGGGGAGCAACTGCAGAACCTGCATGAGCTCCGGGCGTCGCGGCGAGCCGGGATCCACATCGAAGGTCTGCCAGGTGCCGAGGCCGACGATCGGGAGCAGCTCCCCGCTGCGCGGAATGGCGCGCTTTTGCACGACGGTGGAGGCGGAGAGCGCGTTTTTCGGGGCGCTAGGGGATATCGCCATGGCTGCCGCCGCTTTCAATATCAGGCGTCTTCCGTTATTCATGACACCGTTCCTGTTGCTCAGTATAGAACGGGTGCGCCGGAATTCGTTCCCGGGGAGCGGTCCACATTCCGAAACCGGGGGAAGAGCCGGTCAGTGTATACTCGGTCGCCCATTTCTCGAGGAGGCAACAATGATATACGAACTACGCGTCTACCATGCCATGCCCGGCAAGCTTCCCGCTCTCGTGGACCGCTTCCGCAAGACCACGGTGCGCATCTGGGAAAAGCACGACATTCGCCCGATGGGATTCTGGACCGTGGACATCGGCGAGAGCACCAACGATCTCTACTACCTCCTGCAGTGGGACGACATGACGCACCGCGGGCGCGCGACGGCTGCCTTCCAGAAGGATAGCGAGTGGATCGCGGCCCGCGACCAGAGCGAAGCGGCGGGACCGCTCGTCGCTTCGATCACACGGACGATCCTTCAGCCCACCGATTTCTCCAAAATGCGCTAGGATTGTATCGGTCAAAGACCGACACAATCCTCACGCAAAACCGCCCGCAGGCAAACGGCAGGTTCGGATTCGAAATACCTGTATCCGGCCCTGCTTCAGCGCTCCTCAAAGGCAAAGACACGTCTTGTCCTTCGCTATGTCGTAAATCTGCGGGCGGTTTTGCATTTAAGCAGCCTGTCGGAACTTCAAGTCCGACAGGCTGCTAGGAATAACGCCTGACCCGCGCGTCACTCAGCTTGTAGTCATAGGCTTGCCCGATCTGCCAGGTGACTGCCTGTAGCTCGCGGGGGAACCAGGCAACGGCTGGCGCCGTGTCGAACCGCTCCATCATTTTCAGCACGCAGTAAAAAGAGAGCTGGTCGAGAGCCCACGGCATCTGCCGGCGGTCGAGGAAATGAAGGATGTACTTGCGAACCCGGCGCAGGTACTCCAGCGCGGCCGGCGTTGGCCGGACACCCACGATGTAGGCGATTATGTCCCACCACGGGGAATCGATCGGTTCCCGGAGGACGAGACCCAGGTCGTGGCTGCCGATGTGGTCCACCAGCCGGTCGAGCGGCGCCTCGACTACCGCATCGACGTCAAAGGAGAGGATGGGCCTGCCGTAATGTGCAAGGAGGTCCGCCAGCTGAATGAAGCGGGCACAGGCGTAGTAGCTCTTGGCGTTACCTGGATCTGTTGTGGCGTCGATGGGCGCGCGCTCCGTGGTCACCACCAGATTCAACGTGGGCAGGCGGCGGGCGATATTCGACAGTGCGTTCCCGAAGCGCTCATGCGGGTCGACGATGTGCAAGTGCAGGAGATTCCCTACAGCCGAATTCGCGGCGTATGAATTGACGAAGGTGACGCCGTATTTGCAGAAGTATTCGGCAGTGCAGCCGACGTAAACGACGTAGCGCGCGCCCTCGCTGCTGCCCATGTTCATGAGCTGAGCGCGCTCGGGTACTCGATCGCCGGTCGCCGCACCCAGCGTATTGTAAAACGCCTGACTGAGCCGCACGGCCCGGCACTGCGGCGTATCGTTTGACGCTGCGGCCAAAGCGAAATCCTGCTCGGCGGCGTCATAGTGTCCAAGATGAGCGTGGATCGCGCCGCGGCGCATTGCCACTGCCGGATTGCCCGGGCTCAACCGCGCAACCTCTTCGACTTCGGCAAGGGCTTCCTCCAAGCGCCGCATCCCCTGCAGCGTCCTGGCCAGGCCGAGTCTCGCCGGGACCGATCCCGGCGCCATCGCGACGGCGGCCTGGCTGCTGTGGAGCGCGCGCTCCAGGTCGCCGATTTTCGTCTGGCAGGTCGCCAGATTGATGAACGTTCCCAGTTCGGGAAACGACTCCGCCGACCGCATGAATGCGTCGATCGCCGCCTCGTAGCGCCGTTCGAGCATGTTGACGAGGCCCAGGATCCGTAACCCGACCGGACTGTCGGGTTTGTCGGCGAGCATTCCGTCGCACAGCTCGTGCGCGCGACCAAGCTCGCCGCGTTGCAGAGCCTTTAGAGCAAGGGCTTCGGTCTCGGATTCCTTCTGGGATGGTGTCTGGTGAGTGCTCATGACTGCCCGTCAGGTTCGTTCGGGCAAGAATGCCGTACCCGCCGTTGAGTCGCAATGTGCGGCTGTCGAAATAGAAACACGGCCGGCCGCCGTTTACCGTGAGTCATGCCAGAATCGGCGGACTTAATCCGGCGCGGAGCGTCCGGAGTAAGTTGAGTTAAACTATAGTCCTTCGAAAATATTCGCGCTGCTGTTTTCATATGCTGGTAACCGACGGTCTGGTGGTCTTCTCCAAACGCGCGTGCCCGACGTGCTTGCTCGTGGAGCCGGCGATGCAACAAGCTGCGCGTGCCTTGCCGGCATTCCAGGTGGTGTCCCAGGACGATCCGGGATTTCCACGCGAGGTCGCCAATATCGTCGATGACCGCGAGCTCGATCGGTCCTGGCTCAACAATATCGAGGCGACACCCACTCTTGTGCGTTTCTCGCAAGGTCGCGAGGCCGAGCGCGTTGTCGGATGGGACCGGGACGGCTGGCGGCGCCTGACGGGCATTCGCGATCTGGGCGAGGGACTGCCCGCGTTCCAGCCCGGGTGAGGCTCGCTCTCCCTCGAGCCCGGGGTGGCCGAGCGGCTGGAGGCGAAGCACCGGGGCGGCGTGCTGCTCGCCGCGCGCAAGATCGAGTACGGCGACCACGACGACCCTGAAGAGATCTGCTTCCTGCGCGGCTGGGCCGACGGCCTGCCGGTCACGCCGCCGAACGACGTGCGGGTAATGCGCATGTTGACCGGCACAAAGCGCCGCTCGGACGAAATCGTCGGCAAGATTCCACCCTATCTTGCTGAGTGCACGGTCGAGAAAGTCGCGATCAACGCAGTGATGGCAGGATGCAGGCCGGAGTATCTGCCGGTGCTGCTCGCGGCGCTGGAGGCGGCGCTCGAGCCGGTCTTTACGCTGCACGGCGTGCTGGCCACGACCTACTTCTCGAGCCCGATCATCATCGTAAACGGGCCCGTTGCGAAGCGCATCGGGATGAATTCCGGCATGAATGCGTTAGGGCAGGGCAATCGCGCCAATGCCACGATCGGGCGTGCCCTCAATCTCATCGTGCAAAATGTCGGCGGCGGCCGTCCGGGCGAGGCTGATCGCGCTGCGCTGGGCGCGCCAAGCAAGTTCACCCTGTGCTTCGCCGAGGACGAATCGGATCCCGAGTGGGAGCCTCTGTCCGTGGCGCGGGGTTTTCCGCGCGGCGCATCGACGGTGACGCTGTTCCAGGGCCACGGCGTAGAGGCTTTCGTCGACCAGAAGTCGCGCACGCCCGAAGGACTCTCGCGATCGATCGGGATGTCGCTCGTCAAAATCGGTCACACCCGTCTGACCCAGAGCGCGCGCGCGGTATTCGTGCTCTCGCCGGAGCACTACGCCATCTATCGCGAGGCGGGATGGGATCGCAAGCGAATCGAGCGCGCGCTCTATGAAGCGACGATCCGTCCCGGCCGGGAGATTCTTGCCGGGCTCGACGGCGTGGGCGAAGGCGTGCCGGCAAGCCGCGCCGAGGAAATGGTCCCCAAGTTCCACGAGGACGGATTGATGGTGGTGCGTGCGGGCGGGAAGGCGGGGTTGTTCTCGGCGATCCTGCCGGGCTGGCTCGCGGGGCGCAACCGGCTCGAATTGCAGCCGGTGACCAAAGAGATCAAAAGCTGGGACACAAAGGACACAAAGGACACGAAGGAAAACCAGGCGCCAAGATTAATCCCCCAGGCAGCCAGGAAATGTGAATAATTGAACCGCGAAGGTGCCAATTATCGCCTGATTGAAGTTAAGCCATTCCATTTCTGCATTTCTCGGCGTCTTGGCAGTTCGATATGATTCCAGATGTTGCTTTGTGTCCTTGGTGTTCTTTGTGTCTGTGCTTTGAAAGGAGTGTGCCATGAGCTGGATGCGTGATCCGACAGCGGAAACCTCATCGGTGAAGCGCGCGCGGCGAGCGCCGCCAGCGTCACTTGCGGGCCTCACCGTCGGGCTGTTCGACATCGGCAAGACCCGGAGCGACGAGTTCTTCAACCAGATCGAAAAACGCTTCACGGAGCGCGGACTCAAGGTCAAGCGCTTCGGCAAGCCGACGAACGCAAAGGTCGCGACGCCGGAAAATGTGCAAAAGGTCGTGGACGAAGCCGACGTCGTGGTGATTGGCTTATCCGACTGAGGGTCATGCACGTCGTGCAGTTTGCACGACCTCATGAACTTCGACACCCGGGGCCGTCCCGGCGTCTCCGTTGTCACGCAGGCTTTCACTGATGCGGTGGAAAAGCAGTCGGGCGCGCTGGGTTTTGACCCCGGGGTCGTCTATGTGCCGCATCCGATCCAGAATCGCACGCCCGAGGAGCTCGCGAAGATCGCCGACGATGCCGTTGGACCCGTCTTGGCCCTGCTGCAGCACTCCGGCAAGAAGGCGTGACCGGTAACCAGAAAATGGTGATGAATAATGATGACGAGAAAGGGTGATGACTACTGGTGATGGGTGGCATTTACCGCGTTTTTTGTCACCATTTTTCATCACCATCTTCCATCACCATTAATCATCACCTCTTCAAGCTCAACGGCGGCCGAAGCCGTTTTTGTTTCCTCAAGATCACTCGAAGGGGCGCGAGGTTGACGAAGGTTGGCCCTGATACGATACTCTCGCGTTCCGTGTTCACAGGAGATCGCAGTCCATCATGCGTTTAGTCACTTTTTCGGATGACAAGGGCGCGCGCGTGGGCGTGCATGACCCGGAGTCCAGCAGCGTTGTCGACCTGTCGGCCGGCACCCGGCTGCCGCAGGACATGAACGCCTTCATCGCGCTCGGCAAGAACGGATTGTCGCGCGCGCGACGTTCGGTGAGGAGCGGGGAGGGGCGCATTCCGTTCGACAGCGTGAAGCTGCACGCGCCGATTCCGCGTCCCGCAAAGAACATCCTTTGCGTCGGCAAGAACTACCACGACCACGCGCAGGAATTCCATGCGAGCGGCGTCGACGCGACCGGGAAGGAAACCATTCCGGAAGTGCCTGTGATGTTCACCAAGTGGCCGAACTCGGTGATCGGTCCCGGCGAACCGATTCCGAGCGCAAATGACTATACGAATACGACCGACTACGAAGGTGAGCTCGCGGTGGTAATCGGCGAGGGCGGGCGCCATATCAGCAAGAAGGATGCCTACAGCCGCGTCTACGGCTACACGATCATCAACGACGTGTCGGCGCGCACCCTGCAGAACCGGCACCGGCAATGGTTTCTCGGCAAGAGCCTGGACGGCTATTGTCCGATGGGACCCTGCATCGTTACCGCCGACGAGGTGAAGGACGTCACGCAACTGCAGCTCGTCACCAAAGTCAACGGCGAGCTGCGGCAGAGCGCGTTCGTGACCCAGCTTATTTTCGATATCCCGACGCTGATCGAGACGCTCTCACGCGTGATGACGCTCGAACCGGGCGATCTGATCGCCACCGGCACCTGCGCGGGCGTGGGCATCGGCTTCACGCCGCCGAAGTACTTGCAGCCCGGGGACAGGGTGGCGATCACGATCGAGCCCATCGGCACTCTCGAAAACCCCGTCGCTTAGCCGAAAGTGGTGATGATTAATGGTGATTAAAGATAGTGATGAAAGATGGTGATGAGAGACTGCGGTGATGCTACGCATCACCATTATTCATCACCAGTAATCATCACCATTTCCCATCACCATTTTTCGGGCACAGGTCACGATTAATGAAACTGGTTCGATACGACAGAAACGGCGCGCTACGCCTCGGGATAATAGACGGCGAGCACCTCATCGACCTGCTCGACGCGTGTCCGACGGGCACACCGGCTGCCGTCATCGCAGCGATGAGCGACATGACGCGGCTCATCGCTTCCGGCGAGGCTGGCCTCAAGGCCGCCGGGGCGGCGCTTGCCAGCGCGCGGAGGAGCGGCGCCGGCAGGACCCCGCTCGCCGGCGCGAAGCTCAAGGCGCCGCTCGATCCGTCGCTCATCCTGTGCAGTGGCGAGAATTACTGGGACCATCGCGACGAGAAGCCCGAGGTGACGCGCAAGGACCCGGAGTTCTTTTTAAAGACCGGCCTGGGCGTGATCGGTCCGGGCGATGAAATCGTCCGCGACGAGCGCGTGACCCGGAAGCTCGATTACGAGACGGAGCTGCTCGTCGTGATTGGCGCGCCGGGACGGCATATTCCGCGCGAGCGGGCGCTCGAGCACGTCTTCGGTTATTCGATCATGAATGACGTCACCGCGCGCGATCGTCAGGTGACAATGCGCCCGGACGGCTCCTCCGTCTACAACCTCGGGCCAGGCAAGAGTTTCGATACGTGCGAGCCAATTGGCCCCTGTATCGTCACCCGTGACGAGATCCCGGACCCGCAGGTGCTGGAGTTGAAGACCCTGGTCAATGGCGAGCTGCGACAGAGCAACTCCACCGCGAAGATGATCTGGGACTGTGCCCGCCTGGTCGAGTTCTTCTCGACATTCATCACGTTACGGCCGGGTGTGGTGATCTCGACCGGGACGCCTGGAGGCACGGCGTGGGGCACCGACCCGGAGCTGGGTGGGAAGAAGCCGATGCGCAAGGACGTCGTCGCACCCAAAGGCTATCTTCAGGTCCGCGATGTTGTAGTCTGCGAAATCGAACACATCGGACGGCTGGAAAATCGCGTGGTATCGGCCTGAAGGGGCGCGGCAACACCGAATTCGGTAGTTTGCAATTCCCGTATAGAATGACGGTCGCTGCCTCCCCAAATGCAGGGGGGCGATGGTCGAACAATATCTTGCGGCGAGGGGCTGGACGTATTGGGAAATTCCGCAGATCATCGGCGTCGATTGAAGCCGGCCGGCGACCTACGGAGGCGACCGCCCGAAAATGAGTCCATAAGTCTGTATAGCGTTCCAAAACCAAGGAGGAGTTCATGTTGATCCGCTTAGCCATATTTTCCGTTGTTTCGTTCGCGTTACTCGGCGGTGTGCCAGTTCACGCGCAGGACGCCTATCCGAGTCGGCCCATCACGATGATTGTTGCGTTCCCGCCAGGCGGCGTCGCCGACAAGAACGCTCGGCCGACAGCGGCCGCACTGGAAAAGGTGCTGAAGCAGCCGGTGACGATCACCAACCGGCCCGGCGCCGGTGGTGCGGTTGGCAATGCGGTGGTCGCGCATGCCAAACCCGACGGCTATACCATCGGCATGCTGCTCTCGAGCGTGTCGGTTATCCCGGCGGCAGACGAGCTTTTCAACCGAAAGCCGGCCTATACGCTGGATGAACTGAGGACCATCGCCCTGATTTCCGCTGACCCGATGATCCTGATCGTGGCTACGAAAAGCGATTGGAAGACGGTCAAGGATCTGGTCGATGACATCAAGAAGAAGCCGGGGCAGTATTCTTTCTCATCCTCCGGCATCTATGGCGCCTTGCACATGCCGATGGAAATGTTCTTCCATGCCGCCGGCGGCCTTCAGCTGCGTCACGTTCCGACCAAGGGTGGCGCCCCGGCCTTGAGACAGCTGCTCGGCGAGCACGTGGATTTCACCGCGGGCGGTCCCGCGGCGATCGGGCCGCATATCAGGAGCGGCAAGCTGCGCCCGCTGGCGAGCTGGGGCGATAACCGGCATCCGGCCTATCCGGATGTCCCGACCTTCAAGGAACTCGGCTACGACATCGTTTACTACATCTGGGCCGGGATGTTTGCACCGTCGGGCACGCCGGATTCAGTGATCAAAGTGCTGCGCGACGCCACGCGCACGGCCGTGCAGTCCGCAGACTTCAAGAAGGCCATGAAGAACCTGAACTCGCCGATCGTCTACAAGGACGCGCCGGAGTTTGACACGTACTGGAAAACTGATGCCAAGCGTCTCGCAGGCATCGTGAAGATGGTCGGCAAGGTGGACACGAAGAAGTAGGCTGGCTGTGACGATTGTCTGAAATGGCACAGGACGACGCGCAGGCCACGCCAAAGAGACGCGTACGAAGTGACCAGTTTTCGGGCCTGATGCTGGTCGCGTTTGCGCTGTATGTCGTGTGGGCGAACCGGGTTTATCCGGTCGGTACGGTCCATGTGCCGGGTCCCGGCTTCATGCCGCTGGCGCTGGCGATATTCTTCGGCTCGATGGGCCTGCTGATCGCGGCTGGGGGCGCCCGCTCTCGCCCCCTCATCGAGATGCGCTGGACCGAAGCGAAACGCGCGGTCACTATCTTGCTTGCGGCCGTCGTGGGTGTGGTTGCACTCGAAGCTGTCGGATACCGCCTCACTATCATGGTGCTGCTGGTTTTTCTGATGGGCGTGATCGAGCGTAAACCGCCAGTCATGGTGGCCATCCTGTCAATCGGGTTTGCCTTCCTGTCGTATTACGTCGTCGCCGACTTGCTGCTGGTACCGCTGCCGCGGAGCCCTTGGGGCTTCTAGCGCGGTGATGGGTGATGAGTGATGAGTAAAAGCCCGCACTCCGCGCTGTGCGTTCGTAAGGAATCGCTCGTCAGTCGTCAGTCGTCACTCGTCACGGGTTCTCATGGGTGAAACGTTAGACGGCCTGCTGCTCGGCTTTTCGATCGCTCTTCAGCCGTCGATACTCGTTTATGCGTTTATTGGCTGCATTCTCGGCACGCTCGTGGGCATGATGCCAGGGCTGGGGCCCTTGGCGGGAATCAGTCTTCTTCTCCCTGCAACTTTTGGCCTCGATCCCATCATCGCGATGGTGGTGCTGGGCGGCGTGTACTACGGAGCGATGTACGGGGGCTCAACGACGTCGATCCTGATGCGCATTCCCGGCGAGGCCGCCTCGGTGATGACCTGCATAGACGGCTACGCGATGACGCAAAGCGGGCGGGCGGGGCCAGCCCTTGCGATCGCGGCCATCGGTTCTTTTGTTGCGGGTACCTTCGGTGTTGTCGGGCTCATGCTGCTGGCACCGACTTTGGCGGCATGGGCGCTGGCTTTCGGGGCGCCGGAATTCACGGCACTGCTGATGATGGGGTTGTTCATCCTCGCCTACATGAGCGGCGGGTCGATGTTGAAAACGCTCTCGATGGCCGGGCTGGGGCTGCTGCTCGGCATGATCGGCATCGACCAAATGAGCGGGTTCACCCGCTTCACGTACGGCCTGGTCGAGCTGGGTGACGGCATCAGCATCGTGCCGGTTGCAGTGGGCTTGTTCGGCGTGTCCGAGATCCTGCTCACGGCCGGCCAGGAAGAGCCGCCCAAGGTCCAGAAACCCACGTTGCGCGAGCTCATTCCCTCGCGCGAGGATTTCCGGCTTTCCGTCGGCCCGATCGGCCGCGGCAGTCTGCTCGGCTTCTTGATCGGCGTGATTCCGGGCTCGGCGCACATCATCTCGTCGTTCGTATCGTACGGATTGGAGCGGCGCCTGTCGAAGCATCCCGAGCGCTTTGGCAAAGGCGCGATCGAAGGCGTGGCGGGGCCGGAATCGGCCAACAATGCCGCGTCGAGCGGCGCGTTCGTGCCCATGCTGGCGCTCGGCATTCCGACCAGCCCGATCACCGCGGTCATGATCGCCGCCATCATGGTGCACGGCATCGAGCCCGGCCCGTTGCTGATCGTGGATCAGCCGGAACTTTTCTGGGGTTTTGTCGCCAGTATGTACGTCGGCAACGTGGTGCTCCTGATACTCAACCTGCCGATGGTGGGATTGTTCGTCAACCTGCTGCGTATCCCGTACGCTTACCTCTATCCGTGCATCCTCGCTTTCTGCATCGTCGGGTGCTTCTCCGTGAATAACAGCATGATGGACGTCTGGATTATGCTGATCATGGGCGCGGTGGGTTATGGTCTGCGAAAGTTCGACTATGACCTGGCGCCGGTGGCTCTGGGGCTGGTGCTCTCGCCGATGCTGGAGATCTCGCTGGGACAGTCGCTGGCGATGAGCGCTGGCGATTACGCCATTTTTATCGAGCGTCCCATTGCGACCACCATGTTCGTGCTCGGCCTTATTCTCTTCGGGTTTGCGGTCAAGCCGCTCATCTTCAAGGGCAAGAAGGATTGGCGCGCGAAAGTGGGGCTCGAAGGTGAGGTTTGAAAAACAAACTTAGCCGCAGATAAACACACCCATCACCCGTCACGCTCCATTTACCCGATTTCGTTCCGCTTCTTGTAGTATTCCCGGCATGACCAACACTCGCGGTGTAGAGGCCGACGCGGCGTCGGCCGGTGCGCCGTCGCTGCCGTTCCTGGTCGGAACAATGCTGGCCGCCCAGAGCTTCGGCACGATGGCGACGATGACGCTGCCCGTTGTCGCGCCTAAGGTAGCTGAGACCTACGGCATCAGCTCGTCGCTGATCGGCTATCAGATCAGCATTCTCGCCGGCGCGATGCTAGTGTCGCTGGCGCTAGGGAGCCAGCTCTCCATGCGCTGGGGCGCCTGCCGGGTGCAGCAAGGAGCCCTCTTGCTGCTCGTCGCCGGCTCGTTCGTTGCGATCCTTCCCGATGCCGCATTCATGTTCGGCTCGGCGCTTGCACTAGGCCTGGGCTACGGTTTGCTCACGCCTTCCGCATCGCATCTCCTGGCGCGCTTCGCGCCGGCCAAGCGGCGCAACCTGATCTTCTCGCTCAAGCAGACCGGTGTGCCCCTCGGGGGCGTGGGTGCCGCGGCGATCACGCCGGCGGTCGCGGTTGTTTTTGGCTGGCAATGGGCGCTAGTGGGCAACGCGCTCGTTCTCTGCGGACTCGTGCTGCTGCTGCAACGCGGTCGGCCGCACTGGGACAACGACTGCGACCCTGCGGCGCGCATCGGCGTTAATCCGTTCGCGAGCGTTGCCGAGATCTGGCAGCACGACGGATTGAGGTTGCTCTCGATCGCCGGCGGCTGCTTCGTGATTGTGCAAATCTGCCTCAGCACGTTTACCGTCGTGTTCTTCGCGGAGGAGGTGGGAATCGGGCTCATCGAGGCCGGCATTGTGCTCACCGCCTCTCAGGTGGGCGGGGTCGCAGGGCGCGTATTCTGGGGTTGGATGGCCGACGTGACGCGCAGCTGCTTCGGGGTCCTGGCCGTGCTTGCGGCGGTGATGCTTGCGGCCTGCCTGCTCGCCTATTTCATCACCGCAGGCTGGTCGATCCTCGCGGCCTGCGCGCTGTTCTTCGTCATCGGCTCGACCGCCAGCGGCTGGAACGGGGCGTTTCTGGGGGAGGTCGCGCGCGTGACACCTCGCCCGGCAGTATCGCGCATGACGGGCGGCTCGCTCGTGTATGTGAACGTTTTCAAGATGCTGGGCCCCATCGTCTTCACCAACATTTATCTCGCAAGCGGCAGCTACGCGCTCACTTTTGCGCTGCTTGCCGTCCCTACGGGCGCCGGACTCGCCTGCGTACTGGCAGCGCGGCAGGGTGAACTGCGTGCGGCCGCGGTGGCGGCCCGTTAAGGGCGGGGGCGTATCGCAAAGATTAAAAAACTTCATTAACCGCCGATGAACGCCGACGGTAAGAAAGAAGTGATGAGAATTGGTGATGGTAAATGGTGATGCGAAATGGTGATGAAAAACGCCCGCAACTTCCTGCGTCACCATTAATCATCACCATCTCTCATCACCAGTACCCATCACTATTTCCTGGTCACTGAAATTGTCAGGCGCAGACGAACGCAGATGTACGCAGATGGGAAACTAGAGCGCGCCGACCGCAACGAGCGCCCGCTTCACCTCCTCGACGCCTTCTGGCGGCAGCGGCGCTTGCGGCGGCAACGGCGTACCCACGGCGTAGCCCTGCAGCTCGAGCGCGCCTTTGATGCACGCCGCGAGGTTATAGCGGGCGAAGGCCTGGTTAAGCGCCCACAGGGGGCGCTGGCGTTCCATTGCCGCAACCCAGTCGCCTCGGCGGCAGGTCTCGTATAGCTCAACGCTTTGGCGCGGGGCGACGCAAGCGGGCCCTGCCATCCAGCCGACGCCGCCAATGAGCATCACGCAGGTGGGTATATGCGCGGACGCGGCAAACACGTTGAGTCGTCCGTCGACCCTGTTGAGGATCGACAGCAGCCGCCCGGTGTTGAACGAGGCGTCCTTGATGTAACGGATGTTGTCGATGCGGCTCAACCGGTCGATCACGGGCAGGCTCAAATCCGAGCGCTGGAAGTTCGGATTTGTGTAGAGCACGAGCGGCAGAGAGACGGCCTTCGCAATCGCCTCGAAGTAGGAGAACACTCCTTCGTCGGTGATGGGGAAATAGGCTTCCAGAATCGCGAGGATGCCGGCGCAGCCGATCCGTTCGAACTCGCGCGCCTGCGACACTGCGTCGGCAATAGTCATCGAGGCCACTCCCGCGACGACCGGGACGCGGCCCGCGGCTGTCTCAACGACGACTTCGACGACGCGGCGCCGCTGCGGCCACGACAGATAAGCAAACTCGCCGGTCGAGCCGAGCGGCGTTAACCCATGGACGCCGGCCTTGATGAGATCCTCGCAGAGCCGCGCCAGCACGTCCGCCTTGACTTCGCCGGTTGAATCAACGGGTGATACGAGATAGGGAAAGACCCCATGAAAGCCGGCATCAGGCATGTTCGTCTCCCATGATGAATAAAGTGTGTTTGCGAAACCTCCGTGCGGGCTCTTACTATATGCCTTGCAGTGCTCTGGTTTAAACTATGTTCCGACCGCCATGCTGCGACCGTTCGCCGTAATTATCCTCCTCCTCCCATGTGCCCTAGCGCGGGCGGAGGTCACGTGCGAGCAACTCGTCGCCATTTCCGAGAGAACCATCAGCCTGCGCAACCAGGGCGCGTCGCTTCCGAACCTGCTTGCCGAAACCGAGGATGGTGAAATGAAGCGCCGCTTCACGCCAACCGAGCTCGAATTCATCCGGCTTCTCATTCGTGAGTCCTTCATTGGCGCTTACTCGGTATATGACGTCAACGAGGCATGCCAGGATGGCAGGCTGTCGATCCCGGTCCGGAAAGCTGGGCAAAGTAAATAAGAGCCCGTAGCAAGATCAAGAAATGTTAGCCGCAGATAAACGCCAGCCCTCACGCCTTTCCTCTCTCCCAGAGGGAAAGAGGAAGTGTGTGCCCCCCTTCCTCCTTCGGGGGAAGGGTCGGGGATGGGGGATTGAACGCAGATAGAATACTCAAACGAATCATCACCGTCGCGTTTCGTCGGCGTGCATCGGCGGCTGCAGTTTCGTATTTGAGACCGCTTCTAGTGAGTGGGCGAATCTTGTGGCGTGGTACTAGGCTCAACCGGAACCAGAGGACACTATGCAAGCGATGCGCCTTATCGCGATCAGCTGGGTCACCGCCCTGCTGGCGCTTTTCCCGATGTCCGTTGCGATGGCGCAGGAGAAAGGCAAGATCGAGGTGCTCTGGCTGGGACATTCCGCGGTGCGCGTTACCACGGTGTCGGGCAAGGTAATTCTGATTGATCCCTGGCTTGCCACGAACCCTAAGACCCCGCCCGAATACCGGAAGCGCGGCGCATTGGGCAACGTGGACCTGATCCTGGTGACCCACGGGCATGACGATCACCTGGGTGACGCGCCGGCGCTCGCGCGCCGGCACAAGGCGCCGGTGTGGGGGCCGGCCGGGCTGAACCAGACGCTGCGGACGCTGGGCGTGCTGCCGGCCGCGCTCGCGCCTCGCATGAACAAGGGCGGCACCATCACGCCGTTCCCTGGCGTGAAAATTACGCAGGTACGGGCCGAGCACAGCTCGGAGCTGCTGTGGGCCAACCCCGCGACGAAAAAGAAGGAAACGCATCCTGGCGGGGAGCCGGTTGGCTTCATCATCGAGCTCGAGAACGGCTTCAAGATTTACCACATGGGAGACACGGGGCTGTTCGGAGACATGAAGCTGATCGGGGACTACTACAAGCCGGACCTCGTCATGATTCCGATCGGCGGGCACTTCGGGATGGACCCCAAGGATGCGGCTTATGCGACACGCGAATGGCTCAAGCCCAAGTACGCCATTCCGATCCACTACGGAACGCTGCCGGTGCTCGCCGGCACGCCCAAGGACTACCTGCAGGCGCTCGGCAACGCGCCGACCAAAGTCTTTCTAATCGAGCCGGGTGAAACGCTCGCGTTGTGACGGCAGGCGCGGCAAAGGCGCCGTGCGGCTGAAGACGTGACACGATTCCGCGTCAGTTGACGAGAAAGGCGGCCGGCAGCGCCCGCACCACCCCCTGCCGGTAGACGAGCTGGCTTTCGGCCATGTCGTGCACCCCGTGGTTGTTGGCATCGGTCACGATCTCGCCTTCATCGAGGAGATCGTGGTGAAGGGCCTGCGGGCGCGCGAGCATCGCGGTGAGCGCCGCGCTGTGCCGCGGCGGCACGTAGTCGAGCGTTACGGGACGCGGGTCGGGCAGCGGGCGCAGTCCCGCCACGACGAAGCTGTTCACGTGCGCTGCGCCCGGCCAGTCCGGACGATAGAGCCTGACGTATGGCAGCTCCGAGCGCAGCGTGATAAGCAAGTGCGCATAGGCGTTCGGCAGGTCGAGGTCGGCGAACGTGTTGAAGAGCGCCACGCCGTCCGCTGCGAGGCAGCGGCGCAGATCGCTGAAGAAATCACGCGTGACCAGGTATTCGGGGGTGCCGTCGCCGTAGAACAAATCCACCACCACGACATCGTAGCGCTGGCTGCAGCGGCGCAGGTACGTACGAGCATCCTCCAGATGGACGCGCACGCGCCGGGCATCGAAGTCGAAAAACTGCTGCGCAGCCGCGAGCGACGCCGGGTCAATTTCAACCACTTCGACGGAGACGCCCTGCGCGGCGAGCCGGCGCGGCACCACGCCGGCCCCCAGCCCGAGTACGAGCGCCGATCCGATGCGCGGCCGGTGGGCATAGGCCAGGGCCTCGAGCGCATAGGTGTAGAACGACAGCGAACGCCCGTCCGAGCGTACGGTGTTCTGTATCAAGCCGTCCTGAAAATACATGCGCGCGAAGCGGCCCGTTTCGGGGTCGGTCTCGTTGCGCAAAATCTTTACCGTTCCGAAGAGCGAGCTGAAGCGGGCTTCGATCCGCCAGAGCTGCCCGGCGTAGCTCGCCGGCCACATGCGCCCAATATAGGCGTCGGCCTGCCACAACAGCAGCGCAGCGCACAGCGTCGCGCAGGCGGCCGCGATGCCGAGCTTGCGGCGCGCCAGGAGCGGGGCGGGCGGCCGCGCCGCGGCTGCCAGCGAAACCAGTGCCAGCACGAGCGCAACGGCAAGTGTGGCCGAAAAGTTGCTGACCGTCGGGATCAGGCCGAAAGCGGTGACGAACACCCCGGCGACCGAGCCGACCGTGCTCACAAAAAAGACGGTGCCCGCCCCGGCATCACCGGTCGGGCCCCCTCCGCGCGCGAGCAGGAGCGCGACCAGCAACGGATTCATGGCCGAAGCCGCGACCAGCGGCACGAACAGCAGCAGGAGGCACGCGGCGAACGATCCGAGCACCAGATCGGCGCGCGCGAGCACAGGAAAGAGATAGGGATATACGAGGCAGGCCAGAACGATCCCGAACGCGGCGACCGCGGGCAGAACCATATAGAGCTGCGCGAGGCGGGCGGCGCCCGCAATCGCGTTGCCGCGGCCGCGTGCAAGCTTCCCGCCCAACCGGTAGCCGAACGCCAGGGCGACCAGCGTGATCGACAGGATCCCGGTCCAGATGTAGAGACTGACCCCGAAATAGGGGGTCATGATGCGCGAGGCCAGAAGCTCGAGCGCCAGCACCGCGCCGCCCGAGAGGAAAATGATGGCGTAGAGCAGCATGGTCAGGAGTGCGTAAGCATCAGTCGGGTATAATCCCGCACTTTCGAATTTCCCAATATAACCCAGGCTCGGGCGAGGAGAGCAGCTCTTAGAGGAGAATGCTAGTGCAGACCCCTTCTCGTCAGCTGGTTTCGTCGCCAATCCGCGACAGGTTGTGCGGCGCGCTTCTGGCTGCCGCCGCGGCCATGCCGGTTGCAGCGGCGGAACCCCGGGTTCCTTATGTGCCGACCCCGCAGGCCGTTGTCGACCGCATTCTCGAGATCGGCAGGGTCGGCTCCAACGACTATCTGATCGACCTCGGCTCGGGCGATGGCCGCATCGTGATCACGGCTGCAAAAAACTTCGGCACGCGTGGTTTCGGGGTGGACATCGATCCGGAACTTATTGAGGAGAGCAACGAAAACGCCCGGCGCACGAGCGTTGCTGACCGCGTCGCGTTCTACCAGCGCGATCTGTTCGATACCAGCCTCGCCGAAGCCACCGTGATCACCATGTACCTGGCGCCGCACGTCAACCTCGAGCTGCGTCCGCGGCTGCTTGCGCTCAAGCCCGGCACGCGCATCGTCTCGCACGACTTTTCCATGGACGCCTGGCAGCCGGACCAGCACGTCGTCGTGGAGGCGCTGAACAAGTTCGGACGCGCGGGCGGCCGGAGCGATGTCTATCTCTGGATCGTTCCGGCCCGGGTCGCCGGCCGCTGGACGTGGGAGTCCGCAGTAGGAGGCAGAGCGCATTCCTACGAGATTGTCCTGCAGCAGCGCTACCAGGTCCTATCGGGCACTGCCCGCATCGGCGGCCGCTTGGTCAAGCTCGACCAAGCACGGGTGCGGGGCGATGAGCTGCGCGTAGAGTTCACGATCGATATCAACGGCGCGCGCGTGAAACATGCCTTGACCGGCAAGGTTGATGGCGACGATGTCTTCGGTACCGCGATGCTCTCTGGCGAACGCCTGCAGTCGCAGGGCGACTGGACTGCACGACGCGTAACCCGGACCGCGGTGGCGACAGATGAAACAAGGCGCCGCCAGTTCCTGCCTCATCCTCCAGTCTTGCCCCACTGATGATTTTTCACGCTCCCGTTGGACCAACCTTGGCGCACCTCGGCGGCATGCTGCTGGTCGCCGGAGTGGCGGCTGCGGCGTTTGCCCAGGACTACGGTGACGTGCCCTACGTCCAGACGCCCCGGAACATCGTGGACACGATGCTGGGCCTTGCCAAGGTGCGCGCCGACGACTACCTGATCGATCTGGGCTCCGGCGACGGACGGTTGGTCATCACCGCCGCGAAGAAATATGGCGCGCGCGGCTTCGGCGTGGACCTCGACCAGCGCCTTGTCGAACTCGGTAATGCCAATGCCGCCAAGGCTGGTGTGGCGGATCGCGCCGTGTTCTACCAGCGCGACCTGCACGAGACCGACGTCAGCCCCGCCACCATAGTCACGCTTTACCTCCTTCCGGAGGTGAACCTCATGATCCGCCCCAAGCTGCTTGCCACGCTGCGAGCGGGTACGCGCATCGTCTCGCACGACTACCACATGGGCGTGTGGGCGCCGGACGACCAGACGGAGCTGGAGGCGCCCGGGAAGACGGTGGGCTCGAGCAAGAGGAGCAAGATTTTCTATTGGGTGGTGCCGGGAAATGCCGCGGGACGCTGGTACTGGACAGTGACGCGGGACGGCAAGCCAGCGGTGTTCGAACTAACGCTCGATCAGACGTTCCAAAAGCTCGCCGGCACGCTCACGATCGGGGCGCGTCGGGCGTCTCTGGAAAGCGTCACGCTGGAGGGAGACCGGATAGCGCTCGTGGGCGCGAGCGAGGCCGGCTCTTCGCGGACGCGTTACGAGTTCTCGGGGCGCATCGTCAGCCACGTGATTGAAGGTCAGGGACGCATCATCCGCGGTGAGCAGCGGCAGGCGCTTTCGTGGAACGCGGCGCGCATCGAGTTGTGGGACCCCAAGCACTTTGCTCTGCGGAACGTGCCGCCGTGCCGGGAGATGGGGGTGCCGTGCGGGGCCCGGTGAGCGTCTTCGACGCTCAACGTTCCAGGTTCAAGGTTGCAGGTTCAAGGTTTAAATTTAAATGTTCAATGCTGTGTCAATCGTGTGTCGAAGGACAGGCGTTTTTGCCGTAGCTGTTCTCTTGGCGGCGGGAGCTTCAGCGGGGCCGGCGCTCGCGCAACCCAGCTTCGACGTGCCGTTCGTTCCCACGCCAATGGTCGTCGTGGACGAGATGTTGAGGCTCGCGAATGTCAGCCCCGACGATTTCGTGATGGATCTGGGCTCCGGCGACGGGCGCGTGGTGATCACCGCCGCAAAAAAATTCGGAGCGCGTGGGATCGGTGTGGAGCTGGATCAACACATGCTCATCCAGAGCGAGGAGCGCGCGCGGCAGGCGGGCGTCGAGGCCCGGGTGAAATTCGTCGAGCAGGACCTTTTCAAGACAGACCTTTCGCCAGCGACCGTCATTACGATGTACCTGTTCCCGGAAGTAAACCGCAGGCTGCGGCTGCGGCTCCTGACGTTGAATCCAGGTACGCGCATCGTCTCGCACGATTACGATCTCGAGGACTGGCGGCCCGACCGCACGAGCACGATCCGGAAGAAGGTATTCTTGTGGATCGTCCCAGCGCGGGTTGCGGGCCGCTGGCAGATGCGGCTGGCGCTGCCGCCGATCGAGCGCCTGATCGAGATTGAGTTCACGCAACGCTATCAGGTGGTTTCCGGCAGCGCGCGGCTGAACGGCGTGCACGCGCCAGTCTGGGAGGCGCGGCTGACCGGCGCGCGGCTGAGCTTCATCCTCGTCGATACCTCCGACCGCGACAACGAGGCGAGCCTCTATTTCGAGGGGCGCGTAGCGGGCGATGCGATCGAGGGGCAGGTAACGCGCGGCGTCGGAAAGGCACGAGCCATTGCACAATGGCGCGCACTTCGGGTGGGACAGTGAATCATTACGGTCAGCGGGTACGCGCCGCGTTGGCGGTCGCGGTATGTTCTCTTGTTGCGGTAACCACCGGCACGTTTGCAGCACCCGATCCCGACGTGCCCTACGTGCCGACGGCTCCCAATGTCGTGGAGGCCATGCTCGCTATCGCCAAGGTCGAGTCGCAGGATTACGTGGTGGACCTCGGATCCGGGGATGGGCGTATCGTCATTGCCGCAGCCAAGCGGCATGGCGCGCGCGGTTTCGGCGTGGACGTGGACGAGTACCTGGTCGCCCGCGCCCGGGAGGCGGCGGAGCGAGCGGGTGTTGGGGAACGTGTCCAGTTCTTCGCACGGAACCTCTTCCTCACCGACATCTCCCGGGCCACAGTGCTCACCATGTATCTTTACCCTTCAATCAATTTACAGTTGCGCTCGCGACTATTCGCGGAGCTCAAGCCCGGCACGCGCGTGGTTTCGCACGATTTCGGCATGGATCTGTGGTTACCGGATGCGCAGCTTACGGTCCCGGTCCCCGACAAGCCCTACGGCGCGCCTGAGAGCAAGGTCTATCTGTGGGTCATACCGGCGAATGCAGCAGGCACGTGGCGCTGGAGCGTTGGCACCGGGGAAGGGCTCGTCACATACGAGGCCCAGCTCAAGCAAAGGTTCCAGATGTTGTCCGGCACGGCACGAGCGGGCGGGGCAATGGCCCGGCTCGAGGGCGGCAGAGTGCGCGGAGACGCGTTGCGTTTTTCGCTGACGACGGAAGCCGGGGGGCGCGGCGTGCGTTATGAGTTTCAGGGGCGGGTGAACGGAGACGCCATTACTGGAAAGGTGAAATTGGCCGGGGGCGTGGAACTCGACTGGCGCGCGAGCCGGATTCAGCGCGCGGCGATCGATATCACGCCAGCGCCGGCTGACTGGAAGCGATCTCAAGTGTTCCCGGGCGACAGCCGCCGATGAACGCAGATCACCAAGTAAATAGGAAATAGGAATTAGGAAATAGGGTGCGATGTGTGTTGTTTCTTCCGTTCACCGTTCATTATTCACATTTGAGTCGAGGACTTGACATGAATCTCACTGCACGATTGAAACGAATGTTGGCGGTGTCGCTGCTGCTGGCAGCGCCAGGCGTCGGTGCCCAGGAAGGCGAAGGCGACGTGATCTACGTGCCGACGCCGCAGGAGGTCGTCGACGAGATGCTGAACATGGCAAAAGTTGGCCCAAGCGATTACATCATCGACCTCGGCTCGGGCGACGGGCGCATCGTCATCACGGCGGCGACGAAACACGGAGCACGCGGCTTCGGCGTGGACCTCGACCGTGTCCTGCTCAAGAGGGCGAACGAGAACGCGCGCCTGGCGGGCGTGGCCGACCGCGCGCACTTCCTCGAACAGGATCTGTTCCAGACCGATCTTACGCCCGCCACGGTGATCACGGCCTACCTTCTGCCGGAGCTAAACCTCAAGCTGCGGCCGAAGATTCTGGGGCTCAAGCCGGGCACGCGCGTGGTGACGCATGATTATGACATGGCTGAATGGTTCCCCGACGCCCAGAAGATCATGCCCGTGCCGGGGAAAGAGGTCGGCGACGAAGACAAGAGCTACATTTTCCTCTATACCGTGCCTGCCAAGATGGCGGGCCGATGGCTCTCGCAGATCGAGCACGGCCGCAAAGTGGTGCCGTACGATTTCTTCTTCGATCAGGACTTTCAGTTCGTCGAAGGCATGGTGCGGGTCGGCAAGCGGGAGGGCAAGATCCCCGAGTTTAGGCTCGTGGGCGACCAGTTCGAGTTCAACTCGCAGCTTATCGTCGAGGGGCGGATGCTCGCCCATCGCTTCAGCGGGAAGGTGAAGAACGATACGATCGAGGGCACCGTCACCTTCGGCCAAGGCAAGGCGCAGCGCACCCGGCCGTGGGTCGCCAGGCTGATCGAGGCCAGGGAGGTCAGCTACGGCGGCAGCCATCCGGCGCGCCGGTTCCAGCGCATGACGCAATGAGGATCGACCACGACCCCGCGGGGAGCGGCGCCACGCCACGCCCGACGCTTACCGTATTCGACGCGGTGGCGATGATCGTCGGGATCGTCGTGGGCGTCGGGATCTTCAAGGCGCCTTCCATTGTCGCGGGCAATGTCGCGACCCCGTTCGCCTTCATCGCGCTCTGGCTGATTGGCGGCGCAATCTCGCTGATCGGGGCGCTCTGCTACGCCGAGCTGGGCAGCTCGCATCCCAACGCCGGCGGTGAATACTATTTCCTGTCGCGGGCCTACGGCGATTGGCTTGGTTTTCTTTTCGCCTGGGCGCGGATGACGGTGATCCAGACCGGCGCGATTGCTGCGATCGCATTTGTCTTTGCCGATTACGCCACGACACTCCTGCCGCTCGGCAAGCATAGCTCCGCGCTCTACGCCGGCCTCGCGGTGCTTGGCGTCACGGCGCTCAACGTTGCGGGCACCACGCAGAGCAAATGGGTTCAGAACATGCTCACCACGGCGCTGGCGCTGACCGTGCTGGCGGTGGTGGTCGGCGGTCTCGCGGCAGCGCCGGCTCCGCCAGCGCCGGCGCCCGACCCGTCAAAGGGTGGAGCGTGGTTTTCCGGGCTCGCGCTGATCTTCGTGCTGCTGACTTACGGCGGCTGGAACGAGGCGGCTTATCTGACCGCGGAAATGCGCGACACGAAGCGCAACATCGTCCGCGCTTTGCTGATCGGCATTTTTGTGATCACGCTGCTCTACCTGCTGCTCAATCTCGCCTACCTGAACGTGCTCGGGCTGGGCGGGATGCAGTCCTCGAAGGCGGTCGCAGCGGACCTGATGCGGGCGACGTGGGGCGATGGCGGCGCATGGCTACTCTCCATCGTCGTCGTGTCGGCTGCGCTCTCGACGCTCAACGCGACAGTCTTTACGGGCGCGCGCACGAACTACGCGCTGGGACGGGATTTCGCCATCTTCAGCGCGCTCGGGCGCTGGAGCGAGCAGGCGGCCGCCCCGGTAAATGCGTTACTGGTGCAGGGTGCAATCGCGCTCACGCTGATACTGCTCGCTTCCTTTACGCCGGACGGGTTTCAGACCATGGTGGCGTACACTGCGCCGGCATTCTGGCTGTTCTTCATGCTGACCGCAGTCTCGCTCTTTCTCCTGCGGCGCCACGCGCCAGTCAACAGCGACCCGTTCCGGGTGCCTTTTTACCCCGTGACCCCGCTGCTGTTTGTTGCGGCGTGCGCTTACATGCTCTACTCGAGCTTCACTTACGCAATGAGCCTCGATCCGGGCAGCATCGGCGCCATCATCGGAATCGCTATGGTGTTCTCGGGCGTTCCGGTGCTGATTTGGGCCAGGCGGATAGCCGCCTCACCTGGGCGGGGTTGATACCGGCCCATGGCCGCGCCCGGCACGCTGTCGGGTTTGCCCACTGCGCTCCCCTCCGCCAGCAGGCCCTTGAAATTCGCGGGGCGGACCCCAGATCCGCCAGTATCTGTCCAGAATCCACCTCAAAAACACCACAGCCACGGAACCACACGGAACCAGACGAAAACTTTCGTTGCAATACGGAACATTTTCCGGTTCAAATCTTCATCGTTGTGATTCCGTGTGATTCCGTGGTTAATGATCAAACGGTTGCACTGATTTGTTTAGACCGGTTCCAGGGAGGAAATGATGTCTGAAACCCAGACCCGCGAGACACTTGGCTTCCAAGCCGAAGTCAAGCAGCTGCTCGACTTGATGGTGCACTCCTTGTACAGCAACAAGGAGATCTTCCTGCGCGAGCTGATTTCGAACGCGTCGGACGCGTGCGACAAGCTGCGCTTTGAGGCGCTCACCGACAAGGCGCTCTACGAGGACGATCCCGAGCTCGGGATCCGCGTTAGCCTCGACCCGAAGGCGCGCACCGTGACCGTGTCGGACAATGGCATCGGCATGTCGCGCCAGGAGGTGATCGAGCAGATCGGCACCATCGCCAAATCCGGCACGCGCGACTTTTTCCAGAGCCTGACAGGCGATCAGGCCAAAGACGCGCACCTGATCGGACAGTTCGGCGTGGGCTTCTATTCCTCGTTCATCGCCGCCGACCGGGTGACGCTGACGACACGCCGCGCAGGGCTCACCCGGGAGCACGGGGTGCGGTGGGAATCTGACGGCAGCGGCGAATACACCATCGAAACGGTCGAGCGCGCCGGGCGCGGCACCGAGGTGACGCTACATTTACGCGAGGGCGAGGACGAGCTCGCGAACGGAGAGCGGCTGCGCTCCATCATCAGAAAGTATTCCGATCACATCACTCTGCCGATCGTGATGAAGAAGGAGGAGTGGGACAAGGACAACCGGGTCTACCGCACCACGGGCGAGGACGAGACCGTCAACCAGGCGAGCGCGTTGTGGGCACGGCCGAAGTCGGAGATCACCGAAGAGCAGTACCACGAATTCTACAAGCACGTCGCGCACGACTTCGAGACACCGCTCGCCTACTCTCATAACCGGGTCGAGGGCACGAAAGAGTACACGCAGCTCCTCTACATTCCCTCGCGCGCGCCCTTCGACCTCTGGGACCGCGACCATCGGCGCGGCATCAAGCTCTACGTCCGGCGCGTGTTCATCATGGACGACGCCGAGCACCTAATGCCGGCGTACCTCCGCTTCGTGCGCGGGGTCGTCGATTCGGCCGACCTTCCGCTCAACGTCTCGCGCGAGATCCTGCAGGAATCGAAGGACGTGGAGATGATCCGCGCCGGGTCGGTGCGGCGCGTGCTCTCGATGCTCGAGGATCTCGCTGAGAAGGACAAGGAAAAATACGCGACGTTCTGGAAGGAATTCGGGAGGGTGTTCAAGGAGGGCGTCGGAGAGGACTTTTCGAGCCGCGAGCGCATTGCGAAGCTCTTGCGCTTCGCGTCTACGCACAAGGACGCGGAGGAACAGGACGAATCGCTCGCGGATTACGTGGCGCGCATGAAGCCGGAGCAGGGGAAGATCTACTACGTTACCGCCGACAGCTTCGCTGCGGCCCGTAACAGCCCGCATCTCGAAGTGTTCCGCAAGAAAGGCGTCGAGGTGCTGTTGCTGTACGACCGCGTCGACGAATGGGTCGCGTCGAATTTGACCGAGTTCGAGGGCAAGGCACTGCAGTCGGTCGCGCGGGGCCGGCTCGAGCTCGGCCAGCTCGAGGACGAGGCCGAGAAGAAGGAGCAGGAAAAGGAGGCGGGCGAGTTCAAGGAGCTTATCGAGAAGATGAAGACGGCCCTGGGCGAGAGCGTCAAGGACGTGCGCGTGACCTTGCGGCTCACCGACTCGCCGGCGTGTCTCGTCGCCGACGAGCACGATCTGTCAGCCAACCTGCAACGCCTGCTCAAGACCGCGGGACAAAAGACGCCGGCGTCGAAGCCGATTCTCGAAATCAATCCGCACCACCGCCTGCTGGACCGGTTGAAGGTCGAGAGCGACGAGGCGCGGTTCAAGGATTTGTCGCAAGTCCTCTACGACCAGGCGCTGCTCGCCGAGGGCGGCACGCTCGAGGATCCCGCCGGTTTCGTCAAGCGGATGAATCAGCTGCTGCTGGAGATGGCGGGGAAAAATCCGTGAAACGTGAAACGTGAAACCTATTGCGGTTAAACCCCGAGTTTAGCCGCAGATAAACGCAGATAAACGCAGATCTACACATACAAGAAACACGGAACCCCGAACTCAGAACTCAGAACTCAGAACTCAGAACTCAGAACTCAGAAACAGATTTATTAGCCGCTGATGGACGCTGATACACGCCGATAAATACAGATCTACAACTAGGAACCCAGAACCAGGTTTATTAGCCGCCGATGGACGCCGATAAATACAGATCTACATATAAGAAACCCGGAACGCGGAACCCGGAACATTGAACCCGGAACCAGGTTTATTGGCCGCTGATAAGAGCACGGTTCCGACTGATGCCGGGTATTTACGGGACAGCACACTAGCGGGGGGCCACGGCCGCGCGGTAGGCGTGCCAGGTAGCATGGCCGACCAGCGGGCCGGTGAGCGCAAGCCCGAGGTAGAACGTCGCAAGCCCGGCGAAGACGAGCGCCGCGATCAAGGCGGCCCATACCAGCATTGCAGGGAAGCTGCGCGTGAGCGCGAGAAAGCTCGCGATCATCGCAGTCACGGTATCGGTACCGCGGTCCATCATGAGCGGGATGGACACTACGCTCAGGGCGAACACCAGCAGCGCGAAACCGGCGCCGACGCCGATATAGATGACCAGGAACGCTGCATTTTCTCCGGAGAACACGAGATGTTGCAGAAAGGTTGCGACGCTCGGCATGGAGCCCTCGAAGAGAAGCGCGACGAGCAAGACCGAGACGCGGGCCCAGCCCGCGAACAGCAGCAGCAGGATGATCGCGTAGAAGCCGATTGCGCCCGGGTTGGCTCGCCACGCGCTGAGACTCGCAGCGAGTTGCGGCTTCTCGCCGCGCTGGCGCCGACGCGAAAGATCATAGATCCCGATTGTGAGAAATGGACCGATTAGCGTGAAGCCGGTGCCGAGCGCCAGCGTGATGTGCGGGCGCGAGGCGAAGAGCGCGTTGAGAAGAAACCCCATGCCGACAAAGGCAAGGCCGTAGAACAGGCTCGCACCCGGCGCGGCGCGAAAGTCCTGCCAGCCTGCGGCGAGCCAGGCGAACGGGGCGCGGATGCTTACGGAGACGATCGTGGGAAAAGCCTGTTCGGCACTCATGCGGCAGCCAGTTTATCGCGATTCGCAAGCCGAGAAACCCGCATTGCGAAAACGCCAAATTTAGCCGCAGATAAACGCAGATACACACAGATTCATTATCATTATGTCATCGCTCATCCCTCATCCTTCATCCCTCAGCTTGGTGGTGGCTCTCATCACCATTTTTCATCACCAGTTCCCATCACCAGTAATCATCACTTGTTTTTCCAGATGGGCTGGCGCTTCTGCGCAAACGCGTCGATGCCCTCTGCGGCATCCTCGGTCATCATGTTCTCGACCATCGCTTCGGTCGCGAGGCGGTAGGCTTCTTCCAGGTCTGTCTCGACCTGCCGGTAGAACAGGTGCTTGCCGGCGCTGACCGCGATCGGTGTCTTGTCGAGGATGGACCTCGTCAGGGTGGCGATTTCTTCGTCGAGGCGTTCCGGCGGAGCAACGCGATTGACCAGGCCATAGTTAAGCGCGGTGTCCGCGTCGATGGCCTCGCCGGTGAGAAGCATTTCCAGCGCCCGCTTACGCGGTACATTGCGCGCAAGGGATACGCCGGGTGTGTTGCAAAAAAGTCCATAATTGATTCCTGAGGTGGCAAACGTCGCGGCAGTCGAAGCGACCGCCAGGTCGCATTGCGCGACGAGCTGGCAGCCCCCGGCAAACGCAGGGCCGTGGACACGCGCGATGACGGGCTGAGGCAGGCGCGTAAGGCTCACCATCACGTGGCTGAAGCGCTCGAACACGTCCTGCACGAAGCGGCGGTCCCGGTGGGCGCGCAACTCCTTCAGATCATGACCGGCGCAGAAGGCCTTGCCGGCGCCGGCGATGACCACCACCCGCAGGGACTTATCGCTGGCGAGCTCGTCGACCGCGGTTTGCATTTCGATGAGCAGAGCGGCAGACAGGGAATTGAATTGTGCCGGCCGGTTCAAGGTGAGCGTCGCGACGCCGTCCGCGTCCGCTCGCAGGAGGAGGCCGTTCCCAGTGCCCGCCGATGCCGGTTCAATGATCGTCATGAAGTTCTCCTGGAGCCGATCCATATTATAGGGCCGGCATTAGCGGAGGCCACGCGATGCCGCGCGGCGGAGAGAGACGATACCGCTCAGACGATCGTTAGACAGGTGACCAGTGACCCGTGACCGGTGACCGGAGGAGGGTCACGTCTTGACTGGAACGACCTTGACGGCGATCTCTTCCAGCCGTTTTTCCCGGATGACGTGGCCGGAGGGCTAGGCCTGTGACTCCGCTTGCGGTGAAGCGGGAACAGGCCGGACTCGAGCCCGCGGCCTCTGACCGCGCAGCGGCAAGGCTCAAGATTCGCGCGCGAAACCTCGATCCTCGGCTGACCGAGCAAGGCGGAGCGGCTGTGGTTCGAGTCTTGCGTCGGCGCCGCGTTACTCCACAACCGCCGCCAATAACAAGCCGAGCAGCGCGGCGATCGCGGCCGGAATACCGTAGCGCTCGTATTTCGACACCGCATCGCCGGCGATCACCTCGACCGGGACCGGGGTGAGCTCGAGCACCTTGTTGGTGAGCGAATTCTCCACCAGCCGGGTCAGCGAGTTCTTGCGCGCGGTGCTCAATACGATCTGGTCGCAGCGCAGGCGGCGGGCCGCATCGGTGATCGATTTCGCCCGATCACCCACTACGGTGTGCACCGAGTAGGGAATGCCAAAGGCGTCGAGCGTTTGCCGGACTGGGCGCAGCGCTTTTTCGGCCTCATCGCGGTGGTGGTCGTGCAGCGCCTTTCTGCTCACAAAGCGCGCGATGTGCCTGCTAAACGGCGGCTGTACGTTCAGCAGGTGTATCTCCATCGCCGTGTTGTTCATGAATTGCTTGATCACATGCTTTATTGCGAACTCGCCATTGCGGGAACCGTCGACCGGGACCAGTACTTTGAGCATGGCGTCCCCTCCTGAAAAGTGGCGCGAGACGGATGCGCGAGTCGCGCTCTGCTGCGCTAGCCCGGCGACAGGCGTGCCGGATGAAGGAGTCTGCTCCTTGCCCGCCGGCGTTACGGCCCTTGCCCGGAAGTACACCTTGAGCAGTTCCATGGCGATCGGCGAGGCGAAGAAGAAGGGGAACATGAAGAGCCAGTCGCTGGGCGTCAGCGGCACCGTGTCGAAGAAAGGCCTCAGGAACGGCACGTACACCACCGCCAGCACCAGCACAAATGACGCCAACACCGCCCAGTTCATCCACTTGTTGGAGAACACGCCGATGGAGAAGACGCTGTGGTACTCGGAGCGGGCGGTATAGGCACGGATGAGCTCGGACGTGCACAGGGTGGCGAAAGCGATGGTCTGTGCCGCCTCGAGGTGCCCGGGATAGCGCTGCAAGCCGAAATAGAACGCCAACAGTATGGCGATGGCGTCGACCACGGCGATGACGCCGATGCCGATCGCCATGTCGCGATTGATGATCGGCTCCCTGGGCGGTCGCGGCGGATACTTCATGATGTCCGGATCGCCCTTTTCCATGCCCAGCGCGAGAGCGGGAGCGCCGTCACTCACGAGGTTCAGCCACAGGAGATGCACCGGCCTCAAGGGCAGGGGCAGGCCGAGCAGCATCGAGCCGAATATGATCAGGATTTCTCCGGCATTGCAGGCGAGCAGGAAGTACACGAACTTGCGGATGTTGGAATAGATGATCCGCCCCTGCTCGATGGCCGACACGATGCTCGCAAAATTATCATCCGTGAGGACCATGTCGGCCGTCTGCTTGGAGACGTCCGTTCCCGTGATGCCCATTGCTACGCCGATGTTCGCCCGCTTCAGGGCCGGGGCGTCGTTTACGCCGTCCCCTGTCATCGCCACCACATGGTCGCGCGACTTCATGGCATCGACGATCCGCGTCTTGTGCTGGGGCGAGACCCGGCAGCACACCTGAAGCGTGTCCGCTTTGGCCGCCAGCTCCTCGTCGCTGAGCTTCTCGATTTCCGGACCGGTCAGCACCAGGCCGCCTTTCGTCAGCACGCCGATTTGCCGCGCGATGGCCTCGGCGGTTTCCTTGTGATCGCCGGTGACCATGACGCTTTTCAGCCCGGCCCCATTCGCCACCTTCACCGCGTCCATGACCTCCGGTCGCGCCGGGTCGATCATGCCCAGCAGTCCGACGAAGGTAAGTTCTTTCTCGATCGTCTCGGGGGTGCAGGTGTCGGGGACGATGTCCAAGGGGCGATAGGCCACGCCCAGCACGCGCAGCGCGTTACTCGCGAGGTCGCGGTTCTGATCGAGGATCTCCTTGCGCTTCGCCTCCGTCAGGGAAACGAGCTGGCCCGATTCCTGGACGTGGTTGCAGAGGTCGAGCAGCACATCGGGCGCGCCCTTGACGAAGGCGACGTGTTGCGGATAGCGGAAACTCGCGCCCAAAGCCTGGCCGTGAGCGGCATCGGGGCTGTGGATCGTCGTCATGCGCTTCCGGTCCGAGTCGAACGGAATCTCCTGGACCCGGGGCATCGCTTTTTCCAGTTCATCCCGCCCGTGTCCGGCTTTCGTGGCGACGACGACCATGGCGCCTTCCGTGGGGTCGCCGATGATCTGCCACGACTGCCTGCCCGTTTCGTCCGTCTTTTCGCCCAGTTTCGCGTCGTTGCAGAGCAGCGCCCCGTGCAGAAGCACGGTGGCGTCCGCGTCGGTGCGCGTATCGAATGGCCGGTCGTCCACGGAGAACTGCCCGGTGGGGTTGTATCCTTCTCCCGTGACCCGGAACCGCTTTCCCCCGACCCATCCCTGGACGACAGTCATCTCGTTCTGGGTCAGCGTGCCCGTCTTGTCGGAGCAAATGACCGTCGCACACCCGAGCGTTTCCACAGCGGGCAGCTTGCGGATCAAGGCATGGCGCTTGACCATCTGCTGCATCCCCAGCGCGAGACAGATGGTCACGATGGCCGGGAGACCTTCGGGGATGGCCGCGATCGCGAGACTCACCGCGGTCATGAAGAGATTGACGATGTCCTTCTGCTCGGCCTGGAGGTAGTTGAGGAGCCCGACCGTGAAGATATCCGTCACCTTCGTGTCCCGGGTGAGGCCGTAGACAAAGACGAACGCGCAGATGAAGATGACGATCGTGCCGAGAACCTTGCCGAGCTGCGCCAGCTTCTGCTGCAGGGGCGTGTCTTCGTCCTCGTAGGACTGGATCATCTCGGCGATCAAGCCGATCTGCGTGTGCATGCCCGTGCCCGTCACGAGCCCCTTGCCGCGGCCGTAGGTCACCATCGTGCTCATGAAGGCGGAATTCTTGCGGTCGCCGAGGGGTATGTCCTTGTCCAGCACCGCCGCCGCGTTCTTCTCCGCGGGCACCGATTCCCCCGTCAGCGAGGCCTCTTCGACCTTGAGGTTGAAGCTCGTGACGAGGCGCATGTCGGCGGGAACGTAATTGCCTGCCTCCAGGAGGACCATATCACCCGGAACGAGTTCGCGGCCCGGGATCGTCATCTGGCCGCCGTCGCGTATGACCTGGGCATTGGGCGCCGACATCTTCTTGAGCGCCGCAAGGGCCTGTTCCGCCTTCGACTCCTGTATGACGCCAACCACCGCGTTCAGCACCACGATGATCATGATGGCGATGGAATCGACCCACTCACCGAGCGCGAGCGCGACGAGGGCGGCGACGATCAGGATGATCACGAGGTAATTGTTGAACTGGCCCCACAGCAGCGCGAGAAAGCCCGGCCGAGGCTTCTCCGTGAGTTCATTGGGGCCGAGTTTCAGGAGGCGATCCTGCGCCTCTTGCTGGGTCAGGCCCCGGTCGAGGTGCGTCTGAAAGCGGGTGACGAGCTCCTCCACCGGCGTGCCGTGGAATTCTTTTTCGTTCATATGAAGGCCTCCTGGAAGGCTCGCGCCCGTAAGGCGTGGCACCGAATCCAGTATGGGGTTGCCGGTTCGGCAAGAAAATTTGATTTTTAGGATGATTGCCATTACGAAAGCAAATGCTTGTGATTAAACAATAAAGACTGACATTACGTTTAGTAATGACTGTCCGCTTGAAAGAGGGGTGCTGGCGTGCTAAACATACGGTGCGGCCTGGCGGAAGCCAGCCGCCCCTCCTAGGGGAGTAGCTCCGGCAGCCGGTTGGCTGCTACGGCGCGATCGTCATGACGGGCTCTGCCCCGGTCGCGCCGGCATCGGAAGTGCGGATGCGAGCGAGACCTTTGCCGAACTGGTGAAGGTCCGCATCGGAAGGCGGCCTTCATCTCGAGGTGAAGGCCGCTGTGCATTTGTGGCATGGCGGAAATGGCAACGGACTCGAGGAACAGTCGCCATGCCGCGCTCGAATATTCGACGGTTTCTGAAGCACGGAACACTGCCGCAACTCTGCATGTTCGAGGCAGCCGCGCGATTGGGAAGTTTTGCTCGGGCGGCCGAGGAACTTCACCTCGCCCAGCCAACGGCCTCGGTGCAACTCAGGAAGCTCGGCGAAACGATCGGCTCGCCACTATTCGAACAGGTAGGCAGGCGCATCTACCTGACGGAGGCGGGCAAGCGGGTCTACGCGGGTTGTAATGACGTATTTCGCGCCCTCTCCCGCCTCGAGGAAACGTTGAGTGAGATGCGCGGCCTGGTTTCCGGGCGGCTCCAGTTAGGCGTAATTTCGCCGGCCAAGAATTTCGCCCCGCGACTGCTTGGGGCTTTCATACAGCGCTATCCTGGGATCGAAACATCGCTGCAGATCCACAACCGGGGCGCGCTGATCGAGCGGCTGAAAAATAACGAGGACGATCTTTACATATTCGCTGAGGCGCCCGATTATGAGGATGTCGTCGTCCAGGCCCTTCTGCCCAATCCGCTGGTGGTCTTTGCGCGCAGTGATCATCCGATGGCGGGCGAGAAGGGCATTGCGTTCGCGCGCCTCGCCAACGAGCCGTTCCTGATGCGCGAACCCGGGTCGGGCACGCGAATGGTCACGCTGAAGCTGTTCGAGCAGCATGGCCTCGTTCCGAAAATACGAATGGAGCTGAGCACCAACGAGGCGATCCGAGAGGCAATTCTCGCCGGACTCGGAGTGTCGATTCTGTCCCGCTACGCTTTGGGGCTGGAACCGGAACAGACGAAGCTAGTTTCCCTGGATGTCGAAGGATTCCCGATCGAGAGTCACTGGCAATTCGTCTATCCGTTGAGCAAACACGTATCCGTGGCTGCGCGTGCGTTCATGGATTTCGCGCGGGTCGAGACAAAGAGCTTGATTCTTGACGCGTTTGCCTCGCCTTTGCGCTGACGCTCGGGCGGGCGTCGTGCTGGTCATCAATGCCGAAATCATAAGGCAGCCGTTATTGGCTTTGCGGTTGCGCTGATATTTTCAGCCGTCGAACAAGTGTGCTGCAATCAGTCTCGGACATCCGGCGCCAGGCGCCGCCGTCCATGACCGGGGCCCCGGTCGCGTGTTAGGATGTGCCGGAAAACAAAGACGATTCCGGAGATCTGTTGAAGCTCTATGTCAATGAGCGCTCGGGTAATTCGTACAAGCCGCGCCTTCTGCTCTCGATGCTCGGTGTTCCGTACGAGACGATTGCCGTCGATCTCGCCAAGCGGGAGCAGAAGCAGCCCGATTTCCTGAAACTCAACCCGCGCGGCCAGGTACCCGCACTCGACGACGCCGGCACGGTCATCTGGGATTCGACGGCGATACTGGTGTACCTCGCGCGCAAGTATGGCGGCGATGCGTGGCTTCCGGTCCAGCCGGAGCCGATGGCGAAGGTGATGCAGTGGCTTTCTTTTGCCCAGAACGAGATCCACTACGGGCTGCAATTCGCTCGCGCGATCCAGCACTTCGGCCGGCGCGGTGATCTGGAGGAATGCCGTGCGTACGGCAGGACCGCGCTGGCCGTGCTCCAGGGCCACCTGGCGAATCATCCGTGGCTCGCCCTGGGGCGAATCACGATCGCTGACATTGCTTGCTTCCCCTACGTAGCGATGGCGCCCGATGCGGACATCGCTCTCGATGAGTATCCGGCGATCGGGGCATGGACCGATCGCATCAAGGCGCAGCGCGGCTTCATCCCGCTGGCGGCGATCAAAAAGGGAGTAGCCTGACGGATTTGAAGTTCCGACAGGCTGCTAAATGCAAAACCGCCCGCGGACTTACAGCAGAGGGGAGTGAAACGAAGTGTTTTCGCCACCACGAAGTGCAGGAGCAGGGATGAATTCGAGTATTTCGAATCGACAACCGTGGTTTGCCTGCGTGCGGTTTTGCGTAAGGAGTGTGTCGGGGCAAAGTCCGACACACTCCTAGACGATGCCGGATTTTCGCTGCGGGCATGCGGGCGCCAGCGACTGGCGCGAGGCTGCCGAATCATGCCTCGCGCAGCTTGGCCAAGGTCCTGCCAGCCTCGGCTTTCTCTACGTGACCGACGTGCTCGCCGATCACGTTGGCGATATTCTCGCGTTTCTCAAGGGCCGCACCGGAATTCCGCATTGGGTGGGCACGGTCGGGATCGGGATCTGCGCCACGGCCAAGGAATATCTCGATGAGCCGGCGATGGCCGTTCTGGTGGGCGATTTCGAACCGGATTCGTTCCGTGTCTTTTCCGGCGTGGCGGGCACGGCCGACGCCGACAATGTCGCGCTGAAATGCGGCGATGTTGTCCCCAATTTCGCGATCGTGCACGCCGATCCCCTTAATCGCCGCCTCGGCGAGCTGGTGCAACGCCTCGCGGGCAGAGTCGAAAGTGGATTTCTGGTTGGCGGGTTGACGAGCTCGCGGCGGCAGAACGTGCAAATCGCCGATGGGGTGGTGGAAGGGGGGCTGTCGGGCGTTTCATTCTCCGAAGGCATTACGATTGCCACCCGTCTTACGCAAGGCTGCTCGCCAATCGGCGGGAAGCACGTCGTCACGACGAGCCAGCAGAACGTCATCATCAGCCTGGACGGCCGGCCCGCGCTGGATGTCTTTCGTGAAGATATCGGCGAGACCCTGGGACGCGATCTCAACCGCATCGGCAGCCACGTGTTCGCGGCACTGCCGATCCCCGGTAGCGACACGGGGGACTACCTGGTGCGCAACCTGGTGGGCATCGACCCCGCAAACCGGCTGATTGCCATCGGCGAGATGGTGCAGCCGGGGGCGAGCATCATGTTCTGCAAGCGCGACGCCAAGACCGCGCAAGAGGACATGAAGCGCATGTTGGAGAGCATGCGCAAAGGGCTCTACACGCGTCCGCGCGGCGGCGTCTACTATTCTTGTCTCGGGCGCGGCGCGAGCCTGTTCGGCCCGGATTCCGAGGAGCTGAAGCTGGTCCGCGAGGGCCTCGGCGATTTCCCGTTGGTCGGATTTTTCTGTAACGGGGAGGTTTCGCATAACCGGCTCTATGGATATACCGGCGTGCTGACGCTGTTTTTATGACACTGTTTGACCGGTTTCTGACATCGCTGTCATTCACCTGGCTTGACCTGCTGGCGCTACTGCTGTTTACCGTGTTGTGGGTTGGCTACCAGTGGTACACGGATTACAGCCCGACGGCGCAGCCGCGACTGGGCCGAGAGATGCAGCGGCACATGCGCGAGTGGGTCTTGCGGATGGTCGAGCGCGACAATCGGATGGTGGACATCAATGTCCTGCGCAATCTGACCCGGAGCTGCCAGTTCTTTGCCTCCACTACCATGTTGATTCTCGGAGCGCTGGTGGCGCTGATGGGCTACACCGGGCGGGCGGCGATCGTCGTGTCAGAGCTTCCGTTCGTGCAAGAGGTCTCGCAGCGGCTCTGGGAGTTCAAGATTCTCGTCCTGCTGCTCATCTTCGTCTATGCGTTCTTCAAGTTCACGTGGTCAATCCGGCAATTTGGTTTCTGCTCGATTCTGGTCGGCGCGACCCAGAAGACGCCGTCCGACGTTGCGCAGCACCTGCCCCAGATCGAGCGCATCACGGTCGTGGTGTCCTATGCCAACCGCAATTTTAACCAGGGACTGCGCGCCTATTATTTCGGCACGGCCGCGATGTCGTGGTTCCTTCACCCCGCGCTCATGATCGCGGTGACGCTGGGGGTGATCTACGTGCTTCATCAGCGCGAATTCAGGTCACATACGCTCGCGGTTCTGAGAGAAACTTAAGCGTCCTCAATGTCGGCGCTTGCCTGAGCGCGCGCCCCGATGCCGCGATACTGGGCCTCCTCGGCACGAGCGGACAGGCTTGGGCGCACCTGGTGGTGATGAAGGAGGTGCGCAAGCTCCAGCGCGTGCAGGTGTACAGTCCCAACCCCGAGCACCGCGCGATTTTTGTCGAGCGCGCACGCCGCGAGCTCGGGCTCGAGGCCGAGGCGGCCGAAAGCGCCCGCGCTGCCGTTTCGGGCGCTGATCTCGTCGTCGCGGCGACCAATACGAGCCAGCCGATCGTAGACGGTTCATGGATCGCGCCTGGCGCGCATGTCGGTGTTCAAGAACAATGTCGGAATGAGGCTGCAGTTCGCGGCAGTTGCGCCGCGAATCTACGAGCATGCGAGGACGGCAGGAATCGGCCGGGAACTCCCGGCCGAATGGTTCCTCGAAGACATGAAGCCCTAGGACCTTAACCAACACCTTAGCCACGGAACCACACGGAAGCACACGGAAATTGTTCTCGCTCCAAGGCGTGCTTCGCGGTTCAGGTTTTCGTCCGTGTATTTCCGTGTGATTCTGTGGTTAATGATTTTCGACGTTCACGGGGTTCTGGGACCGGTACTACACATCCTGTTTCTCCCCGCGTCTCCGCGGTTCATAAAATTCCGTGAACGATGAACGATGAACGGTGAACGGTGAATCGTGAATCGAGTTTTTTCTTGGTGCTCTCAGCGCCCGGCGGTTCGACTCTGGTTCTTATCGGCGTTCGGCCCTCACCCCCGCCCCTCTCCCAAATTGGGCGAGGGGAGGTTCGAGCTTCCCCTTGAGGGGGAAGAGAAGAGGATGGGCGTCCATCGGCGGCGAAAAGGAACAAGGCAGAAGTCAGAAAATCACGTTTTTCCTTGATCCTGCTCAAAACGACGATCCGGGCTGCTCGAGGAATGCAGCCTCGTCTGGTGTCGAGGGACGGCCGAGCACGGCATTCCGGTGCGGGAAGCGCCCGAAGCGATCTATCACGGCGCGGTGCCGCCGTGCGAAGTCGAGGAAACTCTCGTAGTCCTTGCGCCATGCCTCAGCCACGGCCGTCGCGAGGCGCTCGTAGCACTGGACCGAGCGCGCCTGCAGTGCCCGGTCCTCGGCATGCTCGAGGGGCAGATAGAAGAACGTTCGTTGCGCGGGCGTGAGCAACAGGTCGCCGCCATCGTCGATTCCGGCGGCCGTGAGCTGCTGCGCCGCAGGATCCTGGGCAAAAGCCCGTGCTGTCCCGCGATGGATATGGCGCGAGAATTGGTCGAGCAGAACAGTCAGGGCAAGCCGCCCGCGCGCCGTCGTGCTCCAACTCGAATCGAGCTCGTTGCGACACGCGCGCTCGTGCAGCGCGCCGAATCGCTCGCGGATCTCCGCGTCGTGCTTTGCGCCGCTCCCGAACCACATCTTGCGCTTCGCGGGATCGATCGCGCCGTCCGGCCCGGACGCGCCGAACCAGAACTCGAGCAGGCTCTCGATTTCGTCAGAAGCCTTTGCGGCCAAGGTTGCCAAAACCCGGTGAACGGCGACTTGACTCAATTGTTAGCCATATCTGAAGACTTGTATGGTATTAACGAGAACCCTTCGTCATGCAATTACTCCAAATAATCGACCCACTGCCGCTGTTAAAGCCATTGCTAGTGCCCCCCAAAATGTAACCCTGATCGCGCCGGTTCTTATTGATGCCCCTCCCGCACGCGCAGCAAGGCCCCCTAAACCTGCCAGAAATATGAGTGACAATCCCGCGACAACGGGTATTAGCGGTTCCAGCGGAACGACTAACGCTGTTAATAATGGCAACGCTGCACCCATAGTGAATGTCCCTGCTGACGAAAAGGCTGCTTGTATGGGTCGCGCCCTTACTCTCTCAAATATGCCAAGCTCGTCTCTCGCGTGTGCGCCCAGTGCATCGTGAGCCATCAGCTGTTCTGCGACCTGCTTTGCCAGACTTGAATCGAGTCCTCTTTTTTCATAAATATTTGCGAGCTCCTGTAGCTCAAACTCACTGTCGTCCTCTAATGCCTTTTTCTCTAGCTCAAGATCTGCTTTTTCGGTATCAGCCTGTGAACTAACCGATACATACTCACCTGCTGCCATAGACATCGCACCTGCGACCAAGCCAGCACTACCAGCGAGAATTATGTCTGCATGTACGGCATGAGCTGCAGCAACACCGATAATGAGACTTGCCGTTGAAACAATGCCATCATTTGCACCTAGAACTGCTGCACGTAACCAACCAATACGGTGTGACCTGTGCATTTCGTCGTGGCCCATAAAATTCCTCGGCTATTTTCTCCGGTTAACGTGAAGTAGCTGGCGTAAAAGCCGATTTGTACATCGGCGTTGTCCGCATAACCTAATTTACCTTCAAAGCGGGTCAAAGCATTGCCGAATAGTGTTGCATAAAACTTAGTGGCCCCGGCGGCCACCCAAACTCCCCCACCTGTGGCCAGGGCAAACTCCCCCACCCTGAGCATGCCTAGCCGCGGCTGAGCCGCGGGGCTCCGGCGACGA
>JAOTVX010000048.1 GCA_029863175.1 Betaproteobacteria bacterium | reverse complement strand
ATTTGAGCTACCCATTCCGGAGCGGTAGGGCTTCCGGGCGAATTAGAAATGTTGAAAGAAGCTCGCCCGCTTGCTCAGGTTATAATTTGACATAATATACATTATACGCACTGAGACCTGGCGCATCTCTATCGGCCTTCGTATCCCTTACTGCTTGGCACCCGCCTTGAGCAGCGTTTCGGCCACGTCGCGCCGCCCGTGTGCGATCGCCATTTCGAGCGGCGTATAGCCCGCCTTGGTCTTGTGGTTGATGTTGGCGCCGTGCTCCAGTAGCAGCAGCACCATCGCCAAATGTCCCTCCCGCGCAGCCATCATCAGCGCCGTGGTGCCATTTGCAGCCTCCGCATCGACTTTGGCGCCGGCCTTGATCAACAGTCGGGCGATCTCAAGTTGGTTCCGGGCTGCGGCGTAGCTGAGCGGTGTCCAGCCCGGTTGGTCAACAGCAGCCCCCTTGGCCAGTAACTGCTGCACGATCTCGACGTGGCCGCCAAACGCCGCCAGCATCAACGCAGTTTCTCCATTGGCATTGGGGGCATTGAGCTTCGGCCTCGCAGCCAGCAGGGTCTTGACCACCGCTGGCTTACCGTTCCTCGCCCCAAGAGTCAGTAACGGCTCGCCGCTGGGCCCCACGCTGTTCACATCCACCCCACGCTTGAGCAGCGCCGCAACGGTCTCGTCATCGTCCAGTTCGATGGCCTGCAGCATGTCCTCGTAGACTCCGGCCTGCGCACCCGTAACCACGGTCAGGGCAAAAAGGAGCAGGATTTTCCTCAGATAAAGGATGAGCATATAATTATTACACTCTGAATAAATTAAAGAAATTTTCCGTCGTTTTGGCGGCGACTTCTGCCAGTTCAGTGTCCCGGAGGCGCGCAATCTCCTCGGCGACATACTTTACCAGAGCTGGCTCGTTGGTTTTGCCTCGATAAGGCGCCGGAGCAAGGTACGGCGAATCCGTTTCGACCAACATACGCTCGAGCGGGACCTGCTTCGCTACCTCTCGCAGTCCCCGGGCGTTCTTGAACGTCACGATGCCCGAGAACGAGATGTAGAAGCCAAGGTCCATGGCGGCCTGGGCGGTATCCCAGTCTCCCGTAAAACAATGCATGACGCCCCCGACCTCGCCCGCCTCCTCCTCGCGCATGATTCGCAGCGTGTCCGCAGCGGCGTCACGGGTGTGGACGACCAGTGGCTTGCCGCAGCGGCGCGCAGCCCGAATGTGTGTGCGAAAACGCTGCCGCTGCCGCTCACAGTCTTCCTTGATCCGGAAGTAGTCAAGCCCGGTCTCCCCGATGGCCACGATCTTCGGATGATTTGCGAGCCTGACGAGTTCCTCACCGGCCACTTCAGGTACATCGGGATAATCCGGATGAACCCCCACCGAGCCGTAGATGTGCTCGAAGCGCTCCGCAATCGCCCGGACCTGGGGAAAATCCTGGAGCGTCACGCTGATGCAAAGCGCGTGGGTCACCTGGTTCTCCTTCATGGCCGCAACGACCGCGTCCAGTTTGCCCGCAAGCTCCGGAAAATCGAGATGGCAGTGCGAATCGACGAGCATTACGCTGCCTGCCCCGCCGGCGTAGCGCGCAGCAGAGCGGCATAGGACAGCAGCAGCTGCTCGAGGAACAGACGGGGATTGAGTGGGTGATTGATAACCCGCTGCCAACCCAGCATTTGGCGATGGAAGCGCAGCGTTTCCAGTGGGCCCGCGCGGCGTGCGGCCCGCGCAATGGCATCCACGAAGTCCGGGTTGTAGCGTGCCCTGCCGACACTACCGTGCAAGACCATGTCGTAGGACCACTGCTGCAGCCATTTCACGACATCTGGAATGGCAAAATCGCGCAGCTGCTCGGCCGAACGCAGGGGGTCGAAATCGACCGACGCAATCGCCCCGATGAATGCAGATCGTTGCGCCCAATATTCGGCATTCAAGCGCGCCGCCGATACCGGCGCCCTGCCCGCTTGCGCAAGGGCCAAGTCGGGGTCGGAGGCACCCTGCTCCGCCAGCCACGCGCGCGCCGTTTCGCGGTCCGGCAACGGTAGAACGACTTGCCGGCACCGACTTTTGATCGTGGCCAGGAGTTGGTGCCAGCGATGCGAAACCAGCAGAAAGTAGGTGGCCGGTGGCGGCTCCTCGAGATTCTTCAGGAGCGCATTCGCCGCGCTCGGATTCAGCGCCTCGGCCGGGTGAACCACGATGACCTTGGCGCGGCCGCGATGGCTCGACAAGTTCACGAACTCCGCCAGCGCCCGCACCTGGTCAACGCCGATCTGAACGCTTGCCTTTTTCTTGTCACCCCCCGCCTCTTCCTCCGACTCAGCGAGGCTTTCCGGCTGGACCAGCCGGAGATCTGGATGGCTGCGTTGCTCGACCCAATCACAAGCGGTGCAATGGCCGCACGCCATCCCTTGGCCGTCTGACTGCTCGCACAACAGAGCCTTGGCGAGCGCCTGCGCGAACTCAAACTTGCCGATACCGGCCGGCCCCCGAATCAACAGCGCGTGGGGGAGCCCTGCCCCCTCGGCGAGGATCCGTCGCAGTTCCGACCGATGCCATGGCAAACTCATCTTCTAGCGTTCCTTCTATTACTCATATAGAAGAAATAGTTGAGAAAATACCTTCAAGTGTTTTGTGAATATCAGTCACCGGCCTGTTTGCATCGACGACATGCACCCTATGGGGTGCCTCGCGCGCTCGCTCGAGATAGGCTTGCCGTGCCCTCTCGTAGAACGCAGCCCGCTCGCGCTCGAACCGGTCGGGGCTCTTGCCGCGAGCTGCGCGAGCGAGCCCGACATCGGGGGCAACATCGAACAGCACCGTTGTGTCGGGCTGCAACCCGTCCTGCGTCCATTGCTCGAGTTGCGCGATCTTCGACCAGGAAACACCGCTCCCACCAGACTGATAGGCGTAGGTTGCATCGGTAAACCGGTCGCAGATGACCCACGCGCCGCTCGCCAACGCCGGTTCGATCACTTTGTCGATATGCTCACACCGCGCGGCAAACATTAGGAGCGTCTCGGTCTCGGGATGAAGCGCCGCTTCGCCATGCAATACCAGTTCGCGCAGGCGCTCTCCAAGCGCCGTGCCGCCTGGTTCGCGTGTGACCGTGACGCGAATTCCACGCTCGCCCAGAAAGTGGGCGAGCCACTCCAGGTGCGTGCTCTTGCCGGCCCCGTCAATTCCTTCGAGCGTGATGAAGCGTCCGCGCATCAGCGTTTTCCCGATCGCTGATATTTTGTCACGGCGCGCTCATGCTCGGTCAACGTTCGGGAAAAGTGCGACGACCCGTCACCTCTCGACACAAAGTAGAGGACATCGCTCCTTGCGGGATTGAGCGTCGCCGCGAGCGATGCCAGACCCGGCATGGCGATGGGCGTCGGCGGCAGGCCGCCACGCGTGTAGGTGTTGTAGGGCGTGTCCGCGACGAGATCGCGCTTGCGAAGATTGCCGTCGAATGTCTCCCCTAGCCCGTAGATCACGGTGGGGTCCGCTTGTAACAGCATGCCCCTGCGCAACCGGTTTACGAACACCGTGGCAACCAGCGGACGGTCTTCGCCTCGTCCGGTCTCCTTTTCCACGATTGAGGCCAGGATCAGCGCCTCGTACGGCGTTGCCAGCGGCAAGCCCGGTGCGCGACCCTCCCACTGGCTGGCAAGGTGATGTTGCATCAATCGATGGGCGCGCCGCAGGACCGCGAGATCGATGGCGCCTTCGGTGAAATAGTACGTATCCGGAAAGAACCAGCCCTCAGGTGAAGTCTCGCTGATTGACAGCCGCTCCAGAATCTGCGCATCCCGCAACGCGGTGGTTTCATGCCTCACTTTAGGGTGCTCGTCGAGGAGCTTTCGCATCTGCCTGAACGTCGCTCCCTCGGTAAACGTGATCGCCATCAGGGTGACGTCACCGCGGGCGATTTTCTGCAACAGCGCATAGGGCGTGAGCCCCGCCTTGAACTCGTAACTGCCCGCCTTGATCCGGTTGGCACGGCCGAGAATACGGCCCAGCAGGACGAACGCCGCCGGCCGGTGGAGCACCCCTGCTTCAGCCATTTGCCGCGCCGCGCTTTTGAGACTGCTGCCCGACTTCAGGCTGAACTGCACCGGTGCCGCACCAATCGGCAGCGGGCTTCTCGCGTAGTAGAACAGCGCGCCCGCAGCCAAACCCCCTCCGAGCACGGCCGCACCGAGCGACAGGGCCAGAAGCTTCCTAAACATCCTTTTCCTCGAGCCACGCTTGCATACGCGTCATACCGGGGCCCGGCCGCAGCGTCCGTCCCTCGATATCCCGAACGGCCCACGCCCCGATCACGCTGTTCACCAGTATCAGCTCCCGTGCCCCGAGCACCCGGTTCAGGGTCAGCGGCTCGACGCGGCAGGTCACGCCGTGCCTCATCGCGGCCGCCAAGATGCGCTCGCGCGTTACACCCGCCACACCGCACTTCGATAACTCCGGCGTCGCGAGACCGTTTTCATCAACCATGAGCAGATTGGTCATCGTTCCGCCGATCACATTCCCTTCCATATCGAGCATCAGACCCTCCACCACCGCAGGATCGCGCCACTCCGAGCGCGCGATCACGTTCTCGAGGCGGTTGAGATGCTTGACCCCTGCGAGCCGTGGCTGGGCCGCGAGCCGTGTGCGGCACACCTGAACGCGCACTCCGCGGCGGGCAAATTCTTCCGGATAGTGCAAGCGGGGGCTGGCCATGACGACGCGCGTCGGCACCGGGTCTTGCGGTGGCGCGTAGCCGCGCTCGCCGCTGCCTCGCGTCACAATGATCTTGACGATACACTCTCTTTGCGCAGCCGACACGCGTATCAACTCTTCCGCCAACACGGCTTCCGCGGGACATGGCAAAGCGAGCGCCGCGCAGTCGTGGGCCAGCTTGCGGAATTGGAAACACCAGTTGTGCGCCCGGCCGCTCGTTACAGGAAAGGTGCGGAACACCCCATCGCCATAAGCGAGCCCGCGGTCGGTCGCGACGACTTGGTTTGTCGCCGCGCCGTTGACGAGAATCATTGGCTGAATGGGCCGCGGAGCGCGGCGTCAGATGTTCCGGAACACCAGGCTGCCGTTGGTGCCGCCGAATCCGAACGAGTTGGACAATACGACGTCAATCTTCATCTTACGTGCCGTGTTCGGAACGAAATCGAGGTCGCACTGCGGGTCCCGGTTAAACAGATTGATGGTCGGCGGCGCGACCTGATCGCGCACCGCCAGCACCGAAAACACGGACTCCACGCCGCCGGCCGCGCCCAGAAGATGCCCGGTCATCGACTTGGTCGAGCTTATGGCAACTTTCGTCGCACGGTCGCCAAAGCAATTCTTGATTGCGATGGTTTCCGCCAGGTCGCCCAGCGGCGTCGAGGTGCCGTGCGCGTTGATGTAATCGACCTGGTCGAGATTGAGGCCGGCATTTCTAAGCGCGTTCGCCATACACCGCACCGCGCCGGCACCGTCCTCGCAGGGCGCCGTTATATGATTTGCGTCCGCGCCGACGCCGTAACCCGCCAGCTCGCAGTAGATCCTCGCCCCGCGTGCTCTCGCATGCTCGTACTCCTCGAGCAGCAGAACACCCGCGCCCTCCCCCAGGACGAACCCGTCGCGGTCCTTGTCCCATGGCCGGCTGGCGGTTGCCGGATCGTCGTTGCGCGAGGACAGCGCCCGCGCCGCGCAGAAGCCGCCGACACCCAGCGCACAGATACAGGCCTCCGAGCCGCCCGCGACCATCACGTCCGCCTCGCCGTAGTCGATGTGACGGGCCGCCTCGCCGATCGAGTGATTGGCAGTCGTGCAGGCGGTCACCAGCGCCAGGTTCGGCCCCTTCAGGCCATACATGATCGAAAGCTGACCGGAGATGAGATTGATGATCGATCCCGGCACGAAGAAGGGAGAGATCTTCCGCGGCCCGCCGGCAAGCAGCGCATTATGCGTATCCTCGATCATCTGTAACCCGCCGATTCCCGAGCCAATGCAGACCCCGACCATTTCCCGATTCTCTCGGTCAAGGTCGAGCCCGGAATCCTTCAACGCCTCGACGGCAGCGGCAAGACCGTAATGGATGAACGTGTCGAAACGGCGGATTTCCTTGGCCGATATATAGCGGGTCGGGTCGAACCCCCTCACCTCGCCCGCGATTTGGGAGGCGTAAGCGGAAGCGTCAAAACGGGTGATGGGGGCAATTCCGGATTTCCCGGCAACGATGTTTGACCAGGCTTCGGGGACCCCGATTCCGACCGGTGAAACGATGCCGAGCCCGGTGACGACGACTCTGCGTCTGGACAATTTGACTCCGGACCGAAACGGGGTCTCAGCCCTTGGAATGGGCCCTGATGTAATCGACCGCCTGCTGGACGGTCCCGATCTTCTCGGCCTCCTCGTCAGGAATCTCGGTCTCGAACTCCTCTTCCAGCGCCATCACGAGTTCCACGGTGTCGAGGGAGTCCGCGCCGAGATCGTTCACGAACGAGGACTCGTTCTTGACATCCGCCTCATTGACGCCTAGCTGCTCGGCAACAATCTTCTTGACGCGTTGCTCGATATTTTCCATTCAAATCCCCTTTCCTCGGACCTGTCGTGTTCTCAATATTGAACCAAAATCCGCCTGAAACGCGTGCGGCTCTCTTGTGGGAATTCTGGGCCGTTATTCTACCAGATTAGGCTTCTGCAAAAAGTGTTTTGAATTCAACGGTTGGAGTGCTATTCCATGTGCATGCCGCCGTTCACGTGCAGGGTGCAGCCGGTGATGTAGGCGGCGCCCGGCGACGCCATAAACAGCACCGCCGCCGCGATGTCCCCGGGCTCGCCCAGACGCCCGAGAGGGATCTGCCTGATGAGCGCCTCGCGCTGTTCCCCCGGCAGCGCGCGGGTCATGTCCGTATCGATGAATCCCGGTGCGATGCAATTGACGGTGACATTGCGGCTGCCCACTTCGCGCGCGAGCGACTTGGAGAAGCCGATGATCCCCGCTTTGGCGGCAGCGTAATTGGTCTGCCCCGCGTTACCGGTCACGCCGACAACGGAGGTGATATTGATTATCCGGCCGAAGCGGGCCTTGATCATCGCGCGCAACACCAGCTTCGAGACCCGATACACCGACTTCAGGTCGGTCGCCATGATCTCGTCCCAATCCTCGTCCTTCATGCGTAGCAGGAGATTGTCACGCGTGACCCCGGCGTTGTTCACCAGAATGGCGATATCGCCGAACTGCCGTTGCGCGTGCCCGACCACGGACTCGACACTCGCGGCGTCGTTGACGTTCATGACAACGCCCTCGCCCTTGACGCCTGCCGCCGTGAAGTCGCGCGAGAGTCCCTCAGCCCCCGCAGCAGAGGTCGAGGTTCCGATCACCGCGGCGCCCTGCCCGCCGAGCTCCAGCGCAACGGCCTTGCCGATGCCGCGCGAGGCGCCCGTGACCAGCGCAACCCTGCCCTCGAGGATACTCATTTGAGCGTTTGTAGGATCTGATCCAACGAGTCCGGATCGCTGATCGAGTCGCCCTGAAGCGTGCTATCAATGCGCCGCGCCAGACCAGCAAGCACCTTGCCTGGTCCACACTCCACCACATGACCAACGCCCGCGGCTGCAATAAAACGGATCACCTCGACCCAGCGTACGGGACTGCAGGCTTGGCGTGCTAGCGCATCTTTGATGCGTTTCGGCTCGTTCTCAGTCGTCACGTCCACGTTGTTCACGACCGCAAAGCGGGGCGCGCCAAAGTTGACCCGCCCCAAGTAGTCCGCCAGACGCTCGCCCGCGGGCTTGAGCAGCGACGAATGAAACGGTGCGCTCACCGGCAACATAACGGCGCGTTTCGCGCCTGTGGCCCTCGCCGCAGCCGCGCCGCGCTCCACCGCGGCTTTGTGCCCAGCGATCACCACCTGGCTCGGGGCGTTGAAATTGACGGGCTCAACGACCTGCCCTTGCGCCGCTTCTTCGCAGGCCGCCCGCACCGCGTCGTCGTCGAGGCCCAGAATAGCGGCCATCGCGCCCTCGCCCACTGGCACTGCCTCCTGCATCGCTTGGGCGCGGAAACGTACCAGCGGCAAGGCGTCGGCAAACGTAACGACACCCGCCGCGACCAGCGCCGTGTATTCTCCCAAGCTGTGTCCGGCGACGAGGCCGGGCTCGGCCCCGCCCGCTTCACGCCAGGCCCGGTACACCGCGTAGCCGGCGGTCAGCATCACGGGTTGCGTATTCACAGTGGCATTGAGGTCCGAACCGGGACCTTCGTCCACGAGTTTCCAAAGATCCTGCTTGAGCACCTCGGATGCTTCGGAAAAAACGTTGCGCACTACTTTCGAATCGGCGAAAGCTGCCATCATGCCGACCGATTGCGATCCCTGTCCCGGAAAGACGAGCGCGAATTTCATGCGGTCACCATCGCACCAGTATCGCACCCCAGGTAAATCCGCCACCCACGCCTTCCAGCAGCAAGTACTGGCCCGCGCGAATGCGGCCATCACGAACCGCCTCGTCTAGTGCAAGCGGAATCGAAGCCGCAGAGGTGTTGGCGTGCCGATCCACGGTCACCACGACCTTTTCCATGCTCATGCCTAATTTCCTGGTGGTCGCCTGGATGATGCGGATATTAGCCTGGTGCGGAATGAGCCAGTCGACATCCGATGCTTCCAGTCGGTTCGCAGCCAACGCTTCCTCGGCAACCTCGTTGAGCACCTTGACGGCGAACTTGAACACGGACTGACCGTCCATGTGCACAAATGGGCGGCCCGATACCTGTCCCCTGGATACTGTCCCGGGAACCGACAGCATGTTCACGTGCGTTCCATCCGCATGGAGGTGGCTCGAAATGATTCCCGGTGCCTCACTCCTTTGCAGCACAACGGCGCCAGCGCCATCGCCGAACAGCACACACGTTGCCCGGTCGTTCCAATCGAGAATACGGGAATAGATCTCCGCTCCGACGACGAGCGCGTTCCGGTATTGTCCGGCACGGATGAACTGGTCGGCTGTCGCGAGCGCGTAAACAAAGCCGCTGCACACCGCCTGCATGTCAAACGCCGGGCAATTCCTTGCCCCGAGCTTCGCCTGGAGAATGCACGCCGTGCTGGGAAATACCATATCGGGCGTGGTGGTCGCCACGACGACGAGATCGAGATCGGCAGCATCAATCCCGGCCGCCGCAAGCGCCCCGCGCGAGGCTGCGAGCGCAAGGTCGCTGGTCTGTTCATCGTCTGCCGCGATGTGGCGCTGGCGAATCCCGGTACGCGCATGGATCCACTCGTCGGAGGTGTCCACCGTCCGTTCGAGGTCCTGATTGGTAAGGATCTTGGCGGGCAGGTACGCGCCGGTACCGACGATCCTGGAGTAACTGCCCCTCATGCCGCGCTCTTGTGCACCGCCGCCATGCGCTCGGCGATGTGGCCCAGAACTCCGCCGCGCGCCTCGGCCACCGCTCGGTCGATCGCATGCTCAAAGGCAAATACGTCGGCCGATCCGTGGCTCTTGATCACGATCCCGCGCAGGCCGAGCAAGCTCGCCCCGTTGTAGCGCCGATGGTCGACACGGCGCTTGAAGGCATTGATCACAGGTAATGCTGCAAGCCCCGCCAGGCGGCTCAACCAGCCGCGGTTGAACTCCTCCCTCAGATAGGTTCCCAGCATCTGTGCGAGGCCTTCCGAGGTCTTCAACGCGACATTGCCGACGAACCCGTCGCATACCACGAGGTCGGTCGTGCCCTTGTAGATGTCGTCGCCCTCCACATAGCCGTGGAAGTTGAGCCCGCTTGCACGCATCAGCTCTGAAGCGCGCTTGACCAGGTCGTTGCCCTTGATATCCTCGGCGCCGATATTGAGCAGTCCTACGGTCGGGCGCTCCTTGCCTTCGACCGAGCTGACGAGCTCCGAGCACATGATCCCGAACTGCAACAGATGCTCGGGCGTGCAGTCGACGTTGGCGCCGAGATCGAGAACGTAGGTATGCCCCTTGAGCGTCGGAAGGATGCCGGCGATTGCTGGCCGGTCGATGCCCGGCAGCATCTTCAACACGAACCGTGAGATCGCCATCAGCGCACCGGTGTTGCCGGCGCTGACGCACGCTGCCGCGAGCCCCTCCTCGACGAGGTTCGCCGCCACCCGCATTGATGAGTCCTTCTTGCTGCGCAGGGCAGTGGCCGGCGCCTCGTCCATGCCAACTATCTCGCTTGCGTGCGTAACTTTGAGCCGGTCGTCCGGACTCACCCCCAGGCGCCCCAGCTCCCGCTCCACCACGTCACGCTGTCCGACGAGGAATACTGAGAGCGCAGAGTCACGGCGCATGACATTCACTGCCGCCGGCACGGTGACGTGGGCCCCGTGATCGCCACCCATGCAATCGATGGCGACCGTCACTTCCATCCGTACTTTTCCGCGCCGGCGCCCACCGACTTCCGTACACGACGCGCCGGTCTAGGTCGCATTGGCTGGACCGCAGGCCAACGCTCAATCGCCTTTGGTCTTCATGACCTTCTTGCCGCGGTAGTAGCCGTTCGGGCTGATGTGATGACGCAGGTGCACCTCACCCGTGGTCGGCTCAATCGCCAGCGGCGGGTTCGACAGCCCGTCGTGCGCGCGGCGCGTGCCCCGCTTGGACGGTGACTTCTTGTTCTGCTGAACTGCCATGACATGACTCCTTGTGATTCAATCAATGATGATCTTTTTTCAGCACGGCCAGCTTCGCAAACTGTGATGCCGCGCCATCGTCCAGATTCCTTGCCCCGCCCCGCTCGCACTGCCCTTCCGCGTGCCGCGGCGCATACGGCAGGCTGAGGATGATCTCATCCTCGATCAGCGCCGCCACATCCAGCTCGGCACTCGCCACGATCCAATCGGCTTCCATCTCGTCGAACTCCTCCGATTCGGCCTCGGCCCCGCTTACCAGCAGCAGAGTATTGCTCAGCCGCAGGGGATAATCGAGCCGTCCGAGACAGCGCTGGCAGCGGAGATGCAGCGCGCCAGTAACATCCAGCCTGAGAATCGGTCTGCGCTGACCGTCCTTGCCACCCTGCACCACCACATCCACCTGCCCCTGCGCGTCCTGTAGGCTGTCCTGCAAGCGCAACAGACCCGACACCCGCAGGTTGCCGTGGAGAGTTTGTTCCGTCCGCGCAAACTCCAGACTATCGATGACAGCCTGTGCGAACATAAGCGGCGCATGATAGTATTTTTGCGCTGCTCTGTCAAAGAGAATTCAGGGAAAACCTCAGATTTGGCAGAGACTTAGAGCGCCCCCGTCCGTGAACCCCCGACCGCTAGTGCTGGCCTCGACATCGCGCTACCGGCGCGAGTTGCTCGCGCGTCTGCGCGTGCCGTTCGAGGTGCGCGCCCCCGGCGTCGACGAAGCCGCGCTGCCTGGAGAAGCGGCGCGGGACACCGCGCTGCGGCTGGCGCGATTGAAGGCCCGTGCCGTAGCGCCGTCGTGTGCCGGCGCCCTGGTGATCGCGTCCGATCAAGTTGCTGTCCTCGGCGGCGATTGCCTCGGCAAACCGGGGAGCCACGAGAAGGCCGTGACGCAGCTCAAGGCGATGCGCGGGAAATGCGTCACGTTCCACACCGCCCTCGCGTTGCTCAATACCGCAACGGACGCGCTGCAGCTCGTCGAAGTTCCCACAGCCGTTTATTTTCGCAACTGCAGCGATGATGAGATCGAGCGCTACCTGGCGGCGGAGCGGCCTTATGACTGCACCGGAAGCGCCAAGATCGAAGGGCTGGGAATAGCCCTCGTGGAACGCATGGTTAGCAATGATCCCAGCGCGCTCGTGGGGCTGCCGCTCATGCAACTCACCGCCATGTTGAAAAACGAAGGCGTTTCGGTTCTCTGACCAACCCACGATGACAACGTGACACCGTGACCACGTGACCACACGCAGCGGGACGCTCTATCTGATTCCCGTCGCCCTCGGAGAAGACAACGCGCTAGCGGTCCTCCCCGGCGCGACCCTCGAGGCTGTGAGGAAATTGCGCGCCTTCGTCGTGGAGGACGCCAAGTCCGCGCGTCGCTTCCTCAAAGCGGCCGGCTACCCCCACTCTCTGCAGGAGACGCGGTTCCAGATTCTCAATGAACACGCGCGCGAGAGTGAATTGGACGCGCTCTTGGCCCCGTTGTTAGCTGGCGAAGATCGGGGATTGATGTCGGAGGCCGGCTGCCCCGGGGTAGCCGATCCCGGCGAGATGCTGGTGCGCTGCGCGCTCGATGCCGGGATACGGGTCGTGCCACTGGTCGGCCCATGTTCGATCCTGCTGGCGCTGATGGCGTCCGGAATGAGCGGCCAGCATTTCACTTTTCACGGTTACTTGCCGGTGGACAAGGCGCAGCGCGCGAACGCCATCAAGGCGCTCGAGGTGCCAGCGGAAACCGCCACCCAGATTTTCATTGAAACGCCATACCGTAGCGCGGCGCTATTCCATGCCTTGCTCGAGCAGTGCCGCGGGGATACCCGTGTGTGCGTGGCGACAGATCTGACGTTGCGCAGCGAATTCGTGTTGACACGCACCGTCGCAGAATGGAGGAAGCAGCCGCCCGAGCTCGACCGGCGGCCCGTCGTATTTCTGGTGTATCGCGGACGACCCTAGGAATTTGTCGGACTTGGGTCTGACAAACTCCGTAGCAGCCTGTCCGTGTCCTAAGCTGGACAGGCTGCTAGCGCAGCTTGAGGCCGTCGGCGAGGCCGAGCCGTGCGAGCGCCTCGCCCATCCCGGCGCCAAACCGTTTCGCCAGCCGTTCCGCCACGTTCTCGCGGGGCGTAAAGTCGACGATTTCCTCGGCCTTGACGACCTCACGCGCCACGTAATCGACCCCGCCGAGCGCGTCCGCGAGTCCCATCTCGACACTCTTATGCCCGACCCAGAGCAGGCCGGAGAACATATCGGGCGTCTCCTTGAGCCGGTCACCCCGTCCCTGCCTGACGACCGAGATGAACTGCTGGTGAATCTGCTCGAGCATCTGTTCCGCGTGGGTCCGCTGCGATTCCAGTATGGGCGAGAACGGATCCAGGAAACCCTTGTTCTCTCCCGCCGCGAGGAGCCGGCGCTCGACGCCAAGCTTTTCCATGGTGCCGGTAAAGCCAAAGCCGTCCATCAGCACCCCGATCGAACCAATGATGCTCGCCTTGTCGACGTAGATCTGATCCGCCGCCACCGCTACGTAGTAGCCGCCCGAGGCACAGATGTCCTCGACCACCGCATAAACGGGGATCTTGGGATATTTTTCGCGCAGCCTGCGAATCTCGTCGTTGATATGGCCCGCCTCAACCGGGCTGCCGCCGGGGCTGTTGATGCGCAGGATCACGCCCTGAGTGCGTTTGTTCTTGAAGGCCTCCTGCAAACCGGTCATGACGTTGTCCGCGCTCGCCGGTTTGTCCGACGCAATCACGCCCCGCAACTCGACCATCGCGGTGTGCTTGTCGGGCGCCGAATCTTTCTTGGCGAACCAACCCATGCCGATAAACAGCAGCGCGAACAAGTAAATGAAAAGGAGCACCTTGAAAAAAATGCTCCAATAACGCGCACGCCGCTGCTCGGTGATCGCGGCCAGCGCCACTTTTTCGACAACCCCACGTTCCCAGTTCTCGCCCAAACCACCCTGTCCCAGCTCAGCCATGGCCGTCACCTTCGATCCGACTTATCGATGGCGCAAGTATACCGTGGCTCGAAGGCACCACTCCTCCTCGCGCGAAGCCCGTACGGCCAGTGCATAGTAATCACGCATGCTGAATCAGCCACTGCCGCAACTCCGCCAGGTTGTCCACGCAAACGACCGGCTCGTAGGAAAGCAACGCGTTCCGTGGGTGCGCGCCATAGGCCGCCGCAATGCGCGCAACGCCAGCAGCCCGGGCCATTTCCATGTCGTGAGTCGTATCCCCGATCATGAGCGCCCGGTTGCTGGTGACCGCAAGCTCGTCGAGTAGAGCCCCCAACATCCCCGGATCCGGCTTGGAATGCCCCTCATCCGCGCAGCGAGACGCGTGAAACAGCTCCTTCAGGCCCGTGCTTTCGAGGACCCGCTCGAGCCCGCGCCGGCCCTTGCCCGTTGCCACCGCCAGCAGAAATCCCGCCTCGTGCAAAGCCGCGATGAGTTCCGCGGCGCCGGGGAAAAGCGTGGTCTCGGCATCCCGCTGAACGTAATGAAAGCGATAGCGCTCCACGATTCTCAGGTGATGGGCAGGATCGATGCCCGGTAGGATATGGCTCATCGCATCATTGAGGCCAAGCCCAATGATGTAGCGCGCTTGCTCTTCGCTCGGCACTGGCAGGTCGAGGTCAGCGCAGGCCGATTGAAGCGCAACGACAATGGTCGCAGTCGAGTCCATCAGCGTGCCATCCCAGTCGAAGACCAGGAGTTCAAAGCGCCGCGGCATGGCCGACTTCCTTGGCATCGAGCGCGGCAAGAAATTCCTTCAGATCTGCGGCCAGCGGCGCCTCGAGCACCAACGGCGCGCCGGTCGTAGGATGGGCGACGATCGTCCGATGGGCGTGCAGGAACATCCGCTTCAGGCCCTCCCGGGCCAGTGCCTTGTTGAGGGCGAAGTCGCCGTACTTGTCATCGCCAGCGATCGGGAATCCAAGATGAGCGAGGTGAACCCGGATCTGATGCGTGCGGCCGGTCATCAGTTCCGCCTCAAGCAGGCTGTATCCCCGCCAGCGACGCTGCAGGCGGAAGACCGTATGAGCAGGCAGTCCGCTCTCGCTCACCCGCACGCGCCGCTCCCCGGAGGCCAGCACACGCTTGTCGAGGGGCAATTTCACGCTGCGCCGTGCATCGCTCCACGCGCCCTTAACCAGCACCAGATAGAACTTTCGCACCCGCCCTTCGCGCAGCTCTCGATGAACCGCTGTCAACGCCGGGCGCCGCTTCGCAAGCATGAGCACGCCCGACGTCTCGCGATCGAGCCGGTGCGCGAGCTCGAGAAACGGCGCAGGTGCGCGTTCGAGGCGCAACTGCTCCACGATTCCGTGGCTCACACCGCTGCCGCCATGCACCGCCACGCCCGCCGGCTTGTCGATGACCAACAGGCCTTCATCCTCGTAAAGGATATGCGCTTGCAGCCGCCGGGCCGGTGGCCACTGGGTGTCAGCCGCACGCCGCGCCGTCCGGATCGGCGGCACACGCAACCGGTCGCCCTCTGCCAGCCGGTAATCGGGCCCCACCCGCCCACTGTTCACCCGGACCTCACCGCTGCGCAGAATGCGGTAGATGTGGCTTTTGGGCACGCCTTTGAGCCGCTTGGTCAGGTAGTTGTCCACGCGCTGCCCAGCCGAGTCGGCTTCAACCTGAAGCCAAGTCGCGGCAGCTTTACTTAACTCTTTCATTTGCCTATACTATTCATTACATGCCGTATGGCGCCTCACAAGGGAATTCGCGTGGGCGTATTCTTATCGGGCACCAGACCAGGTCAAGCAACCGCAGCGCCGATTGCGCTCGGGAATGCAAAACGGGCGGCGTGCATGGGTTCGGTCGTGCAACCAGCGGGGCGCGGAAGAGCAGCAACAGCAGCGCGCCGTGGCGACCGCCCGAAATGGAATGGTTAATGTCGCTCACCAAACGAAGTAGCGATAGTAGACGAATTGCGCGCTCAAAGCACAGATACAGATTTCCGAATTCGGCGCAGGCGCCGGGTTCACAATTTGGCAAACTGCACGAGACATCCGGATAACGCTTGTTCCCCATGCTCATGCCACGCCGTTGATTCGATCGGCGCCCCCGCCTGAGGGCGGGTAGTGATGTTTGCCCATCCCGTGTTGTTGAGCGCGGGAGAAGACAATAATGAAACGCATGTTGTTTAACGCGACGCAGGCGGAAGAGCTGCGCGTCGCGATCGTCGATGGCCAGAAGCTCGTCGACCTCGACATCGAAACCCCCGCCAAGGAACAGCGCAAGAGCAACATCTACAAGGGGGTCATCACCCGCATCGAACCCAGCCTGGAAGCGGCGTTCGTGGACTACGGTGCCGAGCGCCACGGGTTCCTTCCCTTCAAGGAAGTCGCACGGGCCTACTTCCGAAGCGGCGTGGACGTGGGTCGCGCCCGGATTCAGGATGCGCTCAAGGAAGGTCAAGAGCTCATCGTCCAGGTGGACAAGGACGAACGCGGCAACAAAGGCGCTGCACTTACGACCTTCATCAGTCTCGCGGGGCGCTACCTCGTCCTGATGCCGAACAATCCGCGCGGGGGGGGGGTCTCGCGCCGCGTGGAAGGTGAGGAACGCAACGAACTCCGGGACGTGATCGATCAGCTTCCGGTGCCCCAGGGCATGAGCGTCATCGGCCGCACAGCGGCCATCGGCCGCGTCGCCGAAGAGCTCGGCTGGGACCTCAACTACCTGCTTCAGCTCTGGCGCGCGATCGAGGACGCTGCCAAGCAGCAAAACGGCGCCTTCCTCATCTACCAGGAATCGAGCCTGGTGATCCGGGCCATCCGGGACTACTTCCACCAGGACATCGGCGAGATCCTGATCGACACTGAGAGCGTCTACGAGCAGGCGCAGCAGTTCATGGGGCACGTGATGCCGCAGAACGTGAGCCGGATCAAGCTCTACCGGGACGATGTTCCCCTTTTCTCCCGCTTCCAGATCGAGCACCAGATCGAGTCCGCGTATTCACGGTCGGTGTCGATGCCGTCGGGTGGCGCCGTGGTGTTCGACCATACCGAAGCGCTGGTTTCGATTGACGTCAATTCGGCGCGCGCGACACGCGGCTCCGACATCGAGGAGACCGCCCTCCACACCAATCTCGAAGCATCGGATGAGATCGCGCGGCAGCTGCGTCTGCGCGACCTGGGCGGCCTCATCGTGATCGACTTCATCGACATGGAGAGCGGCCGCAACCAACGCGACGTGGAGACCCGGCTGCGCGACGCGTTGCGCTACGACCGGGCACGCGTGCAAATGGGCAAGATTTCCCGCTTCGGGCTCATGGAGCTGTCACGCCAGCGGTTGCGCCCCTCACTCGGCGAGACCGCGCACAACCCTTGCCCGCGATGTCACGGAATGGGCCATATCCGCGGCACGGAATCGACCGCCTTGCACATCCTGCGAATCGTGCAGGAAGAAGCGATGAAAGATAACACCGCGTCGGTGAACGCGCAGGTGCCGGTGGACGTCGCCACGTTTCTGTTGAACGAGAAACGCGTGGATCTTCAGATGACCGAGGCACGCCACCGCGTGTCGGTCATGGTCATTCCAAACGCGCATCTCGAGACACCCAACTACAGCGTCGTGCGACTGCGCCACGACGATCTCAACCGGGCCGAACCGCCTGCCGCGAGCTACAACCTGGTCGAGATCCCTGCCGAGCAGGAAAAACCGGTCGCCGGCGCAGCCGAGCCGGCCACGCCGCGCCAGGAAGCGGCGGTAAAGGGTGTGACTCCGCAGCAGCCAGCGCCGACGCCCGTCGTGCGTGAAGCCAGACCCGAGCAGCCCTCGGCGCCGGCAGCCGAGCGCGACTCGATCATCGGGAAGCTCGTCGGCTTCTTCAGGCGCAAGCCTGCTGCCGCCTCAGTAGCGCAGCCCGCTGCGGATGCACCTACTCCCCGACCTGACCGCGGCCCGCGCCGTGGCCGCCACGAACGCGCGGAGCGGGAAGGTGGGCGGCGCGACCGCGAGCCGGCACGTTCCGAGAGGCCCGGCGGCCAGCGTCAACAGCGCCCCCAGGGACAACAGCCGCAAGGGCAGCGCGATAATGGCCGTCACCGTCACGAGCAACGGCGCCAGGACGGTGCCCGGCAGCAACGTCAGCAACCGCCCCAACGCGAACGTGCTCCCGTGGAGGTCGCCGGTGGCCCGGTGGGGGCGCAAACGCTACGGCCCGCACACGAGTCCAGCGAACAGCGCGAGGGACGCGGTCGCCGGCGCCGCAGAGGCCGCGGTCGCCAGGAGCAGCGCGAGCAGATTGAAGCCACCGGCGCCCAACGTCCACAGGAGCCGCGCGAGGCACCGGCGCTGCAACCGGCAACCCATGTCGAGGAACTCGCGGCAGCCGCGATTGCTGCAGCCGCTGCCGTGCCGCAAGTCGAACCCGAGCCTGCTGGCCCCGTTGAAGTGAGCGCATTGGAAGCGCCCGACCCCGGGATGACTACGCACGAAATCGCCGCGTTCGCGGAAGAGCCTCTCAGGCCAGTGCCGCACTTCGAGGCGCCGGCACCGTTTGAGGTGCGTCCGGCCGAGACGCCCCCTGCTGGGCGTGAAGCGGGTTTAGCGTCATTCACACCGTCCATAATCGAGTTGCCTTCGGGCCTGCAGCAGGTGGAGTCTGACCCGGAGAAGGTCCGCATCGCCGAGCAGCAGCAGGAGCCCGAGGATGAGGCGCCGCGCCCCCGGCGAGTGCGCCCGACCCTGCCCTCCGTGGACAACGAGCCCTTGGTGCAGGTAGAAACGGGAGAGTCGTCCGCGGCCGCGGAAGAGACCGCGATTACCGCTCCTCCCCGTTAGGGCGGGAGTTGCTGACGGAGGTGGTGCAGGAGCCCCTGCACCGCTTCTTCCACCATATCCAGGACCCTTTCGAAACTCTGGGCGCCGCCGCCGTACGGATCGGGCACTTCGCGCATGGCCGGATCCGCGTGGAATTCCAGGAACAGCTTCAGCTTGTGCGCGTGCTCCTGCGGACACAAACGGGCGAGCAGGCGCAAATTCATTTCATCCATCGCCAGCACGCAGTCAAACTCGCTGAAGTCGTGGCGGGTCACCTGCCGCCCACGCAGGCCGCTGATGTCGTATCCGCGCCGCTCAACGGCCCGTTGCGCCCGCGGGTCGGGCGGTTCGCCGATGTGGTAATCATGCGTGCCGGCCGAATCGGACGCGATATGTTCCGAGAGCCCTGCTTCCGCAACGCGACGCTTGAACACGCCCTCGGCCATCGGTGAGCGGCAGATATTGCCCATGCATACGAACAAAATTCTCAGTTTTACTTTTTTATTCATTGTGTTACAGACGAAAATCGTCCCGAGAAAACGTGCGAAAACATGATGATACGCGCTAATAGATTCAAACAGTTATCACCTCATTTTGGAATGCACTATGTACGAATTAGACAAATAAGAGCGGCCTCCCGCGGCCCATTGGCACCACGATTAGATCGAGACACACATGGATAACTCAACCACCCTGATTCACAAACAAGCGGCGGCGAACGCCGAAGCGGCGACCTTATTGGCGCTGTTTGCGACAGCGCGGAACGCACCTCACACGCCGGCTGTGCGGACGACTACTGAGGACTGAGAGCACCCATGTATGGCGAGCACTACATTGAAAGGTTAAAGCGTGAGATCGCTGAGCAGCGAGAGAAGCGGGCCGCTGAAGCTGCATCGGCCACGTTGGATCCTCGAGAGAAGCTGAAGGACCGGATAACGCAGTGGTACAACTCGCTAGCGCCCGAAGCCCGCGCTCCTCACTACTTCGTGGAGTACCTTGCAAGGCAGCTTCACGCGACGCCGCAACAATTAGCCGTTGCACTACGCGAACTAGGCTGGCGCTGCGAGCGCGTGTGGCGCAAGGGTGAGGCGTATCGACACTATTGGATACCGCCGGCCGTAGATCTCCCGGAGGATTCGGACTCGCAAGCCTCTAGTTCCACGACCGCGCGAGACGTGCCCACCACCTAACACCGATTTTCAGCTGTAGTAATTCGGATTTGGTCTCACAGATCATGTCCGCTTTCGACCCAAAGCGGACGGGCGGCGAAGCAATCAGATCCACCAAAAACGGACCCCCCCTCGAAGAGCTCGAGCAGGACGAAGCGGTCTGGCTTCGTTATCATCGCGGGACGTGACACCGGGGCGGCCGCAGGCGCGGGAGGGTCGGTCTCGGCGCGCGATCCAGCCAGGGAAGCCAGATGCCGCCTGTCGAGCCAACTGCAGCTGCGTTGTCCAACACGGCGCTGCGCTATGTTCTCACCCACGTGCCATCGGCATGGCGGCAGGCGGTGCCGCGCTCAAGCTGCTCGCGGCCGTTGATGCGAATGCGGGCCTGGTACGGCCGGCAAAGGGAGGCGCCGCTGCCGCTCGGCGCACCCGGGGTTACCAGGTAGACGGCGCCGCTGCGCGAGGTCCACTGCACCCGCTGGTCTGTCTGCGCGTATTCGAGCGCCTGCGACATGCACCCATGGTCCTCCTCATCCATGCGTCGCCCGATCTCGCCGCCCACCACGACACCGATGACAATGCCGCTTATGGTGGCAATGGTGCGCCCGCTTCCCTTCCCGATCTGCGAACCGATCGCGCCGCCGGCGATGCCACCCAAAACCTGGCCGAGCTGTTCGCGGTTGCAACGACCAATGACGCTGGGCGAGGCGACCGGCGGCACGGTGCGCGGCATCGGGAATTCACCCACCGTCCGAAACGGCGGCTCGATGTGGCGGCAGTCACCCTTCTGCTTGATCTCGGTCTTGCGCGAGCGATAGTTGTACTTGTACTTATAATCGCAGTAACGGTCCTTGTAGGAGTACTCGTACTTGTCGCCCTTGTCCTTGACCCGTTCCCGCACCTTGTCGCGGCCGTGATCGCGGTCGCGGCCGTGGTCGCGGTCACGGCCGCGTTCCCGGTCATCCGCCGCCGCGAGCGGCGACCCTGCCACCAAGGTCGCCATGGCCAGGATGCCCACTAGGCCGAATGCGGTTGCACGAATGTTCATGTTGCCTCCTTCCTCTCGGTCGCCGCACAAGATGATAAATGGGTCAGTGCAACCTTACCGGAATGACGAATCACGTCTAGGCAGAAATCCTACTCGAACCCCATTAATGCGTAATACGTCACGCGCCATAGGCGTGCTTGGTAGCGGCTATGGCAGCATATCCCAATGACCGGCATCCTTACCTTCCTGCTCGCCCTTGCGCTATCCCAGCCAAATGCATGCCGCTGAGATAGTGGGCCGGGTGGTTCGTGTTGTAGATGGAGACACGATTACCGTTCTCGATGCGGGTAAGGAGCGGCGTCTAAGTTTCGTTCAATGTCCGCTTCCCCCCGGTGGCCACCTCAAACTCCCCCACCTGTGGCCAGGGCAAACTCCCCCACCCCCGGCGACGGGACGGACTGACTTTATTCGGTTGAACCGCGCTTGGCAACGCGCGCAGCGGCCTCCTTCAGGCGCCAGCTCTTGCCGTCGAACTTGAGCAGGTGGCCGTGGTGCATGAGCCGGTCGAGCAGCGGGCCGGCGATGACCACGTCGCCGAGCAGCTTCGCCCAGTCCTCCAGCGGTCGGTTTGAGGTGATGATCGTCGAGGCCTTCTCGTAGCGGTTCATCAAGACCTCGGCGAGCTCGTCGCCGGCGCTGGTGGGGAGTTTGCGCAGGAACAGATCGTCGATCACGAGCAGCTCTGCGGCCTTGAATTGCGCGCGCAGCTTGCGCATGGTGCCCAGCTCACGCGCCTCGTTGATGTCCTCGATCAATTGATGGGCCTCGCGGTAGATGACCTTGTGTCCGCGATTGACGGCGAGGGCGGCGATCGCTTTGGCGATGTGGCTCTTGCCGGTGCCGGGACGGCCGATGAGTAGCGCGTCATCCTTGGCCTCGATGAACTTGAGGGTGGCCAGCTCCAGCACCGCGCGCCGGGGGATGGTGGGGTTGTAGCCCCAGTCGAAGTCCTTCAAGTCCTTGCGCTCGGGCAGTCCCGAGAGCACGTAGCGGCGCTCGAGCAGCCGCGAGCGGCGACGGTCCAGTTCATCCTGCACGAGCCAGGAGAAGGCCTCGACGAAATCCATTTCGTGACTCGCCACGGCGAGCGCCCGGGCCTGCAGGGTTGCGCCCATGCCCGAGAGGCGCAGCGCGCGAAGGGAGCGTTCGAGTTCAGTAATCGACATTGCCATCGGCGTTCTCCTGTGAGTGCGTCCGGGAGTGGGTCTCCCAGAACGATTGATATTCGGTGAGTGCTCGCACGTGCGAGCCGCTCTGGGTGAGTGCCGGGGCTTGCGCTTGGGCAGCTTGAGCGGCAGCCGAGCGTTCCAATACACGCTTGAGCGCGGCGTAGGAGAAGAGCTGCGCCTGCAGCAGCCGCGCGGCAGCCGCCTCGATCTGGGCGCAGGGGTAGTGCCGTGCCAGGTTCGCCAAGCCGTAGAGCGCCCGCTGTCCGGGACGACCCAAGCGAGCGAATAGTTCTCGGGCGAGCGCCGCCGTGTGCGCGCCGATGCGCTCGGCCTTGGCGAGCAGGCGCACGCTCTCGCGCGAAGGATTGAAGATGCGATCAGCACCCTTCATCACGAACTCGCCCTTGCGGCTGGCCTTGGGGTGGCGGCGCAGCACGTTGCCGCTCGCCTCCAGGATCTCGATCTCGTGCTCGTAGACACGCACGGTGACTTCGCTGAAGAGGGCGGCGGGCAGCGCCGCGTAGTAGGCAGCATCGACCTGCACGAGCCCGGCGTCGTCCACGGTACGCGTGCCTTGCTTGAAGAAGCGGAATCCTTCGATCGGCAGCGGGCGCAGATGCGGCTGCTCCTCGCGGTACATCTCCAGCACCTGGCGCTTCTTGCGCCCGTGGATGCGCAGCGCCGCCCAACGCTCCTCCCAGTGCGCGAGCCACGCGTTTTGCAACTCGATCGATTCGAACTTGCGCCCCTTCAACGCGGTCGTCTGGGTGTGCTGGATCGCGTTCTCGACCGTGCCCTTGCGGTTGGGATCACCCACCCGGCAGGCATCGGCCACCACCCCGTAGTGGGAGAGCATCGCGGCATACACCGCGTTCAACTCCGGAGCGTAGAGGTCGGGCCGGATCACCCCCTCCTTGAGGTTGTCGAGCACCACATAGGCAGGACAGCCCCCGAGCGCCCGGAACGCCTCCTCGTGCAGACGGGACCAGCTCTCCTGGCTCGTCTTCCACACCACCTTGCGGAAGCTCTTGCCCGAGAACTTCAGCGTCATCACGAACAGGTACGGACGCCGATACATGCCCGGGCGCACCAGCGTGAGCGCCCCCTGCCCATAGTCGACCTGCGCCTCTTCGCCCGGCAGGAACTCCAGCACGTCGAAGCGCTCGGGTGCCCGCGTCTTCAACGCGGCCACGAAGCGCTTCACCGAGTTGTACGCGTGGCCGAAGCCGTGCGCCTCGACCAGGTCCTGGTAGATCGCAACCGCGTTTCGCCCGAGCCCGACCTGCGCCTCGATCCAGGCGCGGTGCGGCTCGCACGCCGAGGGGGGCACGCGCGGGGTGGTGACCGTCGGCGCTCCGGTCGGAGCCGGTGGCCGGGGTGGGGGAATTTGAGCCACCAGGGCCTCAGAGCCGGTGGCTACCCCGGGGGAATTTGCTGCCAAGCGCTGGTAGCGGCGGATCGTCTTGCGATCCACCCCCGTAAAGCGCTTAATCTCGCGCTGCGTGGCCCCGCCTCGCAGCAGCGTCTCAATAGAAATGCGTAAATGCGACTTCAAGACGTTCACTCCTTCCTCCCCTCGTTTGTGAGGGGGCGAGGGTAACCGTCTCGTCGCCGGAGCCCCGCGGCTCAGCCGCGGCTAGGCATGCTCAGGGTGGGGGAGTTTGCCCTGGCCACAGGTGGGGGAGTTTGGGTGGCCGCCGGGG
>JAOTVX010000047.1 GCA_029863175.1 Betaproteobacteria bacterium | reverse complement strand
CGCCGGGGGATCGGGATCGCCCAGCAGCCTCGTGATGCATGGCATCACCGTTGCCAGCCGGGCGGTGAGCCGCGCGTACAAGGCATGAACCCGTGAATCGTGAGTCGTGAGTCGTGAGTCCGACCCCGTTCAGAACGCAGCATAAGCCGCCGATGGACGCCGATTTACGCCGATGAAGGCCAACTCCAAATTCAATTGGAGCGCGTAACAAGATCAAGAACATTAGCCGCAGATCAGCGCAGATACACGCTGATCGGATCCTCGTCGAATCAGGCGCTTTAGAGCAATCAACTCCCCGTTGAACCGCGGCTTGAGAGTGTCGAGTAAGCGTCACCGTGCCTCGCTGCCCTGACACGGCCCCTGTCGATGCCCCGTGAAGCAAAGTTGATCCAGCGCAAGGCGCTGCCGGCGTGCTTCTGTGATACTGCTTCGAGGAACTAACCGCGCAGTGTGGGCCGTGTCTTGGTTTCGTGATTGGAAAAAGCGTCGTATATGAACCGCGCCGCGGGCCGGGTTCTTTTCGTTACGCCGGAGCTTGCGCCTTGGGCCAAGATCGGCGGCCTGGGTGAAATTTCCCGCGATTTGCCCTGCGCGCTGGCGAACGCCGGGCTGGACGTGCGTATTCTCGTGCCGGCGTACCCAGCCCTCACCGCATCGCTTCCCGATGCGCAGTGCGTAGCGGAGTTCCCCGCGCCCGGTGGTGCGCTCGCGCCTGCGCGGCTGCTCGAAGTGCGAGATTCGCGTCTGATTTATCTCGTAGATTGCCCGGCGTACTTTGCGCGCCAGGGCCTCTACCAGTCGGCCGAGGGCATCGACTGGCCCGATAATCACCTGCGCTTCGGCCTGCTCTCGCGCATCGCCGCCATCCTTGGCGGCGCCGGCAGCCCGCTCGCTTGGCATCCACACGTCATCCACTGCCATGACTGGCAAGCTGGGCTGACCCCCGCGTACCTTGCTCACCGCGACGGTGGGCACGCGCCCACCGTGATGACCATCCACAATCTCGCTTACCAAGGGGTTTTCCCGCGCCACGTGCTCGACGAGGTCGGGATGCCGCGCGAAGCGTTTACGATCGACGGGCTCGAGTATTACGGCAACGTATCCCTGCTCAAGGCGGGGCTCAGCTACGCCACGCGCATCACCACGGTGAGCCGCTCCTACGCGAAGGAAATCCAGGGACCCGAGCTCGGCTTCGGCCTGGACCCGCTGCTACGCCGACGCGCCGGCGAACTGACAGGCATTTCGAACGGCATCGATCTGCATCGTTGGGATCCGGCCGACGATCGTTATCTGGAGCACCATTACGATGCCAGCCGGCTCGACGGCAAGCTTCGCAACAAGGTGGCGCTGCAGCACGAGCTCGGCTTGCCGGAAGGACGTGACGTGCCAGTGCTTGGAATGGTGACCCGCTTGGTCTGGCAGAAGGGCGTGGACCTTCTGATTGAAGCGGCACCCGCGATCGTGAAGATGGGTGCGCAAATCGTCGTGAACGGGCAGGGCGATCGCGATATGGAGCAGGCGCTGCTCGCGCTTGCCGCGCGACATCCGCGCGACATCGTAGTGCGGGTCGGCTTCGACGAGCGGCTCAACCATCGCATCGTTGCCGGTGCCGATGCCGTCCTCCTGCCATCGCGCTACGAGCCGTGCGGGCTGCCCCAGCTCCACGGCATGCGTTACGGAACGTTGCCGGTGGCGCACGCCACGGGCGGACTAGCCGACTGGGTGGTCGACACCCATGCGGACACGCTCCGTGCGGGAACCGCGACCGGATTCTCCTTCTCGCCTCTGACGGCGCAGACGCTCGTTGCGACGGTCGAGCGCGCCCTTGATGCCTACCGCGCGCCCATCCTGTGGCGCACGCTGCAGCGCCATGCGATGGCGCGCGACTCCAGTTGGACAGCAGCCGCGCCGGCTTATGTCGATGTGTATCGCACCGCTGCGGGAGAGAACTGGCCGGGCCCGACCCCGGTCGACAAGCCCGCTGCGCCAGCCGCGTTGCTCGATGCGCGCGCCAGAGCCACGGTTCCTGAAGCGCACCGCCCCGCTGCTTGAGAGCCCGCAAGAAATCCCGAAACATTGGCCGCAGACAAACGCCGATCAGATCCGCGAATCGTGAGTAGTGAGTAGTGAGCGGATGAACCTAATGGCGTGGTGTTTATCGTTTTTTCCATTCACCATTCACTTGCTTCCTTCGCCGTTCATCGGCGACTAAACGGGTAACTGGTCTATCTGTTCCTAGGTTATCAGCGGCCTGTAGCGCACACGGTGCGGCTTGTCCGCGTCATCACCCAGGCGCCGGCGACGGTCGGCAAGATAATCCGCGTAGTTGCCCTCGAACCAGACCGCCTGGCTGTCGCCTTCGAACGCGAGGATGTGGGTCGCGATGCGGTCGAGGAACCAGCGGTCGTGCGAGATCACCACCGCGCAGCCGGGGAAATCGAGCAGCGCCTGCTCCAGCGCGCGCAACGTCTCGACGTCGAGATCATTGGTTGGCTCGTCGAGGAACAGCAGATTGCCGCCGCGTCGCAGAACCTTCGCGAGGTGCACGCGGTTGCGCTCCCCGCCCGAGAGCTCGCCGACGTGCTTCTGCTGGTCGGCGCCCTTGAAGTTGAAGCGCGCGACGTAGCCGCGGCTGGGCGTGGCGTAGGTTCCCACCTGGATGAGGTCCTGCCCGTCCGAGATTTCCTCCCATACCGTCTTTTCGCCGTCGAGCGTGTCGCGGCTCTGGTCCACGTAGGCCAGCTTCACCGTGTCGCCAATGCGCAGCTTCCCGGCATCGGGCTGGTCCTGGCCGGCGAGGATGCGAAAGAGCGTCGTCTTGCCCGCGCCGTTCGGACCGATCACGCCGACGATGCCACCGCGCGGCAACCGGAATGAGAGCCCCTCGAAAAGAAGCTTCTCGCCATACGCCTTCCTGAGCCCGTCGGCTTCGATGACGACGTCGCCCAGATGCGGCCCGGGCGGAATATAGATCTCGTTCGTCTCGTTCCGTTTCTGGACTTCGGTAGACGCGAGCTCCTCGAAGCGCGCCAGCCGCGCCTTGCTCTTCGCCTGCCGCGCCCTGGGGTTCGACCGTACCCACTCGAGCTCCTGTTGCATGGTCTTGATGCGCGCGGACTCCTGCTTTGCCTCGACCTCGAGACGCTTTTCCTTCTGTTCCAGCCAGGAGGAGTAATTGCCCTGCCACGGGATGCCGTAGCCACGGTCGAGCTCGAGGATCCAGCCTGCGACGTTGTCGAGAAAATAGCGGTCATGAGTCACCGCGATCACGGTGCCCGGATAGCGCTCGAGAAATTGCTCCAGCCACTGCACCGACAGCGCGTCGAGGTGATTGGTCGGCTCGTCGAGCAGCAACATGTCGGGCTCGGAGAGCAACAGCCGGCACAGTGCTACGCGGCGACGCTCGCCGCCGGAGATCTTCGTTACGTCCGCGTCCCACGGCGGCAGTCGCAGCGCGTCAGCCGCGACCTCGAGCTTGCGATCGAGCTCCCAGCCGTTAGCGGCGTCGATCTTCCCCTGCAACTCCCCCTGCTCTTCCAGCAGCTTGTTCATCTCGTCGTCTTCGAGCGGCTCGGCGAAGCGGTCGCTGATCGCATTGAAACGGTTGATGATTGAGACGATCTCGCCGACGCCCTCCTCGACGTTGCCCCGCACGTCCTTCCTGGCATTGAGCTGCGGCTCCTGCGGCAGGAGTCCGATCCGCATGTCGGGCATTGGAACGGCTTCGCCTTCGAAGTCCTTTTCCACTCCGGCCATGATCCTGAGGAGCGTGGATTTGCCCGAGCCGTTCAGCCCCAGCACGCCGATCTTGGCGCCAGGAAAGAACGACAGCGAGATGTTCTTGAGAATGGCACGCTTCGGAGGCACGATCTTGCCCACGGCGCGCATGGTGTAGACGTACTGAGCCATCGGAACCCGCGATCTGAAAAGGCGCAAGGATAGCTCATGCCGCGCCCGCGCGGCGAGCCCAGCGCCTTTTCTCACGGTTGCGCCTGCGCGTTGCCGCCTGCGCAGCGCCGAACCGCTCGCGCGCCCTTGATGGAAATCAAGGGCGCGCGGGGCGGGCGCCTGCGATACTCAACGCGCTCCCTGCCGCGCTGGCCGTTCACCGGAAACCGTTGCTGACCTATAGCCGTTGAGGGACGCCCACGGCTGCGCGGAAATAGGGAATGGGGAAACAGGAAATAGTAGGAGCATGCATGCCGGTTCAAGCGTTTCTGCCATTTACTATTTGCCATTTTCTATTTACTCGACTCATCGGCGTTTATCTGCGGCTAGTCTTGTTTCTTGTATTTATTGAGATCGCTTTTGGCCAATAGTCATGAATGTCCCTGTCGTGCCTCCGCCAGCCCCACGAAAGCCCTCAAAGCCGGCGCGGTTCGCCGTACTCGCCCTGGGATTCCGCCCGTTCTATCTGCTGGCGGGCGCGTTCGGAGCCTTGAGCATCGGGCTCTGGGCCGCGCAGTTCTCGGCCCATGTTCCAGCCGCATACCTGCTGGAGGGATCCCACTGGCACGCGCACGAGATGCTTTTTGGTTACGCGTTCGCGGTCATGACGGGTTTTCTTTTCACCGCTGTTCGAAACTGGACGCAGCTGCCAACGCCTACCGGAGTGCCCCTTGCGCTGCTCGCGGCCGTCTGGCTTGGCGGGCGCGTGCTCGCGCTCACTTCGTGGCGCGAATGGGCCATGCTCACCGACACGCTGTTCGCGCTCGGGGTGGCAGCCGGCATCGGCCGCCCGCTCATCGGCTCGGGCCTTTCCCGCAACTTCTTCTTCGTCTTCCTCGTGCTGGCCCTCGGCGCCGCCAACCTCGCTTTTTACACCGCGCTGCTCGGCACCGCGCCATTCTCCCCGGCACAGGCGCTGGCCGTCGGCCTCGATATCGTGCTCTTCATCATCGCGGTCATCGCCGGTCGCGTCGTGCCGATGTTCACCAACAATACGGTACCGGGCGCTGGCGCGCGCCGGATGCGCGCCGTCGAAGTCGCAGCGCTTGGCACCGTGCTCGTCCTCCTTGCTGCGGACCTCTACGGTCACGCGCAGCTCGCCGCGGTGGTCGCGGCGGCGGGCGCCCTTGCCCACGGCGCGCGGCTCGTGCTCTGGTCGCCGTTCCGGGCGCGCCGCAATCCGCTGCTCTGGATCCTGCACGCTTCCTACGCCTGGATCGTCGTGCACCTTGCGCTGCGTGCCGCAGCCGGATTCGACTGGATCACACCGGGGCTCGCAACGCACGCGCTCACCATTGGCGCGATCGGCGGCATGACGCTGGGAATGATGACGCGTACCGCCCTGGGGCACACGGGCCGCGCGCTTGCTGCCGGGCGCGCCGAAACTGCGTCCTATGTGCTGATCCAGCTTGCCGCCGCGGCGCGCGTGCTCTTGCCCATAGCGTGGCCGGCCGTCTACCTGGCGGCCACCGGGGTTTCTGGCGTGCTGTGGTCCCTCGCCTTTGCAATCTTCACCGTCGCGTACTGGCCCATACTCACCCGCCCTCGTGTCGACGGGCGCGTGGGTTAAGACGCGGGCGCCGAGGATTGATCTACTTTGGCGACGGGGCTATAAAGAAGGACACGATCCTTGGAGAAGACCATGGCTCTCACTGCAGCATCGTCATTCCCGGCTGCGGCGCGCACCGCCGCGGCTCCGCTCACCATCGCGCGCGTGGATGCGATCCCCGTCGCGCTGCCGCTGAAGAAGCCCGTCGTCATGGCGGGCGAGCGCATCGAGCGCTCGCAATCGCTGCTGGTACGGATCGAGGCCGCGAACGGTCTCGTCGGCTGGGGCGAAGCTTCGGCCGCACCGCTCATGACCGGCGACATGCTGCCCGGAATGGTTGCCGCCGTGGCCGATCACCTCGCGCCGCTCGTGCGCGGACAGGATGCGCTCAATCGTGCCGGACTGGCGGCCCGTTGCGCGGGTGCGCTGCTGCACAACACTGGGGCGAAATGCGCGCTCGACATGGCCCTCAACGACCTCGTCGGGCGCCACTTCGGCGTCTCGCTCTGCGACCTCTTCGGAGGGGCGCTGCGCGATGATGCCGAGCCGATGTACCTGCTCGGCAATCCCAGGGTCGAGGACGATATCGCGGAGGCTGCGGGCAAGCTGAAGGAGGGCTGGACCTTTTTCAAGCTCAAGATCGGGATCAAGGCGCCGGCCGAAGAGGCTGCGGCGGCAATCGCAGTTCGACGCCACCTTGGCGACACGGTTGCGCTGTGTGCGGACGCCAATATGGGAATGCAATACGCCGATGCCCGGCGTTTCGCCGAATGCGCCCGCGAGGCCAACCTGCTCTTCATGGAACAGCCACTCGCCGCCGAGGATTTCGAGGGCATGGCTGCGCTGGCGCGAGAGAGCCCGATTCCGCAGTGCGCCGATGAGTCGATCGCGAGCATCGCCAACATCATCGCGCTGCACCGCTTGGGCGCAATCCACGGCGCCAACATCAAGACGATCAAGCTGGGCGGCATTGGGGTCACGGTGCACGCCATGTCGGTGTGCGCGGCGCTGGGCCTCAATATCAATCTTGCGTGCAAGGTCGCCGAATCCAGCCTGGGGGCGGCGGCGATCGTGCAGCTCGCCTGCCTGGCACCCAATCTGAACTGGGGCTTGAGCATTACCAACCACTATCTTGCCGAGGACCTGGCCGTGACTCCGCTACGCGTCGAGCGCGGCCGCGTCGCCCGTCCGCGGGGTCCGGGGCTTGGCGTGGAAGTGAATGAGGAGCAGGTGCGGCGGTTCCGCGCCGGCTAGTGCCTTGATGAGTAAGTGATGGAAACTGGTGATGGGAACTGGTGACAGGCCGGATAAGGCGCTTCTCAATCACCACCTATCATCACCATTCATCATCACCATTTTTTACAGCGCTCGGCGGCGGCGTATGGCCTCGAGAATGGCCATGTTGTCCCAGGCACCCTCGCCGTTCTGGACGCAATCCTCGAGCATCCGCGCATAGATCGTGGCGAACGGCAGAGCCTGCCCGGCCTTGCTGGCCTGTTCGAGCATTAGCTTGAAATCTTTCAGTGACTGGTCCACGCGGCCCTGGACGTTGTCGAACTCGCGGCGCGCCATCATGTGCCCCTTCACGTCCATGACCTGCGAATGACACGCGGAGGCCTTGGCGACCTCGAGGAACGCGAGCGTGTCGAGGCCCAGGCGCTCCGCGAAGGCAAAGCCTTCGGCCATCGCCGCGCGATTGATGCCCAGGATGAGATTCACGGCAAGCTTGGTACGGGAGCCGTTTCCCACCGCACCCAAGTGAAAGCGCCGCGGGCAGATCGCATCGAGCACTGGCGCTGCGCGTTCCATGGCTGCGCGATCGCCGCCAACGAGCCCGACGCCATCACCTTCCGCCACCTGGCGGCTGGTGCCCGAGATCGGCACTTCGAGGAAGTGCACGCCATGGGCTTCCACCCGGGACGCGAGCGCGGCCAGCCGGTCCGGGTCGCAGGTGCTGGTGCAGATCACAATCCGTGGTTCCTTGCGGGCGGCCTCGGCGATTCCGCCCGTACCCTCGATGACCTGCTCGACCTGGTCGGTCGTGAAAACGCACAGCACGATCCTCTCGCACTGCCTGGCGACCTCCGCAACCGATACCACGGCGCGCGCGCCGAGCTTCGCCGCCGCTGCGCGCTTCGCTTCGTCCACGTCGTAGGCGACGACGTCGAGGCCTGTCCCTTTGAGGCGCTCGATGCACGCCGTACCCATCAGTCCCGTACCGATTACCCCGACCGCTTCCACGCAACCTCCCCGCCCCGATGAATCCTCGAAAGACCCCATTTTACGCGGCTCGCGCGCATGGCGGCGCATGCGTTACCATTTACGCCTCTTATACCTGCATAAGAAGTGATGGGTACTGGTGATGGAAACTGGTGATGAGTACTGGTGATGGGCAAAACCCTACCCCTCGCTCTCGCGAGCGGCGGTTATTATCACCATTAATCATCACCATCTTTCATCACCATTAATCATCACCAGTTCAAAGCGGAGACAGATAGATGGCATCACCGACCAAATCCGCCGTCGTCACCGGCGCCGGCACCGGAATCGGCCGGGCGGTCGCGCTCGCGTTCCTCAAGGACGGCTACCGGGTCGCGCTCGCCGGGCGCCGCAAGGAAATGCTCGAGCAGACCGTTGCGGAAGCCGGGCCGGTCGGCAAGAACGCACTTGTCGTGCCGACCGACGTGGGCAAGCTCGACGCCGTGCGGGCGCTGTTCGCCGCCGTGAAGCAGCAGTTCGGCCGGCTCGATGTGCTCTTCAACAACGCCGGCGGCGGCGCGACGGCGCCCCTGGAAGATCTCACCTTCGAGCAATGGCAAGGTGTCGTAGACGTGAATCTCACCGGCATGTTCATCTGCGCGCAGGAGGCGTTCCGCATCATGAAGGACCAGGATCCGCGCGGCGGGCGCATCATCAACAACGGCTCGATCTCCGCCCACACGCCCCGTCCCAATTCGATCGCCTACACGGCGACGAAACACGGGGTCACCGGCATTACCAAGACGATCTCGCTCGACGGGCGCAAGTACGACATCGCGTGCGGGCAAATCGACATCGGCAACGCCATCACGCCGTTGACCGAGCGCATGGCCAAAGGCGTCATGCAGGCCAACGGCACGATCACGCCGGAGCCACGCATGGACGTGCACCATGTCGGCAATGCCGCGCTCTTCATGGCCAATCTACCGCTCGACGTGAACGTCCAGTTCATGACGATCATGGCGACGAAGATGCCCTTTGTCGGACGCGGCTGACGCCTTACAACGAGTGATGGGATACTGGTGATGAAGACCGGTGATGAGTACTGGTGATGGACGAAACCCCGTCCATTCGCCTTCCTAACTGATCGCTTTTCATCACCATTTTTCATCACCATTAGTCATCACCATTATTCGTCACCATTTCCTAAGACTGCCAACAGTCCTGTCCGGGGAGAAGATCGATGCCAAGCGCGAATGTAAGAGGCGTCCACATCAACTACGAGGTGCTCGGCACGAAAGGGCCCTGGATGGCGCTCTCGCCCGGCGGCAGGCGCCCGCTGCAGGGCGTGAAGCCGCTCGCGCAGCGCATGGCCGACTCCGGGTATCGCGTCGTCATTCACGACCGGCGCAACTGCGGGGCCTCCGACGTGACCATCGGCGGAAACGATCCCGAGAACGAGATCTGGGCGGATGATCTGCACGAGTTGCTGGGGCAGCTCGGCGCCCTTCCCGCGATTATCGGCGGCGGCTCTTCGGGCTGCCGGCTCGCCATCCTTTTCACCCTGCGCTACGCGAAGCTCGTCACCGCCCTCTTGCTGTGGCGCATTACCGGCGGCCAGTTTGCCGCGCAGCGGTTGGCGCGCCAGTACTACACGCAGTACATCGAGGCTGCAGAAAGCGGCGGCATGGCCGCAGTGTGCGCAACAGAGCACTGGCAGGAGCGCATCGCGGCACGCGGCGCCAACCGCGACTATCTGATGAAGATGGATTCGAAGCACTTCATCGAGGCCATGTCACGCTGGCGCGAATATTTTCTCCAGGGCGCCGAGCTGCCGATCATCGGCGCCTCCGAGGCGGACCTGAAGTCCATCAAGCTCCCGGCCTGCGTCATTCCCGGCAACGACCGGACCCATGACATCAAAACCGGCCGGAACCTGGCACGGCTGCTCCCGGACTGCGAGCTGCACGAGCTCTTCGACAAGGACGAGGACATGGACCTGGTGCCCCCGGAGGAGTGGCAGGAGAAGGACGACGAGATCGCCGCGATCTTTACGGGTTTCCTCGAACGCGCCATCGCCCCTGCCGGCTCCGCGCAGGCCTGACTGGTGGCAGGAAGTGGTGATGGGAATTGGTGATGATAAATGTGATAAGAGAAAAGGATAAGGAAGCGTCATCGGCTGTGTACATCACCCGGAATCATCACCCTTTCCCATCAAGGTCCAGTAGACGCCCCCGCTGCCCAGAGGTCGCTCCCGGATCCTTGCGGAACGCCCCAGCCGGGGCCGCGCCATTGCGGACCGTGAAGACCCGCCTGACGCGCGTCGCGGGCAGCCGCGGCGCGTTTGATCTGCATCAAGAAGCCCGGCCCGTGGCGGCGCAAGATTAATTTATTGCACATGCTGGTTCCGCTATTCGAGGAGGACAATTACCATGCCAGAACAAAATAGACACGATACGCCCGTGGTTTCGGAAAACCACCGAGGCCTCTCGCTGCTGCGCGATCCGGCGCTCAACAAGGGAACCGCGTTCACCGAGCGCGAGCGCGACGCGCTCAAGCTGCGCGGGCTGCTGCCATCGGTCGTGCTCTCCCAGGAACAGCAGGTCGCGCGCATCCTCGAGAACCTGCGGGGGCTGCCGAACGATCTCGAGAAGTTTGTGGCGCTGAACGCCTTGCACGATCGCAACGAGGCCCTGTTCTTTCGCGTCATCTGCGACAACATCGACGAGATGCAGCCGCTTATCTACACCCCGACCGTGGGGCTCGCCTGCCAGCGCTTCGGGCACATCTACCAGCGCCCGCGCGGGATGTTCATCTCCGTGCGCGACCGGGGCCGGGTTGCGAAGGTGCTGGAGAACTGGCCCTACCGCGCCGGGATCATCGTGGTGACCGACGGCGAGCGCATTCTCGGGCTGGGCGACCTCGGCGCGAACGGCATGGGGATCCCGGTCGGCAAGCTGTCACTCTACGTCGCCTGCGCCGGCGTGCATCCCAACGCCTGCCTGCCGGTGATGCTGGATGTCGGCACCAACAACATGGAGCTGCTTGACGACCCGTTCTACATCGGCGTGCGCGAGCGCCGGCTGCGCGGAAGCGCCTACGACGAGCTGGTGGAGGAATTCATTACCGCGGCGCAGAAAGTATTTCCGGGCGTGGTGATCCAGTTCGAGGACTTCGCCAACCATAATGCATTCCGGTTTCTCAACCGGTACCGCGAGCGCATCCCGACGTTCAACGACGATATCCAGGGCACCGCGGCCGTCGCGCTCGCTGGAATTTTTTCCGCGCTGCGCGTTACCGCCGGCAAGCTGACCGACCAGAGGATTCTGTTTCTTGGCGCGGGTGAAGCGGCCGCGGGCATCGCCGATCTTGTGGCCTCCGCAATGGCGTCGCAGGGCATGAAAGAGGATGATGCGCGCCGCCACTGCTGGCTGGTGGACTCCCGCGGGCTCGTCGTCAAGAGCCGCACGGATCTTGTCGAGCACAAGCTGCCCTACGCGCACGAGCACGCGCCCGTTGGCGATTTCCTCTCGGTCATCAAGGCCCTCAGGCCCACTGCGATCATTGGGGTCGCTGCGGTCGGTGGCACCTTCACGCGGGAAGTGCTCGAGGAAATGGCGCGCCTGAACGAGCGGCCGATCATCTTCGCGCTCTCCAACCCGACGTCGAAAGCGGAATGCACGGCCGAGGAAGCGTACCGCTACACTGGGGGCCGGGCGCTCTTTGCCTGTGGCAGCCCCTTCGACCCCGTGACCGTGAACGGCCAGACCTTTGTCCCGCGCCAGGGCAACAATTCCTACATCTTCCCTGGCGTCGGGCTCGGCGCGATCGCGAGCGGCGCGCAGCGCATCACGGACGAGATGTTCATGACGGCGGCGCATTCTCTGGCGCACGACGTGACCGAGACGGACCTCGCGCAGGGCAGCCTCTACCCGGCGCTGCCGCGCATCCGGGAGGTGTCGGGCAACATTGCCATCGCCGTCGCCGAAGTCGCTCACCGGCGCAGCCTGAGCACCGGCGCGGCGCCGAGCGACCTAGCGGCGCATATCAAGGCGCAAATGTACGACCCGCGCTACCAGAGCTACATCTGACGCTAACGGCCGCACGGGGAGCCCAACGGAAAAATCGAGCGGTAACCGCGGTGCCTGGCCGGGGCGCCTGCGCGAGTCGAGCGCGCGTTGCTATAACAGCGAGAGCAACAGCAGTGCCAGCGCCAGCGCCTGTAAGCCGACGCGCGCCACCATCCATTCGCCGCTGGTGTGATGCGCGACCTCGCCTCCCTTCGCCATGGAGGTCACGCCGAGCGCCAGGGAAAGAGCCACAACAAAGGCCGCCGCCAGAACCATCGCTGTCATGAATGTCATGCCCCACCTCCTTACGGCTATAGCACTCTGACAAGCTACGCCCTCGGTACGAAGCGTTTTTGACCAGGATCAAAGATTCTATCGGCGGGCCTGCGTTTGCCTCATGAGCGTGACTTGCGACCAGGGACTAGGCCTGAACCCCCTCCGCATGAGGGCTTGAGGGGTGACCGGCGCTAAACCCGCTACGCCGGATCGTCGCTTCAGCCCTGATCGCTGGATGGAACAGTAAACAGAAGCTCGAACGATTAGTCGCCAGTCATGCGGTATCAGCTGGCATCCCCTGAGGGGCGGGCCTTCTCGAAAAAAGCCTTGGCGCTCGCCGCAATCAACCGCGGCACGTGGGTATAGATATAGCGCACGCCCTGCTTGAGGACGCCGGCAACACTCTCGGCCGTCGCAGGCGTTCCCGGGATGCGGCCCGCCGCGACGATCCGTTCGAAGCTGCAGTTGATCGCCTTCGCGACGGGCGCGGCCTTGGGATTGCCGGGGTGCCCCATCGATTGAGAGAGATCCGACGGGCCGATGAAAAACACGTCCACGCCGTCGACCTTCAGCAGGTCGTCCAGGTTGTCGATGGCCTCGCGTTCCTCGAGCTGAATCGCGATCAACGTCTGCTCGTTGGCGGCGCGAACGTAGTCGACCATAGTGCCGTGCGCGTCGTAGACCGCGGCGCGGGTTCCTGCCGCGAGGCCGCGCTGCCCGCTCGGGTAGTACTTCACGGCCTGGACGACTTCCCGCGCATCCGCCGCGGTGTTTACGTGCGGCACCTGCACGCCCATTACGCCGCGGTCGAGCACCTGCAGGATGTGTTCGGCGCTGCGTGTCACGGGGCGGGCGATCGCGGTGATGCCACTCGCTTCAGCCGCCATCGCCATCAGCTCCACGCTCTCGAGCGTGAGTGTGCCGTGCTCACAGTCGAGCAGCACCCAGTCGAAGCCGAAGGCGCCGAGCATCTCGACGAGCTGCGGTGAAGGAATCATCACCGAAGCCCCGAACACGGGCTCGCCGGCGAGGAGCTTTGCTTTCATGCGGTTTGTTTTCATGAGCTCAGGCATCGCCTTCGATGCCGTTCCGTTTCGCATCGAGTTGCGTACGTTCCTCGAGGAAGCGGATCACGTCCTCCATCCGTTCCGGCCGGGTCGCAAATGCATTCTTCATCCCCAGTTCGACGGAGCGCCCGAACACAGCCTCCGTCGCCGCGGTCAACACCGGATCCACGCCGAGCCTGCGCAGCACGCCGGCGACATCCGCCATCTCGTGATGACGGCGCTCATGCGCGACCGCGTGGCTGCAGACCCAGTTGGCCGCTACTGTCATGAACCGGTTCTTATCGAAGAGATCGGTCACCTCTCGCCACAGGTCTTCACGAATGCCGGCCCGCTCGCCCGCGACAAGAAACTCGAGCAGCAGCGCCTCGAGTCCCTTCGAGAAGACGCTGCGCAGCATCTTGAAAGTCGAGGCCTGGCCGATGTCCTTGCTGTAGAAGCGCACGTTCAAGCCGAGCTCGTTCGCGAGCTCGCGAGCCGCGCGCTCGCCATGCGGCCCGCCGAGCAGGATCTCGGTGCGGGCACCCGTTAACCCGACCGCGCCGAGCACCGCACCCTCGACGAAGTCCGCTCCGCTGGGCGCGACGATGCGCGCGATCTCGCTCTTGACTGACGGCTCGGTCGCGTTGAAGTCGACGTAGGTCTGCCCCGAAACCAGGTGCGCGGCGCAAAGGCGCGCCGCCTCCCGCGCAACCGTCGTCGTCACCGTTGAGAACACGAAGTGGGCATCGACGAGCGCCTGCGGAAGCGCGGAGAACTGGACCGCCGCGCCGCGCGCCCGCGCCTCCAGGCGCTCCCGTCCTTCGGGCCGCTCCAGCAGCACATCGTATGCCCGGACCGGGACGCCGCGCTGCGCCAGCGCCGCGGCAAACGCCGCCGCGACCTCGCCGAATCCGATGAACGCAACGCGTACGGGCACGAACCCCTCGCAGCCTTCGTTTCGCCCATCATACTCGAAGCTTCCGCGGTCTTTCTCGCGCCCTCCCGGCGCTGGAGCGCTAAGGCCCCTGGCGTTAAACTGGTGGCCCTCTTTTTGTAGGTTCTCATAGGCGATGTCGAAGCCGCGCGATCCGTCCCGCCGCCGCGCACTGGGCGCCGCCGCAGGCCTGGCGGCGCTGATTCCCACAGCATTAGCGCGGGCCCAGTACCGCCAGCGCGGAAACGCGGCGGAAGGGTCACCCAGGCCCCACTCCGCCGAGGAGCGCCGCATTCTCGACGTCATCGAGGACGTCTACCGCAACCACCGCTACCTCAGCGTCCCGCCCGAAGACGGCCGGTTGCTGCGCATCCTCGCTGAATCTATCGGCGCACAGCGCATCGTTGAGCTCGGCACTTCGACCGGTTACTCCGGGCTGTGGCTGCTGCTCGCGTTGAGAAAGGCGGGCGGGAAGCTCGTGACCTACGAAATCGATGAGGGCCGCCACACGACGGCGCGCGAAAACTTCGAGCGCGCCGGCGTCGGCGCCCTGGCTGCTCTCGTGCTCGGCGACGCGCATGAGGAAGTCACGAAGCTCAACGATCCGGTCGACCTGGTTTTCATCGACGCCGATAAGGGAGGCTATCCCGACTACCTGCGCAAGCTGCTGCCTCTCGTTCGCGCCGGCGGCTTGATCGTCGCTCATAATATGGCCTCGCCTCCCCCCGACCCCGAGTATGTTCGCGCTGTCACAACGGATCCAGCGCTCGAAACGGTATTCGTCAACATGGACGCTGCAGGAGTGGGCATCACGCTGAAGAAACGGTGATGGGTACTGGTGATGGAAACTGGTGATGAGATACTGGTGATGCGTAGGGCACTACAAACCTGCTGACGGTTTTCATCACCATTTTTCATCACCATTTTTCATCACCATTTTTCATCACCCTTTTTCATCACCATTAATCATCACCATTAATCATCACCATCTTTCATCACCTCCTTCTCGTATGAAGCAGCGCGCAATCGTCATCGGCGGCTCCCTCGGCGGCCTCCTCGCCGCCAACTGGCTTCGCCGCAGCGGATGGGACGTGGACGTGTTCGAGCGCGTCGGGGACGATCTTGCGAGCCGCGGCGCGGGGATCGGCACCCATGATGAATTGCACGTGGCGCTAGGGCGGCTCGGCCTGCCCGTGGACGGAACAGTCAGCGTCATGGTGGAGGATCGCATTTGCCTCGACCGCAGCGGCCGCGTCATCCACGAGATGCGAAAGCCGCAACGCATGAGTGCCTGGTCCCGCATCTACCGGCTCCTTAAGGACGCGCTTCCGGCCGGGAACTATCACTTCGGAATGCAGCTCACCGGCGTCAAGCAGGACGCGGGCGGTGTCACGGCCGTGTTCGCCGACGGCTCGCGTGCGCGCGGCGAACTGCTCGTCGGGGCGGACGGCATCCGCTCGACCGTGCGCGGGATCCTCATGCCCGAGGCGCAACCGCGCTACGCGGGCTATGTCGCGTGGCGCGGGCTTGTCGATGAGTCGTCGTTCCCGCCTGACGTCCACCGCGAGCTTTTCGAGTGCTATACGTTCTGCCTGCCCGAGGGCGAGATGATGCTCTCCTACCCCGTGCCGGGAAGCGACAACGACACGCGGCCGGGACATCGCGGCTACAACCACATCTGGTACCGGCCGACGGACCCCGATCGCGCGCTCCCGCAGCTCTGCACCGACGCCACCGGGCACTGCCACGGCATCGCGATTCCACCCCCGCTGATCCGCGCCGAGGTCGTTGCCGATATCAAAACCACCGCCCGCGCGCTGCTAGCGCCCCAGATCGCAGGAATTGTCGAGCGAACGGAGCAGCCGTTCTTCCACGCCATCTTTGATCTCGAGTCACCCGCGATGACCCTGGGTCGCGTCGCACTGTTGGGCGACGCCGCGTTCATGGCACGGCCCCACGTGGGCATGGGCGTCACCAAAGCGGCGCTAGACGCCGAGTGCCTTGCCGCGGCGCTCAAGAAGACCGGCGACGATGTCGACGCGTCGCTTGCGCGCTACGAGGCCGAGCGGCGTGTGTTCGGTGAGCGCATCGTCTCGCGCGCGCGCAGGCTGGGCGCCTACCTCGAGGCGCAGCTGAAGCCGGCGGCAGAGCGGACCGAGGCCGAGCAAGAACCGCCAGCGGAGGTTCTGATGCAGGAGATTGGATCCTCTTCGGTCGATATTGCGGAGCTGGCTGCCGGCTGACCACTGAACGCGAGCTTGTTCAAGGTTCAAGCAAAGTCGGACGACTCACGAATACGAAGTTCCCCGCTTTGAACATTGAACTTGGAACTGGCCTCGGCCTTGATATAGTGGCGCCTTCGCCAATACCGAGCAGAAAGTAACGCTTGGCCCGTCCGCAAGAAAGCGCCGCACCGCCCGCCGTTCCGCGGCTATCGTTCGCCGCGCTCCGCCACCCCGGCTACCGGGTGTACTTCGTCACCACGGCGCTGGCGATGATGGCGGACAACATCGAGCACGTCATCAGCTACTGGGTGATCTTCGAGAAGTTCCAGTCGCCGGAACTCGGGGGGTTCGCTGTCATCTCGCACTGGGTGCCGTTTCTGCTGTTCTCGGTCTATTCCGGACATCTCGCCGACCGCTTCGACCCTCGGCGCGTCATCCAACTCGGCATGGGCCTGTTCGTTATCGTGTCGCTCGCCTGGGGCGTGCTCTTCGTCACCGACACGCTCCAGGTTTGGCACGCGTGCGTGCTGCTGGTCATCCACGGCTTCGCTGGCGTGCTGTGGGCCCCGGCCTCCCAAATGCTGATACACGACATTGTGGGACCGGCGCATCTGCAAAGCGCGGTGCGCTTGAGCGCCACGGCGCGCTGGCTTGGAATATTTCTCGGCCCGGCGGTCGGCGGGGGTCTGATGCTCGCGCTCGGGCCCTCGATCGGAATCTTGATCAACGCGCTCATCTACCTGCCGATGGTGCTGTGGCTGTGGAAGGCGCCGTACGGCCCGCGGTTCAGAAAGGACTACACACCGCCTGCGCGTGTCGTGCGCGGCTTCGGCGACATTACCGGCACGATCCGCGATGTCGCCGGAAACCCGACGATCGTGTCCATGATCCTGCTCGCAGGCTGCGCCTCGTTTTTCATCGGTCAAGGCTATCAGGCGCAGATGCCCGGCTTCGCGCATGACCTCGGCCAGGACAATGTTGGCGTGTCCTACAGCATGCTGCTCGCCGCGAATGCTGCGGGCGCTTTTTTGGCCGGCATCGTTCTCGAGAGCCGCGGATTGCTTCCGCCGAACCCGCGCACCGCGCTCGGCCTCGCTTTTCTCTGGTGTCTCGCAATCGGCGGGTTCGCGATTGCCCCCGTTTACGAGATTGCCCTCATACTGCTATTCGTGGCGGGGTTTCTGGAGCTCTCGTTCAACGCGATGGCGATGACGCTGGTGCAACTGCAAGCGCCCGTGCACATCCGCGGCCGCGTGATCGGCCTCTACAACATGTCCGCGCTCGGCCTACGCGCCTTCAGCGGCGTTACCATTGGTGTCGTGGGCGGCATGATCGGTATTCACTGGTCGCTCGCCTTAAGCGCCATGACCCTGCTCGCAGTAACCGCCGGGCTGCTGGCGTTCAGCGGACGCACGAGGTGACAAATTGATGAGTGACGGGTGACGAGTGATCAGTGATGAGTGATGAGTCAAAAGCCGGTGACTAAAAGCAACCTCAAGATCGATTACAGCCATGGAATCACACGGAAATACACGGACGAAAGTAAAAAAAATAAGCGAGGATGAGTTACGTTCCGCGCCCTTCTCCGTGGTTCCGTGGTTGGTGGTGTTCGGACGGCTGCGGCCTTTTGAGACCGCTTCGGATGACAAGAACCCAGGTCAATCACGGATCACGGATTTTGCTCGGCTTGCTGCCGCTACCGCGGAGCGCTGGGCCTGGCTGCGAGAAGGCCGTTCGCCTCACCCCGCGAGCGCAATCGGACACATTGCGTATCGGTGAGATGCGTGTTGCGCCAGGAGGTGTGGGCGCGCATAAGATTGCCCGGCTCATTGCTGTGACCGCCGTCGTTAGACAGGACATGTACCAGCTCATGAGCCAACGTCTGCGGCAGGTCCCGCGCGCCGTGCGCGACCCAGACGGTATCGGCGAGTTCCGGCTGGGTGCGGGCGTTTTTGCGTCCAATGGCCTCCGCCTCGAACGCCGGGTTGTTGTGCGTGTCATCGACAAAAAATATGGCGGGCTTGTGGACCTTTATCCGCTGCAACAATTCGCGCGATACCGGTGTGTAATAAGAACGGTACCGGCGCGGCGCCTCGACAACCCGCAGCTCGGCGCCGGAAAGCGCGACGCCGCATTGCGCCAGCAGGCCCGCTCCCTTGAGTGCCGCCGCTTCGATCTCCTCGCCCGACCAGCGCGTCCCGGAAAACGTGTAGAGCGACAACCGGAACTCGTGCGACGCGCCGTTCGCTACCGGGACTTGCTCGATGGGAATGCTCCGGGTCTCTATGACCCGTATCTCCTCGTCCGCCAGTGCGGGCGTTCCGGCGGCCAGCAGCAGCGCCAGGAACCGTCCCGGCAACGCAAACGATCGAAATGGAACTTTGAACAAAACTCTCTTCACTGATCAACCGTCACCCGTCACCCGTCGCGCTTCTCGAGCACTTGCGGATTGATGAGATTCCGCCGGTCGAATATCTCCCCGCGCAAGCAGCTGATAATACTGTTAGCGGCGATGGTGCCCATCTGGACACCGGCGCCTGTCGTGGATGAGGCAATATGCGGGGTGCAGATCACGTTGGGCAGCGCGAACAGTGGATTTGCGGAGTCGGGTGGCTCCGTCGCGAAGGTATCCAGCCCGGCGCCCCCCAGGCGTCCGCTTTTCAGCGCGGCGATGAGCGCGGGCTCGTCGATCAGCTTGCCCCGCGAGGTATTGATGAGAAGTGCGCCCGGCTTCATCGACCCCAACTGCTTCTGCCCGATCATGCCGCGTGTCTGATCGGTCAGAGGACAGTGCAGGCTCACGATGTCCGCGCGACCGAGGAGCCCGTCGAGGCTGTCTTCCCACATCATCTCCGGCGGCAGTTCGGCTCGGCTGCGTGAGTAGACGACGACCTTGGCCCCGCAGGCGCTCGCCAGCCGGGCCGTCCTCTGGCCGATCTGGCCGTAGCCCACAATGCCGACTGTGCGCTCCCGGAAGTCCCGCACGATGTAACGCGGGTCTTTCCAGACACCTTTGCGCAGCTCACGGTCGAAGCGCGGCAGTTCCCGCACGAGGGCAAGCATAAGGGCGAGCGAATGCTCAGCAACTCCGTCGGCGTTGGCGCCACTCGTTACCATGATGGCAATGCCGCCCGCCGTGGCGCTTTGCAGGTCGACGGAGTCGATGCCGGCGCCGTATTTCGCAATGATCTTCAGATTCTTTGCCGCCGCGAAGACCGCCGGCGTGAAGGGTGCAGGCCCGCGCAGGATGACGGCCGTGATGCTCTGGCGCGAGAATTCCGATATCAGGGACTTCTCGGTGATCGGACCCTGCATGAAGGCGATGTCGATGCCGGCCCCGCGCAGCAGGCTCTGCGCCTCCTCCGACACGGTTGTGGACGTCACCAGGACGATGGGCTTGCTCATCACTGCTTTGTCCAATTGGTTGGGCGGGAAATTCCAATACAATACATGATATGAAGTGACCATTGACCATTGACCATTGACCATTGACCATTGACCAGTGACCAGTGCCGGGTGACGGGTGACGGGCAGCCCGAAGGCGAAAGGCGGAAGAAGAAAGGCGAAAGGGTTCTCGAACTCGGCCGCCGTTTATCTGTCTTTATCTGCGTTTATCTGCGGCTAATTCTGGGTTCTAAACGGAGTCCGACTCACGATTTACGAATAAATCAAATGACAACTGGCAAACAAGAATTGAGTGAACCCACTCCCGCCGCGCAGGCAGGGGACGCTGCTGCACGAGCGGAGCGGAAGGCGCCGCGGATTCTGCGCCGCATGCTCGCGCTGGATGATTTTGAGCAGCCAGCGCGGCGTTACATTCCGCGGCCGATCTTTGGTTATGTCTCGGGCGGCGCAGAGACTCGTGCTCGCCCGCGCCGCGGCCGCCGCCAATGTTCCGATGATCCTGAGCGGTGCCTCGCTGACGCCCCTCGAACGGGTGACGGAAGAAGGACCGACCGCGTGGTTCCAGGCCTATCTTCCCGGCGAGACCGACACCATCACGGACCTCGTGGACCGCGTCGCGCGCGCGGGCTACGACACGCTCGTGCTCACCGTCGACGTGCCTGTCGCCGCGAACCGCGAGAACAATATGCGCAGCGGTTTCACCACACCGCTGCGCCCCAGCGTGCGCCTCGCCTGGGACGGCATTACCCGCCCGCGCTGGCTTTTCGGCATGTTTTTGCGCACGCTACTGCTGCACGGCATGCCGCTGCTCGGCATCACGAGGCTCGCGGAGATACGGCGGGAGCTTCTGACGCCCGCGCGCGGCGCGGAATTCCTTACGAAGTGACGAGTTACGAAAAAGCTTCACCGCAAAGGGCGCGAAGGAAAAGAAAAGCTTTACCGCGAAGGCCGCTAAGGAACAGAAAAGCTTCACCGCCAAGTGCGCAAAAGCCGCGAAGGAAGATAAAGGCCCTACCGCCAGGCACACCAAGGACGCGAAGGATTCCAAATAGAAATCACAAAGCGCACCAGCTCCGGTCACGGGTCACGAGGGTTATTGCCTTCCGACTTCCGCCTTTCGCGTTGCCGGTCAGCGGTTACTGCTCACGGCTCTAAAGGTCGCGAAGGCAACGCCAAGAGTGGCACACACGAAAAGCCCCCGGTCATACTTCCGCCTTCATCCTTCAGGCAAAGCCGCCCCATCACCAGTTTCCATCGCGAGTTTCCATCACCAGTTTCCATCACTTCATGGGGCGCTTGCAATTGTGATCCCCTGGGAATAAGGAAGACGCCAATGTCCGAAATCAAAGTAATGGCCTCCGCAGCCTTCAGGGAAGCGTATCTGGAGCTCGTGCCGCAATTCGAGCGCACGACCGGCAACAAGGTGACGACGCTCTGGGTGCCAAGCGTGCAAATGATGAGCCGCCTAAAGGGCGGCGAGACGGTCGATGTCGTTATTCTGTCGGCAGCTTCACTCGACGAGCTCATCAAGGCCGGGATCATCGGCAGCCGCGTCGATCTTGCGACGTCGGGCGTCGGGGTCGCCGTCCGGGCCGGCGCGCCGAAACCGGACATCAGTTCGGGTGAGGCGCTCAAGCGCACGGTCCTGGCGGCGAAATCAATCGTCTATTCCACCGGGCCGAGCGGCATTTACCTCGCCGGCCTGTTCCAGCGCATGGGCATCACGGACCAGCTGGAGCCCAAGCTCAGGCAGGTGCAGGGTGAGCCAGCCGGCGCGGTGGTCGCCCGCGGCGAAGCGGAGATCGGCTTCCAGCAGGTGAGCGAGCTGCTGCCCGTGCCTGGCATCGACCTTGTCGGCCCGCTGCCCCCCGACGTGCAGCAGATCACCACCTTCTCGGCCGGCCTTCACGTGAGTGTAAAAGAGCCTGATGCGGCGAAGGCGCTGATCAGGTTCCTGACCGCGCCGGCGGCAGCCCCGGTGATCCGGAAGAAGGGCATGGAGCCAGCCTAAAAATCGGGGGACGATTGAGGCCTGACGACCACCCGCAGCCCGATGCGGATCCGCTGGCGAACTGTGAAGGGCATGGAAAGCCCTGACGACGTGATGGAGACCAAATATGCCACAAACTCTGCCGGTTGCTTGACATGGACCGTGTGCAGTTATTGAATTCGTAATCGATCGGTATCCTATTTGTAAGCCAACCGTCACCTGGTGCGCGTCAGATTGCCGGTGAGAGCATTATTTCGGGCCGGCTGTGCTGAATAACTTCACATGAACGAAACGATAATGCGCGAAAGCAATACCCTGACGCTTGAGCCAGGCAGCCTGCGGCAGCGCGCCGCGGCCGGAATCGAGGCAGCAAGGGAAGGTTCGATCCGGGGCTTGGCCCGAACGAGCGAGTTCTTCGTTGTTTTCGGCGCCTGGCTGCTACTACCGCTATGGCCGATCCTCGCCGCCGCAGCCTTGCGAGAATGCGGTTACTTGCGACGCTATCGGATAACGCTCGCGCGCATGATCGGGCACATCCGCGCCGTTTGGCATACGCGCGCGATCTCGCGCATGGTGGCGCGGCGGCTGACGCCGGTCGAGCGCACCGTCCCCGAGCGCATCGTCGGCAACTGCACGCACTGCGGCAGATGCTGCCTCGACCAAGCTTGCGTGTTCCTGGCCTTCGACGAGCGGGGGCAGTCGCGCTGCCAAATCTACGGGAAAAAGCTCTGGAAAGTGATGTTTGCGAACTGTAGCCGCTACCCGCTCGACGGGCCGGAGATCGTGCTGTATCGCTGCCCCGGCTTCAACGCGGTTCGCGACCCCGAGGCCAGCGCGCGCCGCATCATTCCTATCGTGCCTGTCATGCAGCCCGCCGGGCTCGAATCGATCAGCGCCGAATTGTCTGAGACATCCGAAGTATCGGGCGTTTAGGTGGCCGGCCGAACGTTTGCCAGGGCTTGGCGTTGGCACCCGCCCACGAAACCGGGGCGGCAACGACTCCCGAGTCGTGAGTGGGCCGGAAGCTGCGCGAACCGCAGATCTACACCGCCGTCGATTCGCGCGACCCAAAACCAGTCAGTGGTCACAGGTCACGGCTCAGAGGTCACGCCTTGACCCAAGGATGACAGCGCATGGCCCTTCGGTGTCTAATGCGGCGGTTCCAATCGTCGAGAAATTAGAGGAAAAGCAATGAACGAGCCCTCCCCCGCTGTCCGCTCCGAACTCGCGCCGACCGGCACGCTGCGAGTTGGCATCAATCTCGGAAACTTCCTGCTCACCGCGAAGGATCCCAAGACCGGCGAGTTCACGGGTGTTGCCGTGGACCTTGGAAAGGAGCTGGGCCGGCGTCTCGGCGTTCGCGTCGAGGTCATCGGTTACCCGTCACCCGGCGCGCTGGCCGATGCGGTGAGCACGGGCGCCTGGGACGTCGGCTTCCTCGGTGCCGAACCGCAGCGCGCGAACCAGATCGATTTCACCGCGGCCTACGTGGAGATCGAGGCCACCTATCTGGTGCCGCCCGGATCGCCGATCAAAACCATCGCCGATGTGGACCGCGAGGGCGTACGCATCGCGATATCGGGAAAGAGCGCCTACGACCTCTACCTGACACGGCACCTCAAACACGCCCAGCTCGTGCGGGAGGTGGGCGCCGATAACGTATTCAAGCGCTTCATCGAGGACAAGCTCGAAACCATCGCCGGGCTCAGGCCCCGGCTCGTCATGGATCAGGAGAACCTCCCCGGGTCGCAGATTCTCGAAGGGCGTTTTACCGCGGTTCAACAGGCGATCGGCACCCCAAAGGGCCGCGATGCCGGCGCAAAGTACTTGCGCGAGTTCGTCGAGGACATCAAGGCCTCGGGGCTGGTCGCGAAAACGATCGAGAAGAATGGCGTGCGTGGTTTGACTGTTGCTCCCAAAACGTGACGGGTGACACGTGACGACTGACGGCCGACGACTCACAACCAAGCTTCACCGCGAAGGGTGCCGGGGACGCCAAGACAACGCCAAGGGTGGAATACGGCGGAGAGCCCTTGGTCTTCCTCTACACTTCTAACGTTCGCCTTTCGCTTTGCCGGTGACGGGTCAGCGTTTCTTGCCATTTGCCTTTTGCCTTCCGGCTTCTGCCTTCCGCCTTCCGGCTTCTGCCTTCCGCCTTCCGCCTTCCGCCTTCCGCCCTCGAACGACGTGCGCCGGTTAAAATACCTGCCAAACCACGTTAACGGGACTCACAGGATTTGAACGAGCCACCCGTCACCCATCACTCGTCACGCATCA
>JAOTVX010000011.1 GCA_029863175.1 Betaproteobacteria bacterium | reverse complement strand
CCGGAATCCTTTCACGGTGATCCGGCAGACCGCATGATCGTCGCCACCGCCAGAGCACGCGCGCTACCCCTCGCGACGCACGATAAGGCGATTCGCAGCTCGCGCGCAGTCCGGCTCTGGAGGCCTTGACGGGATCTCAGGACCGGGATACGCGTTGCACGCCACCGACGCCCTCCAGCTCGCGGCAGCTGTTCTCAGCGGGCAACAGCCTTTGGCCATGGAGCTTGTGTGCCTCGACGCGCGGCTCGTCATTGCCGCCGAGAAGGAAGGCTTTCACGTGACCGGATATTCGGAGCGGTGACGCTTGTTCACACCCGCGTTCTGGGCTCCGCTGACGGCCTTCGCCGCCGCCCTGCTCGCCATCTGGTGGCTCCTTAGGAGCCGGTTTTCCACTCTCGCGCTCGATCGTCCGAATCCGCGCTCCTTGCATGAAACGCCGGTGCCGCGCACCGGCGGTATCGGGCTGCATGCCGGCATCCTGCTCGCCCTGGGGATGATTGCGCCCAATCTTCCACTCGCGCTGGCGGTGGCCCTGGGACTGCTCTATGCCGTGTCGCTGCTGGATGACATTAGGGGCGTCCCGGCCCCCGCTCGCCTGACCGTACATCTGATCGCCGCCGGCCTCTTTTCGGCGAGCATGCTGCTCGATGGTTATGGGGCGCTCGCAGCGCTCGTCACTGCCGTCGCCATCGCGTGGTTGGCGAACGTTTACAACTTCATGGACGGCTCCGACGGGTTGGCAGGCGGCATGACGCTCTTTGGATTTTTCGTCTACGGGATCGCCGCATGGCTCGCGGGCAGCACCGAGTTCGCGCTCGTCAACTTCAGCATCGCTGCCGCCGCCACTGCGTTTCTGGTCTTCAATTTCCCTCCGGCCCGGGTGTTCATGGGCGACGTGGGCTCCGTGCCGCTCGGTTTCCTCGCCGGTGCGCTGGGACTGATCGGCTGGGTTCAACGCGACTGGGCGTGGTGGTTTCCGATCCTTGTGTTCTCGCCCTTCGTCGTAGACGCAAGCGTCACGCTGGTACGGCGGGTCTGCCGCCGCGAGAAGTGGCGGGAAGCCCATCGCGATCACTACTATCAGCGGCTGGTCCAGCTCGGCTGGGGCCATCGCACGACCGCGGTTGCCGAGTACGCGCTGATGCTCGCCTGCGGGGTCCTTGCACTGGCCGCACTGGCTGCACCGGCGCCGTTGCAGTGGCTGGGCCTGACCGGGGCCGCGATTGCGTACACCGGGCTGATCATTGCAGTGGAGCGCCTCTGGCGCGGCTTCATGGGCGGCCAGCGATGAAACCGAACTCGAGAGTGGCCTTCGCCTTTGCCCACGACGTGGCGGCCTGCGCGCTCGCGTGGATGTTCGCGTTCTGGCTGCGCTTCAATCTCGAAATCCCGAAGTATTACGCCGAGATCATGCTCGAGTCGCTGGTGTGGGTGCTCCCTCTTCACGTGGTTGCGTTCTGGGTTTTCGGGCTGTACCGGGGCATCTGGCGCTTCGCGAGTCTGCCGGATCTGCGGCGCATTCTGCTGGCGGTGGGCGTCGCCGCGATCGCCGTTCCCACGCTGCTCTTCATGATGCAGATTGTGGTGCCAAGATCGGTGCTGATCATGACCCCGGTCTTTCTGGCCATGATCATGGGCGGCAGCCGAATCGCCTACCGGGCGTGGAAGGAACGCTCGCTTTCGAGCGTCATATCGGTACAGCGGGAACCCGTATTTGTGCTCGGTTCCGCCGACGCAGCGGTCAACCTGATCAAGGATCTCGCGCGCAGTTCGCAATGGCGTGTTGCGGGAATCTTCGCCGAAGATGCAACGCTGGTTGGGCGCCAACTCCACGGCATCAACGTTCTCGGACGACTCGATGACGTGGCGACGTGGCGCGAAAAGATGAGCGTCCTGCACGGGATCATTGCCATGCCCGAGGCTTCCCACGGTGCGCGCCGCCAGGCGCTCGAGATCTGCACACGTGCCGGGCTACAGGTTCTCACCGTGCCCTCCTACGACGATCTCGTCAGCGGCCGCGTTACGATCTCCCAGCTGCGCCACGTCGAGCTCGACGACCTTCTCGGCCGCGACCCGGTGTCGCTCGACGCCGGCCGAATGCGCGAATGGCTGCATAGTCGGCCTGTTCTGGTCACCGGCGCGGGCGGCTCGATCGGTGCGGAGCTTTGCCGCCAGATCGCGCGCTTCGAGCCGAGCCAGCTCGTGCTCTTCGAGTTGAACGAATTCGCGCTCTATACCATAGAGCAGGAATTCGGAACGCGCTACCCGAACCTGCCGCTCGCCTGCACCATCGGTGATGTAAAAGACGCAGCGCGTGTCGCACAGGTAATCCAGCAATTTCGGCCGGCGGTTATTTTCCATGCCGCGGCGTACAAGCACGTGCCGCTGATGGAAAGCGACAACGCCTGGGAGGCGGTGCTCAACAATGTGACCGGCACCGAGGTGGTGGCGCGTGCCGCGATCGCTCACGGCGTGGAGAAGTTCGTGTTCATCTCCACTGACAAGGCCGTGAATCCCACCAGCGTGATGGGCGCTAGCAAGCGCCTTGCGGAGCTAGTATGCCAGGCCCTGCAGCATGCTCTTCCTGCCCGTGGCGGAGAAGCCTCGACGCGTTTCGTGGTGGTGCGCTTCGGCAATGTGCTGGGCTCGACGGGCAGCGTAATCCCGAAATTCCGCGAGCAGATTGCCGGCGGCGGACCGATCACGGTCACGCACCCGGAAGTCACGCGCTATTTCATGTCGATACCGGAGGCGGTTCAGCTCGTGCTGCAGGCCGGGCTGATGGGAAAAGGCGGCGAGATCTTCGTGCTCGATATGGGTGAGCCGGTGAAGATTGCCGATCTGGCCCGCGACCTGATCAAGCTTTCAGGTTACACCGAAGAAGACATCAAGATCGCTTATACGGGATTGAGGCCGGGCGAGAAGCTCTACGAGGAGCCGCTCGCCGCCGACGAGAACACGCTGCCTACGCCGCATCCGAAGCTCAAAATCGCGCAGGCACGCCCTGAGGACGAGGACTGGTTACAGGAACTCGATTCGTGGCTCGCGCGCGGCGACATGCCTGGGACGGACACCGTGAAATCCGATCTTGCGAAATGGGTTCCGGAATATTCCGGCCGATAAGCAGCGGTGCCGATCGCGGCGCGCGCTGGTGCGCCGTGGCACTCGGTTTCTCACTGCCGATCTCGGTCGCGCTCGACAGTATCCTGTTGGGTCTGGTGCTGGTGGGCTTCGCCCTCGGCGGCGCCTACGCCGAGAAGTGGCGTGCGATACGCGATAACCCCGTGGTGCTCGCGGCGCTCGCGCTCTATGCGATGCTCCTCATCGGATGCCTTTACGGCGAGGCTGCCACCGCAGACCGGCTGTCGTTCCTGTCCAAATACAGTGACCTGCTCGGGATTCCCCTGCTGATCCATTTCTTTCGCGATGCCGCCACGCGCCGCCAGGGAATAACCGCCCTCGCTGCTTCGCTCGCCCTCGTGCTGCTATGGTCAACGCTCTTCAAGCTCGGGGTCATTCCGCAACTGCCGTTCACGCACGGGAACGAGATGTTTCCGGTTGTGTTCAAGCTCAAGCTCACGCACAACCTCTTGATGGCGTTCGCCGCCTTCCTCTTCACTTATCTTGCCCTTGCTGCCGGCGACCGTCGCCTGCAGCTCACCTGGGCAGCGCTTGCGGTACTCGCGGTCATCAACGTGACGCTCATGGTCCAGGGTGCGACGGGCTATCTCGTGATGGCCTTGCTCGCCCTTTATGTCGGCTACGGCTGGCGCGGTTGGCGTGGCATCGCCGCGGCGGCAGCCGTCGGCGCAGTCTTGTTTGGGACGCTGGCCGTTGTTCCCGGGCCCTTCCAGCAGAGAATGCAGCAGATGGTGCGCGAGGCCTCGCAGCTTAGGCCCGGGCACGCGCCCCCCGAGCCCTCGCAGATTACGCCCGGCAACGTATTCATCGAGTCCTCGCTGGGACGACGGCTGGAGTTCTATCGCGGAAGCCTCGCTATCATCGGGGACCATCCCGTGATCGGTGTTGGAACCGGCGGCTTCCCGAAGGCCTATGTCGAGAAAACGAAGGAAACCAGCCCGTACGAAGTGCGCAACCCGCACAACGAGTACCTTCTGATGATGAGTCAAACCGGCCTCATCGGGCTGGTGCTGCTTCTGCATCTTTTCTGGCGGCAGTGGCGGCTCGCGCCGAGGCTTGCGACGCCGCTCGAAACCCACCTCGCGCGCGGCCTGGTGCTAACCATCGCGGCGGGCTGTCTGTTCAATTCCTTCCTGCTCGACCACACGGAAGGGCTGCTCTTTGCCTGGATGACCGGGCTCCTTTACGCCGGCTTACAATCACGGGAAATTGGAAATAGGGAATAGAAAATGGAAAAAAGGAGCGCTGTGGCGCGAAGCGCGGTCAATTCGATTCACGATTCACGATTCACGATTCACGACCGGTGAGCCTGTCCGTCGTCATCATCACCAAGAACGAGGAAGCGGTGATCCGCCGCTGCCTCGAGTCGGTCGCCTGGGCAGACGAGCTGATCGTGCTCGATCACGCGAGCACGGATCGGACTGTTGCCCTCTGCCGTGACCTAGGCGCGAAAGTCCACGAGTCGCCAGACTGGCCTGGTTTCGGGCCGCAGAAGAACCGTGCGCTCGCGCTTGCGAGCAGCGACTGGATGCTCTCGCTCGACGCGGATGAGTGGGTAACCCCGGAGCTGCGCGCCGAGATCGAGCGCTCGATAGCCGCGCCGGGCGGCATGGCCGCCTTCAGAATGCCACGGCGCTCCAGCTTTTGCGGACGCTTCATGCGCCACTCGGGTTGGTGGCCCGATTACGTGGTGCGCCTCTTTCGCCGCGGCTCCGCCCGTTTCTCGGATGATCTCGTCCACGAGCGCGTGATCGTGGACGGTATGACCGCAAAGCTCAGCGCGCCGATCCTGCATGAGGCGGCTCCCGATCTTCACAAGATGGTGGCCAAGACCAACCACTATTCCACGGCCAGTGCCGTGATGCGTCACCGCGAAGGGCAGCGCGGCTCGCTCACTGCCGCCATCTTGCACGGCCTTTGGGCGTTCCTGAGGACCTACTTCTTCCGGCTCGGTTTTCTCGACGGGCGCGAGGGCTTCATGCTGGCTGTGATCAATGCCGAGAATTCGTACTATCGCTATGTGAAGCTCATGCTCCTCTCGGAGAAGAGCGGCGAAGAGTCGACGGTACACAGTAAACGGTGACGGAGAAGAATCCGATCGCGTATCCCGTCTTCGCCGCTTACTGTTCACAGTTCACCGTTCACTCATATAATAGTCCCGCCGCGCTGCGGCGAGCGATGAAGAGCGCGGCTGAACCTTGGCCGATACTGGAGCCCGAGCACTTGAGTGAACCGATCGACCGCGTGGACAGCGTCGACGTACCGCGGCTTCTCGCGCTGCAGGAGCGCAAGACCGGCGAGTGGCACCAGACGTCGTTTGTACCGTCCGGGACGGGACTTCTCGAGCTGATCGAGGAAGAACACCGCTGCAACTTCGAGCTCTGGCACGACGAGGACAAGGCGCGCCGCGACGATCAAGGCTACGAATTCGTCTACCGGGCGAAGCGCAACATCGACCATTGGAACCAGCGCCGCAACGACTGCATCGAGCGGATCGACATCTGGTTCGCCGAGCGCTCCCCTGCCTTTCCCGAAGGCACGCCGATGAACTCGGAAACGCCCGGAATGATCATCGATCGGCTATCGATCCTCGCGCTCAAGGAGTACCACATGGCGGAAGAGGCGGAACGGCCGGGCGCGCCAGAGGCGCAGCGCGCGCGCTCCCAGGAGAAGCTGAGCATCATTCGCCAACAGCGCTCGAACCTCGCCAGCGCCCTCGACGAAATGCTCGCCTTGATCGCGCGGGGAACCCGGGGATTCCGGGTGTACTACCAGTTCAAGATGTACAACGATCCTGCACTTAACCCCGAAATCTACCGTAACCGCTGAGCGCCGGCCGTTGGCGTGAGACCTGGCGCCTCGAGCACCATGCGCGCGTACTCGTCGTATACGCGGTCTGGGGTGATTTGCCTCACGCACGGGTTCGCCGCAATGCAGATCGCGGCGTGACCGCTGCATGGACACAGGCCGCCCTGGATCCAGCGATGCCGCGTGCCCAGAGGCGCCCACCGCATCGCTGAAGTGGGCCCGAACAGACTCAGGGTCGGAACGCCTAGCGCGGCCGCGAAGTGCATCGGTCCTGTGTCGCCGGTGACGAACAGCTTTGCCTGCGCAAGCACGGCGAGAAGAAGCTCGAGCGGCTCGGGCGCCGGCAAGATGGCAACACTTGTCTTCCGCTCCGCGATTGCTGCGAGCACTTGCTTTTCTCTCGGCGAACTCCCGCCGGTGAAAACAATCGCTGGGGTCAGGGCACGGGCGCGCTCGGCGAACTGAAGCCAATAATCGATCGGCCACTCCCGTTTCGGCAGGGTGGCAGTCACATAGCAGAGCATTTGCGTGTCGCCAAGCGCTTCGGCTGCGGCTGACGCACGCTGGGGATCTGCCGCGATCTCGAGCGTCATGTTTTCCGGGAAGGACACGCCCAGCGGGGCAGTCACCGCCCATGCTCTGACAGACTCGTGGCGTGTCGTATCGAATGGCTCCACGCGATCCGTATAGCACCTCGATCGCAGGTAGAACCCTTCAGGAGCAATAACGCCGATGCGTCGCTTGGCGCCGACCATGAGGCTCAACAGTGCGCCCCGATCGTTCCCGACTAAATCGACGGACACCGCAAATCGCTCGCGCCGCAACTGCCTGATCATCGGCAACGACGCGCCGAGGTTGAGCCGCCCGCGGATCCGCGGAAATCTCCAAATCCGGTCGAGCCACTCAACCCCCTGGAGCAACGGCGCGGCTTCCTCGGGCACGAGCACGTGCAACTCCCACTGCGGGAAGGCCTGGCGCAGTGCGCGCAGAGCCGGCGTCGCGACAACAACGTCGCCCAGATATTTGAATAGGATGGCGAGTAGCTTGGGGCGCATTTTCTTCGGTGCCATCTTGGATTGCATGGCCGGAGGGCTTCCAGACGACGCGGCCTCGATCGCGGGCGCGTGGCGGAACAGGCAGCTCTTGGACGTGCGCAAGATTACCCGATGCACGCGGTGCGGTCGAGCCTCGGCGTGATCAGTCGATCATCCAAGCGGACCGCAACATCGCGGGAATCGGTGAGCGGCGAGTGACGAGTGGACACAACAACGCCTCGCCTGCTTGTATTCCCTATTTCCTATTTCCTATTCCCTTTTTCGGTTCACCGTTCACCGTTCACTGTTTCTGATGCGGTTCGATGGCAAAAACGAGGTCTCCGCTCTGGATCACTTCGTCCGGGTGGTCCCAGAAACCCTGCATGCTCCCGTCGCGCTCGATCGCCACGAGGAGCCTTCCTCTCACGCCGGAGACGGTCTGCCCTACCTCTTCCGGAAGCGCCTTGCGCTCCACGATCTGTATCTTGCCGCCGCGCGTGGTCAGAATGTCGGTAATGAAACGCGTCGTATAGCGGGACTCGACGGCATCAGCGATCAGGAAACCAGCCAGCTTTCCCGGTGAGATCACCTCGTCTGCGCCCGCTTTCCGGGCCAGAGACAGGTTCTCCTCGTCCCGGATCGATGCGATGATCCGGGCCTTGCTGTTGGTGCTTCGCGCGGTCAAGGTGACGAGCACCGCAGTGTCGTCGCGCGACACGCACACGAGCACCGCCCGTGCGGCGGCAACCCGGGCCTCCCGCATCACGATGTCGCGCGTTGCGTCGCCGCGCAGACCAATGTAGCCAGCTTGCGCCGCCTCCTCCAGCGGCTCCGAGCGCACATCCACGACCACGATCTGGTTTCCCTGATATCCCTTTGCGACCATCTCGCGCGCCGCCGTCCGTCCCGCGTAGCCAAAACCGCAGATGACGACATGGTCCCTCAGCGAATCCTGAAGCGCGTCCATATGCATGTCCTCGATGATACGTTGGAAAACGAACTGGTATGCCGTGCCGATAAAGATGAACAGCACGAATATCCGGATCGGCGTGACGAGTAGGGCGTCGATGAGCCGCGCCCGGTCGCCGACCGGCACGATGTCTCCATAGCCGACCGTCGTGACGGTTACGAACGTAAAGTAGACGATGTCCGTGAAGCTCACGTTCCCGTCGGCCGCATCGCGGAGATTCTCGCGGTCCAGCCAGAACACCAGCATGACGAGCAGCAGCAACCCAATAACGATCGCGGCCCGGACGGCGAGCGTGCGCTCCGCGCTGACGACTGGTTTCGTATAGAGCAGCTTGGGGAACGCCTGGTCTGCGCCGCGGGATCGCGCGACCACCGCGCGCCGCAGCAGCATTCTTTGCAGCAGCGCTCGCGCGCCGCGCAGAGGCCTTCTGTTCATCGTTTCCGGTCAGGATGAGTTTGAGGCCCTGTCGCCTCCTTTGCGCTCCCGCCGGCAGCGGGCGCACCACCACGCGTTGCACGTTAGCACGGAGCGGTGGTCATGAAAACTGATTTCCTGCGACCGGGCCTGATTCCCGCGCGGGCGGCACTTCCCGGAGCGATCACGCGGCCCGGATGCCGCCCCGCAGAAAACGAATCCGGTGAGAGACATCGTCATGACGGAGCACGCGAGCAGCGCCTCTCCGCGTAGCGCGCGTGGGTATGGCACTATAGCAATCGCCGCTTTCCGATCGGACTTCGTATGCACGCTCTCGCCTTGCTCAGGGAGACCCCTTGGGAAACCCGAAACCTCGGTGTTCCCAGCTACGCTGTGGCGAATGGGTTTTTCGAGGCCCCGGATTTTTCAGGGCTCGCACGCGAAATGCGAGAGCTCGCGGCACGCCACAGTCGCCTGTTCGTCGCGGCACGCTTGTCCATGGGGCATCTGGCATCAGTACCCGAGCTGCAGCAGCTCGGTTTTTACCTGGTGGAGTGCACGCTGGCGCCCACGATGGCGCTGCGCAAGAATCCGGTGCTCCTGGAGTTCGAGCAGAATCCATCCGCATTTATTCCCAGCCGCTACCAACGCGACGATTTGGTATTCTTGACCCTGTCCTTACCGACGCCGGACTGGGCGCAGACGCTGACTGCAATGTCACAATCGGCGTTCAGCGGCGACCGCTTCCACGTCGATCACCAGTGTCCGCCAGCAGTCGCGGACCGCCGCTTTGCGTACTGGATGGGTGACCTGATCGCTGACTCGAAAGTAAGGTTTGACATCCTGCAGCTTAAAGGGAAACCCATCGCCTTCTTCGCCCGCAAGGAGAATCACCAGATCGTCTCCGGCTTCGCCCCCGACCACGCCGCGTCTGGTCTGGGGGAGTTTTTCTGGCTTTCCACGTGCGCCGCGGACAAGGCCGAGGGCCATACGTTCGTGCACTCCCTGATTTCCTGCAACAACCTGCCGTCGCTCAATTTATGCGCCCGCTGCGGCTACCGGTTCAAGGAAACCGGTTACACCTTTCACTTCTGGGAAAACCCGCCGGTTTAACGCCCTGCCGCATCGCAGGCAGCACCGCGGCACACCAGGAACAACTCGTCGCCACCGAGCTTGTAGGACTTCACAACCTTGCCCTTACGCGCAGGGTCGAGTTCAGTGAGCAGGAACCCATCCTTCCACCCATCCTGCGGGTACGTCACGAGGGATTGCGGGATGCGCATGATATCAAGGTGGGTGACGACGCTAAGGCCGGCAGCGGTCCCGTCGTCGCTGTACACGGTAAACCCCCTGGCGCGTGCATGAATATCACTCGCGGCCTGCAGGTAGTTGGCGCCGCGGTACGTGGCCTGATAGTACGGGTACGCCACCACCAGATACACCAGCTTGAGGGCGATGAGGGCGCTCACCCAGCGCACCATGGCGCGCGTCCCCGCCGGTCCCGCGCGCCACAGCACTCGCGCCAACACCAGCCCAAACAGGGGAAAGATCGGGATCAAGTAGCGCACCGCGCCCTGGGGCGAAAGCCAGTACGGGAGAAAATTCAGCGCCGCGATCGCGAGCGCAGTGTGGAAGTGGGACCGCTCTGGTTCCGAAACCGAAAGCCGGCGCCGCCACAGGAAATAGGCGGCGAGTCCAGACGCCGGCAGCAGGCGTAGGAAAGTTTCCAGCGGATATGTGACCAGCCTGCCCAGGTACTCAACGAGACCCTCCGGCGCCAGCTTGTAGAGTACTTCGTGCAGCATGCGTCCACCCTGGCCGCTGCCGCCGAGCACGCCCTCGAACCACAGCACCGGCGCGATCACCATGAACAGGTGGATGAGGAGCGACCGCCAGGACAACAGAAACCCGCGGTACTCGGAGCGAAAGAGCAGCACGAACCCGGCGGCGCCGTAGAACACGTAGGCGGTAATGGCCTTGGTCATGAACGCCGCCGTCACGGCAACGACTGCGACGGCCAGCCAACCGGCGCTGCGCCGCTCCGCGCCGAGCCAGAGCGCGGCGATAGACGAGAACACGAACAAACCGAACAACGGATCGACGTACGCAAGCCACCCTCGTTGGAGAAACAGGTCGCCGAGCGTGATGTAAACGAGCGCCGCGAAGGCAGCGAATTCCCCGTCGTGAAACAGTACTCGCGCCAGCCTCGCCAGGACCAGCCCGCTGAGGGCGACAGAGACGATCATGATAAGCCGCGACAGCGCGAGTCCGTACTCCCAGCCTGCAGCTGAAGCAAGTGGAATCAGGAGCCAGTTGAAAAGTGGGTTGTGCTTGGCGTTGATCCCGTAGATGGTGTGGGTAATCCAGGAGCCGTGGTCCCACATCTCGAGCGAGGTGAGCGGCAGGATCGCTTCCTCGCCGACGAAATGCAGACGCAGCGCCGGCAGGAACGTCGCAGCGGCGATAGCGAACAGGATCCAGGTGCGCTTTTCCGTCATGGTTAGCTGTCGAGGATTGCGCGACTTCGGTCCGATGTTTTTGAACTGTAGCTCATCGCGACTCACCACGCGTCAAAGGGGGCCAGAGCCCCGGTTGCACCCTACCCGCCGCACGCGCCTTCCAGAACCGGCCAAAGACCTTTGAATAGCACTCGCCAAACGCGTGGTGCTCATCGAGAAATTCCTGCGTCACGCAACCGAAGCGTTCCGACGCGCCCGCGTCGATAATTACGACGCCTTCGCGCCGTCCCCAGGCGTCAAGCGCCGCCTTCGTGCGGCCGACCACGATGCCGGCGTGTTTGCTCTCGGCCAGGGCCTGCTCCAACCTGGGGATCAGCGGCGGCGCGAACAGCACGAGCGTGCCTCCCTGCTTTCGATACGCTCGGGCGAGGCTGGCAAGGCGCTCGAAAAAGGCGGGGTTCAGGTTGCCTCCCGAGGGGACGATGGCCCGCGAGTATTTCGAACTCGGCGCAGCCGCCGCCTGCACGAGCCGCTGGCCCCGATCGGGATTCACGCGCGTGCCGTCGGTGAAGGTCGCGCTGCCGTCGTAGCGAAAACCGGCGCAGATGCCGCGGTTGATCGTGTCGAAGTCGCGCGCTAATGTCCCGTCGGGACAGCGGTAGTCGCCGCTCGACATCTCGAAGAACGCCCGACGGAATGCCGCGAGCTTGTCATCCGAGCGCCAGACGCCGCGCAGGAGCTGCCACAGATTCCGCACCCGCGGCCAGGAAATAGCGTCGATCAGTTTCCTCTGGAGCGACACTTCCGGTAGCGCGCTGCCCTTCATCACCGCTTGGCGCGACAGGTCCATCGTGCCGGGCGCGCCTTCCTGGTAAGGGACGCCCACCGCCCAGTCGATGGACAGGAATAACCACTTCACGCGCTCGCCAAAATGCCGCGCAACGTACTCCGCCTCGGGGATCGTGGAATGGAGCGGGTTCGCCGTTTGTGAGAAGTTGTAGATGCGCACTTCCTTCGGAAACGCGCCGGCGGTCAGGCCCATAGCTGTCGAAGGGCCGAACACCACGCCGTTGATTTCCGGGATTCGGTCGTGCAGCCGCAGCGTCTTGAATGGTCGGTTGGCCGTGACCGGCGGCGGATAGGTCACGCCCCGCGTCATCTGCTGCCAGTCGCTGGCAGCCTTGACCATCTCGACGCTGCCGAGCGAGCGTTGGCCCAGCAAAAGATTGAGCGCAAGCACCCCGCCAAGCGCGACACCAAGACACCCCAGCAGGATGAGAAGATACGTGGGGCTGGCTTGCCGCCCGGCCGGGACCGACGCGGGCGTGACGCCGGTTGCCGTACCGTCAGTCATCGCAAACCCCTTCCAGCACGCGCGCAGCCCATATCAGAACTGAAAGTAAAGAAATTCAGAATGCCGGTGCAGATTCACGATGGCGGCGATCGCAAGCCCCGCGGCGAGCACGGCCAGCGCCGGCGAGGGCCGCCAGCCAAACCAGCGCGCCGGCTCCATATCCCGCGGGAGGAGAAGCGCCGGACTATAGTGCGCCATGATCTGCTGGGTGTTGGGCGCGAACCAGACGATGGCAAGCAGGATGATGATCCAGTTCACCAGCCCGCCGCGCACGAGGCCGCGCGCCTCGGTAAAAGGCACCCCGCTCGCCGCAAGCCACTGCCCGAGCGCGCCCCATTTCGCAAGCCAGTAGTCCGGCAGCGCGAAGCCGTTCATGCCGAACATGCTCTGCACGAGGACAAGCGCGTCCGGCACGCTCTCCGACCGGAAGAATGCGAGACCGACCAGCCACGCCGCGAAAGTCAGCAGGCAGGCCACGACCCGGCCCCAGCGGGTCGGACGCGGCTTCTCGCCCGCCAGGCGCCGGCGCAGCGTGCGCCACGCCTGGTTGACGCACAAGTAGAACCCCTGCAGCAGGCCGAACACGACGTAGGTCCAGCCGGCGCCGTGCCAGATCCCGCACAGAACCATCGTGGCAAAGAGGCTCCAGTAGCGCGGCGCCCAATTCTTTCGGCGTCCACCCATCGGGGTGAATACATACTCCCGCAGGAAGCGGGAGAGCGTAATGTGCCAGCGCTGCCAGAGCTCCGCGATATTCGCCGCCTTGTAGGGCGAATGAAAGTTGATCGGCAGCTTCACGCCGAAGACGCGCGAGAGCCCGATCGCCATGTCCGAATAGCCCGAAAAGTCGAAATAGAGCTGCAGCGAGTAGGCCGTCACGCCGGCCCACGCCTCGAGAAAGGTCGGCTCCACTCCCGTCTTGGGCAGGTCGAAGAGCGCGCCGACGTAGGGCTGGATGCCGTCCGCCAGAATTACCTTCTTGAACAGCCCGATGATGAAGATCGTCAGACCGACAGCCACGTTCTCCGCCTGCAGCCGGTAGGTCGAGGCCTGCCCGAACTGCGGCATCATCTCGGCGTGATGGAAGATCGGCCCGGCGATGAGGTGCGGGAAGTAGCTCACGAAGAGGCAATAGTGGACAAAGCTGTACTCCTTCACCTTGCCCTTGTGCGCATCGACGATGAACGCGATCTGGGTGAAAGTGAAGAATGAAATCCCGAGCGGCAGGATGATCTCCGGGCTGAGCGGGCCAGCCTCGAGCAGGATGTTGACGTTCTCCAGGAAGAAGTTGGTGTACTTGTAGTAACCGAGCAGCGCCAGATCGGTGCCGACCGCGAAAACCGTCAGCCAGCGGTTCCGCCTTGCCTCGCCCCGCATCTCGGCGTGCGCGATGGCCATGCCCATGACGTAGTTGAAAAGGATCGAGGCGAGCAACAGCGTCACGTACGGCGGATTCCACCAGCCGTAGAAGAACAGCGACATCGCCGCCAGCCATCCCGCGGCGAGCTTGTGGCTCGCCCGCGCGATCAGGAAGAAGACGACGAACGTGACCGGCAGAAAGAGAAAGATGAACGCGTAGGAATTGAACAGCATCAAGCACCGCTAGTGACGAGTGATGCGTGACGAGTGACGGGGACGCCGAGGATAGCGAGTGAATAGTGAATGGAACATACAAGAAAGTCCGTTCCGCAGCCCTAGTCCTCTCACGATTTACGATTTACGACCGTTGATCGGCGTTCATCTGCGGTTAATAATGTTTTTTATTCTTGAGTTACGTTTTAGCCGATATCTGCTCTCACGCGGAGAAGAATGCCGCCACTTCTGCGGCGATCGCAGTCACCTCGGCCTCGGTTAGCTCATAATAAAGCGGCAGCCGCACCAGGCGGCTCGAAACGTCGTCGGTGACGGCAAGATCCCCCGTCGCACGACCGAAGCGGCGGCCCGCCGGCGAGGAATGCAGCGGCACGTAATGAAACACTGCGTACACGCCGCGCGATCTCAAGTGCTGTATCAGCGCCGACCGCGTATGGAGGTCGCGCGTCAGGATATAGAACATGTGCCCGTTGGCCGTGACGCCCTGGGGCTCCGCCTGGGGCAGCTCGACAAGCCCGCGCGCTGTGAGGCCGGAGAAACCCGCGCGATACGCCGCACGGAGTTTGAGACGTTTGGCATTGATGTCGGCGGCGCGCTCGAGCTGCGCCCAGAGGAAGGCTCCGATGAGCTCGCTGGGGAGATAGGAAGAACCGATATCCACCCAGGTGTACTTGTCCACTTCACCACGGAAGAACTTGGCGCGATTGGTGCCCTTTTCCCGGATGATTTCGGCGCGCTCGATAAAACGCTCGTCGTTCACCAGTAGCGCCCCTCCCTCGCCGCTGATGACGTTCTTCGTCTCGTGAAACGACAGGCAGCCCAGTTGCCCGATCGCGCCGAGTTTGCGCCCTTCGTACTCGGCCAGGATGCCTTGCGCCGCGTCCTCGACCACGACCAGATTGTGACGCGCCGCGATCCGCATGATCTCATTCATGTCGCAACCAACGCCCGCATAATGAACCGGGACGATAGCCCTCGTTCTTGGTGTAACAGCCGCCTCGAGCAGGCTTTGGTCCAGGTTCAGCGTATCGCGCCGGATATCGACGAACACGGGTACCGCGCCGCGCAGCACGAAGGCGTTGGCCGTCGAGACGAACGTGAACGAGGGCATGATCACCTCGTCTCCCGGCTTGAGGTCGCACAGGATCGCGGCCATTTCCAGCGCGCCCGTGCAGGAATGCGTGAGTAGTGCTTTCCTGGCGCCGAGATTGTGCTCGAGCCACGCGTGGCACTGCCGCGTGAAGCGCCCGTCCCCCGCCAGGTGCCCTTCGCGCACGGCTGCCGAGATGTTCTCGAGCTCGCCGGCGATGGTGAAGGGCTTGTTGAATGGAATCTTCATCAAACACCAGTTATGAGTGATGAGTGATGAGTGTCTGCCGGTTCGCGTTTGTTCTACGCATTACCCATTACCCATTACGCATTACCGCTCAGGGCGCCGTGCCGCCAACAACAGCGACCCGCCGGCCGGGAACGAGACGCCCATGCGGATCAGCGCGCGCTCCACGGTCATGACGGCCGAGAGCAGCGCGTTCGAGACCGGCCCGATGCGCAGCTCGTCGTACGGGTCGGGGTTCTTGCCCGGGCGCGCCCGCCGGGAAAGCAACATGAGCGGCAGCAACAGACTCACGAACGACGTCACGCGCGCGATCCGGAAGCCGGCATCGAGCACTTTCTGCCGCAGGTCGCTCGCCGTATACCGGCGCACGTGGTGCGCGACCTCGTCCGCCGCGCTCCAGAGCCAGGGATGCTGGGGCACGGTAAGCAGAAGACCGCCGCCCGGCTTCAGCGCGCGATGCATTTGGCACAGCACGTCCGTGTCCTCCTCCACGTGCTCGATGACGTCGAACGCGCCGATGACGTCGAACTCGTCCTCGAAGGGGATCGACCGCGCGTCCATCTGAAACAAGCGGGCGCCGGGCACCCGCGACTGCGCGAAGGGGAGACCTTCGGCGAAGATCTCGCTGGCCGCAAGCCGGAGTTGGGGTGCCGCCTCCTGTAAGCCCGAGAGCACGAAACCAGTGCCGCAGCCGATTTCGCACAAGGAACGAGCGTTGGGGAAGTGTCGGCGCAGCGCCCATTGAATAAGACCGTTGCGGGCGCGGAACCAGAAATGCGAAGCCTCCAACTGGTAGAGCTTCGCGAAGTGGCCGGGCTCGTAGCCGCCGGGCGTATCGGCGAGTGCCGGCGCAAACGCCGTAAAGCTGCCGAGGCGCACCGGCTCGTGTCCGCACCTGGGGCAGTGCCAAGGCTCGTCTGGAAACGTTACGCCGCAGGCCAGGCACCGCTTCAACCCTGGCTCCCGACCACGATCCCGAGCACGATCAGCGCGGTGCCAGCGATCTTCCACGGGGTGATTGCCTCGTGGAAGAACAACCCGCTGGCAATCAGCACCAGAACGAACGCCAGGCTCACCATAGGGTAGGCATGGCTGAGCGGCAGCCGGGTCATGGCTGCCATCCACAGCGCAGCGGCCAGCACGGCGGCCGCCAGCGCGCTCATCACCCAGGGGTCCAGGAACAACAGGAACAGGAAACGCACGCGCTCACCGAGCGGCTCGGGCAGAACTCCGGCCTGCAACACCCGCCACTTGATGATGATCTGCCCGTACACCGTGAGCAGGACCGTACCGAGGACGTAGACGTAGTTCATGGATCACTCCATTGGTGTTGCGTTGTCCTCGCCGACCGTGTCAGCGCCGCGCCGCACGTTCTTCGTCCGTCGTGCGCATCACCACGTACAGGGGGCGTTTCTTGGTCTCGTCGAAGGTCTTCCCGAGATAGATGCCGACGATGCCGAGTAAGCTGATCAGGACGCCGCCGATGAACCAGATCGACACAAAGAGACTGGGCCAGCCTACAACCGGGGTACCGTAGAGGAGCCAGAGGACCACAATGAAAATGCCGCCGACAAAAGCGAGCAGCGAGATGACGAAACCAAAGCGGACCGACAGATGGAGCGGCTTGTCCGAATAGGCAATAATAACGTCGACGGCCAGCCTCCAGAGCTTCCCGAAAGTGTACGAGGTGCGCCCCGCGTGCCTTTGGCCGTGATCGACTTCGATCGTGGTGCTAGGAAAGCCCATCCAGTTCAGCAACCCGCCGAAAAACCGGAGCTGCTCACGCATCTGCCGAAAATTCTCGACGACCTTGCGCGAAATAATATGGAAGTTCCCAGCCTGGCCGTCGTAGCGGGTGTCCGTCAGGTAGTTAAAAAGAGCGTGAAACGCCCGCGAGGACCATCGTTTCAGGAGAGGGTCGTTACGCTTCCTGCGCTTTGCCACCACGACGTCGTAGCCCTCGCGCGCCTTTGCGTAGAGCCGCGGAATCTCCTCGGGCCGGTCCTGAAGATCGCAATCCATGACGACGACCCAGTCGCCGTCGCAATGATCGAGCCCCGCCGTGATGCCGTAATGCTGGCCGAAGTTGCGGCTGAACTGGATGCCTTTCACGCGCGAATCCTTTTGCGCAAGCTCGCGGATGATCTCCCACGAACGGTCGCCTCCGCAGTCCTCGACCATGACGATTTCGAAATCCTCCGTGATACCGGCGAGCGCATCGACCAGCCGGCGATAGAGCTCGTGCAGGCAACTATCGGCCCGGTAGACGGGTGTGACGACGGAGAAGTGCGCCATAGGGGTCAGGGAGCGGTAAACGCTGAACGTTGAAAGGCCCCGCGTGCGAGCGCTGAAAGATACATGAATTCTATAGTTTACCGTTCAGCGTTCACCGTTTGTAGTTGCCCGGGCCTGTCGGGGGCAAACTGGATGCGGTACAACTTGGCGTAGACTCCGTCGCGCTCGAGCAGCTCTCGGTGGGTGCCGGATTCGACGATGCGGCTGGAATCGAGGGCTACGATGCGGTCGGCGCGCTCGATTGTGGAGAGCCGGTGAGCGATGACCAGTGTGGTGCGGTCCTGCATCAGGGTCTCGAGCGCGGCCTGCACGTGCCGCTCCGATTCGGAGTCCAGCGCCGAAGTCGCCTCGTCCAGCACCAGCACGGGCGCGTTCTTGAGCAGGGCCCGCGCGATGGCGATGCGCTGGCGCTGCCCGCCCGAGAGCCTCACGCCGTTCTCGCCCACCAACGTGGCAAGACCCTCCGGCATGCCACGAATGAACTCCATCGCGTGGGCCGCTTCGGCGGCGACCACGATGTCGGCCTCGCTCGCGCCGCCCATCACGCCGTAAGCAATATTGGCGCTCACTGTGTCGTTGAACAGCACGACGTCCTGCGAGACCAGCGCGATGTTCGCGCGCAGGTTGGCAAGCTTCAGGTCCTGCAGATCGTGCCCGTCGAGCGTAATGCGCCCCCGAGTGGGTTGATAGAAACGCGGCACCAGGTTTGCCATCGTGGTCTTGCCGGAACCCGAGGCGCCGACGAGCGCCACCGTCTGGCCCGTCGCAATCACGAGATCGATCCCCTCGAGCGCCGGGCGCTCTGCGCCCGCGTAGGTGAAGCTCACTTTCTCGAAACGGATTTCGCCGCGGGCGCGTCCAATGTCGATCGTGCCCCGGTCAGGCTCGGCTTCCTCGTCGATCAGCTTGAAGATGCTCTCCGAGGCCGCAAGCCCCTTCTGCAGGTACTCATTGATGTCCGTAATGCGCTTGAGCGGCGCGGTCAGAAGCAGCATGCCCGTGATAAACCCGGCGAACTCGCCGATCGAGAGCCCCCCTACGCCGGACCGCAGTGTGGCAAGCCAGATGATCCCCGCCATCGTCACGGCTGCGATCATCTGCACGATGGGTGCGCTCGCCGCCGTCGCCGAGATCTGCTTCATGATCTGCCCGCGGACCCGGTTCGCTTCCTCATGAAAGCGGCGTTTTTCGTATTCTTGGCCGCCGAAGAGCTTCACCACTTTGTGCCCCCCGATCGCTTCATCGACCACCTGAGTGATGTAGCCCATCGCCTTCTGCACCTCCCGGCTCGCGTTGCGCAGCCGAACGCTCAGCAGGCGCACGACCCCGATGATGAGCGGCGCCATCACCAGCGCCAGGATCGTGAGCTGCCAGTTGAGCCAGAGCAGATAGCCCAGCAGCCCAACGACTGCGAGGGAGTCGCGGAAAACGATCGTGAGCGCGCTCGTGCCAGCGGCCATCACCTGGGTCACGTCGAAGGTCAGCTTCGAGATGAGCACACCGGAGGACTGCTCGTCGAAGAAGCGCGTGGGCAACGCCAGCAGCTTGCCGAACATCGCGTTGCGCAGGTCCATTACCAGGCGGTTGCCGACCCACCCCAGCGCGAAATGGGCGAGAAAGGCCGCAAGCCCCCTCACGAGAAATAGGGCCACCATGAGCAGCGCAATCCACCGGATGAGATCAGGATCCTTCTCGATGAAGGTGCCTTCGATCAGCGGCTTCATCAGCGCCGGCAGCGCCGGCTCGGTGGCGGCGACGATCGTCATGGCAAAGCAGCCAAGGGCGAACGTGCGCCAGTACGGCTTCACGTGACTCAACAGGCGCAAGTAGAGCGCGGTATTGCTCATGACGGCGAACGATAGCAAAATGCCGCTGCTCCGGATAGCATCGCGGCCGCTCATCACGGGCGCCGTGACCCGAAAGCTTTCCGTCCACGAGGCGCAGGGCAGCGGCATAAGGATGTCGCGAACGCGACATCCGCGACTATCCGGACAGTGATTCTTTTCCGCATTAACGAATTTGCCGGCCTCTGAGCCGGTAAATTCCTAGCGGAACGCGTACTCAGCCGTTAACGTGACATTCCGCTCCGGCAGGGGGTAGGCGTTGTAGCGGTCGGCCACGAACTGGCTGCGCACGGCGTAGTTGTAGTACTGCTCATCGAGCAGGTTGTTCACCGCGGCGCTCAGACGCCAGCCACCGGTTTCGTGCACGAATTTCAAGTCAGCGACAGTATAGGCGGGAATCTTCGTGTAGAAGGTATTGCCTTCGTCGTTATCCATGAACTGGTCGCTGACGTAGGTGAGCAGCGCGCTGAGCCGCGTCCCGGCCTCGATGTCCCACGACGCGGTGACATTCAGCTTGTGGCGGGGCACGAGCGGAACCGTTTTACCCGCGACCACGACATTTGGCTGCGTGAAGGGGCCGCCCGGCAGCACGCCCTCGAGAAACTTCGCCTCCACGAACGTGTAGTTCGCGCCGAGCCGCAGAAATTTGCCGACCGCCTGCTGCGCTTCGAGCTCGAACCCGCGCCGTCTGGATGGCGGAAGATTGGTGTTGCCGATTCCCGTGCTGTAGGCATCGAGGTGGATCTCGTCCTTGACGTCGATCGTGAACACGGTGGCGCGGAGCATCGCGCCGGCGCTCCGCCGTTCCACGCCCACCTCGTAAGTATTCGCTGTCTGCGGCTGCAGAAATTGAAACTCGCGCGCGAAGAGTGGCGTGAACTCGTAGATCTCGTCGACATTGGCGAAGCGGTAGCTGCGGCCGAGGTTGCCGAGCACCGCCCATGCCGGTGCGAATTCGTAGCGCGCTGCAAGCTCGTACGCGTATTCGGTGTCATTACTGCTGCCCGGCGCCGCGCTCGAGCCGAACGCGCCGCCAGGCGCCGCTGGATCGTTGAGATCGGTCGCGTCGATCTTGTAGCGCTCGACGCGCGCGCCCGCGATCACGGTCAGGCGAGGTGACACCTTCGTCGTGTTGTGCACGTAGATCGCCGCGTTTTCCTGGGTCGCGTCAACCGTGTTGAATGGCTGTGCGATGTTCACGGAAGAGTTCGACAGCCGCAGGTGATAATCCCAGCGATACCAGTCCACCCCCACGATGAGCGTGTTGGGCAGTCCGGCAAGCGGCTGCGGGAATTTCATGCGCGGCGAGATCGACCACACGTCCAGATCGGCGATACGGTAATCGGGAAAACCACCGAAGTCGAAGTTCGACGTCTGCTCCTTGTCACGATAGCCCATGCCGAGGTTGAGCTGCCCGATCTCCGTCTCGTGACGCCAGTCGAAGGTGGCGCGGTTGCCGCGGCGTTGCGCGTAATCGAGCGGAGTCGAGGTGCCGCGCCGGTCCGTCTCGAGTTCGTTCACGCCCGCGCTCGGCTGCACCATGCGCGCACCAGGAAGGCGTATGCCCAGGTTGTCGTCGGCGATCTTCACCGATATGTCGCCGCCCTCCGTGAGTAGCCGCATCTCGGCCTGGATGTTGCTCTGCCGGTTTTCATTGTTGTCGCGGTAGCCGTCGGATAGGTAGTTGGACGCGATCAGGTTCAGGCCGAGGTTCCCCGAGAAGTAGTTCGCGTAGATCTCGCCCTGACGCGTGTCGTAAGAACCCGCCATGCCCTGAACCGCCGCGTAGTTTCCTACCGCGTCCGGCGACCGGGTGATGATGTTGATCACACCGGTGACGGCGCCGTCGCCGTAGAGCACGGCGCCCGAGCCGCGCACGATCTCGATACGCTCGATCGCCGCCAGGGGGACGCCTGACCATTGGACGCCGGAGAGGTCATTGTCGGCGAGTCGCCGGCCATCGACCAGGATCAGGGTGTTCTGCGCCCCCGTGATGCCAAAGCCGCGCAGATCCACGGTTGTGGTGGCCGCGTTATTGCCAAAGAAATCATGGATGAAAATGCCGGCCTGCTCGGACAATAGGTCGGGCACCGTCTTCGCGGTGCTCTGCTGGATGTCTTCCGCGGTGATAACGGTGACGTTCACCGGCTTGTCGAGATAGCGGTCTTCGAAGCGCGTCGCGGTGACGATGACCGGCTCACCCACAGAAACGGGTAGGTCAGCGGCGAACGCGCAGCACGCCGTGGCCGGCAGCACGGCGGCAATTCCCCAGAAACGTTTTATGGGTGCTCCTTGCGCATGCCCGCCGCATGCAAGAAAACGCAACGAAACGCGCGCGAGGAAGCCCGGCAACGGACGCACCGCTTCCCCGCGGCATTTCCACCGACGGCCGGGCCGGTATACGGGCTCGCGAGAACCTGATCCGTCGCCTTCCCGAGAGGAATGGCTCGGCCCTTCGGCCGAGACATTCCATATCCGAAACCACTTGAATAATCCTCAAGCGGCCATCGTGACGTTTCTCAGTGGCCGGGAGCCATCGTGTTGCAGGCTTCCCTGGCGGACCCACGCTCGCTTACCGTTGCGGGGGCAGCACAGGCTTCAGGAATTCAGGATCACCTGAACCTGAATTCCGTACCTGTTTCCCGTTTAACCCGCCCCGTGAACGGAGGACGGGCACCCGTTGCCGCGCACGTTTCGGCAGGCGCCGACGGAATGGCGCACCGCAACGTGCCTTGCGATTCTAGCCCACCAGAGGCGGCAAGCACATAGGGATTCCCGAGGCGCCCCAAACCCTTAACCCGACTGCGCGGAAATTCACATTTGCGCCTGATGGCGTGAAAAAAACACGCCTGAGGCCCGCAACATGATGCTACTTAACTTTCAAAAGTGGGTGTTAGCAGTTGACTTAACAGGATTTTCACCTCTACCATAGAGCGTTCATGGAAGCCGAACTGAAAACGCTCGAACAAAAACTCAACCGGTTTATCGAGCTCTGCCAACGCATGCGGGTTGCCAACGAGCAGCTGCGGCAGCAGCTGGCTTCGGCTGTGAACGAGAACCAGCAGCTCGCCGCGAAGATCGGCACTGCCGCCAACCGCCTGGAGAATCTGCTCACCCAGATTCCTGAAGAAGACGCATGAATCAGGACGCAAAGGGGCTGCAGATCAACATCATGGGGCGCGAATTTCGCGTCGCCTGCCCGGACAACGAGCAGAAAGGCCTGCTGGACGCGGTCGATTACCTCAACAAGAAAATGAACGAGATCCGCGACGCCGGCAAGATCGTCGGCCTCGAGCGCATCGCGATCATGGCCGCGCTCAACATCGCACACGAATTGCTTTCGACAAAGGTCGGCGGCGGTTTTGACATCGCAGAGGTAAAGCGTAGAATGGCTCGCATGGAAACAGTTCTTGATCAGGCAATGGGTGATCAGAAACAACTGTTCTGAGTTTCCCCTGCGGTGCTCGTTTTTAGGGCCATAGAGTCATTGACCAACATCGTGTACTCTGGACGCCGACTCAAGTAGCTCCGGTGTGCGCATCCGGCATGGAAGCGCCTAAAGGGCTCGGAAGGCGACCAACCTTGAGCCGTTGGTTCAAGATTCAGGTCTGACGGCACAGGCGGGGGTCCCTAAAGAAATGCGGCTAACGCCGCATTTTTTTTGGAAAACAGTAAATGGGAAATTAGGAATAGGAATTCGTCAAAGCCTCCCCTGTTTCCCGTCAGGTAAACAAGTGGCAAGCGGGTTTTTCCGTTCACCGCTTACCGTTCACCCCTCACGAGCGCATGCGTTATTGGCTTTTCAAATCTGAACCGTCCACCTACGGCATCGACGACCTCGCCCGAGACCAGACCACCGCCTGGACCGGGGTGCGCAATTACCAGGCGCGCAATTTCATGCGCGACGAGATGCGTCCTGGCGACCGCGGTTTCTTTTACCATTCGAGTTGCGATGAGCCTGGCATCGTCGGCATTCTCGAGGTCTGCCGGCCCGCCCATCCGGATGAGACGCAATTCGACAGGAAAAGCCCGCAGTACGATCGCTCGGCGACCCGGGACAATCCGCGCTGGTACAACGTGGACGTGAGGCTCCTTAAGAAAACCCAGCTCGTGAGCCTCGATGAACTGCGCCGCGATAAGGCGCTCAGGACCCTGCAGATATTGCAGCGCGGGAACCGGCTTTCCATCACGCCGGTGACGGCGGCGGAGTGGAAGCGCATCATTCAAAGACTTGGTGATGGGTGATGGGTGATGGGTGACGAGAAAGAATGCGAGCAGAACGACTGACTGATTACCCATTACTCAATACCATAGGAACCGGAGGAGAAGAAAATGGCTGCAGCACCGAGCATCGACATCCACGCCCACTATTTCCCGGAGTCCTACATCAAGTTGATCGCCGATCACGGCAAGCACTGTGGGACGACAGTCGTCAGCGATCCATCGGGCGCGCGCTTCATTCAGGTCGGACTGCTGTTGCGCACGGGACCCATCACGAAGCCCTTCATCGATCTCGATGAACGGCTAAAAGAGATGGACCGGCAAGGATGCGACGTTCATGTGCTGTCGCTGACCCAGCCCATGGTGTACTGGGCCGACGATGATCTCAGCATGAAGCTGTCCGTCGCCTTCAACGACGCCGCGAGCGAGGCGCACCGCGCGCATCCCGATCGGCTGCTCGGGTTTGCCGTGCTGCCGATGCAGAACCCCCGGCTGGCGCTGGAAGAGCTCGAACGGGCGGCGAAGCTGCCGGGCATCCGCGGCGTCTACATGGCCACCGCGGTGCGAGACCGCGAGCTCTCGGATCGCAGTTTCTTTCCAGTCTATGAGCGCATGGCCGATCTCGGGCTGCCGCTGTTCTTGCACCCGATGATGTTGAACAACGAGCGGCTCAAGCAGTACTACCTCATCAACTTGTGCGGGAACCCGTTCGACACGGCAATCGCCGCCTCGCATCTCATCTTCGGCGGGGTCATGGACGCCTTCCCCAAGCTCCAGGTATGCCTGCCTCACGCGGGCGGCGCGCTGCCAATCCTGCGCGGCCGCCTCGACCGGGGATTCCACATACGCGGCGAGTGCAAGACGATCCCGCGGACGCCGAGCGAGTATCTGAAGCGCTTCACCTATGACACGATCAGCTACTCCGAGGAGCTTCTCGAGGACCTCATTCGCCTCGTCGGCGTCGACCGCATCATGATGGGTAGCGACTACTGCTTCGACATTGCCTACGAGGAGCCCGTGAAGATCGTCACCGGGATGAAATCGTTGAACGAAGAGCAGAAAGCGAAGATCCTCGGCGGCAACGCCCGCCGCCTGCTGCGGCTCTGAGCACGCCCAACTGGCGATGAGATGCTGGTGATGATTACTGGTGATGATTACTGGTGATGATTACTGGTGATGATTACTGGTGATGATTACTGGTGATGATTACTGGTGATGATTACTGGTGATGATTACTGGTGATGATTACTGGTGATGATTACTGGTGATGGGTTCCGGCCGGTTTTCCATCACCATCATTCATCACCACTTCTCATCACCATTTTCCATCACGATTATTCGCAACGTCGCGCGGCACCCTTTCCGCTCTAGGGGCGGTCCGTCCCTTCGTCATCCCCGCATGGCGACCAAAACGTCCTTCACGTTCACGATATAGCAGATCGTTGGCAGGATGCGGTTGATCGCGAAGTCGTGATTCTCGAAGGTGTTGCTCGCCACGCACTGGCGGGGGATATAGACGCGGTAGCCCATGTCGCTCGCGTGGCGCGCTGTGGCTTCGACCACCCAGTTGGTCCACAGGCCGGTGAGGACCACCGTGTTCACGTCGTGGTTCTGCAGCGCCTGCCCGAGATTGGTTGTCAGAAACGGATCTACGCACGTCTTGTTGAGCACTAGCTCGCGCTTCAGCGGCCGCACCTTCGGGTGAATCGCGGCGCCCTTCGTGCCGAAGATGAGCTGGCGCGACTTGCGCAGCCCGTCCCACAGCGGACTGTCGCGGGGGATGTCGAGGAAGTCGCCGCGCACTGAAGCGGTGATATGGATCACCGGCATTTTCTTGCGCCGCGCGGTGCCGATGACGGCCGCGATGTTCTCGAGGATGCGATTCTCGTGGATGCGCGGCGTCATGCGCACCAGGTCGTTTTGCACATCGAGCACGAGCACCGCCGTGCGCTTTGGGTTGATTCTCACTTTCATCTCTTTCTCCTCCGATACCGCCTACTTCATCCTGATTCCGGCCTGTTTTATCAACCAGCTCATAACAGGTTTCATGCTTTGTCTTCCCTCACAGTGATTACATTTGTGGTTACGTTTCCCGTTTCCCTTCGGTCACGCAAGAATTACGTCCGCTGGCTCGCGCATCAGCCCGCGCGACCAGACGCCAAAATCTTCCGGTGTGTCGAGATCGAATTCAAGTTCCGGCCGGAACAGAACCGTGCTCGCCCGGCCGCGGACGGCGGCCCACGCCAGGTGTCGAGCAAAGCTCCGGCTCCCAAATCTGAATTCCGGCAATGGCGAGACATCGATCAGCAGCGCATTAGTACCGTTCCTCGCTCTGTCCGGGGCGATTACCACGTGCCCTGGTGGCCCAGCTTCGCGCGCCAGGGCGGTGAGCGATTCTGCCGTGATCCACGGCAGGTCGCAAGGCAGAGCCAGCACGCGTCCGGCGCTGCGCCGCGCCGCATAAGCCGCGCCGAGCGCCACCGCCGCGTTAAGCTCCTGTGCATCCGCGTGCTCATGCACTGTCTCTGCACCGGCCAACCGCGCCAGCTCGAGTGTCATTGCGCAAGGGCTGACGACGATGCAGCGCGCAAGCGTGCATTGCCACTGCCCGATCACGTCCAGCGTGCGGGTGAGCAGCCAGCGATTTAATCGCGCACGCGCGGCCGCGTCGAGCACCGGCGCGAGCCGCGTCTTGCCGGTCTCGATCCCGCGCATCGGCAACACCACCCACACGCCGCTGCGCGAAATGCATGACGAGTGATGAGTGACGGGTGACGGGTGACCCGTGACTCGTGACGGGTGACTAGTCACCGGTGACTGCTGCATTTGCCGGGCTGGTTTATGCATGACCAAACATCAATTCAATCATGACTGGTTTTCCTGTTGGCGGCTTTGGCGTCTTGGCGGTTCAATTATTGGTTTCGTTTTTTTCCGCGTCTCCGCGGTTCAGTTTGTATGTTTGGTCTTCCTGGCGGCCTTGGCGTCTTGGCAATAGAAATCTTAGTGCTCTTCCGCCAGTAACTGCGCGAAGGCAACCACGCGCCGGGCAAGCGCAGCGCTCTTGCGGGGACCGGTCATGATCGTGTCCGTCACGAGCACCGCCTTGCCCTGGCTCTCGATCGCGGCCTTCAGCTTCGCGTCGCGCCGGTCGATCACCCAGCCGTCGACACGTTTACCGTAGTGACGGACGACGCCCAATGCGCTCACCTCGCAGCCTAGTTCGCCCATGATCTTTGCCGCGGGGCCTTTAATCGCCGCGCCGCTCACGATCGGCGACACGGCCACCACGGGAAAATCGCGCCGCTCGAGCCAGCCGCGTATCGCGGGAACACTGAGAATCGGCGCCACGCTGAGGTACGGATTGGACGGGCATACGACGACCGCGCGGACGCGGCCCGAGCCCATGAGGGTTCTCAGGGCCCGCGGCGGGCGCGCCTTGCGGCAGCCGGCAAAGCGCAACCCTCTCACCCGTGGGTGGCACTGCCGGCGCACGAAGTAGTCCTGAAAATCCAACTCGCCTGCCGTGGTGCGAACGCGCGTGCGCACGGGGGTGTCGCTCATCGGCATCACCGCAGCCCGGACGCCAAGCCGCGCGGCGATTTGCCGTGTCACCTCTGACAGCGCGATGCCCGCGCACAACGCCTGCGTGCGCAGAATGTGCAGCGCGAGGTCACGATCCCCCAGCCGGAACCAGGTCGTACCGCCGAGCGCTTCCAGTGTCTGCATGAAGTGCCAGGTCTCATCGGCCCGGCCCCAACCAAGCACAGGGTTGTTCACGCCGGCCAGCGTATACAGGACGGTGTCGAGGTCGGGGCAAATGCTAAGGCCCAGATGCTCGAAATCGTCACCGGTGTTCACGACGACCGCAAGCCGCTGCGGCGGCACCACGGCTGCGAGGCCGGCCGCGAGGCGGGCGCCGCCCACGCCCCCGGCGAGCGCCACGATCATCGGAAGAGATCCTCGGTTTCAGGGCGAATCAGCTCGCGCGTAGAACTCTCGCGCCCCGCGTAAGGAAACCCGCGGGCGAGCACCACGGGGCAGCCCTCGTCGGCCTGCCCCATTAGGAGCGAGCCCGCTGCTGCGAGCTCGTCCGCTGCCGCGACCTGGGTGACGCGCAGCGGCCTTCCCTCCCGGTCCGCGCTGCCGCGCAAATCTACCAGTGCGGGCACGCCTGCAACGCCGATCGCGACGCCCGTCACGCCGTTGCGCCACGCGCGCCCGAAGCTGTCATTGATCACGATGCCCGCCTCCACGCCGCAAGCCTCATGCAACTCCTCCTGCAGCCGGCGCGCGGATGCGTCAGGGTCCTCGGGGAGCATGAGCGCGGTCTCGGCCGTCTCCGCATGCGGCACGTTCGACTGGTCCACCCCCGCGTTGGCCATGACAAAACCCAGGCGGTGCTCGGCGATCAGAACGCCCGGTTTCACGCGCAGCACGCCGCGCGACTCGCGCAACACCAGTTCGACCAGCCGCGGGTCGCGACCGACCGCCCTGCCCACCTCGCGCGCCCGGGCCGACGGCGTGACGTCTGAGAGACGCGCGAACCGGCCCTCCGCCTTCGATATGATTTTCTGAGCCACAATCAGGACGTCATCGGGCTCGAGCCGTGCGGCCGCGCGATCCAGCGCCGCGACGATCAATGCCGCGAGCCGGTCCCCCGGCCGGACTTCCGGAATGCCAGGCAGTGCTATGAGCGTTAGCATTCGCATCGCTGGATGCCTGAGTAACCAGAACCGCTTTCAAGAAACCGTGAAATTAGAAAATCACTCACCACGGAATTACACGGACGAAGATCTGAGCACAAAAATGCGCTGTAGTGGAACAACAATTTTTCGTGTGCTTCCGTGTGGTTCCGTGGCCGTGTTTTTTTCTCTTGTCCTCAAAATCACTTAGTCACTGCCCTTCGGGCAGCCCGGTAATCCGAATCCCCGACGCCGGCACCTTGTAGCGCTTGTTGAGCGCGATCAGCACCGAGGTCAGGGCCTCTACTGCGGCTGAATTGGCGAGCGCACCGGCGTGCCACGCTTGCAGTCCCGCGTCGCGCGCCATCTCGATCACGACCTCGCGTGCCTGTGCGTCGTCACCACAAACGAGCACATCGCAATCGATCGTGTGCGTGAGATCCTTCAGGTGTACCGCCGAGACGTTCTGGAATGCGGAGACCACTTTTACGCCATTGCCCAATTGGCGCTGCAGGGCCAGCACCGCGGACTCGCCGTTCGGCAGTTGCACCCGGTCCAGGCGCGGGGGAACCAACGGCACCGTGACATCGACGAGAATCTTGCCTTGCAGCGCCTCACGCACGTCCTCTGCAGTCGCGGCCTGGGCGGCATAAGGCACAGCGAGGACGACGATCGAGGCGGCCTGTGCCGCCTCGCGATTGCCGGCGCCACGCACGCTTCCGCGCCCGGCCAGCTGGGCGGTGAGCTCCTGCGCCGCAGCCCGCGCTTTCTCAAGCGAGCGCGAGCCGATGATCACCTCGTGACCGGCAGCGGCCCAACGCAACGCAAGCCCGCTTCCCTCCGCGCCGGTGCCGCCCAGCACTCCGATGACGCGGCGGGGGCTCAAGCGGCCCTCGCGCGCGGGCGCTCCCGCCGAGGCGCCGGCGGCGGATTGATCACCGGCTCGAGCGGCAGCGCATCATACGATCTGATTGCGCAGGCAGCGGGGGGCACGCCGTAGAGCGTCGTGCGCTGCGCCGGGACCCGTCCCAGGGAGCAGATCAACTCATCCATGCGCGCCGGCGGCATCTCCTGGCCGTGCTGCGTGCCCGCGGCGCGGGAGATGCTCTCGTTCATCAGCGTGCCGCCGAGGTCATTGGCGCCGGCTTCCAGACAGACGGCGGCGCCCGCTGAGCCCATCTTGACCCACGACACCTGGATATTGGGAATGGCGCCGTGCAGCGCCAACCGGGAGACGGCGTGCATCAGCACCGCCTCGCGGAACGTCGGTCCTTTACGCGCCTCTCCCGCCAGGTAAACGGGCGAGGCCATGTGCACGAAGGGCAGAGGAACGAATTCGGTGAAGCCGCGCGTGCGAGCCTGCAACTCACGAATGCGCGCGAGGTGGCGTGCCCAATGCTGCGGCGCGTCGACGTGGCCGAACATGATGGTCGCCGTGGATCTCAGCCCGAGCTCGTGCGCAGCCTCCATCACGCCGAGCCACGCGGCCGTCGTCACCTTGTCGGGGCAGATGCGGGCCCGGACTTCGTCGTCGAGAATTTCCGCCGCGGTTCCCGGCAGACTCCCCAGCCCGGCAGCGATCAACTCTTCCAGGAACTCGCGCGTGGTAAGCCCGAGCGTCGCCGCTCCATGAACGACTTCCAGTGGCGTGAACGCGTGGACGTGGATTCCGGGCGCAGCTTCCCTCGCCGCGCGCACGACGCCGAGATAGGTCTCGCCCGTGTAGTCGGGGTGTATGCCGCCCTGCATGCACACTTCCGTCGCGCCCCGCGCCCACGCTTCGGCAACCCGCCGCGGGATTTCGTGGAGCGGCACCTCGTACGGCGCGCCGCGGAGCGAAACCGCCGGGCGGCCCTTGGAGAACGCACAGAACGTGCAGCGATAGACGCAGATATTAGTGTAGTTGATATTTCGGTTCACCACGTAGCGCACCGTATCGCCCACGGTCTCCCGGCGCAGTCGATCCGCCTGATCGCACACATAATCGAACTCGCAGTCGCGGGCATGAAAGAGCCGAACAATCTCCCCTTCCGCCAGCGCGTCGCCCGCGCGCGCCTTCGCCGCGACGCGCTCCAGCTCGGCTGGGATCGCTCCCGCGGCGCGGCGCGCCCACGGCGCAGGCGCTACCCTCAGGCCCGGCGACCATTCGTCCGCGCGGGCAAAGCCTTCCGCATCGGCTGCACGCACGACCGCCCGCGCGATTTCCGGCGCGTGCCAGTAGGGCGCTTCCCGGCAATAGAGCGGATAGCTCGGCAGGCGCTCCACCAGCAGCTTGCCGCTTGCTTCCGTTGTGCTGCGCAGCGCCGTGATCGTCGGCCACGGCGCCTCTGGGTTGACGTGGTCGGGCGTGACCGGCGAGACGCCTCCCCAGTCGTTGATGCCCGCATCGATCAGCGTTGCGCAGTGCTCGCCGCTGAGGTTCGGCGGTGCCTGGATGTTTATGTCGGGCCCGAGGACGTGACGCGCGATCGCGATAGTCCACAGCAGCTCCTCGCGCGACGCGTCGGGCGCGGCGGCCATTCGGGTGCCGGGTTTCGCGCGGAAGTTCTGGATGATCACTTCCTGGACGTGCCCGAACGTCTCGTGCACGCCCCGGATCGCGAGGAGCGCGTCGATTCGCTCGCGGCGGGTCTCACCGATGCCGATGAGGATGCCGGTCGTGAAAGGGATGCGAAGCTCCCCTGCCGCGCGCAGCATCGCGAGCCGTGCTGCAGGACGCTTGTCCGGCGAGCCGAAGTGCGGGCCGCCGCGCTCGCATAATCGTTCCGCCAGGCTCTCCAGCATGAGGCCCTGCGACGCGCTCACCGCGCGCAACCGCGCCATTTCCTCCACGGACAGTACGCCCGCGTTCACGTGCGGAAGCAACCCGGTCTCGCGCTGGACCCGCTCGCACATTGCCGAGAGGTAATCCACCGTGCTGGAAAATCCGAGCGCGTCGAGCGCTTGCCGCACCGCTTTCCAGCGCCGCTCCGGCCTGTCGCCCAAAGTGAACAACGCTTCGTGGCAGCCCGCCTCATGCCCCGCCCGCGCGATCGCGAGTACCTCATCAGGCGACAGGTACGCCGACTCGCCCGGCCGGGGCGAGCGCGCAAATGTGCAATAGCTGCAGACATCGCGGCAAAGCCGGGTGAGCGGGATGAACACCTTGCGCGAGTACGACACCACCCGCCCGTGCCCGATATCACGCAGCCGCGCCGCGGGCGGCATCACCTCGGCCGCCGCCCCATTCAGCCAACCCTCGATGTCCGAGCTACTGATCGCCTTCATGCTTTCTAACTAGAAACGGCGTGAATCTCGTCCGCATGTCATCGCGCAGCAAAGGCCGGGGCGACATCCCGGATGAACCTCTCCAATTGCGGTACCTGATCCGTACCGGCGAATCTGATACAAAGGTCCGTAGCCCCGGCCTCCTCGTAACGCTTCAGCGTTTCCACCACGGCCCCTGCCGGTCCGAGCCCCATCAAGCCGCGATAGTTGACGCCGCCGCCGTAGTACTTCTGAAGGAACTCGCGCGTCAGTGCCTCCGCCTTTGCTGCATCGTCTTCGATCCGCACCGTGGTGTAGACACACATCGGAAAGCCCGGGCGCGGCCGACCGTGCCTGACCAATGCCTCGTCGCAAACCTGCCGCAGCTTGCGGCAATCGTCATCGGTCAGGTAGGTCGTCACCACGCCGTCGCCCAGGCGCCCGACACGGTCGATCTGGGCTGGGATGAATTCGCCGCGGTTACCCGCCGTGATCAACACCGGCGGCCCGGCCTCCGTCCATGGCAACGGTCCGATGGTGTGATCGCTCAGCTTGAAGCCGTTGCCCTGATGAGTGACCGGCTCCCCGCTCCAGAGCTTGCGCCACACGATCACATGCTCCTCCAGGTCTTTCGCGCGCCGCTTGTGTTCGCGCCCGCACGCTTCCCATTCCCGCACGATCTCCGGAAGCCCCCAGCCGACCCCCAGCCCGAGAACGAGCCGTCCCTGCGAGAGCTGGTCGATGTTCGCGAGCGCGTGCGCCAGCACCGTCGGCTGGCGCAGGGCGGGCAGCAGGATCGCCGTCCCGAGGCGCGCCCGTTTCGTAATCGCCGCAAGATAGGCGAGCGTCGTAAGCGGCTCGAGCCGCGGCTTGGCGACGACGCTGTCGCCGACCCACAAGTCCATCCCCGCTTCATCGCACAACCGCGCGACCTGCCAGCACTCCTCCACCGGCGGCCGCCTGACGGACTGCAGTACCACTGCTCTGTGAGGTATCAGTATGCCCAACCTCATTTGCTATCCTCGCTGGAAACCATGATCACTCTCTTCGGTCGCAGATGTCGCGCGCAGACCTTATGGGCCTATCGTCTGAAGAACCCGGATCTTCCCCCGCTGTACATGCTCCTCCGCCAGCCGCCGTGCCTCCCGCTCATTGCCTGTGACCATCGCGTCGTAAACGGCGCGATGCTCCGCGTTCGACCTGGCCATGTTCGGGGAAAAGTCGAAATAGTTGCGCCGGAAACGAAAGAGATCCTTGGCGAGCTCCTCGTAGACTCGCGCCGCCCGCCGGTTGTTCGAGAAGGTGATGATCGCGGTGTGAAACTCGAGATTCAGCCGATAGTAGCGCGTGCCGTCGTGCGCCTTGGCCACCCGGTCCATCTGGTCGAGCAGGCGCGCGAGGACGCGCTTGCGTTCTTCGTTGAGCAGTTCGGTGGCGCGCTCGGCGCCGTAGCCCATCAGCAGCGCCCGCATATCGAAGATGTCGAGCATCTCCTTCACGGACAGCTCGCGCACGAAGGTGCCGCGGTTGGCGATCTTGGTAAGGAGACCCTTGCCCTCGAGGCCGCGCAACGCCTCGCGCACCGGCGCGCGCGAGACGCCCAATCGCTCAGCCAGCGCTGCCTCGTTGATGCGGTTGCCCGCTGCAACGCTGCCCTCCGAGATCAGGCGCTCGATGTGCTCCGCCACCCGGGCGGAAACCTGGGGTGTTATGCGACCTGCTTTGCGCGCTCTCATGGATGGGTGGCCCGCGCGGTCGCGGGTTTGGCCTTCTGGTCGGCAATTTAATACAATCTGTCGACACTATCAAGAACTCTGTCGGCAGGTTTTCGCCAAGGGTTTCGTCGACCTCAACGTGCGGCTCAAGGCGATGGACGCCGAGCGCGTGGACATCGACTCGCTCTCGCTCACCACGCCGATGGTGCACTGGGCGCCGGCCGCGTTTGGGGTCAAGCTGGCCCGGGTCTATAACGACGCGTGTTCGGCCGCCTGCATCGTCCACCCCAGGCGCTTAATCGGCATGGCCGTGCTGCCCACGCAGGCACCCGACCTGGCGTTGCAGGAGCTCGAGCGCGCCGCGAAGCTGCCGGGCCTGCGCGGCCTCTATCTTGGCACGCACATCAACAAGCAGAACCTCGACGAAAAAACGTTCTTTCCGATCTATGCCAAGTGCGGGGAATTGCGCTGGGCGATCTTCCTGCACCCGGCAGCCACTGTGGCGCAGCTGCGCGCGCACCTCTCAGCCGCGAAACGCGAGCTGATCCTGGGGCGGACAGCTGCCCGCCTTCTCAAGCTTTGAAGAATCCGTGTTTATCTGCGTTTGTCTGCAGCTAGTTCTTGGGCTTTAAATGGGTCAGATTCACGACTCACGCATTGGACTCATACTAGACCGGTCGGGGTTAATATCCGCAGGTGACTGATTGGTGGTGGGTCTATTTGGCCCTCGGCGCGTTCGTCGGGTTCTTCAGCGGCCTGCTTGGCATCGGCGGCGGCTCGGCGCTCGTGCCGGTACTCGCGCTCATCTTTGCCGCCAAGCACTTTGCCATCGCCAACGTGGTGCATCTTGCGCTCGGCACCTGCATCGCGACAATCCTGTTCACTTCTGCCTCGAGCGTACGCAGCCATCACCAGCGAGCGGCGGTCAACTGGCGCGTTCTCGCCGGCATCGCACCAGGCGTGCTCGCGGGCACCTTCGGCGGCGCGCTCCTCGCGGGTTATCTCGACGCCCGCATCCTGAGCATCGCTTTCACGGCCCTCATCTATTTCCTCGCCACGCTGATGCTCATCGACCGGAAGCCGGCGAGTCAGCGCGACATGCCCGGCATGCTGGGTCTGTCGAGCGCGGGCGGCATCATTGGCGCGATCTCGAGTCTCACGGCAACCGGCGGCGCAGCGCTTGTGGTGCCCTACCTCGTCCGGCGCGGTCTGACTGTGCACCAGGCGATCGGCACTGCCGCGGCCATGGGCTGGCCGCTCGCGCTCGCGGGAACGATCGGCTACATCGTATCGGGCATCGGGCGGCAGGACTTGCCCGAGTGGAGCATCGGCTTCGTCTACCTGCCGGCGCTGGGCTGGATCGTCGTGGCGAGCATGCTGATGGCGCCGGTCGGCGCCAGCGTCGCACACCGCACACCGGGCAAGACCTTGAAACGCGTGTTTGCGGTCGTGCTCTACGTGCTGGCGACAAATATGCTGATCCGCTTCTTCTAGGAGTTTGTCGGACTTAGCTCCGACAAACTCCTTATGCAAAACCGCCTGCACGAAAATCGAGGCAAAAAGCAATGAAAACTTCTTTTCGAGCCTACTTGTCCGCCCTTTTGAGGCCAATGAGGGTCGCTATCCGGGCTTTCATTCGAAATCCGCAGGCGGTTTTTCTGTTAGCAGCCTGTCCGACACCTAAGTCCGACAGGCTGCTAGCGCCCTCGCCGGCGCAACGCCCGTGGCAAGTGCCGGGTGCGGCGCTTGGTGACGGGTGACGGAATACAGTGACTAAGCGTTCTTTCTCATCACTCATCACTCATCACCTATCACGCAGTTCAAACAATGCCATCGTCCCGCAACCGGGCGATTGCGGCATCGTCCAGGCCGAGTACGCTCTGCAGTACCTCGTCCGTGTGTTGCCCCAGCGTGGGCGGCGGAAGCTTGAACTCGAGCGGCGTCTCCGAGAAGCGCATCGGGCTTGCGCTGAGCGGCACCTTGCCCGCGCTCGGGTGCGCGAGCTCGATTTTCATCCCACGAGCGACTACCTGCGGCTCTTCGAACACTTGCTTCAGATTGTTGATCGGGCCGTTGGGAACGCCCGCAGCCTCCAGCGCCTCGACCCATTCCTGGGTGGTGCGCCGCGAGAAGACCACCTGCAGCAGGGGCACCAGCGCGGCGCGATTCTCGACACGTTTGCCGTTGGTGGCAAAGCGCCCGTCCTGCACGAGATGCTTGCAGTCGCCGACCTCGCAAAACTTGCTGAAGAGATTATCGTTACCGCAGGCGAGAATGATGTTTCCATCCTTTGTCTTGAAGGTCTGATACGGCACGATGTTGGGGTGGGCATTGCCGAGGCGCCCGGGCACTTCGCCCGTCGCCAGGTAATTCATTCCCTGGTTCGCGAGGAATGCGACTTGTGTGTCGAGCAGTGCGAGGTCGAGATGTTGGCCCTTGCCGGTGCGCTCGCAATTGGCGAGCGCCGCGCATACAGCAATGGTGGCGTACATTCCCGTCATGATATCGACGATCGGCACGCCCACGCGCTGGGGCCCTCCGCCGGGCAGATCGTCGCGCTCGCCAGTGATGCTCATGAGGCCACCCATGCCCTGGATCATGAAGTCGTAGCCGGGACGCTCGCGGTACGGCCCGGTCTGGCCGAAGCCCGTCACCGAGCAGTAGATGAGCCGCGGATTGATCTTTCTGAGGTCCTCGTAGCCAAGTCCGTAGCGTGCGAGATCGCCGTACTTGTAGTTCTCCAGCAGCACGTCACTCTTGGCAGCAAGCTCGCGCACGAGGTTTTGTCCGCCGGGTTTCGACAGATTCACGGTTACCGATTTCTTGCCGCGGTTGGCGGAGGCAAAATACGCCGACTCCTGCGTGTCCTTGCCGGCGCCGTCCTTGAGCCAGGGCGGCCCGAAGGCGCGCGAATCGTCGCCGCTCTTCGGGCGCTCGACCTTGATCACTTCAGCGCCAAGATCGGCAAGGTTCTGCCCGGCCCACGGCCCGGCAAGCACGCGGGAAAGATCCAGCACTCGAATATGAGACAACGGTCCCGGCATTACTTACCCCTGTGATTCGTGATTGGTGAGGGGTCAGTGGTCAATGGATTAACCCGTTGCATTGACCCCGAATGGTCAAAGTTTCTGTAAAACCCGCTCCGCTGGCTAAAACCCGTCTCAGAAGAAGCCGTGAACCCAGAACACCATTAACCACGGAATCACAAGGAAGTACACGGACGAAGGCCTGACCCCGGAGGTACGCTGTACCGAACCAATTTTTTCGTGTGGTTCCGTGGCTGTGTTTGTTCTGAGATGGCGTCTACTCACGACTTGGCGCGCCCGGCCGCGAAGGCATTCATTTTCCGACAAACTTGGGCTTTTTCTTCTTGAGGAAAGCATCGTAGCCGATGCGGTAATCCTCGGTATTGAAATACGCGAAGTTCTCCTCGATCTCGGCTTCCGTAAGCGGCACCGGCAGCGGCGCGAGCCGCCGGACCATTTTCTTGTGCAGGCGGTTCACCAGCGGCGCACCCTCCGCAATGCGCCGGGCTGTGGCATCGACTTCCGCGGCCAGCCGTTCATCTGGCACCACGCGGTTCACCAGCCCCTTTTCGTAGGCCTCCGGCGCGCCCCAGACCCGGCCTTCGACGAGGATCTCCAGCGCCACCGCGCGCCCCACGAGCGGCAGGAGCGCCGCCAACTCGTCGTAGGCAATGGCAAAACCCAGGCGGTTGATCGGCACGCCGAACCGGCCCGACGCACCGGCGATCCGGATGTCGCACATGCAAGCGATCTCGAGCCCGCCGCCCACGCAGGGCCCGTGAATCATCGCCACCGTGGGATGACGGCACTCGTCAACCGCTTTGAGCGCCCCGAATACATCCTGGCGGTGGTAGCGCTTGCCCTGCTCGACATTGTCGCGCGCGCGCGCGAATTCCTCGATGTCAGCCCCCGCAGCGAAGGCCTTCTCGCCCGCGCCGCGCAGCACGATGCAGCGCAGGTCCTCCTCCAAGGAGAGTGACTTCATGACGCGCATGAACTCCTGCCACATCGCCACCGTAATGGCGTTGAGCTTCTCGGGGTTGCTCAACGTAACGGTCGCGATCGTGCCATCACGCTCTAACAGGATAGCTGGGGTCATCGTTTCGAGAATTCTGCGCAATGGCCTCTCACTAGGAACAAGTGATGAGAAAGGGTGATGAAAGATGGTGATGAAAACTGGTGATGAAATTCAAGGAAGCGCGACGGCTCCATCTAACACCAGCAATTATCACCACTAATTATCACCATTAATCATCACTTTCTCCGACGGCATTCTACCCGAAAGTGCGCGCCCAACTCGCAAGCGTCAACACCACGACCCCGGCGGATACGCCCACGAACAGGTTTCGCCGCCAGGCATAGAACGCGGCCAGCGCCAGCACGCACGCCGCGAGACGATCGACGAGCGCACTTTCCGCCAACATCCCGGCGGGAAAGATCATGATCCGCATGACCAGCCCCGCGATCATGGCGTAGGCGACGCACGTGACCCAGTTGAACAGCTCGCTGTTCACGGTAACTCGCCCGGACAGCGCCACACCGAGGCCCCGCCAGAAGTAATGGCCTACGGCGCACGCAGCCGTCACCGACCAGAGCTCAAACGCGTCTTCCATATCTCCTCTGAACCAGGTACGCCACGGTGCCCCCGATCACACCCGCCGCAATCACGCTCCACTGCGGATTGACGACGTACAGGAGCGGCCCGGCGACCGCGCCACACGACACCGCGATGGCAGCGACGCGGGTGCGCAACTCGCCGGCGAGGATCACAAGGAAGTAGGCGGGCGCCAGGAACACCAGGCCCAGCCGCACCAACGGCGGCAAGGCGCTAGTCAGGAGATGTCCCGAAACTGCGCACGCCGTGGCCACCGCGATGCACGTTAACTGAAAGCCGATCAGGTACGGAATACGGTCCTCGGAGCGCAAGTCGGGGCAGCGGCGCATTGCCATGGCCCACCCGGTCATGGAGATCAACTGCGCGGCCAAATAAACCGTCGCATTGCCGTGGCGCGGATCGCGTATGCGCGGAAGCAGCGACAGGCTCATCGGCAGGAACCGCGCACCGGAGAGCGTCGAGGCAAGGACGATCGCGATTGCCGCGGCGCCGATGGCATGCATCTCGATCAGGATCAACTGCCCGGGCAACGCCCAGATCGCCACGGTCGCGAACATGCTGTGCGCGATCGACAAGCCGTACTCCTCCGCGAGCGACCCGTAGCCGATATAGGCCGGCCCGACCACCGCCGCAGGCACGCCGAACGCCTCGCGCACACCCAGACGCCAGCCCGGCGTCGCACCGTCATTGCTCGCGCTCACCGCAATAATCTTCGCATTCGAGACGCTTTTCAGGCCACGGAAGCACACCATATCAGGTTAGGACCAAGACATCTCAGCCACGGAACCACACGGAAGCACACGGAAGCACACGGAATTAGAACCAATACAATCTTGAATTTAGATCGCTTCCGTGTGTTTCCGTGGTAGATGGTTTTTCGGTTCGCGTTTCACGAACCCGTCGTGTGATTCCGTGGTTAATGGTCACCGGCTTGCGTCGGCCCTGCAACCTGGTCCACCATTCAAGTTCCACAGGAGGCCGGCATGAAGATCAAGACAATCGAGGCCATCGGAATCAGCATCCCGGTGGTCAAGCCCCTCAAGATGTCGTTCGAGGAAGTGCGCGCCGCCAACAACGTTCTGGTGCGCCTCGAGACCAGGGAAGGCGTCGTGGGCTGGGGCGAAGCGGGCTCCGCGCCCTCGATGACCGGCGAGACGCTCCAAGGCATGGTCGCGGCCGTGCGACACCTGGCGCCACGCCTCGAGGGCATCGATGGCGACGACATTGCCGCTGTCATGGAACGCTCCGACCGCTATCTCTACGGCAACGACGGCGCCAAGTCGGCGATCGAGGTGGCGCTACACGACGCACTCGGCAAAACGACCGGCAAGTCCGCCTGCGAGCTGCTGGGCGGCAAGCGGCGCGAGCGGGCACCGCTCCTGCGCCTGATCGGCAGCGGGAAGGGAACGGCCGCTGATGTCGAGGAAGCGCTCAAGGCCAAGGCGGAGGGCTACATTGCATTCAAGGTCAAGGTCGGCATGGGCGACCCGCTCGATGATGCGGAACGCACCCGCGAAGTCTGCAAGGCGCTGGGCAATGGCAAGCTGCTCGTCTGCTCCGATGCGAACCAGGGTTGGAATGTGGACCAGGCGATCGCCTACGTGCGCGCGCTCGGAGACACGCCCCTCGCTTTCTTCGAGCAGCCGGTGCCGGTGGGTGACCTCGACGGCATCGGGCGCGTCGCGAAGGCGACCCGCATTCCCATCGGCGCCGATGAAGGCCTGCATTCGCTGGATGACCTCAGGCGCCACCACGACGTGGGTATCGCCGGCGGCAGCCTCAAGACCATCAAGCTCGGCGGCATGCAAGCGGTGATGGAGGCCGGGCAACTCTGCGAGCGCCTCGGCATGAAGGTAAACCTCGCTTGCAAGATGGCCGAAACCGGCATCGCCTCCTCGGCGATGACCCACATCGCGGCTGCGATTCCCACGCTCGACTGGGGTGTGAGTTTGACCAGCACTTTCCTGACCGACGACCTCATCAAGCGGCCGCTCGATCTCTCCGGCGGCCACGTCGCGCTAACCGCAGGACCCGGCATCGGGGCTGACGTGGATGAGGCGAAGGTCCGCCGTTATGCGAAAGAGGTGTGACGACTGACGATTCACGATCAGTAATCGGCGTATTTCGGCGTCCATCGGCGGCTAATTCTGGGTTCTGCACGCAGTGCGATTCACGACTTCTAGATTTTGATGCAGGCCACAAAATGCCGCGGGTGAACTTCCCGCAGCTCGGGGATCACCCTCTCACACTCTTCACTCGCCATGGGGCAGCGTGTGTGAAACACGCAGCCGCGCGGTGGATTGAGTGGGCTCGGCACCTCGCCGCTCAGCACCCGATGCTCGCGGCGGGCCTCGAGCTCCGGATCAGGAATCGGCACCGCGTCGAGCAGCGCACGCGTATACGGATGCAGCGGATCGGCGTACAACGAATCGCGGTCCGCGATTTCCATCACCTTGCCGAGATACATCACGATCACGCGATCCGAGATGTGGCGAACCACAGCCAGATCGTGCGCGATGAACAGATAGGTCAGACCGAATTTCTGCTGCAGCTCTTCGAGCAGATTGATGATCTGGGCCTGGATCGAGACGTCGAGCGCTGAGACCGGTTCGTCGCAGACGATGAACGAGGGCTGCATCGCGAGTGCGCGCGCGATGCCCACGCGCTGGCGCTGCCCGCCCGAGAGCTCGTGGGGATAACGCTCCGCCATGTAGTCAAACAGCCCGACCTGGGTCAGCAGCTCGGCGACTCTTCCGCGTGCGGCTTCGCGGTCGGGTACGAGATGGTGGACCAGCATGGGCTCGGCGATGATCTCACCCACCGTCATGCGCGGGTTAAGCGAGCTGTAGGGATCCTGGAAGATCACCTGGATCTTGCGGCGATAGTCCTTGAGCGCCTGCCCCTCAACGCGGGTGACGTCCACGCCGTCGTACACGATCTCGCCTGCGGTTGTCTGCTCAAGGCGGAGCAGTGTACGACCGACGGTGGTCTTACCGCACCCCGACTCGCCCACCAGGCCCACGGTCTCACCGCGAAATACCTGGAACGACAAGCCGTCCACCGCGCGCACCTCGAGGTGAGTGTGCTTGAGGGGCTTCAGGCCCGTCGAGACATCGAAATAGGTGCAAAGCTCGCGCGCCTGCAGAAGCGGCCGCTCCTTATCGAGCTTCTTGCGCACGGCCGTCTCGGCCGAAGCGCTCTGCAGGCCCAGCCCCGCGGGTCCGACCTGCGCCATCTCTTTGGCGCGAAAGCACGCGGAGTAGCGATGGGCTGTGACCTCCGCGAGCGGTGGTACGTCCTGCTCACAGCGCCCGATCTTCGCCGCGCAGCGCGGCGCAAAGCGACAGCCCGGCGGCGGATCGAGCAGATTGGGCGGCAGGCCTTCGATCGTCTCGAGCTTCCGGCCGCGCGGCTGGTCCAGGCGCGGCACCGAGCGCAGCAATCCCGCGGTATAGGGGTGCAAAGGCTGCGCGAACACGTCCGCCGCGCTGCCTTGCTCCGCCATGCGCGCCGCGTACATGACGTTCACGCGGTCAGCGTAGCGCGCCACAATGCCCAAGTTGTGCGTGATGACGACGAGCGCGATGCCGAGGTCGCGCGAGAGGTTCTTCATGAGCTGGAGGATCTGCGCCTGGATCGTCACGTCGAGCGCGGTCGTCGGCTCGTCCGCGATGATGAGCTTGGGATTGCAGGCCAGCGCGATGGCGATCATCACGCGCTGGCGCATGCCGCCCGAGAACTGGTGCGGATACTGCTCGAGCCGGCGCCCTGGGTCCGGTATTCCCACCAGCTTCAGCAGCTCCATGGCCCGCGCCTGGGCCTGCTCTGGCGTCATGCCCATGTGGATGAGGAGCGGCTCCGTGATCTGGAAGCCGATCGTCAGCACCGGGTTCAACGATGTCATCGGCTCCTGGAAGATCATCGCGATGTCGTGCCCGCGAATCTCGCGCATCTGGTCTTCCGTGAGATCGAGCAGGTTGCGGTCCTGGAAGAGGATCCTCCCGGCCACCACGCGCCCGGCGGGCCTCGCGAGGAGCCGCATGATGGCGAGCGAAGACACCGACTTGCCGCAGCCCGATTCGCCCACGAGCGCCACCACCTCGCCGGGCTTTACCCGGTAAGAGATGCCTTCAACTGCACGCACCACGCCGCGCGTGGTCACGAAGTGAACATGAAGGGATTCGACTACGAGCAGCCAGGGGCTTTGCGGCGCGGTCACAGGCAACGAGCAGGTCTACGCGGCGTTCAGCAAATCGAGCACGGCTTGGTGGAGATAACGCACTCCCGGGCGCGCGCCCCGGAGCACCGACGCTGCGCCGGACAAGGGTCCGAAGGTCGTGTGGCTTGCGTGTCTGGTCGCCCTATCGTGCTGCGGGCGACCCGTAACTGCCGTTAGTCGTGCGCCGAAAGTTCCGTTTCGGACCCCCCCGGGTGGCAAGCGGCTAGCGGGCGCGCAGTTTCGGGTCCAGGGTGTCGCGGACCGAATCGCCAAACAGGTTGAAGGCAAAAACCGCCAGCGTGATGGCCAGCCCGGGAAAGATCGCGATCCACGGCGCGCTCTCGGCGTATTCTTCCGCGCCGCCCTGCAGCATCAGACCCCACGCCGCGACGGGCTCCTGCACGCCCAGGCCGAGGTAGGACAACGACGCCTCGAGCAAGATGGCCTGGCCGAGAAACGTGGTTAGCATGATGAGGTAGGGCGCCATGCAGTTCGGCGCCATGTGCCGCAGAATGATGCGCGTGTGGCTGTAGCCCAGTGCGCGCGCAGCATCGACATACGGCATTTCGCGTATCGTCAGCGCACCGGATCGCACTACGCGGGCGCAGCGCGGGACAAACGGGATGGTAATCGCGATAATCACATTTTCGGGCCCCGTGCCGAAAATCGCGACCACGGCGAGCGCCATGATGATCAGCGGAAACGCGAGAAACACGTCCATCACGCGTTGAAACAGCAGGTCGAACAAACCACCAAAATAGGCGCTGGTCACGCCCAGCACCAGTCCGCCTGTGGCCCCCAGGACCGCAGAAGTGAAGCCAATGAACAGCGCAGTGCGTGCGCCCCAGATGACGCGCGATAGCAGATCGCGTCCGAACTGGTCGGTACCCAACCAGTACTCGACGCCTGGCGCCTCTGCCAATCTCGCGTAGTCGGAGGCCACCGGGTCGAAAGGTGCGAGTTGCGGCGCGAAGATTGCAATGAGGATCATGGCAATCACGCCGATGCCGCTCGCGGCGCCGAGTGGCTGTTGGCGCACCCATTTACCGAAGGCCTTGAAAAAGGGCAGCCTTGCCGCAGCGAGTTCGGCTTCGATGTCGACATTACCTACCGCAGCTGCACTCAGTTTCATCAGTCGGTCCTCAGCTATACCGGATACGCGGGTCCAGCCAGGCGTAGCAGATGTCCACCACGAAGTTCACAAAAATGAATACCATCACCACGAGCATCACCAGGGCCTGGGTCAGGCTGTAGTCGTTGTTGATCACCGACTCGACGAACAGCTTGCCGAGGCCGTTCAAATTGAAGACCTGCTCGGTCACCACCAGCCCCCCCATCAGGAATGCGAACTCGAGGCCGACCACGGTGATCACGGGCAGCATCGCGTTCTTCAGGGCGTGGCGCCGGATGATCAGTTTCTCCCACAGACCCTTGGCGCGCGCAGTGCGCACGTAATCCTCGCGCAGCACCTCGAGCAGCGCGGAGCGCGTCATCCGCGTCGCCACCGCTGAGTAACGGTAGCCGGTGGCCACCGTCGGCCAGATCAGCATGGAAAGATTGTGGACCGGGTCCTCCCAGATCGGCACGTATTGAATCGGCGGCATCCACGGGGAATCGAATAGATAATTCGTGGATATTAGAAGCCCGACGATGATCAGGATCCCGAGCCAGAAGCTCGGCATGGCGATCCCGGCGATGCTGATGCAGCGCACGACGTAGTCGATCCAGGTGTTTTGCTTGACCGCGGAAATCGTGCCCAGCGGAATCGCAATGATGATCCCGACGAGGGTAGCCATGATTGCCACCTGCAACGACAGCTCAAAGCGCAACGCGATTTCCGAGATGATGGGCTGGCCGGTCCACATGGAAATGCCAAAGTCGAAGCGCATGAGGCCCCATACGAAACTGAAGAACTGCCCCAGCATCGGCTGGTTGGTCCCCATCTCCTCGCGGCAGACCTCGAGCGCGTTCTCGTCGAAGTAGCCCCCGGTTCCGGCCATGCGCATTTCGCAGATATCGCCGGGAATGAGTCGCAGCAGCGTAAAGACCAGCAGCGCCGCTCCAAACAGGGTCGGGATGACCAGCAGCCCGCGCTTCAATATATAGCGGTACATAATCTGAACGGGGAAACGCTGCCGCCCGCGACCAGAAACGGTGCGGGCGGCGGGCGGTCGTACCTCCTATTGCACTTTACTTGTCAAGCCATACGTTATCGAGCGACTGGTTGAGATAGTGGCTCGGGCTGATTTTCCATCCCTTCACGTACGAGCGGTGAGGAATGATGCGGTTCCACCACAGCGTGATGAAGGCGTTGGCGTGCGTATCGAGTGTGAGCTTCTCCATCTGGCGCATCAACACGCGCTGCTCCTTCGGGTCAGCCGACCGGCTCATCTTGTCAAACAGCGCGTCAACCTCACGGTCCTGGTAGTTGCCGTTGTTGTTTCCAGCGCGGTCGTCCGAGATAAACTTCGAGACGTCCACGAGCGGATTGACGATGGACTGGCAGTTGAAGTCGAGGGAGACATCGAACTCCTTCTTCTTGCGCAGCATGTCGTAGAACGGCCCCGTCGGAATCGTGTGCTGCTCAAACTTGAGCCCGACCTCCCGCCACTGGTCGATCAGCCAGGTGCCCACGATCTTGTAGGGTTGATCGACAGCCCGGTTGTTGAAGTAATAGGTCTTCGACAGGTCTATCCCCGATTCCTTGAGCAGCCTTTTTGCCTCCGCGCGGGATTTCTTGAGGTCGGGCCAGTAGCCTGCGATCTGCTCGAGCTCCTGCTTGGTTGCGGCGAGCGCGTGGTTAGGGAAGGCGATGCCCCCCACGGCCTTGACGATCGCGATCTGGGACAAATACTTGGAGCCGCCCCAGCGATCCACCGCCAGTGTGAGCGCCCTGCGCACGCGCACGTCGTCGAACGGCTTCCTCTTGTGGTTGACGGTCGTGATCAGCACGCAGTTCCAGTCGCTCTCTTGCACGGTGATGTCCTTGCCGAGCGCTTTGACGAGGTCGTCGCGGGCTTTCGGCGGGAAGCCGCGGAACTCGATCGCGGCGCGGTCACCGCGGATTGCCTGCACCCGCAGCGACTGCTTCTTGGCGAAGATCGCGTCAAAGCTATCGAGATAGGGCTTGCCCTTGACGAAGAAGTCGGGATTGCGCACGCCACGAATAACTGCACCCGCCTCGCGCTTCTCGAACTTGAACGCGCCTGTGCCATTGATGTTCTTCTCGTACCAGTGCATGTCCTTGTCGAGCTGGCTCTTCTGGTAGACGAAGTTGTACGGTGCGGCGAGCGCCGGGATGAAGGCGCCGCTCGGGAACTTGAGCTTGAATTGCACCGTGTAATCGTCCGGGGCGGTCACGCTCTCCACCATGGTGTAAAACGCCTTGCGCGCGCTCGCCACACCTTTCACAGGCCAGATGATCTTGTGGAAGGTGGCCACCACGTCGTGCGCCGTCAACTTGTCGCCGTTGTGGAATTTCACGTCCTTGCGGATCTTGAACGTGTATGTCTTGTCGCCGTCCGTCGGCGCCTCCACCTTGCCCTCGCAGAGGTCGCAGACAAAGTCTGTGGTCGAGGAAGGATTGTCCGGATTCACCCGGATCAACAGGCTGTAAAACGGCCGGATCGGATGGATCATCGCGAAAGTGGTCTCGCGGTGCGCATCGTAGCTCGGCGGCTCAGCGGGAACGACAAATTGGAGGTTGCCGCCCTGTTTGGGGGTCTGTGCCCCGGCAAGGCCCGCTGCGCTGATGCCGAAGGCGATGCCCGCCAACGCAGCGCACACTGCTTTCAATCGGATGGGTTTCATTGAATCTCCTCGTTTGGTTAATCCAGCTTATTGTCCGACAGCCGCTAGGCCGTCTCGAAAGCCGCTGCGGGCTGTGGGAAATCCTGCGCTGGAACAAGATCCCGCAATACCCGCGCCCAGTCTACCACCGGTTTCGGGCCCCGCCTGGCAAAAATACTTACACCCGTGGACATGAAACCCAATGCCCAGGCTTTAGTTCTCGCAACTGCGGCACCTCGTGCTGGCAGCTGCCCACCGCGAGCGGGCAGCGGGGATGAAACACGCAGCCGCTTGGCGGATTGATCGGACTCGGTATTTCGCCCTTCATGACGCGGTGCGCACGCTGTCTCTCGACATCGGGATCCGGGATGGGCACGGCCGCGAGCAGCGCCTGGGTGTAGGGGTGTAGCGGATTGGAGAACAGCTCGTCGGAATCGGCGAGTTCCACCAGCCGCCCCAAGTACATCACGGCAACCCGGTGGCACAGATGGTGCACCACACTCAGATCGTGGGCGATGAACAGATACGAAAGGTGGAACTGCTCGCGCAGGCTCTCCAGCAGATTGATCACCTGCGCCTGGATCGAAACGTCCAGAGCGGATACCGCCTCGTCGCATACGATGAACTGCGGATTGAGCGCCAGCGCACGAGCGATGCCCACGCGTTGGCGCTGTCCGCCGCTCATTTCGTGCGGATAGCGATCCATGAACTTCGGATTGAGTCCGCATACCAAAAGCAGCTCCGCCACGCGTTCGTCACGTTCCTTCTGTTTAGGGTAGATGCCATGGACCTTCATCGGTTCCCCGATGATGTCACCCACTTTCATCCGCGGATTGAGCGAACTGAAGGGGTCCTGGAAAATGACCTGCATCCGCTCGCGTTTTTCGTTTAAGGCTTTTCGGCCGAGCTTGGTGAGGTTCTGGCCCTCGAAGATGATCTCTCCGGAGGTCAGCTTTTCGAGATGCAGAATGCAGCGCCCGGTGGTGGTCTTGCCGCAGCCGGATTCGCCGACCAACCCCAAGGTCTCGCCGCGCGCGATGGTAAAGCTCACGTCATCGACCGCCTTGATCTTCGCAGCAGTCCCGCGGGAGAGGATTCCTTTCGTCATCGTAAAGTGCATCTTCAAATTCCGCACTTCGAGCAACGGTTGTCCTGCCTGCGCCGCCTGGGATGCGTCGCGACGCAACGTTGCGCCTGCGACCGCACTCATGAAGCCTCCTTCAGCAGACGCTCAAGCCGGGCCTTCTCAAAGCACGCCGACGTGTGGCCGCCGCCTGCGCTCTCGAGCGGCGGCACCTCCTTTTCACAGCGCGCGACCGCGAAGCTGCAGCGTGGCCGATATGCGCAACCTTCGATCTCGCGTGTGAGGTCGGGCGGCTGACCGTCGATCGGGATCAAACGATCGCCACGCGGCCGGTCCATGCGCGGAACACTGCGTAGAAGCCCGAGCGTGTAGGGGTGTACCGGCCGGTGATAAATGTCCGAAGCATTCCCGCCTTCCACGATCTTGCCCGCATACATGACGTAGACGCGGTCGGAGTAGCGCGCCACGACTCCCAGATTGTGTGTGATGATGATGAGCGCGACCCCTAAGCGCCTCGTGAGATCCTTCATCAGCTCCAGGATCTGCGCCTGGATGGTGACGTCGAGCGCGGTGGTCGGCTCATCGGCAATGATGAGCTTCGGCTTGCACGAGAGCGCGAGCGCAATCATGACTCGCTGGCGCATGCCGCCGCTCAAGTGATGCGGGTACTGCTGCAGGCGCCGCTCGGGCTCGGAGATTCCGACCATGCCCAGGAGTTCAGTGGCGCGGGATCGAGCCTGCTCGGGGGTCATTTTGAGATGGAGTTCCATGGTCTCGCACAGCTGCAGGCCGATGGTGAGCACCGGGTTGAGGGAGGTCATCGGCTCCTGAAAAACCATGGCGATCTGGCCCCCGCGTACTTTGCGGATCTCCGCATCGTTCAGCGTGAGCAGGTTTGTCCCGGCAAAACGGATGCTGCCGCTTGCGATTCTTCCCGGAGGATCAGGAATCAGGCGCAGGATCGACAACGCGCCTACGGATTTGCCGCACCCCGACTCACCCACGATGCCCACGGTCTCGCCCTCGTTGACGGTATAGGAAATACCGTCAACCGCCCGCACCGTGCCCGCTGAGGTGTAAAACTGCGTACGAAGATCTTCTATTTGCAACAGCACTGACATGTTGATCGTTCTCCAGCTTTGTCCTGGATCTAGCCGCGAATTGACAAAGTGTTAAGCCCCTCGCCGTGCGTGTCAATAGTAGGTTGTTCCCTGATCTCATACCACTCTGTGGGAAACGCAGAGGTTCCATCGAGTTATGGGTCTAAAGGGCAGCGCTTGCCGGTCCCGGTCCTCGGCTGTCACGCCGATCAGCGCTTCGCCGCTTATGTCAACCGTTTCTGGCAGGGGCTTCCTCAATCCCGACGTGAATTTCCATCGCCCTGCCGCCTGTCCGTCCTGAACGAAATGGGGTTCGACACCGGGGAACTCCGGGCGTTTGCGTATACACTAATTATGCGTTGCGCCCTTTTTCGGAAATGAGCGGCGATGATTAATGTCTTGAGAAAACTGTTCGACGAAAGCAATGGGACCGCCGCCCGTGCCATTCCGGAGCGTCAACGCCATCACCTGCAAATCGCCGTTGCGAGCCTGTTGCATGAGGCGAGCCGCGTCGACCTGGACGAGCGGCGCGAGGAACATTTAGCAGCGGAGCGTGCGCTGGAGGATCTTTTCGGTCTTCCTGCTGACGATTGCGGCGCCGTGCTTGGGGAAGGCCGCGGCAAAGCGCGACAGCTGATTTCCTATTTCGCTCCGGTGTCGGTCATCAAACGCGATTTTCCCCTGGCCGAGCGCGTGCGTTTCATCGAGCACTTGTGGCGCATCGCCTATGCCGACGGCCGGCTCGACCCGTACGAGGACCATTTCGTGCGCAAGATCGCGCACTTGCTCTACGTGCCGAATACCCAGTGCATGGTGGCGCGGAACCGGGCCCGGCCCCCCTTTAAAGGCAAAGGCGTGACCGGTGACCAGTGACCAGTGACCCGTGACTTGTGGTTGATGGTGAAGTAAAGATCGATCGACCAGGCTGTATGCTATAGGACATCGAGTGGTCATGAGGCTTCGAAAAACGGTGCAGACATTGTTGATCACGTTCGTCGCCCTCGGCGCGGTGCTCGTTGCCGTCGTGGCGGGCAGCACGGCGGACTGGCGCACGGCGAGCCGTGAGCCCGCCGGACTCGCGCCAGAACCGGAGGCAACTCCGGAGGCGGTGGTGCAGGTCTACGCTGCACGGGCTTGGGGATGGCGGGGCTACTTCGGCGTCCATACCTGGGTTGCGGTCAAGCCGGCCCGAGCAGCCAACTACACCGTCTACGAAGTGATGGGCTGGCACCTGCGCTGGGACGATTCGGCCGTGGTCGTGCGGCAGCGTGCGCCTGATGCGCGCTGGTACGGCAATGTGCCCGAACTGTTGGCCGAACGACGGGGCCCTGGCGTCGACGCGCTGATCCCGCGCATCGACCAGGCGGCCCGAAGTTACCCCTTCGCCAGCGAATACAAGTTGTGGCCGGGGCCGAATTCCAATACGTTCACCGCGTGGATCGCGCGCGCCGTTCCCGAGCTCGAGGTGGATCTGCCCCCCACCGCTATCGGCAAAGACTACCTCGGTGATCGCATGGTCGCGACAGCGCCGAGCGGCAGTGGCTTCCAGTTTTCTCTGCGCGGGCTGCTGGGGCTCACCCTGAGCGGCGTCGAAGGCATCGAGGTCAACCTTCTCGGCCTGACTTTCGGGGTCAATCCTTTTGACCCCGCATTCAAGGTGCCAATGGCCGGTCGCCTGGGCCCGGCCCGCAACAATCGCACGCCGCTGCAAACGACAGCGGGAAACTACCCCCTTTAGCTGAAATGCGTGACTTGTGACTAGTGACTTGTGACTGGTGCTTGAAGGCCTGATGACTGACGGCCGACTGCGCAAGAAATAACAAGGGTCGGGCCCGCGAGGGCCGCGCTTGCGCGCGGTCGATCTTCGGCGCACCGTTCACGGTTCGATTCGCACTACGCTAGCGCCGCTGGTGGGCCCGCGGGCGGCCCACGGCGAATTCCGGGAGGCGTGCATGCTTGCAGCGGCCAAGAGCGGCGAAGAACCGACGACAGTCGAGGCGCCAGCCGGCGCCCAGCCGCCGCGCTACCTGCTCTTCCTTCAGTTCACTCTGGTCAACGTGGTGTCGGCGGCGCTCTGCATCGCGGCCTGGTTGGAAGGCTGGCTGAGCGGCGCGTTTACCGGCTACAGCCTGTGGCTCTGCCTGCTGATCATCGCGGTGTTCGTTTACGGCCTCGCATTTTGCGGCCTGCGCCTTTGGCAGGTTGTGCGCGAGATCGACGACGTGCATGCCCGCGCGATCCGTTCCACCTCGCGCGCAGCCTGGTATCTGGCGCAAGTGCGCGGCGCCAGCGCCGATAGCCGCGCCACGGTCTGCGGGCTGCTGCGGCTGCGGCTCGCGCAGCCCGTGTCCGGCGTGCGCCACATCGCCGGCATCCTGGTCCTGCTGGGCCTCGTGGGAACCGTCATTGGCTTCATCGTCGCGCTCTCGGGCGTCGATCCGCAGCAGGTTCCGGCGGTGGACAACGTGGCGCCGATGGTCGCGCGCTTGATCAACGGCATGTCGATCGCGCTTTACACGACGCTGATCGGATCGGTGCTCCACCTCTGGCTGATGATCACGCAGCGCATTCTCGCGACGGGCGCGCTCGCGCTCTACCAGGCGATCATCGAACGCGGGGAGCGCGATGCTCGAGCTTGAGGAATTCGAGGATGAACCCTCGAGCACCGTGTTCCGCGACGTGCTGATGCTGGCGCTCATCGGCTTCGTCGCAATGGTGATCATGCTGCTGCCGCATCTCAGCGAGAAGCGCCAGGAGAACCGCGACACGTACACGCCCGGCAACGTAGTGGTGGAAATTCACTGGCCGAACGATCTTCCGGTGGACGTGGATCTCTGGGTGCAGGCGCCGCGCGACGTGCCCGTCGGCTTCTGGAACCAGGGCAGCCGCTTCTTCAACCTGCTGCGCGACGACCTCGGCCTCGAGCACGACGCCACCGGGCGCAACTACGAGGTGTCGTACAGCCGCGGCATCCCCGCAGGGGAATACACGGTCAACGTGCACATGTACGGTGCGGTTCCGCTCGGCCTGCGCGTGCCGGTGACGGTGGTCGTCAGTGTGAAGCCCATGTACGGCGAGCTAGAGCAGCTTCTCGAGACCCGGATCGAGCTGACCCGGCGCAATCAGGAAGAAACCGCGTTCCGCTTCCAGCTGCGGGACAGCGGCGAACTGGTGCCCGGCAGTGTCACGACGCTACGGCGCCGCCTTATCACCCGGCCCACCGGATGATCGAACCGCTGTATTTCATCTTTGCCTGCTTCACGGCGCTTGCCGCGCTGCTTGCGGCGATTGCGATCCGCGCACCGCGCGCGACGCCGGTGCGGGCCGCGGCGATTGCGATCACGGCGGCCTTCATTCCCTTCGCCTACCTCGGCCTGAATGAAATCCTGGCGCGCCCGAAGCCGATGACGCATGAATGGTTCAACGCCTCGGCCAAGTACGCCATGGTGCTCGGCGTCAGCCTGGAGGAGGGCAAGGCGATCTACCTCTGGCTGCGCGTGGACGGTTCGCTCGAGCCGCGCTATTACCGTCTGCCCTGGCAGCAACGCAACGCGGAGAAACTGCAAAAAGCCATCGAGCGCGCGGTCGAGGAAGGACTCGGGGTTCGCGTTGAGAACCCGTTTTCCAAGCCCGCCTGGACCGATCAGGGCGAAATCAATATCGATCTCGTGCACCCGCCGGAACCCCCAATGAAGCATCCGTCGCCGCCGCCGCAGATCTTCAACCCGCGCGAGCGGCAGGTACGCGCGCCGGCTGTCACGTCTCTTAGGGGTTAGACTGAGCTGACCCCTAAGGAGCGCGGCCTGTCAGGAAAACGGAATCTGGTGATGACTACTGGTGACGAGAAGTGGTGATGGGTACTGGTGATGTGCGGCGGGTGGTACATCACCACTTTTCATCACCATCTTTCATCACCATGCTGTTCCTCGGCGCCCTCCGCGTCCTTTGCGTTGAGGCTTTTATTTTTCTCCGCGGCCTTGGCGTTCTTGGCGGTAAGGCTTCTGTTTGCCGGGTTACCCGTTTTTGTCGCTGATCGGCAAACAGGATTTCCGCAACGAATCATTCGATTGGCGAGTGAGGGCTGTGGAGCGTTGTTGCGCGGCGACGCTCTGAGTATTTGCGCGGCCCAACATGCCGCGAGTAACGACCTGATTCTGTGCGGTTTCGCACATCTGGCACGGATGTCGCTATAACCCCGGCGAGCCGATCGCGATCCGGTGATTTTCATTTGAATCCCTTAAAGGAGTCTATCCAATGAAGTTGGTGCAGAAACGTTCGTGCGTTTTGATGCTTGCTTTTCTTGTGGCCTATGCCGGTATCGCGCTTGCCGCGCCGGTCGCGCCGTTCCCTGGCATACCGGATAGCGCCACTGCCGCACAGGCCAACCCCGACAAGCCTGTTGATTGCAAGAAGTACCCGAAGGACCCGAGCTGCAAGGAGAAGGAGTAGCAAAGCAACCCTGTCGGGGCGAAGCTGACGGGCCGCGGCGGCTTCGCATTCTCCTCCCCCCGATGCGGTCGGCGGACCCCCTTCGGGGGGCCCGTCTTTTTTGACGTGGGGCAATGAATGATGCGGGTGTGAAGTCGTTCCTCGTGAATCGTGAGTGATTACTTCATCCTGTCATCATGCATCGCTTGGCTTGAGCAACGGAGACCTCATGAATCTCAGCGAGCGTAATGCTATTCGCAGAGCGTTCCTGACCGCGCTCGCCTGTGCGCTCGCGCTCGGCCTGGCGGCGTGCGAACCACGGCCAGCAGCCGAAAAAATGGGCCGGCCCGCCAACACCGCGGAAAAAGTCGAGCCGACCGGAAAAGTGGCCGTCGAAAACCTCGCCACCGTCCGTCCGCCCGTGGACGACGTGACTCTCGCTGTCAACGTGAAGGCCGCCCTGATCGCTGCGCCAGGCCTTAACGCGATGACGATCGACGTAAATGCGTCGGCCGGCGCAGTTACCCTCTTGGGCACCACTAACACTTCAACGAGGCGCGATCTCGCAGGATACGTCGCATTGAGGGTCGAGGGCGTCAACAGGATGCGCAACCAGATCGTGATTGTCACTCGTCACCCGTTACCCGTCACTTATCAGCGATCTCTTCCAGCTCCGCGTGCAGCTCGAGCCAGCGGTGCTCAGCCTCGGCGATGAGCCGCGTGACCTCCTGCTGGCGCTGCACCACACCCTTCAGCTGCTCGGCGTCGGGCTTCGCATAGAACGCTGGGTCCGCCAGTTGCGCATCGAGGCCGCGCTTCTCCTCGTGCCACTGCGCGAGCTGGCGCTCGAGCCTCTCCACCTCCTTGACGAGCGGGCGGCGCCGCGCGAGTCTCGCTTGCCTCCCCTGCGCCGCTGCGTCGCGTGCCTCCTTGCGCGTCAGCTTGCCGGCTCCCGCCGTTGAAGCCGTGGTGGTCCTTGCGCCGGCGGCACGTCGCGCGATGGTCCACGCGACGTAGTCATCCAGGTCCCCGTCGAAATCTTCCGCGCGGCCATCGGCTACCAGCACGAAACCGTCACACACCATCCGCAGCAAGGCGCGGTCGTGTGAGACGAGCACGAGGCTTCCCTCGTACTCGGCCAGCGCCCGGGTAAGCGCGTGGCGCATCTCCAGGTCGAGGTGGTTGGTGGGCTCGTCGAGCAGCAGCAAGTTGGGACGCCGGCGCACCAGTAGTGCCAGCGCGAGACGAGATTTCTCGCCACCGGAGAGCGGAGCAACCGGCGCATCCGCCATCGCTCCGCGAAAATCAAAACCACCGAGATAATCCCGCAGGGACTGCTCGCGCGCAGTCGGCTCCTGGCGGATGAGATGCGCGAGCGGTGACTCGTCGCCTCGTAACCGCTCGACCTGATGCTGCGCGAAGTAGCCGATCGCGAGTCCGCGGCCCTCCTGTCTTCTCCCCGCCTGGGGCGCAAGCTCACGGGCGAGGAGCTTCACAAGCGTTGACTTGCCTGCCCCATTCGGGCCGAGCAGGCCCAGGCGCGCACCGGGCCGGAGCGTAAGCGAAACGTCGCTCAAGACCACTTCCTGCGCGTAACCCGCGGCCACGTGCTCAAGAGACACGAGCGGATCGGGTGCACGCTCGGGCGCCGGGATCTCGAACTCGAACGGAGCATCGACGTGCGCTGCGGCGATGCGCTCCATCCGGTCGAGCGCCTTCAGCCGGCTTTGTGCCTGGCGCGCCTTCGTCGCCTTGGCGCGAAACCGCGTGATGAAGTGCTCGAGGTGGGCGATCTCGCGCTGCTGCTTCTCGTACATTGCCTGCTGCACCGCGAGCTGTGCGCTGCGCTGCTCCTCGAACGCCGAATAATTGCCGGTGAAGAGCGCCATCCGTCCCGCGCTAATCTGGGCCACGTGCGTCACGCAGCCGTCGAGGAGATCACGATCGTGCGAGACCAGGAGCAGCGTGCCCGGATAGCCGGCGAGCCATTTTTCGAGCCAGACCACCGCTTCGAGATCGAGGTGGTTGGTCGGCTCGTCGAGAAGCAAAAGATCAGAGCGCGCAATCAGCGCCTGCGCAAGATTAAGTCGCATGCGCCAGCCGCCGGAGAACTCCGCGAGCGGGCGCGTGAACTCTGCGTCGGCAAAGCCGAGCCCCGAGAGCAGCGCGGCCGCCCGGGCGCGCGCACCGTAGCCCCCGATCTCCTGCAGCCGCGCATGAAGTTCGCCCACGCGGTGGCCGTCTTGTGCAGATTCCGCCGCGGCAAGGCCGCGCTCGATCGCACGCAACTCGCCGTCGCCGTCGAGCACGTATTCGATCGCCGGGACGGCGAGCGCCGGCGTCTCCTGAGCAACCGACGCGATGCGCCAGTTGGCCGGGATCTCGCAGTCGCCGCGGTCGGCATGAAGCTCTCCGCGCAGTAACGCGAAAAGGCTCGACTTGCCGCAGCCATTCGCGCCCGTCAGCCCGACCCGCCAGCCAGGATGGATCTGCAGCGAAGCATCTTCGATCAGGCGGCGCGCGCCGCGGGCCAGCGTGAGGTTGCGAAACTGGATCACTTTGTTGTATTCGACCGGTGACGCCGGAGACCGACAATCGAAAGAGCGCCTTGGCCGCCGCCTGTAGTTCTCACCGGCACCTTCTCACCAGTATCCGGGCACGTGCGGTCAGAACGAGCCGATGAACGCGTCCGACGAGACGATCTCACCGAACAGGGGCTGGATTTTCTCACACTGGATGAGGCGGCGCTCCCGGATCGCGCACGTTGCGCAGCGGACACGGCTCGATGCTGAACAGCATGCCCGGCCGTAGGGGAACGATCGCATCCGGCGTCAGATTCGCAACCCATGGCGGCTCCCACGGCTTCATCCCGGCTCCGTCTTGCCGGAACATTTCTCCCCTCATCGTGTGAGCCTGCCCCCGTATCTGGCCCACAGCGTTTTGATGCATACTTCGCCTGATGTCTGTGATCGAGAAGCGCCTGGCCGCCCTGACGCCGGAGATGCTCAAGGGCCTGCGCCGCGGGATCGAGAAGGAGAGCCTGCGCGTGCGGCCGGATGGCGCTCTCGCCGACACGCCGCACCCGGCAAGACTCGGCTCCCCGCTCACCCATCCGCATATCACGACGGATTTCAGCGAGGCGCAGCTCGAGCTCATCACCGGGGTCCACACTGACGCGGACGCGTGTGTCGAGGAGCTGACAGAGATCCATCAGTTCGTGTACCGCAACATCGGCGAGGAAATGCTCTGGTGCTCGAGCATGCCCTGCAAGCTGCCGGCGGACGACGCCATTCCCATTGGCCAGTACGGCCGCTCCAACATTGGCACGGCCAAAACCGTGTACCGCATCGGCCTGTCGCATCGCTACGGCCGGCGCATGCAGACCATTTCCGGCGTGCACTACAACTTTTCCCTTCCCGAGGCCGCCTGGCCGCTGCTGCAGAAGGCCGATGGGCGTGGCGGATCGGCGCGCGAGTACCAGGACGCCGCGTACTTTTCTCTCATCCGCAACTTCCGGCGGCATTCCTGGCTGCTGTTCTATCTCTTCGGCGCGTCGCCGGCGGTGTGCGAGACCTTCGTCGCCGGCCGCAAGCACGGCTTGAAGCCGCTAGCGGGCGGAACGTTGTATCTTCCCGGAGCGACCTCGCTGCGCATGGGGCCCCTGGGCTACCAGAGCGAGGCGCAGGCCGCGCTGTCGGTGAGCTACAACAGCCTGGAAAGCTACGCCCGCTCGCTCTACCGCGCGTTGACCGAGCCCTACCCCCGGTACGCCGCCATCGGGATACGCGACGGCGACAATTACCGCCAGCTCGACACGACGCTACTGCAGATCGAGAACGAGTTCTACGGCACGATCCGGGCCAAGCGGCCGGTGCGCCCGGGCGAGCGGCCGCTGCACGCGCTGGGTGAGCGCGGCGTTGAGTACATCGAGGTGCGTTGCCTTGACCTCGATCCTTTCTGTTTCGTCGGCATCACCGCCGCGACGATGCGCTTCCTCGACGTCTTCCTGCTGCATTGTGCGCTGAGCGAGAGCCTCGCCGACACGCCCGGCGAGATCGCCACGAACAATCGCAATCACCACCAGGTCGCGGAGCACGGCCGCGACGCGGATGTCCAGCTCGTCTGCCGCGCCGAAAAGCTTTCGCTCTCGGAATGGGGCGGGCAACTGCTCGGCGAATGCGAGCCCATTGCCGAAGCGCTCGACGCGGCTCGCAACGGCAGCGCCTACCGCGATGCCGTCGCGACCGCCGGCGCCGCACTCCGAAACCCCTCTTGGACGCCGTCTGCCCGGGTACTGCACGAGATCAGCCAGAGGCACCAGAACTCGTACTTGCAGTTCGTCCTCGGCTATTCGAAGCAATATCGCGCCGACCTCGTGAAGCTGCCCTTCCCTGCGGAGGTCGAAGCCCGCTTCAAGCGCGCGGCCGAGGACTCGCTGGTCGAGCAACGGAAGACCGAGGCGGGCGACGCCGTGCCTTTCGACACCTTCCGGCAGCAGTATCTGTCGCAGGATCTGCTGGGCGGCCTTCGCCTTTAGCAGAACGGCGTGACGAGTGACGAGTGACGAGTGACGAGTGACGAGTGACGAGTCATTAGATTTTATTTTTCCTATTCCCTGTATCAAAATTTAAAAGGATTGCCATGGCTTCCACCACCACCACTACCACTACCACCGGCCTCGTCATCGAGGAATTGATTGTCGGCGATGGCGCGGTTGCTGCCGCCGGCCAGAGTGTCCGGGTGCACTACACCGGCTGGCTCACCGATGGGACGAAATTCGATTCGAGCAAGGACCGCAACGATCCTTTCGTCTTTCCGCTTGGCGGCGGCAACGTGATCAGGGGTTGGGACGAGGGCGTCGCGGGCATGATGGTAGGCGGCAAGCGCAAGCTCACCATTCCGCCTGCGCTGGGCTATGGCGCGCGCGGCGCCGGCAGCGTCATTCCGCCAAACGCGACGCTAGTCTTTGAGGTTGAGCTTCTCGGGCTCGGCTAGCCCCAGACAGCGAGCCGGGCGGACCGAGGCTCGGCACTAGGGGCGCGTAACAAAATCAAGAATATCAGCCGCAGCTGTGAATGGTGAATGGACTCGGTTGATTCCAACCTAGCCTCACCCGTCACTCATCACTTCTTCAGCGCTAATCCCCGGTCACCAGCCTCGTCGTTCGCGAAGCGGCGTTGTCAGGTTCCGCTACGCGCGCGGCGCTCGAGCTGCGTGCGCACCATATCGATGTGCAGTTTCAGGTTGTAAGCGTAGTCTGAATACGCGAGCGGCACGCGCGTGCGGCTGACGCCGTCCTGGATCGTATCGATCTGCACGAGCAATTCACGAGCGCGCTCCGGCGCGGGATTCTTTGCCGTTTCGGCTTCCACCGCCCGCAGCGCGTGGTACCAGCGGAAGACGCGCCTGCGCACCCGCCATTTGTAGACACCGGGGAAGATGCGCATCACCGGAATCACCACCGCGATCAGCGGCACCAGCAACACGAGCAGCCGCTGGATCAGGTTCGCCACCCAGAACGGCATGTAGCGTTGCAGGAACGGCGGGCCAGAGGTGAAATAGCGCCGCGCGTCCTCGCTCAGCGGGAAATCGCCGTCGCGCGCGGCCGGGAATTCTCCGGGACGATAAAACACGCCACCCACACGGTGGACGCGGGCGACCGCCTGCAGCAGAACTGACACCAGCGCCGGATGGAAGTCGTCGCGCGCAACGAGATAGGCGGTGGTTGCCACGAGCGTGACCTCGCGCGGTGGTATGTCGTCAGCGATGTCGATCCCGCCCCGCGGCAGCGATACCCTCGCGAGGTAGGGAAAGCGCCGCGAAAGCGCCTCAGCATGATCCAGGCTCATCAGGCGCACGCCCTCGGCGCGCAATAGCTGCTGCACGACCGGGGCATCCGGTCCTGCAACAAAAAGCGCCGCGTCGACCTCGCCCTTGATCAGGGCGGCGGCGGCCTCCGCGCCGCCGAGCGGGAGAAAGCTTTTGGCCCTATCGGTTATCTTGCTCGCCGCGGCCAGAGCGAGTGCGAGCGCACGCGTTCCGCTGCCTTCCGGGCCGATAGCAACGCGCTTGTCGACGAGCGCAGACAGGAGCGTCAACTCGCGCTCGCCCCGGTAGAAGACCCAAAGCGGCTCATAGTAGAGAGCAGCCAGCGTGACAAGATTCGGATACTCCGTGGCGTTGCCGACGCCTCCCTGGACGAACGCCACGCTCACACCCGATTTGTCATCCGCCAGCCGGCGCAAGTTCTCCACCGATCCGGAAGACGTTCGCACCGTCACCTTGAGCTTGTCGCGCGCCAGCAGCTCCGAATAGCGCTCGCCATACGCATGGTAGGCGCCGCTGTCGCTTCCGGTTGACATCACGAAATCATGCGGCGGCGCCGGACGCACGAAGCGAAACGCTATCCAGAAGGCAAGCCCGATGATCAGCAGCGCGACGGCGGCGACCAGCACGAACTCCCTGAACGCCACCTCCTCGGTTTCGCTCCCGCTATGGAACAGGCGCAGCAGCCAGCGTTCGAGGAAATTCTTCCGGGATAAAGGATCCGTGCTCATGCCGCCAAGTCTACTCGAGAACCGCGTGTCTAGTGACTAGGGTCTCAAAAAAACCCGTGAAACCAGAAGATCATTAAACACGGAATCACACGGAATTAAACTGACGAAGACCTGAACCCTAAAGTGCGCTTTAGCGGAACAACAATTTCCGTGTGTTTCCGTGGTTGTGCTGTCTCTGAGATCGTTTCTAGCGATTGGTTACGAGTCAATAGCGTGAGGCCGCTAATCAACGCGGCTCAAAAAGCTATTTCGACTCTGGCGCTGCTGGCTGCGGCTCGGGGTTAAGCCAGGCAAGGAACAGGCCGTAACCCAGCGTGAAGACAACCGCGCCGATGAAGAGGCCAACGATGCCGGCATTGATGAAACCGCCGATGGCCCCGATGAACACCACTACCATCGGCACCTTGACGCCGCGCCCAAGCAGGATCGGCTTAAGAATGTTATCCAAGGGGGCAACCAGGATCGCGTACACCAGGAACGCAACGGCGGTAAAGGTCTCGGCCGTGGAGAAGAGATAGATCACGACCGGGATTAGCACGATCGCCACGCCGACCTGGATGACGCCGAGCACGATACATACCAGCGTGAGCAGCCCCGCACCCGGCACGCCGGCAACGAGGAAACCGATCCCCGCGAGCAGGCCCTGGAGCAGCGCGACGCCAAGAATGCCAAGCGCCACGCTGCGTACGGTCTGCTCCGCCACTTCCGAGTAGCTCAACCCGCGCTCGGGTGCCAGCCGCTGCGCTATGGTGCGCATCGCGCGACCACCGCCTTCCGCGTGCGCGAGGAGCGCACCGGCGATGATAATAGCCAACAGGAACTGCAGCGCTGCGATCCCGGCGCCGGCTGCGGCGCCCAGCAGCCATTTGCCCGAAGTCTTGAGCCAGGGACTCAGCTCGCGCGCGGCCTCCACGATGTTCTCCGAAGCGAGCTGCCAGAAAGAGTACAAAGACTCGCCTACGAAGGGCCACGATTTCACGCGCTCGGGCGGCGGCGGGATCTCGAGGCTCCCCGCCTGGAAAGCACGGGCCGCTTCCCGCGCACCGCTCGCCATCGAATCACCGAGCATGGCCGAAGGCACCGCAACCACGACGATCATGAGGATCGTGAACAACACGGCCGCCAATATGCGGCGCTCGCCCAGACGTGCCTCGAGCCCTCGGTAAGCAGGGTAGGTGGCCACCGCGATGATCACGCCCCAGACGAGCGGCACCAGGAACGGCCGCGCGATATCGAAGCACCAGACTGCCAGGGCCGCAAGAACGCCAATGCGGATCGCCGCCTCGACCGTGCGATTGATGAACTGGCGATCGCCCTCGGAAGGCGTCGGTGGAACACTCATGGGGCCGTCCTCGTCCTGGCCCATCCGGGCCATGGCAGCGCTTTAACAGAAAGCAATAATGACGGAGGTGTCCGAGTGGAGGCAAGTAGGCCATCGCACTCATTGGGGGTGGGCCCCTTTCTGTGCGACACTTAAGACAGCAAATTCACGATGAGATGAGTTGGCATATGGGCAGACAGGCAATGCCGACCGGTGCGCTGCAAGAGTTCCTCCGCAAGGAAACGGAGCGGATCCTCGGCGCTTGCACGAAATGTGGAAAGTGCTTCGAGGCGTGCCCGATGACGCGTTACAGCCCGCAGCTTCCCGGTGCGGATTCGAAGGCAGTGGCGACGGGCGTCCTTGGGCTGTTGAGCGGTGGCGAAGGAAGCCCCGAAGCACTCGCCTGGGCGTCCGTGTGCGTGCGCAGCGGCTCGTGCGTTCCGGCTTGTCCCGATAACGTCGATCCGAAAATGATGATGCGCATCGCGCGCATGATCGCTTCCGGCGGCCTGGGCGGCCCGCGAAGAATTCCGGTTCGCGACGATCGCGATTATTTCGACCGCGTCCGCGCCTTCGCGAATCTGCAGTTGACGGAAGACGAGATCCGGGACTGGATGTAGGAATCTCTGCACACTTGTGCAGAGATTCCTGTAGCGAGCGACAGAGGCACTCCATGAGCGAAAAGATCATCTTCTGGTACGGCTGCAACGTGTTGCGGCACGGCGACATCATCCACAGCTGCCTCGACATCCTGCGCCTCCTCGGCATCGACGCGCGGCCGGCGGGCGGGCCGGACTATTGCTGCGGCAGCGTCAAGGACGCCAACCAGGCCGCCGCGGACGGCATGGCACGCCGCACGGTGACGAAGTTCAATGACCTGCATCGCGCGCGCGTTGTGGCCTGGTGCCCGTCGTGCCACGCGCACATGAACGGGTTCATGGGCCAGGCCTACCGTCCTGAATTCGGGCTGACCTATTTTGTCGACACGCTCTACGAGCACCGCGCGGCGTTGTCTGCGCTGCTCAAGCACCCCGTGCCGATGCGCATCCTTTTGCACAAGCATCTCGGTTTCAACGACAAAGTAGCGGTCAACGCCCGGGTGCCGGAGCTTCTCCGCCTCATCCCGGGCGTCGAGGTGGTCGAGGATGGCTACGCCGCACCGGGCTATATGTGCGCGTCGCTCTCCTCGGTTCCCGCGGCAATGGAGGACATGATTCGCGAAACCCTGCGGCTCGTCGCCGTGCACCGCGCTGACGCAGTCGTTACGGTCTATCACCAGTGCTATCGCGAGCTCTGCGGGCTGGAACCCCACGCGAACACAAAGACCTTCAACTACGTTCAGCTGCTGGCGCAATCGATGGGGCTGCAGTATGAAGATGAATACAAGGCCTGGAAAAAGGCGGGCCCTAATGCCGGTGCGGTGATCGGGAAGAAACGCATCGAGCAGGTCGGCGTCCAGTTCTTCGAGCGCGCGCTGCTGCCTGAACTCGTGAAGCGGCCTTTGGGCCTGGATCCGAAGCCCAGGTCAGACCCCAACGAAGGGAGCGTGACGGGTGACGGGTGACGGGTGACGGGTGACGGGTGATGCAGCAAAACCCACGTCACTCATCGCTCATCACTGGTTTTCTTGGCCACCAGGCAATTCATCAACGCCCGATGTTCCGCGGTTACCTCGTCTGACGCATCCTCTGGCACGAAATGCCGTTTGAAGGCGGCGAGTGCCGCATCGAGATCCCAGGTGTCGTAGCCGACGGCCGCGAGCAGCGTGGCGGCATCGATCTCCTCGCTAACCGGTGGATACGGCGGCTCGCACCACAGGCCGAAGCCGCGCTCGGCAAGCCGCTTCCACGGAAAGTGCCCGCTCGGATCGGTCTTGCGCCCGGTCGCGACATCACCGTGACCGAGAAAATTCGCCGTCGGGATCTTGTAGCGTTCCTTGAGGTCCGCGAGCAGCATCAGCAACGACTCGATCTGTGGTTCGGTAAAGGGTTCGTCGCCGTTGTTGTCGAGCTCGATTCCGATCGAGGCCGAGTTGAGGTCGCGGCTGCCGCCCCAGTACGACTCCCCGGCATGCCACGCGCGCGCCATCTCGTCCACCAGGTAGTAGATCGTACCGTCGCGCGCGATCAGGTAATGCGCGCTCACCCGGCGCAGCGAGTCGGTCAGCGTCGATAGCGCGTGCTCCGCTCCGTCATTGCTCGTGTGGTGGATGATCACGAAGTTAGGCCGCCGCTTATCGAAGTTCGGCGACGGCCGCTCCATATAGGGTACATTCGCGCGCGGCGTGATCAGCGTGCACGCGCACAGCGCGAGGAGGGCGACAAGGCTGGCCGCGCTCCAGGCAACTCGTCGCAACGGATTCGCGAGAAGCGATAAGACGCGAAGCTTACGCATGCCTAACACCATCACCTCGTTCATCACCTCATCACCTCATCGCCTCACCACTCCGTCACCCGTTACTCATCACTCCTCATCCGTCACCCGGCAGCGGTCCCCCGCCACTGGTCACGGACCTATCCCTGCCACACTCCATACCCTTCCTCCCTCAACCCCACCGCCAGCTCGACTTCCATCTCGCGCGCGCCCTCGTACGGCATGGGATTGAAGCATTCGTAGAGCTCCGGCAGCAGGCGGATGCCGTATTGATGCGCGAAGCGGTTCGATTTGATACCCCTCCTGTGATTGGCGAAGCGCTGTTGCACCGTGAGCCCGGTCATCCCGACGTACACACAGGGCTTGGCGGGATCGTACTCCGAATTCGCCCGCTTGAACTTCGGTTCCTTCAGCACCGCCTTGTCGAGCTCGATGACGTAGACATTGTGGTGGTATCGGGACGTTTTCTTCGGCATGCAGTCCGCCTCGCGCGAGAAGTCGGATCGTGTGCGGCAAAATGATGAGCGTCCGAATCGGTTTTGCTCAGCTGCGACGCCGTGTCCTCGACCGCGGCCCTAGCTGGCGACGGGGGAGGAATTTCCGGCTCGCGCGGTGTCCTATTCGTTACTAGTACTCTTAAACTATAACGAGTAGTCCAAAACTAGGCGATCAAACACTATCTTTTGCTGGGTCACCAAAGTCATCCGTTGGTGTAGCATATTCTTGGGCAATGAGGAACGAAGCTTCTTTTCCCGCCGCTACTTTTTTGTGTTCAGGTGAAACGCGGTGTTGATCGGAGGCTCCTTCCGCTACGTTTCCGGCCGGACGGATTCGGACTGCAGGCTTTCGGTGAAGCTGGACAATCGGCCCCAAAAGCAGCAACTCCGGACACGGCTCGAGCCGTACGGCAAGACATCCAAAAAAACGAGAGAGCACCGCGTGGCCAAACGGCCTTTCCGCAAGCCTTACCTCCTCGGGTACGTCCCGAGCATTGATCGCCTCGGCGACACGATCCAGATTATCCGCGTCACGAATGGCCGTGGAACTCTCCTGACCGACGATTTCGCCGAGGTCCGGCGCGTCTACAAGGGAAGAAACACGGGCATGAAAGTACGATTGTTCAGCGCCGCCTTTGCCGCCAAGCCCGGCATGGTCCCCTTTGTTCGGCTCGCGCGCAGTGATGGTCGTCTGACTCGCTTCGCCTATTTTCCCCGGGGCGATGTCGCTCACATCGAGTTGCGCCAGCAGGGATGGTCCGAGGAACGCGTCCTTGGTTACGTGTCCACGCGGCAGCTTCTCAACACCGTCCCCCTGTTCTTTCTCCCTGCGACGAGCGCGTTTACACTCGCCGCCATCGGGCAGGGAGTCGCGTTCGCCGCAACCACTGCCGACGCTTCCGATCTGCAGATGAGGAATCCGGTCGAGCAGATCGACCCGCCCGGCAATGCCGCGACCGAGTTCCTGCTGGTTCCGAAGGACGTCTCTGCCAGAAGCCTCAGGGTCTGGGTCGGCAAGCTGGATAATGCAGCGCCCGCGGAAGACCGCAGGCTCAGCTTCTGGGATCCATCGATCCGCACGAAAGTGGATGAAATCCGGCTGCGAGCGGAGGATTGGAAGCCGGCGGTAAACAAAGAAGGTTTCAACTGCTGGTACCGGGAGCTCACCGTATCGAACCTCTCGCCCGGAAAGCACTACAGCCTGGTTCTTATCAACGACTCGACCGGGGCCGATGACGCGTATGGAGAGGCGGCCACGCTGCCCGCAGCCCTGCCGACCCATGTCCCGCTGGAGCGATGGGACGTTGATGGCAATCTCGGGCCCCGGCGCACCTTACACGTTCCGGACGCCGCATCCTCCCCAGCGGCGAAGGCTCCGGCGGACCTCGCCTCCAATACGGCTTTTTTGTCGGGCGAACAAAGCCGGCCCTTCAAGATATTCGCCGGCTCATGTTACTCGAGACAATATGACAATGGACGGGTGGCGCAGCACTACGCCCGGCTTTACGGCTCGATCATGTCCCGACCGGGCTTGAAGCTGCTTCTCGGCAACCAGGTCTATCTCGATGCGCCCTATTACCGCGGCCTGTTGAGTGAAATGAGCGGCGGCTACACCCGCGACAAGCTTGCGGAGTCCTTCCTCAACAAGTACGGCAGCACGTGGACAGAGCTGAGCGGCCTCCTTAGCTTGGGGGCGAATTGCTTCACGACGGGCGATCACGAATACTGGAGTGGATACCCCGACGATACCCTGTCGCTACCGCAGCTCTTCGAGCCGCAACGGTGGGCGGATTGGGAGATCCTTTCCACCGCGCTGCGTGACGCATTTCAGACCATGCGGTCCACGCAAACGATGGAGATCGGGAATGATCTATCGATCTTCGTTTTCGACACACGGCGGAACCGGACGAAGCGGGATGTGACCGATCCCCGTTTCGCGGATGCTGCTGACCTCCTGGCCCTGAGAAACTGGATACTGCGGCTCAAGGGTCCCGGCGTCATCGCCGGGGGGCCGCTTTTGTTCGATGGCCCGCCCGGCGCGGAATCGAATCTGCGTTCGTTCCCGACCCAGTACAGCCAACTATGCCAGATGCTCGCCGCGACTTCTCACGACCTCGTCTACCTGGCTGGCGACGCCCATTTCGGCCGCATCGCGCAAGTACAGTTTCCCGGCGGCCATAAGCTCATCGAGGTCGTCACCTCGCCAATGTCGCTGGTGGAAGATGACGGGAACTACATCTGGGCGGCGACCGGCACCGGGAGCCAGTACGCGAAGGACGTGTGGGTCCTCGGGCAGGACGTCGATCCAGGAGAGTGGCCCCAGATCCTGGTCGCAGGCGTGGGCGCCTTGCCGATCACGTACCTCGAGGCCGTGCCCGCGAACCAGGAAGATTCTGCGAGGACCGAAGAGAACTTCATGATTCTGAGCTTCGCGAAGAAAGCTCAAGCCGCTGCGGTGCGAATGAAGGTGAACTGCTACCTGCCGCGGCGCCAGGAGAAGGCCTTCTCGAAGGTCTTCGAGCTGAGTTAACAGCCAGAAACTTCACCGCCAAGCACGCGGAGGACGCCAAGGAAAGTAACAGCCTTACCGCGAAGGCCGCGATCCCCTCATCCCTTCCCCTTCTCCCGAGGGGAAAAAGGGAAAGTCTCGCTGGCCTTCAACTCAAGAATCATGACTTTTGCTGATATTTTCATAATCCAGCTTGGGTCACAAACTTCGACACCAAGTACGGTTCGATCGCCTCACTCCCCCCTTCCGATCCGTAGCCCGAATCCTTCACGCCACCGAACGGCACCTCGGGCAGCGCAAAGCCCAGGTGGTTGATGGTCATCATTCCCGTCTCTACCTGCGCTGCTATCGCGTTTGCCGTTTTCGCCGAGCGCGTCCACGCATACGCCGCGAGCCCATAGGGCAAACGGTTTGCTTCCCTCACCGCGTCATCGAACGTCTTGAACGGGTTGATGATCGCCAGCGGACCAAACGGCTCATTGTTCATTGCCGCCGCTTCGGTCGACAGCTCGGTGATCACGGTCGGCTCGAAGAAGTTGCCCTTCTCCCCGATCGGATAGCCCCCAGCCTGCACTTTGCCGCCGTGTTTCTTCGCGTCTTCGACATTGGCCACCATCGCGCTTTGCCGGCGCGGATTGGCGAGCGTCGCCATCTTGGTGTCCTTGTCAAAACCATCACCCACCTTGATTGCCTTCGCGCCTTCGACAAATTTCTCAACGAACTGCTTGTATACCTCCTCCTGCACCAGAAAGCGCGTAGGCGACACGCACACCTGCCCCGCGTTGCGGTACTTCATGAACATCATCGTCTTCGCCGCGACGTCGATGTCGGCGTCGTCGAAAACGATCACCGGCGCATGGCCACCCAGTTCCATCGTCGCGCGCTTCATGTGCTGGCCGGCCATGGCGGCGAGGTGTTTGCCCACCACGGTGGAACCCGTGAACGACATTTTGCGAATCACCGGGTGCGGAATCAGATAGCTGGAAATGTCTGCGGGGTTTCCGTACACGAGATTAACCACGCCTGCCGGAACACCCGCATCGACAAACGCGCGCACGAGCTCGGCCGGCGAGGCGGGCGTCTCCTCCGGCGCCTTCAGAATGATGGAGCAACCCGTCGCCAGGGCCGCCGACAGTTTGCGCACCGCCTGGTTGATTGGGAAATTCCACGGCGTAAAGGCCGCGACCGGACCAACCGGCTCCTTGACCACCAGCTGATAGACGCCCTCGGCGCGCGCCGGAATCACGCGGCCGTAGGCGCGGCGGCCTTCTTCGGCAAACCAGTCGATCATGTCTGCGCCCGCCAGCGCTTCCATCCGCGCCTCGCCGATCGGCTTGCCCTGCTCAAAGGTCATGGAGGTCGCAACCGTCTCCGCACGCTCCCGGAAAAGCTCCGCCGCCTTGCGCATGATCTTGCAGCGCTCGAAGGCCGACACCTTGCGCCAGACCTTGAAGCCCTGCTCCGCAGCTTCAAGCGCCCGATCGAGGTCAGCCTTCTCGGCAAACGCAACCGTGCCGATCTGGCTGTGATTGGCCGGATTGATTACCGGCAGCGTGCGGCTGGAAGCGGCGGCACACCATTGACCATTGATATGGAGCAGCGTGTTGGGATACATGTCGATAACCCTTATGCGTAGATGAACGTAACGGCCGAAGGATAAACGAGTTTGGCGGTTTTTAATCGGATCCGCTAGAAAGCGTCACGCATCACCCATCACCGGTCACGAGATTTCATCGAGTTCCGGATAGTGCCTGAACAGCCCCTTGTCATTGAACGGGATACGGCGTATCGATTTCAGATACGCGGCCGTCTTGGGCCGCGCCGCAACCTTGTCGCGTAGCGCAACCAGGCCGGGATACGTGGGCTCTACGCGCTGCATGTTCCGCGGGAAAGCGTAGCGCAGTCCCTCCACGAGCTGGAACATCGAGAGATCCACGTACGACAGGCTGCGGCCCACCATGCAGCCGCGGCCGTTCGCGCGTACGACGCGCTCGAAATAACCGAGGTACTTCGGTAGCCGCTCCGCCAGAAACCGCTGGCTGCGCCGGAGTGCTTCGGGCTTCTGCTCTTCGTAATAGAGGCTGTTCGCGATCGGGTGGTGGGTGTCGTGAATCTCCTTCACGAAGTCCGTGACCGTGAGCTGCAGCTGATGCGCCCACAGGCGTGGTCCCTCCGCCTTCGGCGCAATGCCGATCCTGGGCCCCACATAGTGGAGGATATTCGCCGCCTGTGCGATCACGAGCTTGCCGGCCTTCAAAAACGGCGGCGCATACGGAGGATGCTCGACGCTCAGGTCCTGCAGGAAACGCCGTATCGCTTCCACGCCCATGCCCCGCCCTGACTCGCGCCCGACATCGACGTAATCAGCGCCCGCCTCCTCGAGTGCGAGTCGCACGAACTCGCCGCGGCCCTGGATGTGAATCCAGTAGTAAAACTCATAGCGCATTTAGCCACCTCCCAATCTGACAGCACGCGAATCAACAAGACAGCGCATCTCATCACTCATCACTAATCACCCATCACCCGTCACCCATCACTCGTCACCAGTTAGACACCCTCGGCGATCCTGATCTCGCGGTCGACCGCGTCGCCGAGCACTTTGAGGGCTTCCTGGTAGGCCGCCCCGTCGTGCGCCGCGGTCGCCTGCTGCAGGCTGTCAAATTCGATCATGACCACCCGCTGGTTGAGGCCCGCCTCGTAGACCTTCGCCGGGTTGCCGCGGACCATGAACTTCCCGCCCGCGGCCTGAATCGCCGGGCCGGCGAGCTTCGCATACGCCGCGAATTGATCCTGATTCTTGATCGAGCGGTAAAACGCAATCCAGTACGCCTTCGCCATCGTCCATCTCCTCTCATCTGCCTCGTCACTCATCACTAAGAACTACATAACCGACCCGGCCACGGAAGCACACGGAAATCGTTGTTCCGCTCCTGCGCACTTCCCGATTCTGGTTCCTGGTCCGTGTATTTCCGTGTGATTCCGTGGTTGATGATCTTCTGCGGTCAGGGGGCCCTTGAGACCGGTTTCAGTCATTAGAACGTATCTCAAAATTTCACAAACCTCCTTAGCCGCAGATAAACGCAGATGAACGCCGATAGAAAAGTTCGGGAAATCACTGTTCTTAGATCTTATCGGCGTGCATCCGCGGCTGAAATCCGGTTTTTGAATTAGCTTCTAGTCATACAGGCTCAGCATACGCCACAAGCCGCACCCTGCAATGAGGGTAGCGGAAATACCCCATCCCCGCCACGGGCATGACGAAGGTCCAGCCGCGAGTTCGGTTACCATGATCCGACTTCGCACCCGAATCGAGCAATACCCGATGACGCGCGAGCGTTTCGTCTGGCAGCCGACGCCCGAGTTGCTGGAGAAGACCAGGATGACGGCATTCCTGCGCGCCCAGGGGCTGGCGAATTTCACGGCGCTGCTCGAGCGCGCCGACCGCGAGCCGCAGTGGCTGTGGGATGCTGTGCTGAAGTTCTTCGACGTGCGTTTTGAGAAACCCTACACCCAGATTCTCGATACCAGCCGCGGCATCGAATGGCCGCGCTGGTGCGTCGGTGGCGAGACGAACCTCGTGACAAACTGCCTCCGCCGGCATCGGGACACGAGCACGTGGGCGCGCACCGCCGTCATCTGGGAAGGAGAAAACGGTGAAGAACGGTGCTGGAGCTACTGGCAGCTCGACGCCGAAACGTCTCACCTTGCGAACGGCCTGCGCGCCCGCGGCCTCGGGCGCGGCGACGTCATCGCCCTGTATATGCCGATGCTGCCGGAAGTGGCGGCCGCGTTCTTTGCCATCGCCAGGATCGGCGCGATCGCGATGCCGCTCTTTTCCGGTTTCGGGCCGCGGCCGGTTCTCGACCGGCTCCAGGACAGCGGCGCGAAAGCGGTGATCACCGTGGACAGCGGGTGGCGGCGCGGCAAGCGTGCCGCGATGAAAGCAGCGCTGGATGAGGCCGCGGCTGATGCGTCAGCCTTGCACACGGTGATCGTCCTCAAACATGGCGGCGGCGACACCGCAATGCGGCCGGGTCGCGACGTGTGGTGGGCGGACCTCGTCGCCGACCAGTCCGGGACAGCGCCCATCGAGACGATGCCGGCCGAGGCCCCGGTGATGCTCATGTACACCTCCGGCACCACCGGCCGCGCCAAAGGCACCATTCATACGCATTGCGGCGTGATGGCGAAAAACCTGCTCGATGTTGGCCTGTGCCTCGACCTCAAGCCCGAGGACCGGCTCATGTGGCTGAGCGACATGGGCTGGGTTGCAGGACCCAAGATCATCATCACCGCCGCGCTCGTGGGCGCGACGCTGGTGCTCGCGGAGGGCACGCCGGACTATCCCGATCCCGGGCGCCAGTGGCGCCTCGTGGAAAAGCACCGCGTCACGATGCTCGGCACCGTGCCGACAGCGGTGCGACAGCTCATGCGCCAGCATTCGGACGTCGTTGGCCACTTCGACCTCGGCTCGTTGCGCGCGATCGTTTCGTCAGGTGAGCCGTGGGACCAGGAAGCATGGCTGTGGCTCTTCGAGCACGTGTGCCGGCGGCGGATCCCCATCCTCAACTTCGGTGGTGGCACCGAATGCGGCGGCGCGAACCTCATCGGGAGTTTCCATCGGCCGCTGAAGCCGTGCGCATTCGGCAGTGCCGTACCGGGCGCTGGCGCTGATATCGTCGACACAGCCGGCCACCCGTGCCCGCCCGGACAGATGGGGGAACTTGTGCTGCGCGCGCCTTCGATCGGTCTCACCCGCGGGCTTTGGCGCGATCCGGAGCGCTATCTCGAGAGCTATTGGCGCAGGATCCCGGGCGTCTGGACGCAGGGCGATCTTGCGGTGCGCGACGAGGACGGCCTCTGGTATCTGCTCGGCCGCTCCGACGACACCATCAAGCTCGCGGGCAAGCGCACCGGCCCGGCGGAGATCGAGGCCGTGCTGATGGAATCAGGACTGGTCACCGAAGCGGCGGCGGTCGGCGTCCCCGATCGCGTAACCGGCTCAGCGCTAGTGTGCGTTTGTGTGCCCGCGCCGCTCGCCGGCGAAGAGAACAGCCTGCAACGCGAAATCTCCGACTGCCTTGCTACCCGCTTCGGCGCTCCCTACCGCCCGCGCCGCGTGCTGCTCGTTTCCGATCTCCCGAAGACGCGGAACCAGAAGATCATGCGCCGCCTGGTGCGCGCGGTGCTTGCACACGACGATCTCGGCGATCTTGGCGGCCTCGCCAATCCCGAGGTCCTCGAGGAGCTGCGCACGGCTGCAGCCGGCTGAATGAACAGCTTTCCAGGAACCGCTCAAGCTCTGGCACCGGTTATTGGTCTTACGGGGCCTGTCCCAGCGTCCGGCGTGTTCCAGCGCGCTGTGATATGGTAAAGGTGCTCTGGCAAATTCCGAGCTCGAAGAGCGCGCCGCGACCCGCCCCGGGCGCAGGCCGCCGAAAAGCAAATGCCGGATATTTTGACTTCGTTTCGTTGAAGGAGGAGTAGATGAGAACCGCACTTTTATTAGTTGCCGCCATTCTTGCTTCTGTTCTGGCCCCGACCGCGGCGGCCCAGAAATATCCGACCAAGCCGATACGTTTGATCGTGCCCTTTTCACCCGGTGGCGGCACGGACATCATGTCGCGCCTCCTGTCGATCCCGGTGGGCGAGTCGATCGGAGAGACGGTGGTGGTTGATAACCGGCCGGGGGCTGGCGGCTCGCTTGGCGCCGAGCTCGCCGCCCTGGCGCCGCCTGACGGCTACACGATCATCATGGTCTCCAGCAGTTACACGGCGAGCGGGGCGTACCGCAAGCTGCCCTACGATCCCGTGGACGGCATCACGCCGATCGTCCTGATCGGCACGACGGGCCTGATCATGTCGATCAACCCCTCGATTCCGGCGAAAAGCGTCTCGGAGTTCATTGCCTATGCCAAGGCCAGGCCCGGCAAGCTCAACTACGCCTCGGCCGGCACCGGCGCCGTGAATAACCTTGGGACCGAGTACTTCAACCTCTTGACCGGAACTAACCTGGTCCATGTCCCGTTCAGGGGCGGGGGTCCGGCGTTGAGGGGAGTCATAGGCGGCGAGGTGCATATGAGCTTCACCAGCCTGGTTCCGACCCTGCCGCACGTGAAGTCGGGGCGGCTTCGTGCGCTCGCAATTACGACGCCGAAACGCTCGCCACTGCTGCCCGACGTACCCAGCGTCAGCGAGACGGTACCCGCCTTCGAGGTGACCCACTGGTACGGCATGTGGGGCCCGAAAGGCATGCCGAAGAGCGTCGTCGCGCTTTGGAACAAAGAGATTGGAAGTTTAGTGCAGACGCCCAAAATGAAGCGCCGGTTGAGAAACGAAGGACTGGAACCCGCCGGCGGTCCGCCGTCGCAAATGTACGGCTTCGTCAAGCGCGACGTGAACAAATGGAGAGGCGTGATGAAAAGGGCAAATATCCAGCAGGCACGCTGATTTTCGTTGCATAGGCTCCAGTCAACGCCCGCTCGCGCAGCGGGCGTTTTTTGTCCGACGGTCGAGAGCGTGAGTGGTGAACGGTGAAGGGACTGAACCGCGCGTGATCAGTCGTCAGCCACCGCGGATCTACCCCGCTACGCTACTCCTTAGTTGAGCTGCCATAACGCGAGATTGAGGATCGTCGCGAAGCCGACCCATACAGCGTAGGGAATAAACAGCATTCCCGCCACACGGTCGTGTTTTCAGAACAGGATCGTCATCGCCACGATCGCTACGAGCAGTATGGCAATCTCAACCAGAGCCGCGCCAATCATGCGGTAGCCGAAGAACACGAACGACCAGGCGAGATTCAGGACGAGCTGCACACCGAACAGTGTCATGGCCGCGCGGGCACCGCGCAGGCCATGCGCGCGCCACACCCGCCAGCCGGCAACGGCCATCATGATGTAGAGCGCGGTCCAAACCGGCGCGAAGAGCCAGTCCGGCGGATTGAACGGCGGCTTTTGCAGCGCCTGGTACCAGGTGCCGACGCTGCTTGCGGTTGCCGCGCCGCCGGCCATCGAGACGCCCAGGCAGATGACGAGAAACGCCAGCAATCCCGCTAAGTCGCGATGGTGCGCGACCCGCTTGAGCGCTTCAACCAAGGCCCGTTGCGCCTTTGTCACCCATCACTCATTCCCCGTCACTCGTCACTCGTCATTTTTTCAACTCAGCAAACACCTTCCGCGCCGAGCGGAAGCAATCGACCCCCACCGGGATTCCGCAATACACCGCGATCTGGGTCAGCACCGAGCGCAGCTCATCTTCGGTGAGCCCGTTGCCCAGGGCGGCGCGGAAATGCAGCTCGAACTCGTGCATCTTCCCGAGTCCCGCGATCATGCCGAGGTTAAGGATGCTGCGCTCACGCCGGCTGAGCGTCTTGTCGGTCCAGCACACGCCCCAGCAGTACTCGCTCACCAGGTCCTGAAACGGCTTGTTGAAGGCGTCGGCGTTCTTCATGTTCTGATCCACATACTCCGCGCCGAGCACCTCACGGCGCACAGCCAAGCCTGCGTCCATTAAGTTCTTGTCCATGATCTCTCCATTACTGAGCGACTGCAGCACGCGTGACCCGCGTGCGGGTTTGGTATAGCCACCCCGACCGGGGCGGTGTAGCAAGGTCGTGCCTGAATCCGTCAGCGCAGCAGGCTTCGTAGGATTAACACCTTAATGCGGCCGCTAAGAAATTTCCAGATGGTGGAAAACCAAGACTGGCTTCGCTTGTTGGGGGCGCCGCTTTCGCTACGTCATCACCTCATCGCTTCGTTACCCACCGTGTGTTGCGCTTCTCCCCCGGAACCCGGGGCCGATCCCGGCCGATTATATGGCCACATATTGGAATCTCCCTCGCCCGCCTACGTGCGACTGCCCTAAACTCGTTGTGTTTCCACCCGGGCTGCCCGCCCAGCTCCTTGCAGCGACACGACGTTCCATGGCAACCAACGAGTCTGATTCTAATCACGCGCACCGGGAATCGGCGCGAGCCAACGCGCGTTTTTCCGGAGGCGGCAAAGTCCTGCTGGTGGGGGTGGCTGTCCTGTTGCTCGCTGTATCGGTCGCGCACTGGATGTACAACCGGTGGACTCACGTCTACCTCGATGACGCGCGCATCGATGGCGAGGTCATGACGGTCTCGAGCCGCGTTTCGGGATGGGTCACCGAACTGCCCGTGATCGAAGGGGACCGGGTGAAGAAAGGACAGCTGCTCGCTCGCGTCGACGAGCGGGATTCCATTCTGCAACGCGAGGTCCTCGTGGCCAAGCTCAGGGCAATCGAGAACCAGATGGAGGCGGTCAAGGCGCAAACCGGGCAGGTCGACGAGGAAACCCTCGGCAAGTATCAGAGCGAGACGAACCGCCTTGCCGCGGCGGAGGCGGAGGTCGCCTCCCTCGCCGTGCAGCTCAAGCAGGCGCGCTACGACTATGAGCGGGCCGAAGAGCTGGCGAAGGCGAAATGGGTCTCCCCGCAAGCGCTGGAGCGCGCGCGCAGCGCCTATCACCAGGTCCAGGAAAGCCACCGCAAGGCGCAAGCCGAGGTGGCCGCCGTGCGCGGCACGCTTGCAGCAGCCGGCGGCAGCCGTCGCCAGCTCAAGGTGATGGGGCACCAGCTCTCGGTCCTCGCGCATCAGGCTGAAGAAATCCGCGCCGAGATCCGCCGGCGCGATATCGATATCGCCGACCGTACCATTGTCAGCCCGGCCGAGGGCCGGGTCGTGATGACGTTCGTGCGCCAGGGCGAGCACGTGTCTCCCGGACAGCGCATTCTCATGTTTCACGATCCCGACGAGATCTGGGTCGAGGCAAACGTCAAGGAAACCGAGGTGCGGCTGTTGAAGCCCGGCATGAAGGCGGAGGTCCGCGTCGACGCCTATCCCGGGAAGGTGTACGAGGGAGAGGTCTTCCGGGTCGGGCGGACGGCGACCAGCAAGTTCGCGCTCCTGCCCGATCCCAACCCGAGCGGAAACTTCACCAAGATCACGCAGCGTCTGCCGGTGCGTATCAGTCTCGCCAAGAAGGACCTGGCGTTGCGCCCCGGGATGATGGTCGAGGTGTCGATTGCCATCCGAAACAACTGAAGCACTGTTCCAGCGCTACGGCCCGGGCTACCGCTGGTTCGCCACCGTGACGGTGATGCTGGGCACGATCTCGGCGGTGCTGACGACGACATCGGTCAACGTCGCCATCCCCGACATCATGGGCGCCTTCGGCATCGGCCAGGACCGCGCGCAGTGGCTCTCCACCGGGGCGCTGGCAGCGATGACCGTCGGCATGCTGCTCAATGCCTGGATGATGAGGAGCTTCGGGCAGCGCCGGACGTTCATCGGGGCGCTGTGCATTTTCGTCGCCTCGCTGGCGCTGGCCGGTCTAAGTCCCAACGAATCGGTGCTCATTTTCTGCCGGATCGTGCAAGGGGCGGTAGCCGGCATCCTGCAGCCGCTTTCCATGTACACGCTGTTCAAGGTGTTTCCGCCCGGGCAGCGCGGAAGCGCCATGGGCTTCTTCGGCATGAGCGTGATTCTCGGACCGGCACTGGGGCCCACGCTGGGCGGGGTGATGATCGACCAGTTCAACTGGCGCTACATCTTCTATGTCGCGGCCCCGGTGTGCGCCATCGCGATCCTGATGGGCAGTGTTTTCCTGCCGGAGCGGGAGGAGGCAGGCGCACGCGTGCGCTTTGACTGGTTGGGATTTCTACTCCTCGTGACCGCGCTTGCCTGCCTGCTCACCGGATTGTCCAACGGCCAGCGCGAGGGCTGGTATTCCGATTACATCCTCGGGCTCTTTGCGGTCGCCGTCCTCGCGGCGTTCAGCTTTATCGTGTGGGAGCTGCGCGCACCGCAGCCGCTGGTCAATTTCAAAGTGTTGGCCAATCCGCAGTTCACGGGTGCAGCCATCGTGGCCTGCATCTTCGGCGCGGGGCTGTTCGGTTCCACCTATCTGGTGCCGCTGTTCGTGCAGACCGTGCAGCATCTGACGCCCTTATCGGCCGGTCTCATGCTGATGCCGGCGGGACTGGTCATGGGCGTCTTCATGCCTTTCGCCGGTTATCTGGCCGACCGGGTTCCCGCCCGCACCCTGATCATCTCGGGGCTATTGTGCTTCGCCATCTCGTCCTACTGGCTCGCCGGCGTCGATGCCAACATGTCGTTCTGGACCATCGCATGGTGCGTGATCATCTCGCGCCTCGGCCTCAGCCTCATCAAGCCCACGCTCAATCTCGCCGCGCTGCGCTCGCTGCGGCCGGAGCTTCTCGGTCAGGGCGCGGGCATGATCAATTTTTCGCGCCAGCTCGGCGGGGCCTTCGGCGTCAATCTGCTCTCGGTCACCCTCGACCGTCGCACCTTCTTTCACAGTGAAAGCTTGACCAGCCTGCAGACAGCCGGTAACAGCGCCACCACGGAGCTCTTACGCGTAATGGAGGAAATACTGGCCCGGGCCGGCGCACCGCCAGACCTGCAATCAGCGGGGGCGCTCGATTACCTCGGGCGCGTCGTCTACGCCCAGGCCTACACGATGGGTTTTCGCGACAGCTTTCTCATCGTCGCGATCGTCTTCGTGCTCGGATTGATTCCGGCCTGGATCATGGGACGGGTGAAGCCCGCTGCGGCCGGATCATGAGTCAGTCGTCACCTCTTGAGTTCTGGTTACCGGTCACTGCTCCCGCTTTATCAGGCTGTCGTCAGCCGGCGGTCATTACTCCCCCGGTCGTCCTCGCCTGAATCCGTTACGCCGTGGTCTCAGGGGCCACGATGCATGAATTTTTCTTAACTGTAGCGTGAGTTTTCATCCTGCGCGAGATGGAACCTAAACCTGTGTTCTTTATCGAATAAAGGTATGCAGATGAAAGGATGTGCCATGACTACTGTGACAAGAAGATTTCATGCTCTCACCTCTGAGGAGTTGCGCGTGATCGAAATGGCCGCGCGGCGTGCCCAAGCAGAGGAAATGTTGCGCCTCGTTGGCATCGCCGCAAGGGGCACGAAAGCGTTGTTCGCGCGCGCCGCCACCGCGGTCGCCGTCAAGATCCGACGCACGGGAACCACCGCGCAGCACGGCGCGTAAGAGTAAAAGCAGGCTTCGGCCGTCCGCGGCTCGCCCAGGCTACCCTCCTCCTCCGGCTTGGGTCCCGCGGGCGGCCGATCCCTGTCTTGCGGGTGATGAGAAAGGGTGACGAAAACCCGCTAATCCGGGGGCGTTTCACCCGTCATCAGTACCCATCACCATTTTCCATCACCAGTACTCGTCACGCCTTCCGGCGTAGCGCAGCGCGCCGTCTAAAGCGTTGGGCTCTTGAACTCCCCGCCCAATGCGACGAGCCCCCACGGCGGCAGCTGCGCGTCCGTGCTGAAGCTGAAGTGGCCGGCCGCGGCCCGCGCATCGCGAAAAATGCGCTGCAACGGGTACTTGTCAAAGATGCCGTTGGCACCGGCCATCTCGTGCAGTGAGTCCACGGCCTCGACGCACAGCTTTGCTGCCAGCGCGCAGTTGCGTTTGTAGCGGAGCCGCGTTTCCACATCCAGCGTGCCACCACCTTCGTAGACGCCCTGGGCTTCGACACAGTCGTTACGCAGAAGCAGTGCCGCCGCATCGATCTTCGCTGCGGCGGCACTGATCCGAAGCTGCACCGTGGGGAACTCGCGCATCTTGGCACCGCTGTAGCTCGTGCTGCGGGACTTGACGTGATCGATACTGATCTCCAGTGCCGCGCGCGCGTTGCCCACCATGCAGCCGCCGATGCAGTGGCCGCCGAGCGCAGTGGTCGGGATCCGGTAGTGCGGGTTACGGTGCACCTCCAGCCCGGGCCACGAGTGCCCTTCGCGCGCGACATACATGGACAGGACCCGGTAGGCCGGCACGAACACATCCTTACAGCGCACCGTCTTGCTACTGGTGGCCCGCATGCCGAGCGTGTGCCAGTCGTCCACGACCTCGTAGTCGGCGCAATGGAGTAGGCAGTAGACGTAATCGACGGGCTTGTCCCCGTCGCGCACGATGCAGGCGAGCATGCTCCAGTCAGAATGGTCGGTGCCCGAAGAGAAGTTCCATTCGCCCGACAACACGATGCCGCCATCCGCGAGTCGGCCGCGGCCCTGCTGGAAAGCGATGCCGGAGGCGATGCCCGCGTCGAGATTCCGGCTCCAGACTTCCTCCTGCGCCTTCGGGTCCCACCACACCAGGTTGCGGTGATGAGAGGCGAGGTTGGCAACTACCCACCCCACGGACATGTCGCCGCGCGAGAGCATTTCCGGAATGTCAAAATAGGCGATAAACGGCAGCTCCATGCCGCCCCGGACCCTGGGTTGCAGGTAGCGCAGCATCCCGGTGCGGTTCAAGGCGTCCATCACCGCGGGAGTGAGCTTGCGGGCCTCCTCGCATTTCGGCGCCTGCTCGCGCAGAAAGGAAATCAGCTCGCGCGCCCGGCGCATGGCTTCCTCGTAGCCCACATCGGAAAAGCCTGCGGCCGGCTTGGTCATGTCCATGCGTCGATCTCCGTTCAGTTTCTTAGAGCCCGTAACATAACGAAATGCGCGTGGGTTGCGGCCAGAATCGTCGATGGCGCGACAAAGCGTCCCGCGTAGGGCGGAGCAGGTTCCAAGCGTTGTGTGCTTGGATGCGACCCCGGAGCGGGACATGGGCGCGCCATACTACATACGCGAGACTAACACGCGCCTACACGGTCGCATCCCCGCAGGCGGGGCCCCTGCTCCTCGCTCCGGCGCGCCGGCGATTCTGGCCGCAACCCCTTGTGGGCTGGCACGATTTTGGCCAAGGTCCGCCCACCTGATCACCACGAGAATCAACCCCCTAGGTCCGGGGGAGGTTATAGCAAAAATCGTGACGGCGCAGCGTGTGTTTCGTTATGTTACGGGTTCTTAGCTTGCGTGACAGAGCCCGATTCTAGTCCACAATCAGTCCAGGGGAAATTGCGGACCAACATCTCGAGAAAATGGGATTCGCCGCAGATAAACGCCGATAAACAAAGATTTACCTACCCAAAGATTAGAAATACCAAAAACAGAGCAGAATCGTTTAGCCGCCGATGGACGCCGATATACGCCGATAAACTTCAAAATTGAACCGCAAAGCCGCAAAGAAGAACAAATCTCTACTTCCGTTCACCGGTCACTGGTCACGGGTTTAAAGTCGTCAGTCGTCACTTCTTCAACACCAGTCACGCCTCTCCAGACAAGGGGCCTTCCGCGCCCCCCTCGCAGTGATACCATAACGGCGAATCGAGACCGCGTGTTAGACGGTCATCGCACCCACCCCTGTGAGGAGCCCTGCTTGTGAAGGCGCCGCCATTTGCCTACGTCCGGGCGCGGAGTCTGGCTGAGGTCTTTGGCCTGCTGGAGCGCCATGGCGAGGGCGCCCGCCTGCTCGCGGGCGGACAGAGCCTGCTTGCGTCGCTCAACATGCGGCTTGACGCGCCGGCGCTTCTGATCGACATCACGCGTATCGCAGCGCTCTCGGGCATCGCGGTGCGTGGCCGCAAGGTCCGGATCGGCGCGCTTACCACCCACGCAGAGATCCAGCGCTCGGCGGAAATCGCCAAGCATTTGCCGCTGCTCTCGCAGGCCGCCCCGCATATCGCGCACGCCGCGATTCGCAATGTCGGCACTTTCGGCGGCAGCCTCGCGCTCGCCGACCCAGCCGCGGAGTGGCCCGCCTGCTGCATCGCGCTCGATGCGCAGTTCGTGCTCCGGAGCACATCGGGGACCCGGCGCGTTGCCGCGCGCGAATTCTTTCACGGGCTCTACGCGACGGCCCTGCGCCCGAATGAGGTTCTCACGCAAGTGGAAATCGCCGTCACCGGCCTGAACTGCCGCAGCACGTTCGTCGAGCTCGCACGCCGACGCGGCGATTACGCGACCGTCGGACTGGCCGCGCTTGCCCGGAGAAATGCACGCGGTGTGCTGTCGGATCTGCGCCTGGCGTTCCTCGGCGTCGGCGCGGCACCCGCGCTGGCGCGCGCGGCGATGGCGGCACTCGAAGGCAAACGCGCCTCGGCGGACACAATCGCTGCCGCGGGCGAAGCCCTCACCCGGGATCTCGAACCCAGTGCCGACCTGTACACGACGGCGACGACCAAGCTCCATCTCGCGCGCGTGCTCACGGGCCGCGCGCTCACGGCGCTCGCCGCATGAAACGAAAAAAGGAAACTCCGGTGGAGCTTGCGCCGGAAATTTCGGTCACGGTGAACGGCGCCGTTGTCACGCGCCGCGTTCCCGCGCGCCGGCACCTGATCGACTTCCTGCGCGAGGAGCTGGGCCTCACCGGTTCGCACACCGGCTGCGAGCACGGCGTTTGCGGAGCATGCACTGTCCGCGTCGACGGGCGCATCGTGCGCGGCTGCCTCATGCTCGCGGTGCAGGCCGATGGCCGGCGGGTGGACACCATCGAGGGATTGTCGGATTCGGGCGAGCTCGGCGAGCTGCAGGAAGCGTTCCACCGCCGCAACGCCCTGCAATGCGGTTTCTGCACGCCGGGCATGCTGCTCGCGGCGCAGGACCTTATTGTCAGTCGTCCGGACGCCTCGCGCGAGCAGATCCGCGAGCATCTGTCCGGAAACTACTGCCGCTGCACCGGCTACCAGGCGATCGTCGACGCGGTCGAGGACGTGCTCGCCTCGCAGCGAAAGAAAACGTAGACAACAGCATTTGCCACAGAGAGCACAGAGGACACAGAGAAAAACGGAATCAAATGAAGACTACCTCCATCCTTACCTTCCCCCTGAGGAGGGAGGAACATGCATCGACAAGCTACCGAAGAGGAAAGGAGATCCGCCTGAGAGGGGGGATAGGTTGGGGGTGGTTTCAAAAACCTCTGTGATCTCTGTGTTCTCTGTGGCTGAAAACGATTTTGGATTTTCTCTTTCTGTGATCTCTGTGTTCTCTGTGGCTATGTCTTTTTCTTGATTTTGAAATGGATACTCCAGGTTCCAACGGCTACATAGGAAAAAGCGTGCCGCGCGCGAACGCGCGGCGGCTGCTGCAGGGGCGCGGGGTCTACGTGGACGATCTGCGCCTGCCGCGGCTCGCGCACGTGGTTTTCTTCCGCAGCCCGCATGCGCACGCGCGGTTGCGCAAGCTCGAGCTGACCCAGGCACGAGCCATGCCGGGCGTGATCGCGGTGGTCGATGGCGCCGCACTCGCGCCTTACTGCAAGCCATGGGTGGGTGTG
>JAOTVX010000073.1 GCA_029863175.1 Betaproteobacteria bacterium | reverse complement strand
CGCCGACCCGGCCGTGATCGCCGCCGCGTTGCTGCACGATACGGTCGAGGACACCGAGACGAGCTGGCAGGAGCTGCGTGGCGAGTTCGGCGACGAGATCGCTGCTATCGTGCTCGAGGTCACCGACGTGCAGTGGCTGAAGAAGATCGTGCGCAAGCGCCTTCAGGTCGCAAAAGCCAAGCACGCCAGCAAACGGGCGCGCCTCGTGAAGCTCGCCGACAAGATCTGCAACCTGCGCGATGTCGCTGCGCGCCCTCCGGCCAGCTGGCCGCTCGAGCGCCGGCAGGAGTACTTCGAGTGGGCGAAGGAAGTAGTGGACAAGCTGCGCGGCACGCATCCCGGGCTCGAGCGGAAGTTCGATGATGCCTACGCCCTTAAGCCCTGATTGCTGAACGGGTGGTGGAAACTGGTGAGGGGAATTGGTGATGAGTACTGGTGATGGGTGGCGCAAGACAAATTTCCATCACCATCTTCCATCACCAATTATCATCACCATTATTCATCACATCGATTGGCGGCGACTGGCGACACGCGGCCCGGTCCATTCACTGTTGAGGATGCACGGGTTTTAGTGTGGGACGCGAAATCACCCAAGTCCGCTTCGACCCGGTTGACTACACGAGCTTTCGGGAGCGCGTGGAAGCGGAGACGCGGATCTTCGAGACGTGGTGGCGCGAGGGCCAGTTCGACCGCTCGGCGTACATGGGCGGCTTCGAGCTCGAGGCGTGGCTCGTCGACCGCGAGTGCCGTCCCTTCCCGGAGAACGAGGCTTACCTCAAGCGCCTTGCGAGCCCGCTGGTGGTGCCAGAGCTCGCGCGTTTCAATGTCGAACTGAACGGCACACCGCAGCGGCTGGCCGGGCGCGCGCTGCGAACGCTGGAGGACGAGCTCGTGGCGACCTGGCAGCGCTGCCAAAAAGCGGCGCAGGCGCTTGGCGGCGCGCTGGCGATGATCGGCATACTTCCGACCGTGCGCGAGCGCGACCTCACGCTGCGGAACATCTCTCCGCTCAATCGCTACTATGCGCTGAACGAGCAGGTGCTCAAGCGCCGCGGCGGCCGCCCGATCAAGCTCGAGATTGCGGGACGCGAGCGGCTCGCCCTCACGCACGAGGACGTCATGCTGGAAGCGGGGGCGACGTCGTTTCAGGTGCATCTGCAAGTGCCGGCCGACGAGTTGACGCGCTGCTTCAATGCCTCGCTCGTGCTGGCGGCGCCGCTGGTGGCGCTCTCGGCCAACTCCCCGTACCTCTTCGAGCACGATCTCTGGGACGAGACGCGAATCCCGCTTTTCGAGCAGGCCGTCGACACCGGCGACGCGGTAGAACCGGGCGAGCATCGGGTCACGTTCGGCTCGGGCTACCTCGAGTCAGGTCCGCGCGAATCCTTCGTCGAGAACCTCGAGCGCTATCCAGTGCTGTTGCCCGCGCATTTCGATTCGGCACCCGAGGAGTTGTGCCACATGAGCCTGCACAATGGGACGATCTGGCGCTGGAACCGCCTGCTACTGGGCTTCAGCGGGGCCGGCGTTCCGCACGTGCGCATCGAGCACCGCGTCATGCCCGCAGGCCCGACCATTATCGACATGATGGCGAACGCGGCGGTCTACTTCGGCGCCGTGCGCGCACTGGCCGGCCGGCGCGTCGCGCCCGAGGCCGAGCTTTCATTCGAGGCGGCACGCACCAATTTTTATGCGGCGGCGCGCGACGGCCTCGCCGCGCGCTTCGCCTGGCTCGATGGGCGGAAAGCGGGCGCGGCGGAGCTGCTCGAGGCGGAAATCCTGCCGCTGGCGCGCGAGGGGCTGCTGCAGTACCGCGTCGATCCCGAAGACGTCGACCGCTACCTCGGTCTCGCCGCGGCGCGCGTGCGCAAGGGTCAGAACGGCACGGCATGGCAGCGCGCCTTCATCGCTGCGCACGGGCGTCACTTCTCGCGCCTCACGGCCGCTTACCTCGAGCACCAGGGAAGCGGTCGGCCCGTGCACGAATGGCCGATCTAGCGAGAGACAGGACAGGCGACGACATGCTCTCCATCCTGACCGACGTTCCGCCTGGCCTGCTGGAGGCCGCGCCGACGGAGCTGCACCGAATTCTCGCTGGGCCGACGCTCATCCATCTGCCGGGGCAGCGGCGCGAACCGGTGCTCATCTCGGTGCTGCTACACGGCAACGAGGACACGGGGCTGCGCGCCGCCCAGACCGTCCTCGAGCGCCACGCGCAGCGGCCGCTGCCGCGGGCGCTGTCGCTCTTCATCGGCAACGTTGCCGCCGCGCGCCTGGGCGTGCGCCGTCTCGATGGACAGCCGGACTACAACCGGGTGTGGCCGGGCTCGGATCAGCCGCACGCGCCGGAGCACGAGATGATGGCGCGGGTGGTGGAGGAGATGCGCGGGCGGCATGTTTTCGCGAGCGTGGACATCCACAACAACTCGGGTCTCAACCCGCATTACGCCTGCGTGAGCCGCCTCGATCTGCGCGCGTTACAGCTATGCGCGCTTTTCAGCCGCACCGTGGTCCATTTCGAGCGCCCCCTCGGCGTCCAGGTCTCGGCCTTCAACGATCTTTGTCCGGCCGTCACGCTCGAATGCGGCAAGTCGGGATCGCCCGGGTCCGCGGAGCACGTCGCGGACTTTATCGAGGCCTGCCTGCGTCTCTCCGAGTTTCCGGCGCACGCTCCGCACCCGCAGGATCTCGACCTCTATCACAGCGTCGCCACCGTGAAGGTGCCGAGCCACGTGACTTTCTCGTTTGGCGAAGACAACGTGGATCTCCAGCTCGCGCCAGAGCTCGACCACATGAATTTCCGCGAGCTCACGCCGCACACCTTCTGGGGCCACGTGCGCGCGGGCTGCGCGCGTCCGCTCGAGGTGACCGACGCGGCGGGCAGCAGTGCCTTCGAACGCTACTTTGCGGTGAGCAATAGTGAGCTGCGTCTCGCGCGCACGGCGATGCCCGCGATGCTGACGCTCGACGAGCGCGCGATCCGGCAGGATTGTTTGTGCTATCTCATGGAACGGCTGGTGTGCCCGCCGCTCGCTTGATGCTGTGTCGAGAATCGAAAGACATATTAACCGCGGATAAACGCGGATGAACGCCGATAGATTCCGGTGAACAGCGAGCGGTGAACAGTAAACGGTAAGACCGAAAGCATGTTGATTCTTCCGTTCACCGTTTACCCCTGACCAGCTTATCCGCGTTCAGTCCCTCACCCCGTCCCTCTCCTTTCGGGAGAGGGGGAAGGGATGAGAATTAGCGGCTTGGCACACGATGCTCAGCCGACGCGCTTGATCTTCGCTGTGTCAATCACGCGATTCCATTTCTTCACGTCGCGGTCGATCAGATCCCGGAACTCCTTGGGCGGGCCGCCAGCGGGCTCGATGCCGCCCGCCTGCAGGCGCTCTTTCATCGCCGGCTGACGCACCACTTTCGCAACCTCGCGGTTCCACTTCGAGACGATGCCTTTCGGTATGCCCTTCGGACCCCAGATGCCGTACCAGTGAACGATTTCGAACCCCGGAACGGTTTCGCTGACAGTGGGCGTGTCGGGCATCAATGGCGAGCGCCTCGGGCTGGTGACGGCAAGCGCGCGCAGCCGCCCCGCTTTTACGTGTGGAAGAGTGGGCACCATGCTGAACGCCGAGATCTGTACCTCACCGGAAACGACCCCGACGAGCCCCGGGCCCGACCCCTTGTACGGGACGTGCACCATATTCGTATTGGTCTCGATCTTGAAGAACTCGAGTCCGAGGTGCGTCACGCTGCCGTTGCCGACCGAAGCGTAGTTGAGTTTGCCGGGCTGTGAGCGCATGAGCGCAATGAGCTCTTTCACGTTCTTCGCCGGAACGGAGGGATGCGCGATCATGATGAGCCCTGTCGTCCCGATCAGCACGACCGGCTGAATATCCTTCACCGGGTCGTACGGCAGCCTGCGATAGGCGGACGTCGCGCAGTAGCTCGACGAGACGATGATCAGCGTATATCCGTCGGGCGTCGCGCGCACGGCGATCTCGGCGCCGATCGCGCCGCCGGCGCCCGGCCGATTGTCGATCACGATGCCCTGACCGAACACTTCCGATACGGGCGTCGTGACCATGCGCCCAATAATGGATGAACCGCCGCCGGGCGAAAAAGGCGCGACTAACCGTATAGGCTTGTTCGGATACTTCTGTGCGAGCGCCGGGCCTGCGATGCACGTGGCAACAGCAGCAATTAGCAACAGTATGCGCTTCATCTTTCCCTCCTTTTTGTCCCAAAAAAGACGTCTGATGCCCGAGCCCCGTGCCCACACGGCGTCAGGCAGCAGTGTCCGACTTTTCGCCGACCACCAGTGCTGCAGATAGACAGGAATTGCATGACCACAAATCGATTTAAACTGAATCTGATCAAGAGCACACGTTCGAGACGTGCCAGTCTAATGCTAGACAACCACGAGCATCTGAAGTTGCGTTACTCACCGCCCGCTTACAATCCCCAGCGCCTTCTGTAGATCATCACGCACCTGCTCGCGTGTGCGCGTTGCCCAGCTTTTGCGCTCGGCGACGGGTACGTTCTGGATTTCCGGCCACACCTTGAGCGCGACGAACGCCGGCGCGGGCACCGAAAGAACGCGCTCGATGGAGTTGGCAAAGCTCTCCAACCGGTCGAAAGCGAACGTGCTCGCATAGCCGACGTCGCGGGCGAGCGCATCGTAGCGGGTTGCCTTCGCATTCGGCACCGGCTGGCCGCCGGTGGTGGCGTAGCATTCGTTGTCGAGAAGAAAGTGATAGAGGTTTTTGGGCTGCTGCTCGGCGACGGTGGCGAGGATGCCGAGATACATCACCAGGGCGCCCTCCGAATCGAAAACCACGACCTTGCGATCCGGTTGCGCGAGTGCGAGCCCGAAGGCAAACGACGCGCCGCCGCCCATCGCCGGGTAAGGTATCAGCGGCACATCGAGTTCGGGCCGCGTGCTGATCGTGGTCCAGTGACGGCCAGCCTGGCCGGGCACCACGATCGCATCACCTCTGTGCTCGGCAAAGGCCTTCAGTACTTCTGCCGTTTCCATCATTAGGCAGTTCCTTCTCTCGATATCAATTGCCGGAAATGGTGATGATTACTGGCGATGGGAACTGCTGACGAACACCGACCGGCTCATCACCATTTTTCATCACCACCTCTCACCACCATCATTCATCACCTCCTTCTCATCTATTGAAGCCGTGGTACTCGTCAGCAATCAGTGTCGCGACCGGCCGCGCGGTCCTCCGCGCCTCACCGAACGCGAGAGAAATACGCTCGGCATCGGCGTCGCTCTCGACGAGATAGTAGGTTATTCCGAATGCATTGAGGAAGCGCTCCGTGTAGACCGCCGCCGAATCCCGGGTGACGCCATGCCGTGTCCAGCCGCGGTAGCCGACCATCAGCACCACTGGAATCGAAAGATCGATAGTCCACCCCCGCAACGAATTGCCCGAATCCATCATCCCGGTGTTCTGGATGAGGATGAGCGGCACGCGTCCGCCGAACGACAAGCCGGCCGCGGCGGAAAAGGCGAGCGCTTCGTTGCTGACGGGGACGAGCCGGAGCGACGGCTCCGCCTTCATCAGCGCGTAGAGCCAGTTTGTCTCGGTGTCGGGCAGCCACACCACATGCGTGACGCCGTTTTTCTTTATTTCCGCAAGTATGGCCTGCGGACTGAGGCCGGTGACCGTGGTCTGAGTCATGACGCGTTGCTTACCAGCCTCTCGGCTCGGCGCGAAGGAATGCCATGCCAGCGAGCGTCTCGGCGAGCTTTCCCCGCTCGACCTCGCCGAGCGGGCGTACCGGCGGCCGCGGCGGACCGCACTCGCGCCCCATGTACGCAAGCGCCGTTTTGATGCCGGCCAGCCCGTCCTTCAGCCCCGATGCACCCGCCTCCTTGATTGCGTGCTGCAACTCGCCGATGTCCTCCTGCGCCTGCCGCGCCTCGATGAACTGATCCCGCCGGCAGGTTTCGTAGAGCGTTCGGACGAGCTTCGGCGCGACGGCGGAGAGCGGCGAGAACGCGCCATAACCGCCGAGCGCGCTCGCCGAGACCATGAAGTCCGCGC
>JAOTVX010000046.1 GCA_029863175.1 Betaproteobacteria bacterium | reverse complement strand
GGGCGAGTCTCAGCGATCGTCCAACAGTTTTTTGACGTTGACGTGTCCGAGTCTCAGCGATCGTCGAACGGCTCTGTCGATGAAGCTGAAAACGGTGAAACCAGTTTTGTAGAGGGAGAACATGATGTCTTTGGTCCAATCCCGTTATTCAATGCTTTGCTTAGTCACACCAGGGTGTTGGACGATCGCTGAGACACGAGTGTTGGACGATCGCTGAGACTTGGCCGGTGATGGGTGATGAGACCAACATCCGTAAAGCGTAAATAATGGTTTGTTTCTCTCGGCGTGCTCGGCGGTTCAATTATTCTTTTTTTGTTTAGCGCCTGGGTGGCCCCATTCCGGAGTTTATCGGCGAATCGAACCTCGACTCACGAGTCACACTGGTCACGCTATTGGGCGGCAGGAAATTGGCCGGCGTATAATTGACGGCCCTGGTAGGAGACATCTGATATGCAGACAAAAATTCCGTGTGTAATCATGCGCGGGGGCACGTCGCGCGGCCCCTTTTTTCTCGCCTCTGACCTGCCCGAAACTCCCGAAGCGCGCGCCGACGTGCTTCTCGCGGTGATGGGCTCCCCGCACGAATACCAGGTCGACGGCATCGGCGGCGCGAACCCGCTCACGAGCAAGGTCGCCATCATCAGCAAATCGAAGAATCCCGACGCCGACGTGGATTACCTGTTCGCCCAGGTGCTGATTAACGATCGTCTGGTCGACACCAGGCCCAATTGCGGCAACATGCTGGTCGCGGTCGGCCCGTTTGCGATTGAGTCGGGCCTGGTGCCCGCGCGCGATCCGGAAACGACGGTTGGCATCTTCAACGTCAATACGCAAGCGCTGGTCGAATCGATCGTGCAAACGCCGAACGGGAGGGTCACCTACGCCGGCGACACCGCCATTGACGGCGTGCCCGGGACCGCTGCGCCGGTGAAGCTGAATTTCAAGAGCGCGATCGGCGCCGTCACCGGCAAGCTGCTGCCGACCGGCAAGCCGCTCGACGTCATCGACGGCATCGACGTGAGCTGCGTCGACGTCGCGATGCCCATGGTCCTGATGCCGGCCGAGCAACTCGGCAAGACCGGGCACGAGACGGCAAACGAGCTGGACGCGGACAAGGAACTCATGGCGCGCATGGAGGCGATCCGCCGCAAGGCCGGCGTGCTGATGGGGATGGGCGATGTATCCCAGCTTGTCGTGCCGAAGATCGGGCTACTCTCCCGGCCGCGCAAGGGCGGCACCATTACCTCGCGCTACTTCGTGCCCTATGCGTGCCACAAAGCGCATGCGGTAACCGGAACCGTTTGCGTGGCGTCAGCCTGCACCATTCCAGGCACCGTCGCAACGCGTCTGGTCGAGCTTCCGCCCGCGCCACAGGGGATAATGAAAATCGAACACCCTTCGGGCATGATCGCCATCGATCTGGACGTCCTCCTCTCGGAATCCGAGCCGGTGATGCGCCGCGCCGCGCTGGTCCGCACTGCGCGCCGCGTGTTCGAGGGGCATGTTTGTATCCCCGCAAGCGTATGGCCAGGATCGTGGCAGACGGACGAGCCTGCAGCGCGCACACTGACCACCGTCCCCGCGTAGACTGCCCTCCGCGGCGGGCCCTGACCGCTTCCTCATGAAAGTGGCCGTGATCGGCGGCGGCTACGCCGGTATGGCTGCCGCTGCAACGCTCGCTGAGCGCCGCGTTCCAATTACCGTGTTCGAGGCCGCCCGGACGCTGGGCGGCCGCGCGCGCCGAGTCGAGCATTGCGGCTTGGCACTCGATAACGGCCTGCACGTTCTGATCGGCGCTTATTCCGAACTGCTGCGGCTGGTTGAACTCGTCGGTGAAGACCCGGCGCGTCTGTTGCTTCGAACGCCGCTGACGTGGCAGATACAGGATCAGCTTTTTCTCAAAGCAGCAAATTTGCCAGCTCCGCTGCATCTGCTTACCGCGCTACTCGCATCACGCGGCCTCGCGCTGGGCGAGCGCCTGGGCGCGCTGCGATTCATGCTGCGCATGCGCCGCCGTGATTACCGGTTGACGCACGACGTGAGCGTCGCCGAACTCCTCGACCAGGAGCAGCAGAAGGGTCGCGCACGCCATCTGCTGTGGCGCCCGCTGTGCATATCCGCACTCAACACCGCGCCCGAGGTGGCCTCCGCGCAGGTATTTCTGCACGTGCTGCGCGATGGCCTCGGCGCAAAGCGCGGGGCGAGCGATCTCCTGCTGCCGCGCGTCGACCTCTCAGCCCTGTTTCCCGAGCCTGCGGCCCGGTATGTGGAAGCGCGCGGGGGGCACGTCTTCACCGGTGAGCGCGTGACGGCAATCGACTCCGATGACGGCGGTTACATGGTCGCGACCGCGAGCGGCAGGCACGCCTTCACCCACGTGATCTGCGCCCTGCCGCCTTATCGCGTCAACGCGTTCCTGGTCGGGATCACCGCGCTCGCCGAGATTACAGAGACGATCGACCGCATGACTTACCAGCCGATCTATTCCGTTTACCTCGGCTTTCCCGAGCATGTCCACCTGAGCACCCCCATGCTGGGATTCGACAGTGACTTCTTGCAGTGGGCATTCGACCGCGGTGCGCTCTGCGGCCAGCACGGCGTGATCGGACTCGTCATCAGCGCGGAGGGGGCGCATGAGTCACTTCCCCATCACGAGTTGGCACAGTTGTGCTATCAGGAACTGCAACAGCAGCTCGGCCCGATGCCGGCCCCATTGTGGCACCGCGTGATAGCGGAAAAACGGGCGACCTTCGCTTGCAAACCGAGTCTCGAGAGACCGCCAGCCGCGACGCCGCTTCGTGATTTTTTTCTGGCTGGCGACTATGTTACGAATGACTACCCGGCCACACTTGAGGCCGCCGTACGAAGCGGCGTTGCAGCTGCCCGCATGATTCTCGAAAGGCGCGATTCGTGATTGGTGAGTGGTCAGTGGTGAGTAGCGCGCCAACAAGAGCGGCGCGTCGCCGTTTGCAAGTGCGCTTTGCGTCTAATCACCACTCACCACGCACGCCTCTTGCGCGCATGAACCGCAACGCGCTCTATAATACCGACAGATAACCTAGAACCCCGGGGGCAGAGTGGCTCAGCGCGAAGTGATGGAATACGACGTGGTCGTCGTCGGAGCGGGTCCGGCCGGACTGGCCGCGGCGATCCGATTGAAGCAACTCGCCGCGCAAAGCGGTCAGGAGACCAGCGTTTGCGTGCTCGAGAAGGGCTCGGAAGTCGGCGCGCACATCCTGTCGGGCGCGGTCGTGGACCCGCGCGCACTCAACGAGCTCTTTCCGGACTGGCAACAGCGCGGTGCCCCGCTCAACGCGCCGGTCACCGAAGACCGATTCCTTTTTCTCACGGCAAGCTCGTCGTACAAGGTGCCGGATGCCCTGCTGCCTGCTTGTTTCAAGAACCACGGCATGTATGTCGTGAGTCTGGGCAATGTGTGCCGTTGGCTGGCCCAGCAGGCGGAGGCGATGGGTACCGAGATCTTTCCGGGATTCGCGGCCGCCGAAGTCCTGTATCGGGAAGATGGCGCAGTGCGCGGCGTTGCGACCGGCAACATGGGCGTCGGGCGTGACGGGCAGCCGACCGCGAACTATCAGCCGGGAATGGAACTGCACGCGAAGTACACGCTCTTCGCGGAGGGCTGCCGCGGCCACCTGGGACGGCAGGTCCAGCGCCGCTTCAACCTCCGGGCAGGCTCGGATCCGCAGGTCTTCGGGATCGGGCTGAAGGAACTCTGGGAAATCCGGCCGGAGCAGCACCACCAGGGCCTCGTGATCCACAGCGCGGGCTGGCCACTCGACACTGACACTTACGGCGGCTCGTTTCTGTATCACCTCGAGAACAACCAGGTATCGATCGGCTACGTCGTGGGGCTGAATTACAGCAACCCCTATCTCAGCCCGTACGAGGAATTTCAGCGCTACAAAACGCATCCCGCGATCCGGCCGTTCCTGGAGGGCGGGAAACGCGTGGCGTACGGCGCGCGGGCCATCGCAGCCGGGGGACTGCAGTCGCTGCCCAGTCTTGCCTTCCCGGGGGGCTGTCTGATCGGGGATGACGCGGGCTTTCTCAACGCGTCGCGCATCAAGGGTACGCACGGCGCAATGAAGTCAGGCATGCTCGCGGCGGAGGCCGCGCACACGGCGCTCGGCGCCGGACGCGCGCATGACGAGCTCACGGCATACTCCGATACATTCCAGTCGAGCTGGCTGCACGACGAGCTCCACCGGGCGCGCAACTTCAAGCCGTGGATGAGCAAGGGATTGGTGCTCGGCACGCTGATGGTCGGGATCGATCAGGTCCTGCTGGGCGGCAAGGCGCCGTGGACGCTGCGACACCGGCACCGGGATCACGAAACGCTGAAAACGAAGAACGAATCGGAGCCGATCGAGTATCCGAAGGCAGACGGAATCATCACCTTCGATCGGCTGTCTTCGGTGTACATCTCGAACACCAACCATGTCGAGGACCAGATCTGCCACCTCACGCTCAAGGATGCATCCGTTCCGGTCAAGGTCAACCTCGAGCTCTACGACGCGCCCGAACAGCGTTACTGCCCGGCCGGGGTCTACGAGATCGTCCGCGATACAAACGGGGCAAACCCCCGTTTGCAAATAAACGCGCAGAATTGTGTTCATTGCAAAACTTGCGACATCAAGGACCCCACGCAGAACATCGTATGGGTCGCGCCGGAAGGTGGCGGCGGGCCGAATTATCCCAACATGTAGGGAAATGCTTTTGCAGCGCTGCGGCGCTCGCTCGCCATGCCTTCATCACCATCCGACATTGACCCTGGCCCCGGCGCTAACGGCGAGCCGGCACCCGGCGCCGAGAAGGGCGTGCCGACGCTCGCGCGCGGCCAGGCGCTTTATTTGACGTCACTGACACAGCAACTAACCGGCTGGGACGATCCGCGCGCCATGCTCGCGCAGGCCATCCGGGAAGGCCAGTTCCTGCTCCTTGCACAAAAGATCGTGTCGCTCAAGCCCGCGGCACCAGACCCGATTTTTTACGAAATCCTGCTGCGATTGAAACAGGAGGAGGACAATCTGCTTCCGCCCGGTGGCTTCTTCGATCTGGCGGAGAGCGTCGGCATGATGGAGGACGTCGATCGCTGGGTCGTGCGCAACGTCCTCGCGTGGAGCGCCGGCAAGATGCTCGTCGATCCGGCCGCGCCACCGCCGATGGTCTGCATCAACGTATCGGGCACCGCCTTGGAGAATCCCGGATTCGCGCGGGAGGTTGGGGAACAGCTGCGCCAGTCGGGCTTCCCGCCGCGCGCCCTCTGTTTCGAGATCAGCGAGATCGATGTGATCAAGCATCAAAAGGCCACGCGGCGCTTCGTCCAGAGCGTCAAGCCGGGTTGCCGCATTTCGATCGATTCCTTCACCAGTATCAAGGTGTCGTTTTCGCACCTCACGGACCTCGCCGTCGATTTCATCAAGATCGATGGGGACATCGTTCAGAAGATCGCGCACAACCCGACCGAGCTTGCCAAGGTGAAGGCAATCGTTCTCGCCTGCCAGAGGATCGGGGTTCGCACCATCGCCGAGTTCGTCGAGACGAAGGAAACCCTCGACCTACTGCGTGAAATCGGCGTGGATTACGTCCAGGGCTTCGGGATCTCTCGGCCCGAGCCGATCAGCAATCTTGCCTGATGCTGCACGACCGGTGACCCGTACGGGTGATGGGTGATGCGTGATGCCAGCGACGCGCTAAAGCTTCACCGCCAAGGCCGCAGAGGAAACGAAAAGCTTTACCTCGGAGGACGCTAAGGACGCAGAGGATTACAAAATTAGATTAGCACGCAGCGCCAGCGGCGTCCCGACCACTGAGTTTCCTGTATGCCACTCTTAGCGGTGCCTTCGCGATCTTGGGGTGGGTCGTACTAATTATTGTTCCTTGGCGTCCTCCGCGCCCTTGGCGGTAAGGCTGTTATTTTCCTTTGCACCCTCGGCGGCCTTGGCGGTGAGGCTTTGCCGTCTTAGCCGGAGTCCGATTCACGATTCACGTTTCACGGTTTACGGCCGTTTCAGTTCATTCACCATTCACCGATTCCGGTAACGGGTCACTGGTCACCGGTCACCGTATTTTGAAGCGCTCACAGCGCTTCAAAAACTCCGGCCGCGCCCATGCCAGTACCGATGCACATGGTCACCACCCCGTACTTCTTCTGATGTCGGCGCAGGCCATGCATCAGCGTCGCTACCCGGATCGCGCCCGTCGCACCCAGGGGGTGTCCAAGCGCGATCGCGCCGCCGAGCGGATTCACCTGCTCGTGCGCCAATCCGAGGTCCTTCATGACCGCGAGCGTTTGCGCCGCGAATGCCTCGTTCAATTCGATCCACTCGATCTCGTCCTGCTTCAGACCGACCAGCCGCAACACCTTCGGGATCGCCCGCACCGGACCGATACCCATGATCTCCGGGGGCACGCCGGCAACGGCATACCCCATGAACCGCCCGAGCGGGCGCAGATTATGGCGTAAAAGCGCCGCCTCGCTCATGAGCACCACGGCCCCCGCCCCGTCCGAGGTTTGCGACGCGTTGCCAGCCGTAATGGTGCCTTTCGCCGCAAATGCGGGCCTCAACCTGGCGAGTGCCTCGGGCGAGGTGTCGCGGCGTGGTCCTTCGTCGTGCACAGCTTCTTGCGTCGTGACCTTGATCTCGTGCACCGCCAGATCGGGCAGGCGCTCGCTGATGCTGTACGGCGCCATCTCGTCATTGAACTCTCCGCTGTCAGTCGCCCGCACCGCACGGCGGTGGCTCTCCGCCGCAAAAAGGTCCTGCTCCTCACGACTAATCTTCCATTGAGCGGCGACTTTCTCGGCGGTGATCCCCATGCCGTAGGCGATCGCGACGTTCTCGTCCTTGTCGAAGATGGCCGGGCTGAACGAGGGCTTGTTGCCCCCGAGCGGTACCATGCTCATGCTCTCGGTACCGGCGGCGATCATTACGTCGGCTTCCCCAAGCCGGATGCGGTCCGCCGCAAGCGCGACCGCCTGCACCCCGGACGAGCAGAAACGGTTGATCGTCATGCCCGACACGCTGTTGGGAAAACCTGCCAGCAGCAGCCCGATGCGCGCGACGTTCATTCCCTGCTCGGCTTCTGGCATGGCGCAACCGACGATGACGTCCTCGACTTCCGCCGCATCGATACCTGGGCATTTTCCGAGCGCAGTCTTGAGCGCGTGCGCGAGCAAATCGTCGGGCCGCACGTTGCGGAACATGCCGCGCGGCGCCTTCCCAACGGGAGTGCGCACGGCAGCAACAATGTATGCATCTTGAATTTGCTTAGTCATGTGGCGACTCCATCGCGAGATCGGCCCAAAGGCTCAAGGTTCAAGGTTCAAGGTTGCAGAGCCTTGATCTTCGGCGAGTCCCGCTTGGAACGTTGAACTTGGAACATTGAACGTTGAACGGGACGGGCAAACCACTTAGTTCCTGAGTGGTTTGCCCGTCTTGAGCGTATGCTCAATGCGGGCCTGTGTTTTCTCGGTGGCGATGAGCTCCATGAAATGCCGGCGCTCGAGGTCGAAGAACCACTGCTCGTCGACCAGGCTGCCGGCCTCCACGTCGCCACCGCACATCACGGTTGCGATCTTGGAGCCGACGAGAAAATCGTGCTCCGAAATTTGCCCGCCTTCGAGCAGGTTGATCATGAAGGCCTTGATGGTCGCGATGGCGCTGCGGCCCGCCGCCGGAATGCCGACCGGCCGCAGCGGCGGCCGATAGCCGGCAGCGGCAAGCGCGCGCAACTCGGCTTTCGCAATTCCGAGCAACTCGAATCGATTCATCACGATCCTGTCGGTGGGCCGTAGGTATCCGATCTCGCGTGCCTGCTCGGCGCTGCGGCTCACCTCGGCCATCGCCGCGGCTTTGAAGTATTTTTGCAGGAACGGTGAGACATCGCCGCCCTTTGCGTCAGTGACCGCCCGCAGAGCGAATTCCTTACAACCGCCACCAGCCGGCAGCAGACCGACACCGGCTTCGACCAACCCGATATAGCTCTCGAGCGTAGCGACCGCGCGGTCGCAGTGCATGATGACTTCGCAGCCCCCCCCGAGCGCGAGCCCGTCAATGGCGGCGACGGTCGGGACCATCGAATACTTGAGCCCCTGCGTGGTTGCCTGAAACTGCTCGACCAGCCGCTCGACTTCCGCCAGCTTGCCCGCCATCAACTGGTCGGCAACGCCCAGCTGCCGCGCCGCCTTGAGCACCACGGATTCGGTTTCGCGCTTGACCAGCCGGAAGAATCGGCCCAGTGCCGAAGGCCGGCTCCGTGCGCCGCCTGCCGGCGTCTTTTTGAGATTCGCGCCGACCGAGAACGGCGGTTCGGTCTGCCAGATGATGAGTCCCAGGTAACCGCGTTCGGTCTCGTCGAGCGCCTGCAGTACGCCATCGAGCACGTCGTCGCCGATCGTATGCATCCGGCTCTTGAAGCTGACGATCGCAATGTCGTCACCGGTATGCCAGCAGCGAACGGCGTCGGTCTCGAAGATCGTCTCGCCATAGCGCGCCGTCTCCCCGAGGAGGCGGTCGGGGAAAGCCTGGCGCCGGTAGACCGGTAGTGTCGGGCGCGGCTGATCGGTACCGCTGGCGGGCGCATATGAACCCTGGTCACTGTGCACGCCGCTACGACTCGGCTCGCTTACCCATGCCGGCAACGGCACACTTGCCATCGCCCTGCCCGCCGCCACGTCCTCGGCAATCCAGCCCGCCACCCGCTGCCAGCCGCCGGCCTGCCAGAACTCGAAGGGTCCCTGGTTCCAGCCGAAACCCCACCGGATCGCGAAGTCGAGGTCGCGCGCGTTATTGGCGATATCGGCGAGGTGCACCGCGCAATAATGAAACGTGTCGCGGAAGATGGACCACAGGAAACGTGCCTGCGGATGGTTGCTCGCGTGCAGCTGCCGGAGACGCTCGGCCGGCACGGGGGTTTTCATGATCTCGACCACCGCGTCATCCGCCTTGGCTTCGGAGACGCGGTATTGGCCGCTGGTCCGATCCAGAACGTGGATGTCCTGCCCGATCTTCTGATAGACGCCGCGCCGCGTCTTCTGGCCGAGTGCACCATCCTCGATCAGCGCTTTGAGCCACACGGGTGTGTCGTAATACCGGTGCCAGGGATCGCCCGGAAGCGTCTCTTTCATCGTATTGACCACATGCGCGAACGTGTCGAGCCCGACCACGTCCGCCGTGCGAAACGTCGCGCTACGCGGCCGCCCAATCAACGTGCCGGTCAGGGCGTCAACGACATCGAACCCGATGCCCAGCTGCTCCGCGTGGTGGATGGTCGCCAACAGCGAAAACACCCCGACGCGGTTGGCAATGAAATTGGGCGTGTCCTGCGCCCGGATCACGCCCTTGCCCAGGCTCGTGACCAGAAACTTCTCGAGCTCGTCCAGGATGGCAAGGTCGGTGTCCCGCGCGGCGATCAGCTCCACGAGGTGCATATAGCGCGGCGGATTGAAGAAATGCACCCCACAGAATCTGTTCCGCAGTTCCTCCGGAACAGATTCTGACAATTTTCCAATACTCAGCCCCGAGGTGTTGGTCGCGAATATAGCGCGCTCCCCGATGTAGGGCGCGACCTTCTTGTACAGATCGGATTTCCAGTCCATCCGCTCGGAAATGGCCTCGATTACCAGGTCGCACTCCCGTAAGCGCTCCAAATGTTGATCGTAATTTGCCGGCTCGATAAAGCCCGTTTTCGATGGAATCGAAAACGGGCTTGGCTCGAGCTTCCTCAGACTATCGATGGCCCTGAGAACGTTGCCATTGGGATCACCCTCCTTCGCCGGCAGCTCGAAGAGCACGGTAGCAACGTCCGCGTTGACGAGATGCGCCGCGATCTGGGCGCCCATGACGCCTGCTCCGAGAACAGCAGCCTTGCGCACGATAAAGGGAGAGGTGACCGGCATATGACACCGTCGAGTGGAGGACCGATTCTAGCATGCGGACCTTACCGAGAAATGAAAAAGCCGGGCGGCATTCACCCGGCTTTCCTCACGTTGACCCGCGTCTAGAACAGGTGCGAATACTGGATCGAAATGATGTCCGCCTTGTTTTCGGACTTGCCGATCAGCGAGCCGGCCAACGGCACCGTATTGCTGATGCTCGCGTCGCGGATGAATTCGTGCGCGTACCCCACTTCGACCGTTCCGGCCTTCGAAGGCTTGAATTGCACACCGAGCGCCACCCATGTGCGATCCTCGCCCGGCAGGCGTGGGGTGCGGGTGATATCGTTCGTGGGCGTTTCGTCATATGCCACGCCGAAGCGCAGCTTCGTCTGCGCGTCCATCTTGTAGTTCGCGCCGACGCCAAAGCGCCAAGTGTCATCCCACCTGAACGGTTCGTTGGTCAATGGGGGTTCCCTCCCCGGCACCGGAGTACCGCTCGTGCGCAAAACCAGAAGTTGCTGAACGGTGCTCCACTTCGTCCAGGTAATATCACCCATCAGCTCCCACTTCGGCCCCGCCTGGTGGAAGACGCTGAAGGAGGCACTGTCCGGCACTCTCAGATCCGCCTTGATGTCACCATTGAACATAGGCGCCGCGCTAAACGTCGCCGTCCCTTCGAGCTCGTACTTGATCGACGAGCGATAGCTCGCGCCAAACCGCGTCGCCGGGGTCGCCTGGATCATTATCCCCAAGTTGAACCCATAGCCAACGTCATCGGCATCGAGCTCGGCAATGTTGGTGCCCGCAGGATTCGCGGCGCGCGTTAACTTGGCCTCGAGCTTCTGCACGCTCACCCCGGCGCCGATCGACACCGTATCGCTCGCCTTGTATGCCAACGACGGGTTGATATTGACGCTCTTGACCTCGGACTTGAGCGCAACGAGCTGACCGCGCCAGCCGGCGTCATACTCCGTCTTGAGCCCGAAGGGCGCGTTCAGCGCCAGGCCGAAGCTCCATTTCGGGTTGATGTCCATCGTGAAGAAGGCGTTCGGCACGAACGCCCAGTCGCCAGCGTCGCCGCCGTCGCCGGTACCCGGAGCTGCAAAGGCACCGGTCGAGCCGGCGTTCTGAAACTTGAAGGACGGCTTGAGCGCGTGAAGCGCACCACTGACCTGTTTGCCGGCCGGCAGGAACGTCATGCCCGCCGGGTTGAACCAGGCCACGCTCGCGTCATCGACCGCGGCCGCTCCGCCCGCAAAGGCGTTTCCCGTTCCGCTTCCGCTTTGCGTCGCGATCCCGAAGCCACCCGCCGCCGCACCGCCCGCCAACCCGAGCAGTGCCCCGCTGACGGCGACCGAAGCCAATTGAATACGAATACGAATTCTCATTACATACTCCCGCGAAGCCCTCTCAGCTCACAGCTTCACACTAAAAGAATTCGTAATATCTTACCCTTAGACTATTTCTTTACAATCATTCTTCAAGTTAGGCGCAACTTATTGTTGCATCTATACAACACGAGGACGCCGATTCTCGTCTACAGCGACGTAAGTCAAGGTTGCTTCAGTCACTTTCACCGTTTCCTCGCGTCCCGGCCGGCGTTGAGCGTAGACCTCGACGTCGACGGTGATGGAAGTTCGGCCAACGCGCACAACCTCGGCATAGAAGCTCACGAGGTCGCCCACGAACACCGGTTGCTTAAACACAAAGGAGTTGACGGCCACAGTCGCGACCCTGCCCTTCGCCAGGCGCACGGCCGCGATGCTGCCCGCGATGTCCACCTGCGCCATGATCCAGCCGCCGAAGATGTCCCCATGCTGGTTCGCATCGGCAGGCATGGGAACCAGGCGCAGGGCCGGCTCCTTTCCTATTGGCAAGGCTGACATTTGACATCCACCATCCGTTCGATGAATCCACAAAGCGTGATAGGTGATAAGTGATGAGTGATGAGCGACAACGGTTGCGAGGCTTTATAACCCCGTCACTTATCACTCGTCACTGGTCACTGGTCACGAATCACCAGTCACTCAACTTAGTGTCCGGCGTAGATCGCTTCTATTTCCTGGCCGAACTTCTCCATCACCTTCGCGCGCTTGATCTTCATCGTCGGGGTGAGAATCCCGTTCTCGACAGTCCACGGCTCGAGGGTTGCCGCGACGCGGCGCACCTGGGCATAGCCAGGAAACGTTTTCATCTGCGCCCCGATGCGCGACAGCAGCAGCTCTTCAACCGGCTTCGAGCGCACGACGTCCGCCGACGCAGAGTCGAGCCCCCGCTCCGCGCACACTTTATTCCATTGCTCCGCATTGAGTACCGCAATCACGCTCAAGAATGATTTGCCCTCGCCGAGCAGCACGACCTGATCGATGAGCGGATCGCGCACGATCGCCGCCTCGATATCGATCGGCGACATTTTCTCGCCGTTCGAGAGCACGATGATCTCTTTCAGGCGCCCGGTAATATAGACGCGTCCCTGCGCATCGATGCGCGCGATATCACCCGAGTTGAGCCAGCCGTCGCTCCCGAGTACCTCATCGGTCGCCTGCGGGTTGTTCCAATAGCCGAGCATCACGTTGGGGCCTTTGATCATCAGCGCATCGCTCGCGCCGAGCTTCACCTGCACCCCGGGAAGCGTGGCCCCGACGCTTGCGGGCACGTTGTCATCCGGTCGATTGCCGCAGATCACCGGGCTTGCCTCTGTCATGCCGTAACCCTGCAGCACCGTCAGCCCCAGCCCCAGGAACACCCGCGAGATATCGGGCGGCAGCGCCGCACCGCCGGAGATTGCTGCCCGCAGCCGCCCGCCGAGCCGCGCCAGAATTTTCTTCGCAACCAGCGCATTGAGGACCGGCCAGAGCAGAAACGAAGGCAGCCACGGCCCGCGGTGCTGGGCGTGCTCGAAGCGGGCGTAGCCGATGTCCACGGCAAGTTGAAAGAGCTTCTTCCTGAACGACGGGCCCTCATCCAGCTTGGCCCGGATCGCCCCATAGACCCGCTCATAGATTCGCGGCACCGAGATCAGCAGCGTCGGCCGCATCGCCTGCAGGTCCTCCGCGAGGTGCGGAATGCCGCGGGAATAGGCGGTGCTTGCACCGATCATCACCGCGAAGTAATAACCGCAGGTGCGCTCGAAAGTGTGCGACAACGGCAGGAACGAAAGGAATAGGTCGTCGTATCCCGCGGCCAGCACATCACAGCTGGCTGCGGCGTTGCTCAATAGGTTGTGGTGCGACAGCATTACGCCTTTGGGCCGTCCCGTCGTTCCGGACGTATAGACGATGGTGGCAAGACCATTCGGGTCGCGCGGCACGTGGCGGGTTTCGCCACCCGCCTCCGGCAACCAGTCCGCCAGGGACGTTAACCTTGGTTCGCGCGAATCGGAGACCGGGTTCACGGTGAGGATGCGCACCAGGCTGCCCAACTGATCCCTGACTTCCGACAGCGCCTGCCACTGCTCGGCGCCTTCGATCAGCAGCACCTTGGAGCTCGAGTCGCTAATGATGTAAGCCACATTCTCGGGACGGTCCTGGGTGTAGAGCGGCACCGTCACCAGCCCCAGCCCAAGGGCTGCCTGATCGTAACTCACCCAATCGGGCGAGTTACGCAGCATCACGGCGACACGGTCGCCGGCTTTCAGCCCTTCCTTTTCCAGTGCCGCCTGCCAACGAGCGACCTGTTGGCCGACCTGCCCCCAGGTGTAGTTGCGCCAATTGCGGTGTTGCTCGTTGTAGTCGAGGTAGGCGACCCGGTCCGGCGTACGCGCGACCCGCTCGCGGAACAACCCGTCGAGCGTGACCGCAACCTCGACCGGGATCATATGACTCGTGTCCTGCGGCATGCTCGCCCCCTTCTGCGCTATCGCGCCCGACCCCTGGGTCGTAAATTGTCAATCGAGAAACAGGTCCGAATAAAGCGCCGCGCCAGGGGTAACCGAGTACTGCTCGAAGTCGGTGACGCCCTCCTCGCGCAGCACCGTCTCGTCGATGTAGAAATTCCCCGTCGCTATACGGCTGTCACGGTTCAGGACCACATAGGCCGCATCGGCCACGATCGCGGGTTTGCGGCTTGCCTTCAGTACGGCCTGCGGAAAGTTTACTTCGATTGCGGCCGTCGCGATGGTCGTGCGGGGCCAAAGTGAGTTGACCGCGATCCCCTGCGGTCTGAACTCCCCCGCCATGCCGAGCGTGCACATGCTCATGCCGTATTTGGCCATCGTATATGCGAGGTGGTCCTTGAACCAGCGCGGCTCCAGCTCGAGCGGCGGCGCCAGGTTAAGGATGTGCCCGTTTGCTGCTTTCGCGAGATGCGGCAGGCAGGCCTGCGAACACAAGAAAGTGCCGCGCACGTTAACTCCGAACATGAGATCGAAGCGCCGTGCCGGCGTAACGAGGGTAGCGGTAAGCGAAATTGCACTTGCATTGTTCACCAGCGCGTCGATGCTGCCGAATGACCTGACCGCGCGCTTGACGGCGCTGTCGATCGCGTCGGCGTCACGCACATCGAGCTCGAGGGCCAGTCCCCGCCCACCGGCAGCCTCGACCTCTTGCGCGACGCTGTGGATGGTGCCGGGCAGGCGTGGATGCGATGACGTGGTCTTCCCCGTCACGATGACGTTCGCGCCGTCACGGGCACAGCGTAACGCGATCTCCCGTCCAATGCCGCGCGTCGCACCCGTGATGAAGATCGTTTTTCCCCTTAAACCCGACATTCGTAGAACCTAAATTTAACCACCAAGACGCCAAGAGAAGCAAAAACAATAACGAAACTGAAAGCACCAAACAAGCAAAACAAGCACCCGCTAGAACCGCCGGGGGTCGCGAGAAGATCATGATAATGGAAAATCTTGTGGTCCCATTCTTAGCGCGTTGGCGACCAGTTCCATTCTTGATCTTCTTTGCGGTTCCAGGGTCTTGACGGTTTGACTATTATTATTACTGCTTTTTTTGGCAGTCTCGGCGTCTTGGCGGTTCATTCGCCCTTGAACTGAGGTTTGCGCTTCTGTACGAACGCGCTGACACCTTCGGCGAAGTCGCCCGTGCCGGCGCACCGCGCAAAGGCCTCGATCTCCTCCTCGAGTTGCGCCGCCAGCGTGACGTCAAGACCCTGCTGCGCCAGGCGCTTGGTCTCGCTGAACGCAACCGTGGGGCCTTGGGCCACCCGCTGGGCGAGGCGTTCCGTTTCCGCAAGCAGCGCTTCCGGGCTCGTGATCCAGTTGACCAGGCCCACCGCGAGCGCGGCTTGCGCGTCAAAGACCTCGGCCAGCAGCATGAGCTCGAGCGCCTTGCGGTAGCCCACAAGCCGGGGCAGGAAATACGTCGCCCCGCCATCCGGGCTGGCGCCGATCTTGCTATACGCCAGGGTGAACCGCGTTCCCTCGGCCGCGATGGCAAGATCAGCCGCCGCCATCAGGCTCACGCCCGCGCCGGCCACGGCCCCATGGACGCTCGCGAGTACCGGCTTCGGCGCGCGTTGTAGGGCCAGGATCGCGTGCCGCAGCTCGCTGCCGCCCTCACGCACCAGAGCCGGCAAGCGCCGCAGATTGGCATGGAACATCGCGATGTCCCCACCGGCGAGAAACGCGGTGCCCGCGCCCTGCAACACCACGGCGCGCGCGGCCCTGTCATCCGCCGCCTGCTCGCAGGCGTAGCGCAATGCAGTGATCATCGTCGCGTCAAGCGCGTTCATCACCTCCGGGCGGTTAAGCGTGATGGTCGCCACGCCTTCCGTCACCGAGTACAGGACGCTATCGCTCATGCCCGACCCCGTGAGTCGTGAATGGTGAATGGTGAATGGTGAATGGGTGATGGGCCTAAAACCGGTGAACGGAGAACGGAGATCCGATCTTTGCCTTGTATTCTAAGTTTCTCTTGGCGTCTCGGCGGTTCAGTTCTGGGGTGCATCCGCGTTTATCTGCGCTTATCTGCGGCTAATACCTGGGTTCTAAACGAGGCCCGATTCACGATCTACGATTTATGATTCACGCCCTTCACCTTCAAACCTGCCCCGCAGCGCTTCGAAGGTAACCGGCTGCGTCGTCTGATAGATCTCCGTCCTGCCCAGATCCTGCGGAAAATCATCGACCATGATCACCTTCCGGCGCAGCATCCGTGCGCGCTCCATCGCGGCTTTTTCATCCAGCGTGATAACGCCCTTATCGAAGGCCTCTTCCATGATTTCATCGGGGAATCGGCCAGCGATCACGCCCTGCTCGCGCGCGGCCCGAATCTTGGTCCCGATCGGCTCGGTGGCAATGACCGCGTGCAGCGCGGCCTCCAACGCCGCAATCGGTTCGCTCTCGTCCTGCGGCATGAACACGCCCGCCGTGAGCCGCTCGCGCGCAGGGGAAGGCTCGAGCAGCAGGCCAACCACACGATGGCCCAGCTCGTCGGACGGCGGCGGGAATTGCCGCCCGTACGGGAACAGCAGCCACTTAACGCCCAACGCCACGAATCGATTGGGCAGGTTTGCGAAGAGCCCGTAGAACGCGTCTTCCACACGATTAAGCGCATCCTGCACCGACCAGTCGAGCAATGGCAGATCGTCGTGCGGCCGGCCGCTGTCGTCGTAGCGCTTGAGTGCGGCGCACGCGAGATAGAGATTGCTGAGGATGTCACCGAGCCTGGCCGACAGCCGCTCGCGCCGCTTGAGCGCGCCGCCGAGCGACAACATAGCAACATCCGCCATAAGCGCAAACCCGGCGGACAGCCGCGTGATCTGCTGGAAATAGCGGCGCATGTGCCGGTCGCCCGGCGCCGGCATCAAGCGGGCACCGGTAAGCCCCAGCCAGATTGCGCGCGCCTTGTTCGACGCGATGAACAGGAGGTGGCCGAAAAACGCTGCGTCCAGATCGCGCACTGCCTGCTCGGGATCGCTCTCCTGCGTCGCCGCGATTTCCCTGAGCACGTAGGGGTGCCCTCGGATCGCGCCCTGCCCGAAGATGATCATCGAGCGCGTGAGGATATTGGCCCCTTCGACCGTGATCGCGATCGGGGTCTGCTGATAGCCCCGCGCAAGATAGTTGTTCGGGCCCATGCAGATGCCCTTCCCACCGTGCACGTCCATTGCATCATTGATCGTCTGCCGCGCGCGTTCGGTCAGGTGGTACTTAACGATGGCGGAGATGACCGCGGGCTTCTCGCCGAGGTCCACCGCACCAGCGGTCATCACGCGGGCCGCCTCCATGAGATAGGCATTGCCGCCGATGCGCGCGATGGCCTCCTCGACGCCTTCGAAGCGTCCGATAGAAACACGGAACTGCTGACGGACATGCCCATAGGCCCCGGTCGTCAACGCACACATCTTGGCGGTGCCACAGCTGTTGGCGGGCAGCGAGATCGAGCGGCCGGCCGCGAGGGCGTTCATGAGCATTTTCCAGCCCTGGCCAACGTAATCCACGCCCCCGATCACGTGGTCCATGGGCACGAAAACATCCTTGCCCCACGTCGGGCCGTTCATGAACGCGGCGTCGAGCGGCAGGTGCCGCCGTCCCACCCGGACGCCGGGCGTGTCCGTAGGAATCAGCGCGAGCGTGATGCCGAGGTCCTCCTGCTCGCTAAGGACGTGGTCCGGGTCGTAGAGCTGGAAGGCAAGACCGAGGAGCGTCGCCACGGGCGCGAGTGTGATGTAGCGCTTCTCCCAGGTGAGACGAATGCCGAGGACATCCGCGCGCCCTTCCCACTCGCCGCGGCACACGATACCGAAATCAGGAATGGCCCCGGCGTCCGAGCCCGCTTCTGGATTGGTCAGGGCAAAGCACGGGACCTCGAGACCTTGCGCGAGCCGTGGCAGGTAGTAGTCCTTCTGCGACTCCGTCCCGTAATGCAGCAGCAGCTCCGCGGGCCCGAGTGAGTTGGGCACCATCACGGTGATGGCCGCGGTACTGGCACGGGTGGTGAGCTTCATGACGATTTCGGAGTGCGCCAGCGCCGAGAAACCGAGCCCGCCGTACTGCTTCGGGATGATCAGGCCGATGAAACCCTTCTCCCTGATGAACTGCCACGCCTGCGGCGGCAGGTCGCAAAGCTCGCGGGTCACCTGCCAGTCGTTCAACATCCGGCATAGTTCTTCCACAGGCCCGTCGAGAAAAGCCTGCTCATCCGCCGAGAGCGTGGGCTTCGGATAGCTGAGGAGCTTGTTCCAGTCCGGGTTCCCGCTGAAAATCTCCCCGTCCCACCACACTGTCCCGGCGTCGAGCGCATCCTGCTCCGTCTGCGACACCTGCGGCAGGATGCGCCGGAACACCGCCAGCAATGGCCGGCTAACTCGCTCGCGCCGCAGACGCGTAGGATTGCCGAACACCGCGCCCGCGATGAAAACGGCCCAAAGCGCCGCGAGCAATACCGGCGACCAGCCGGAGTAGGCAGTTAACAGAAAAAGGCCGATCGTGATCGCGATCGTCCAGGCGAGCGCGGGCAGGCGGTGGTACGCGAGGAATCCGAGCAGTCCCACTGCGGCGAGAATGATGAGCAGCGTATTCATGCTATTCCTTGCCTTCCCGTTTCCAGCACTGAGCGCAATGTGAAGCCGCAGCGCATGCCGCTGTCAGCATACACGTGGCTGCCCGCCGCAAGCAACCAGATTGTCTCCATAACCCGTTGAGTTACCGACGTTTTACGTTTAGCCCCCGGAATGGGTGGTAGCCACAAGCCTTACGCGTCGGCGAGCGCCGTGGATGAGAGCGACGATGAACGCAGCGTCTCGCACCAGTGATAACGGTCTAAAATGAACTCAAACGATAAAGGGCGACTAATGCCGTCGCACCGTTCGTGACGATCCAACCTGTCGGTTCCCTGGCCAAGACCACCCGACCCAGTCTCGCCGGCATCATTCCGCGCGAGCGCCTGTTTCAGCTGCTTGACCGGGCGCGCAATAGCACCATCGTCTGGATCACGGGTCCTCCTGGCTGCGGGAAGACGACGCTCGCCGCGAGCTACCTCGAGCATCGCAAGCTGCCCGCGCTCTGGTACCAGCTCGACGAAGGCGACGCCGATGTCGCTTCGTTTTTCTACTACCTCGACGTTGCGACGTCCGAGCTGGCCAAGCGCAAGACGCCGCGCCTGCCCCAGCTCGCGCCCGAGTATCACGCGGGTCTGCCGGTGTTCACGCGCCGGTATTTCCAGGCGCTCTATCAGCGTCTCGGAACGCTTTTCGCCATCGTCTTCGATGGCTACCACGAGGTGCCGGCCCAGTCCGCGTTTCATGAGGTCATGCGTATCGCGCTGGGGGAAGTCCCGCCAGGGGGCTCCGTGGTGCTCATCAGCCGCAGCGATCCCCCCGTCTCGATGGCGCGGTTGCGCGCGAACCGCGCAATGGAAGTCATCGGCTGGCGCGAGCTGCGTCTCACGCAGGAGGAGTCCAACGCGATCGTAACGCAGCGCGGCCTGCAGCTTTCGCCCGAGGCGCTCGTCGAATTCTATGAAAGGACGCAGGGCTGGGCGGCAGGGCTGGTTCTCATGATGCAGCAAGCCCCCGCCTATGGATCGCTCGCGGCGCCGCCCGACCTGTCCGCGCCGCAACTTGTTTTCGACTACCTCGCAGGCGAGCTCTTCCAGAAAACGGATACGCGCACGAGCGAGTTCATGCTGACGACCGCGTACCTGCCGCAGATGACCGCGGCAATGGCGCAGGCACTGACCGGTAACGCGGAGAGCGGCTCGATTCTCGCCGAGCTCTATCGCAATAATTACTTCATGTCTCTCAAACAGGCGCGGCCCGAGCCCATTTACGAATACCACCCGCTGCTGCGTGAGTTTCTCCTCGCGCGCGCGAACGAGGTCTTTGACAAGGACTATCGCGCGCGGCTGATGCGCCAATCGGCGGAACTGCTGCTCGCCGAGCAGCGGCTCGCCGAGGCCGTGGCGCTACTGCGGGAAAACGGCGACTGGCAGCGCATTGTCCCGATCATCGAAACGCACGCCGGTACGATGCTCGACCGCGGCATGGGGGAAACGCTCGCCCTGTGGATCAATCTTCTGCCCAAGGAAACACAGCACCAACACCCGTGGACGGTGTAGTGGCTCGCGGTGAGCCGCGTCTCTATCTCGCCGCGGGAGAGTCGCCTCCTCTACGAACAGGCCTATGATCTTTTTCGCGCCCAGCGCGAACCCGACGTGAACGGCCTGCTGCTCACGTGCACGGGCGCCATGGACGCGATTCTGTACGAGATTGACGACTTCTCGCTGCTCGACCGCTGGATTGCGTACACGATCGAGCTACTGCACCAGCACCCCGAGCTTCTTTCAGGCGCGCTGGAAGCCCGCGTCGCGAGTAGCCTGTCCGCCTCGCTCATCTTGCGCCAGTCACAGCACCCGGATCTCCAGCGCTGGGTCGAGCGCGCTTACAGCGCCTCGATCATGCAATCCGACCCGAACCTGCGCTTGCACGTCGAAACCCGCGTGGCGCTCGGCATCATGTGGGCGGGTCATTTTCCCAAGGCGTGGTCGGTGATCCAGGGCATGCAGGCCCTCGTGGCACAGCAGGAGGTCTCGCCTTTCCAGCTCGGCATGCTCAAGCTCACCGAGGCGAGCTACTACATGCTGACGGCGCAGACCGATGCCTGTCTGAACGCCGTGAAGGAGGGACTCGAAATCGAGCGCGGCACCGGCGCGCATGTCATGACGCACCAGCTCCTCGCTTATGGGGCGGGGGGCGCGCTCATAACGGGCGACACGGAAAATGCGCAAAAGATGCTGGATCAGTCGACATCGTTGCCCGCGCCGCGCGGGCGTTTCGACACCTGCCTGCACCAGCTGTTCGCCACCTGGCTCGCGCTGCTCAGGCACGACAGCATGAAGGCGTATCAGCACCAGCGGCTCGCCGTTACGGCGGCCGTCGAGGTGGGCAGCCCGCACTTTGAGGCGTTGTGCCGCATGGGCGCGGCCCATGTTCTGTACGAGGCCGGCGAGATCCGCAATGCACTCTCGCACTACCAACAGGTCTACGACATCGCACGCCACATTCACAATCACCTGCTCGAATTCACGGGGCTCATGACCTATGCCTATGTGGGTCTGGAAAGCGGCCGCCGCCCGCGTTCGGGCTTGCGCGCGCTCAAGCTGGCCCTCGAGATCGGCAAGCCGCGTAATTTCGTCAATTTCCTTTTGTGGCGGCCGGACATGCTGGCGCGGCTGTGCAGCCATGCGCTCGAGGCCGGCATCGAACGCGACTTCGTGTCCGCCATCATTCGCACGCACGGCCTGGTGCTCGATGCATCGCAGCTGGCGCTGGGCGACTGGCTGTGGCCCATCCGCGTGAATACCTTTGGCGCGTTCCGGCCCCTGCGCACCGGAGAACCGATTACGTTTGCCGGCAAGGCGCAAAAGCGCCCGCTCGATTTTCTCAAGGTCGTGATCGCGCATGGCGGGCGTGAGGTCAGCGAGGAGCGGATAACGGAAGCGCTCTGGCCCCGGATTAACGGCGACTCCGCACACCGCTCGTTCACGAGCACCCTGCACCGGCTGCGCAAGCTACTCGGCGAGGACCGCGCGCTCGTCCTCTCCGAGGGCAAAGTCACCCTGGACGGGCGTCTCGTCTGGGTCGACACCTGGGCGTGCGAGCAGGCCGCCGCGCGCATCGAGCAGGAGCTCCGGCGTCCGCGCGAGCATGTCGACCGGGACCGTCTAGAGAGACTCTGCGACCAGCTGATCACGCTCTACGGCGGCGCCTTTCTCGGCAACGAGCCCGATGAGCCGTGGAGCCTGCCGCTGCGCGAGCGGGCACGGCATCGCTTCTCGCGCGCCATCGGCGAAGGGTGCCGCTGCCTGCTGCAGGCGGATCTGGCCGAGCGCGCAGTGGATCTCCTAGAGCGCGCTCTCGAGGCCGACAACGTTGCCGAAGGCCTCTATCGCAGCCTGATGCGGTGCTACGCTCAACTCGGCCGCACCGCTGAAGCCGCGGAAACCTACACCCGCTGCCGCCGGGCACTGCAAACTGCCTTGAGCGCCGAACCCTCGGCCGAAACGCGCGCGATCTACGACAGGATCTTGCAGCCTTCTTGAGCGCTGGACGGCCCCTGCGCAACGTTACCTTCCACACTTTTTTCCCTGCGCCGCTCGAGCGTTTTCGGCGACCGGCGCACTCGATCGCCCCCAAGTCCGTTTCACACTAGCCTGGCACGGCTGCGCCCCGCTGCCCGCGGCATTCGTTTGATGCCCCGCTCGGCCCGATTCCAGAACCGGAGTCGCGGACAGTAACGCGACAAGAGCCAGGCCTTCCCGTATTTGTGTGATTGCCCGGCGACCGGCGAAACCCTAACCTGCGCCACGCGAGACTCGCGAAGAGTCTATCGAAAACAGACATTTGCCAATGACTGTTTTTGGCCAAAGACATCCGCCTCTACTGGACCGAATTGATCTCAAAGTCTAGAAATAGGCCATATGTAACCGATTCGTAAGGCATCGGTAAGCATGCGGGCTGTAGCCTTTTCACATGGATTTATCGAAAGGGTTCCAATGAAACCCGCATTACCCCGCTACGGACCTTGGCAAAAGGGGGCATGGCCCTTCATCGCCATGTTTGTGGCCACCACGTTGATCATGCCGGGTTGCGCCTCTCAAACCGCACAGCCTGTAGCCCCCGAGCAACCGGAGAAGACTAAGGTTCCGTATCGCTTACCGGCTGGGGTAAAGGTTGGCGAGCCCGTCGCGGCGCCTGCGGAAACCCGCCTCGAGCGCAGCGCTGTCGACGTCCCCGAGACGCCCGCAAAACCGCGCGCGGGATCTCTTGCACTGAAAGTCCGGAGTGCGCAGCCGGCGGATGCTAGTAGTCTCTCGTACCTCACCGAGGGTGAGGCGATAACCAACGTCATGGCGTGGCCGATTCTCATCGGCGCGACCGCTGGTTTGGCGGCGGTGCCGGTCGCGCTGGCGCACGCAACGTATTTGGGCGTGGGGATTGAGGCCACCGTCGTGACCCACGAGGGCATCGAAGCGGGACGGCGATCCACGATGGAGCGCGCGCTGGTCGAGACGGACGTCGCACGGCTCACACGTGAGTCGATCGCGCGCCGCATCGGGGCACGACTGACAGAGCCGGGCGAGCCCGCCGAGCAGCAGGCCGATGTTATTGTGCTCGGTTACGGTTTCACGCAGCACGGCGCTAGCGACGCTTGTTCTTTCGCGACGGTCGTCCTCCGCAAGCACACGGAACACGGCCCCGCCACGGAGGAGCGCATAGCGATCGACGGTTCCGCGCAGACCGCGGACGCGCCGCCGCCGTTCTGCACCCGTATCAAGCGCCTGCTCGAAGACGACGCCCGGCTAGCGCGGCGGGCGCTGGCGGAGTCCGCCGAGATCATCGGCGCGATCGCGGCGCGCCGGCTGGAGCGCACACCGTGACGAAGATGCTCGCTCCAATCGCGCTGCTCGCGGCGCTCGCGGGATGCGTCACTACCGAGATCGCAGTCAGCGAGAGAGACGTCGCGCCGCGAACGTACCGGCCGGAGGCGACGACCATCCAGCGCTCGGTCGGCATGCTGCGCAAGCTGGTCGTGTTGCCGATCGTCCTCCAGACGTCGCCCGAAGATCAGGAGAGTTGCGCTAGTCCGTGCGACTGGCCGGCGTTGCGACGCGGCCTCGCGATGAATGCAGTAGATTACCTCGAGGACGACCGCGGATACAAGGTGTCGAGCATGGATCCACACGTCGAGACGGCAAGCATCGGCCTCGAGCCGGAGGCGCTCGCGGACGCCGCCCGGAAGCTGGCTGACTTCGCCCGCAGCCGTCGGGCGGGCGCACCGCCGGCCGAGCTGGCAGCTTTGGTGCGCGACATCGGCGTGCGGGCCGACGTCGATGGCGTCGTTGTCCTGCACGGCTCCGTGACCGTGGTTACCTGGTGGGACTGGGCAGCGATATACGCGACGTTCATGATCGCCACTCCGATCGTGCTGCGCGCAAACGCGTACCTCGAGGCCGACATCTTCGACGTTTTGCACGGCCATCTAGTCTGGGCGGGCACGTACGACAAGGCGCTTGCGATCACGAGTCCGCCGGCGCCGGCGACCATGATTGCCGACCTTTTCGATCTGATCGAGCCGGCGCTTCCCGCAGTATTCGCGAGCCCCGCTGCACCCGCGAAGCAGCTCCCGGAAGGCGCGACTAAACCAACCAAGGAAGTAGTTCAACCAACTATTGCGCGCCCCGCGGAAGAGCAAACCCGAAAGGACACAGAGCAGAAGCCTCCGCCTTCCGATGATGCGTTTCCAGACCCCCACAACCCCATAACCCACCCTTGGGAAATGGGATGGTGAGCTGGTCTGGGAGTTCTGGGCTTCGTGGCGCGGCGGAGGAGAAAAGCTACTTAATCAAATCCTCATTCAGCTGTAACTCCACTCCCCCGCTTTGCCAGGATCTGTTTTTGGTAGTTCTGGATGCCGACCTGAACGTCCGCTTTGGGTCGGAAGCGGACGTCCGCGTGTCTTCCCGCGACAGACGAAAAACCGGTAGTTTCCACTCCCAGACCGTGGCGTTTTGACCCCGCACAGACCCTGTTTCGTTGGGGGTCTGTTGCTTTGAGCGCGTTTGCTTGCGACTTTGACATAGGTCAAAAACGGTCAGCGGGTATGGGTCTAGCGTGGTTCGAGGGTCGTTTAATCATAGATGGAGAGACGCGCCGCACACTCTGAATTGGGGCGCGTATATGCAACCCGCCAGGATTGTTCCGAAGAAGTAAGCCATCCGTAAGCGATCGGTAAGCGATCTGGATGTGCCTTGATCGCACCCTATGCCTTAGCCGCCAGCTAAACGGCGGCCGACAGCTTAGGAGGGGTGGCACATGAAGACTAGGACCAGCGAGCGTCGCATTCGTTTTCCCGGGCCATGCGCCGACGAGGGCGAGGAGCCCATCGAGTTCGTCTTCGAGGAAGAGGACGAAGCGCCATGCAGCGAATACATCGTGATCAGCCAGGAGCGCGAGTTGCCCGCGCTGCAGGAATATCTGCGCGAGCGTGGCCGCCTAAGAGGGGTAGACCCTCTATGCAACGAAATCTGATCGACTTGCGGGCGGATCGAAGGGCTTGAAATATGAACCTCGCCCTATTTGTACTGTGTTAGCGGTCGTGGTACCGTCGCGAGGTGTTTATCGTAACCGTGGAGGTGCGCGATGGGTAGGGGCGTGGAAACGCGATTCGAACGTTAT
>JAOTVX010000072.1 GCA_029863175.1 Betaproteobacteria bacterium | reverse complement strand
CATCATGTTCTCCCTCTACAAAACTGGTTTCACCGTTTTCAGCTTCATCGACAGAGCCGTTCGACGATCGCTGAGACTCGGACACGTCAACGTCAAAAAACTGTTGGACGATCGCTGAGACTCGCCCGGTGATTCGTGATTGGACGTACCGCGTTTTGAATTCCTACTTGTAGTTCTTCGCGTCCTTGGCGGCCTTTGCGGTGAAGCTTTTCTCTTCCTTCACGCCCTCTGCGTCCTTGGCGGAGAGGCTTTTGGCTACTGAGTTAATCTACGAGTGATGACTGACAGCGCGCGCTTCAGTAGTCCCGGGTAATCGCAATTTCGGCCATTGCCGCTTCCGGTGTGTGATGACGCCTAGCCTCGGGAGTATCCTCGCCCTGCAGCCAGGAGCCGAGCTCGCGGCCGTGGGCGACGACGGCGGCGCCGAAACGCCGGCGCAGTTCATCGTAGCGCGAGAGCGCTGCCGGTACGTCACCCGGGGATTCCCGCAGCGACCCTGCGAGGGCCGTGGCGTCGCCCGCGGCCTTGGTCACGCCCATGCCGCAGTGCGGGCGCGCAACGAAGGCGGCATCGCCAAGGAGCGCAACCCGCCCGGCCGCCATATAGGGTGACTCGACGTCGAAGATCGCCTGGAAGAAAGGCTGGCGTGAGTGTCGTACGACCTCGGCGAGGTGCGGCGCGAGCAGCGCTTCGGCCGCGCGGCGCAGCCCGGCGAGCACGTCGGCCCGGATGAGCGGGGGCGGAATCGACATCTCGTGGCGCCGGCCGTTAGTGTCCGTGCACAGCAGGGGTAGCTCATGTGTTTCCTCGGTCGGCCGGTACCACACGATGTTGAAGCAGCGCTCGCCGGGGCGGGTCGAGTTGGTGAAGCCCGCGACCGGATAGCACAACATCATCTCGCGCGCGGGCAGGCAGAAGGCGAACTTGTCGAAGAGCTCGCGGTGCACCTCGCGGGACACGGCATTCTCATCGGCCAGGCCCCGCCAGCCGACATAGCCGGCGTAGCGCGGGCGCGCAGCGGGCGCGAGCTGCGCGCGAAGGCTCGAGCGGATGCCGTCGGCACCGACGAGAAGGTCTCCGCGCGCGGATTTGCCGTTCGCAAAGTGCGCGGTGACGCCATCCGGGCTTTCGCTGTAGCGCTCGAACGCGTGGCCCAAGTGATAGCGCTCGTTCGGGAACACTGCTTTCAGCAGCTGATGGAGCCGACCCCAACTGGTGAAAATCTGCTGCGCGGCGAGCGTCGCGACGGTCGCGCCGGTGCGGTCGTAGGTGATGCGCAGGGGAATATCCACCCCATAGCTCTCGTCGAGGAGGACGCCGATCGCCTGTAGCGCCGCATAGAGCTCGGGATGCGAAATGATGCCCGCGCCGCGCCCGGAGAGCTCTTCACTGGATTGCTCGAAGACCTCAACGTCCCAGCCCGCGCGCAGAAGAAGATTGGCGACGAGCAGCCCGCCGAGAGAGCCGCCGATGACTAGGGCGCGTGGCATCGAATCGTCATGGATTCACGGTGAGGCTGCGCGCAGCGGCCCGGCTACAATCCCATGTAGAGCTTGTGGACCAGGTCGTTGTTGGCGAGGTCCGCGCGTGAGGCGCCTTCGAACTCGATCCGGCCATGTACGATCACGTAGCCGCGGTCGGCGATGCGAATTGCCTGGTTGAAGTTCTGCTCGGCCATGAGCACGGTAAGTCCGAAGCGCTCCTTTAGCTCCAGGATCTTGTCGATAGTGCTCTTCACGAGAATCGGCGCGAGGCCCACGGAAGGCTCGTCAATCAGCAGGATCTTGGGCGCGGTCATCAGCGCGCGGGCGAGGGCGACCATCTGCTGCTCGCCGCCGCTCAGGCTGCCCGCGAGCTGGCGGCGGCGCTCCGCGAGCCGTGGAAACGCCTTGTAGCAGAACGCCTGGTTGTAGGCGATGCGCGCGCGCGCCGCGCTGCGGTAGGCGCCGAGCAGCAGGTTCTCCTCGACGGTGAGCTTGGGGAACAGGCGCCGCCCCTCTGGCACCAGCGCGATGCCGAGATCGACGATCGCCTCGGGCGGCTTGCCGATGAGATCGTGCTCGACGTCGTCGATCACCGCCGTGATGCGGCCGGCGGTCGGCTGGACGATGCCCATGATGCACTTCATGAGCGTGCTCTTGCCGTTGCCGTTGGTGCCGAGGAGCGCCACCGTCTCCCCATCGTTGACCGAGAGCGAAAGCGATTCCAGCACCTGCACCGCCCCGTAGCCGGCGCTTACTTCATCGATTTCTATACTGCAAGTCATTTATCTTTTCGTGAAACGTCAAACATGAAACGTGAGTCGTTAACGGTGAACGGACTAAACCGCGTGTTGTGACCTGTCACCCGTCACGTTCGTCTACTCACCAAGGTAGGCCTTTATCACTTCCTGGTTAGCCACGACCACTTGCGGGTCGCCGTCCGCGATCTTGCGGCCGGCGACCAGCACGGCGATGCGTTCGGAAAACTTCATCACCGCGCGCATAACGTGCTCGATCATGATGACCGCAACACCGCGCCCGTTGAGCGCCAAGAGAATATCCAGTATCTCGTCGACCTCGGACCCCGAGAGGCCCGCCATGGCCTCGTCCGAGACCAGCAGCCTGGGCTTTGCGGCGAGCGCGCGCGCGAGCTCGAGCTTGCGCATGTCCACCTGCGTCAGCGCGGCGGAATTCACATTGGCACGGTGCTTGAGGCCGATCATCTCCAGCACCGCCATCGCCTCATCCACGATATGACGGTGCTCTGCACGTGACCATGCGGCGTACTCGAGCGGGACTCGCAGATTCTCAAGGACCGTCATGCTGTGAAAAGGCTTGGGGATCTGGAAGCTGCGTGCGAGGCCAAGGCGGGCACGCCGGTGCGGCGGCATGCGGGTAATGTCTCTATTCTCGAATGCGATCGTACCTTCGTCGTTGTAGAGCGCCCCGGAGACACAGTTGATGAGCGTGGTTTTGCCCGAGCCGTTGGGGCCGATGAGCCCGAGCCGCTCTCCGCTGCTCAAGTGGAGGTCGACGTCCTGAAGCGCCACGAAGCCGCCGAAGCGCTTTGTGAGCCTTGTGACCTGGAGAACGACAGAACTCACCGGCGGCGCCTCAGGATGTGCTTCTGCACCAGTCCGACGATGCCCTGGGGCGCGAGGCTGATGAACAGGACGAGCATGACGCCGACGATGAGCACGTTCAACTCGGAAGACACGTTGACGGTGACGATCTCTTGCATCGAGCCCACCAGGAGGGCGCCGATCACGGGGCCGATCCAGTGCGAAGTGCCCCCGATCATCGGCATGGCGATTGCGTTAACGGCGACGAAGAGATTGAACGCCGAGACCGGATCGACGAAGGTGACAAAGAAGGGGTAGGGCGCACCCGCAACGCCCATCATGGCGCCCATCACGGTGGTCGAGATGAGCTTCAGGCGCAGCGTCGGCACGCCCGCGCACTCGGCAGCGACCTCGTCGTCACGGATCGCAGCAAGCCCGCGGCCAAGGCGCGTGGAGTTGAGCCTGCGGGAAATGGCCACCGACCCCAGCGTCAGCACGAGCATCAACATGAAGAGCATCTGGATGTAGCTGTCGAACCAGAGGTGGTTTTCCGGGGTCAGGATGTAGGCGCCGCGCGCACCGCCCACGTAGGTCCAGTTGGTCACCAGCGTTTCGAGCACGATGGCCATGGCCAATGTGGCGATCGCGAAGTAGACGCCTTTCAGGCGCAAGGTGAGATAGCCGACCCCGAGGCCGATGAGACCGCATACCGCGGCCGCGGCGAGGATCAACAGAGGCAGCGGCAGGCCCAGCGCCTTGTCGAGCGCGATGGCCGTGTAGGCGCCGACGGCGAAAAACGCTGCGCTGCCGAAGTTTACGTAGCCGGTAAATCCGCCGAGAATGTTCCAGGCCACCGCCATCATGGTGGCCTGCAGGATCACGTAGAGCGCGGTGAAGTAATACTCGTTGCCCACGACCTCGGTAAAAACCAGGCCGGCGATCAATAGGGCGACGATGCTGACCCAGAAGACGCTGATCTTCATCGTCTAGCGGCCGAAAAGTCCCGAGGGACGGAGCGCCAGCGTCAGTAGCAGCAGACCGAAGGCCACCGCCGGTGCCCAGGAAGGACCCATGAAGGTCGCCACCAGCGTCTCCACGATGCCCAGGATCAGCGCGGCGATGAACATCCCCGGGATGCTTCCCATGCCGCCAAGGACGACGATCGCAAACACGCGGCCGATGTAGAGCCGGCCCAACGACGGCTCCACCGGGCCGATGATGATAAGGAGCGAACCCGCGATCGCGGTCGTGGCGATGGCGAGTCCAAACGCGAACTGCTTGATGCGGACCGGGTCGGCACCCATCAGCTGCAGTGCCAGGCGGTCCTGGGCCACCGCGAGAATCGCGCGCCCGGTGAACGTCCGCGAAAGATACAGATAGATCGCGGTCGTGCCCGTGGTGGCGACCACGAACGGCACCATCATGCGAAACGGGATGCCGACGAAGCCCAGCTCGATGGTTTCACCGATGTAGCCGGCTCTGACGAGGCGATAGTCCACGCCGTAGACGAGGATCAGCACGACCTCGATGATGAACATCAGGCCGAAGAAAAATGCGAGCCCGCTCAGGGATTCCTGCCCGGTGCGCTCGAACGCGGCGTAATAGATGCGATAGATCGCGACCCCGACCAGGAAGAAGACCGGTGCGACCAGCACCCCGATCAGCACCGGATCGAGCCCGAAATGGGTATTGACGATATACGCGACGTAGGAGCCGACGATGACGAACGCCGGGTGCGCGATGTTTACGATGTCGAGCTGGCCGAAAGCGATGGCCAGCCCGATCGCCACAGCCGCGTAGAAACCGCCGAGCAGAACGCCCGCGACGATGGCATTCGCGAAAAGGTCGAGCGAAAGCACCGCTGCGCGGGCTCCTGCGGGGTGTGCGGACTACTTCTTGTACGGGTAGACGATTTCGCCCGACTTCCACTCCTTCGGGTGAAGCACGACGCGCTTGCCCGGGCCCGCGAACTGCTCGAGATTGTTCGGCTGGACGTCACGGAACTGGACGAACAGCACACGGCTCTTAGCCCATTCGCCGTTGCTGCCGAATTTCACCTTGCCGACCACCGTATCGAAGGTCGTCTTGTGCATATACGCGGCGAGCTTGGCCTGGTCGAGGCCTTTCACCGCCTGTACCGACTGAGCCAGGACCTGGAGGTAGGCATACGCGTAGGGCGGCAGATAGTGGCCGAGCGGATCGACGCCTTTGCCCTTGGCCGCGGCCTGGTACTTCGCGAGAAATTCCTTCACCCCGGGGAAGTCCAGCGTTGGCTCCGGCACCCAGAAGTCATAGTTGACGATGCCGTTCAGCATCGGGCCGAGGTTTTTCTGGATCGCCGCGAATTGCAGGCCCACCATGCTGCCGCCGAACATCTTCGTCGTCAGACCGACCTCGTTGGCGGCCTTTACCATGCCCACCGAATCCGGCGGGTACGAGCCCACGTAGACGATGTCCGGCTTGGTCGCCTGGATGGCGCGCACGATTGGTGTGAAGTCCGTGGTCGAGGGCGGGTAGGTCTTGTCATACACGATCTTCATGCCGAGCCGCTGCGCGTTCTTGCGCGCCCCCCCCGCCGCGTTGAGGGAGAATTCCGCATCCGCCGAAACGATTGCGATGGTCTTGGGCTTCGGTTTCTGCGCCATCGCGAGATCGAAGAAGCCCTTCGACCAGTCCGTCTTCGGCTCGGGCCCTGACGGCATGATCTGGAAGTAGCGGTCGTACTTGAACTCGTCGTTTACCGCCAGCCCGAACAGTGACGGAAACACCAGCTTCTTGCGCATCACGATCGGCATCGCCGGCGCAATTTCGTTGGTGCCGTAGCTCGACACGACGAGGTCCACCTTGTCGACCGCGAGAAGCTTGGTGTAGATAGAGGGAACCTTGCCCGGCTGGGTTGCGTCGTCGTAGTAGACGAACTCCACGGATCTTCCGAGCAGACCGCCTTTCTTGTTGGTGTCATCGCGCCAGATTTCCATGGCGATGAGGGCGGCTTTGCCCGCGGGGGCGAGGCCGCCAGTCAGTGCCATGCTGAACCCGATCTTGATCGGCTCCTGGGCAAGCGTACTGCCCGAAGTCATGAGCGCCAGGATCGCAAGGACTCTGACAATTGCCATCATTGGTTTCATATCACCCCCTCCTGTGTTTGCGGCGGACGACAATAGTTGCACTGCGGTCTGCGGCCTGTCAAATGAGGCCGTTCTTTACGAACTGCGTGAATGGTGAGTGGACTGAATCTGCGTGAGAGCGTCAGGGCGTGAGGGCGGGAGAGGGAAAGAAGAATGTGTCGATCTCCCGATCTTACGACCTCCCGATCTCACGGGCGTTCGGCGCATCACCCGTCACCCGTCACCCGTCACCCGTCACCCGTCACCCGTCACCCGTCACCCGTCACGCTTCATCATACCTTGCCGAGT
>JAOTVX010000045.1 GCA_029863175.1 Betaproteobacteria bacterium | reverse complement strand
GAAGACCATGCGCTCCTACATCGACCTCGACGAGCTGGAAAAGCGCGAAGGGGTCAGCTTCGAGTCCCACTACTGATACGACGAGAGCTGGTGACGGGAAAGGGTGATGAGAAATGGTGATGCGAGATGGTGATGAACAACGCACCGCGCCGCGGCGCGGGAATGCCTCGCTCATCACCCGTACCCATCACCAGTAGTCATCACCATACTTCGTCACCATTAGCTGCCCCAGGCCGCTGCCGGGCAGCTCGCGATCCGGAGGCGTGACATGAAGCCGGACCTCCTCGTCGTCACGCCGATCTACCCGCCGACGCTTGCCGAGCTCGAGCGCGAATATACGGTGGACAAGCTTTGGTTGGCCGAGGACCCGGAAGCGTTCCTGGCCGAGGTGTCCGGGCGCGTGCGCGGCGTGGTCACGGTGGGATCGATCGGGCTCGTCCCCGGCCTTATCGAATCCCTTCCCAGGCTGGAGATCGTCGGCTGTGTCGGCACCCCTCACGGAACGGTGGATCTCGCCGCCGCGAGAGCCCGCGGGGTCGTCGTGACGAATACGCCGGATTCGATCACGGAATCAGTTGCCGACCTCGCGATCGGCCTCGCCATTGCTGTCATGCGCCGGATCTGCGAGACCGACCGCTTCGTGCGCGCCGGGAAGTGGCTGGCTGGCCTGCCGCCGATGGGGGCGGGGCTTGGCGGCAAGACCTGCGGGATCGTCGGGCTGGGCGCCATCGGCCGCGGCGTGGCCAGACGCGCGGAAGCCTGCGGAATGGCGGTGTGCTATCACGGCCCGCGGGAGAAACCGGGGCTGGCCTATCCCTATTACGCGGACCTCGAGGAGATGGCGCGCCGCGCCGATTGCCTGGTGGTTACCTGCTGGCTGACGCCAGCGACCCGCGGCCTCGTCGATTCTCGTATTCTCGGCGCGCTGGGACCAAGCGGCTTTCTCGTCAACGTCGCGCGCGGTCCCATCGTGGAGGAGGCTGCGTTGATCGCCGCGCTCGAACACGGACGGATCGCCGGCGCAGCTCTCGACGTCTACTGGGACGAGCCGCGCGTGCCCGCAGCGCTGCTGGGGATGGAAAACGTCGTGCTCGTCCCGCACATCGGATCTTCTACCCGGGAGGTCCGCGAAGCGCGGGGGGAAAAACTGCTTGCGAACCTGCGCGCGCATTTCGCTGGCCGGCCGGCGCCCAATCCGGTGGCGATGGATCGCGCTTGAGCGCCGTGAATAGTCAGTGGTGAATGAACAGCAACTTCCGTGAAACGTGATTTAGCCGCAGATAAACGCGGATAGGAAACCCGCGCACATCAATGAACTCCTTCTTTATCCGCGGCTAAATTTAACGTGGGTAGTGTCGTGCCAGACTTTTCGACAAGGAATTTCATGAAGTTTCGACAATGCATCATGCTTGCAATCGGTCTTGCGTTCGCGTCCTCTGCCGGCGCGCAGGTTGCGGTTGATGAGGCCTGGGTCAGGGCAACCGCACCCGGGCAACCGGTGGCCGGCGCCTATTTAAAGATCAAGAGTTCTCAAGCGGCCGCCCTGGTCGCCGTCCACACTCCAGTGACGGCGCGCGCGGAAATCCATGAAATTAAGATGGAAGGCGGCGTCATGAAAATGCGGGCGGTGGCGCGCATCGAGCTGCCCGCCGGTAAGACGGTAGAGCTGAAGCCTGGGGGCTATCACCTGATGCTGATGAACATCACAACGCCGTTGCGGCCGAGAGAAACAGTCCCGATCACGCTGGTGATCGAGGGGCCCGACAAGAAGCGGACGGAAGTGGAGATTAGTGCCGAGGTGCGTGACCTGACGGGAGGAATGAGCGGCCACCGAAAAATGCACTGAGCGATGCGGAACCACCGCGCCGCGGCAGCGCCCCCGCCGCGTATTACCCGCTATTCATCACCGATCAGAAAAAAGCTTTGCCGCAGAGGGCGCAAAGGTCGCGAAGGTCGCGAAGGAAAATAAAAGCTTTACCGCGAAGGGTTCGAAGGACGCCAAGGATTACGAACAAGCACCAAGAACCTCAGTAGATCCGGTCACTGGTGACGGGGTTAAAAGTCTTCATCCTTTTGCCTTCTGCCTTCTGACTTTGGGTGGCCCATCACCCATCGCCCAAATGGTGATGAAAGATGGTGATGAGAGATGGTGATGAATAATGGTGATGTACACGGCGTTTCTCATCACCAATTCCCGTCAGTAGTTCGCATCACCAATTCTCATCACCAGTACCCATCACCAGTTCGCATCACCGTTTTTGTTCTGTGGCGCCGGCGCGCTCAAGGATCTTGTACATCTCTTGGTAGCCACGCCCGCGCGCGAGCGTGAGCGGCGTTTGGCCGTGACCGTCTGGCAGATTCACGTTTGCGCCGGCCTCGACGAGTGCCGTCAGCGTCGCGATGTGGCGCGGGCCGCCGTCGCCCAGCACGATCGATTCGATCAACGCCGTCCAGCCCAGGTTGTTGACGTGATCGAGCGGCGCGCCGGCTTTGATGAGAATACGCACCACTTCAGCGTGACCTAGGTGCGCGGCAGCGATAAGCGCATTGCCATCGTAGCGGCTGGTGATGTTCTTTGCGCTGCAGCCCAGCTCGAGCGAAACGTTCAGTGTAGGCACGTCGTTTGCAACTGCAGCGATGGTGACGATGTCGTAGCGGTCCCGCTCGAGCGCGTTGGGGTCCGCGCCTGCGGCCACCAGCGCGCGGATGGCCTGGTGATGCCCCCCGTAGGCCGCGATGTGCAACGGCGTGCGGCGATAGCCGTCACGGACGCTGGCGCTCGCGCCCCGGGCAGTCAGCGCCTTGATTTCCGCCGCATCACCTCGGGCGGCGGCGGCGAGCAGGCCGGTGTAGCGCGCGTTCTCATCCGCGGTCGGCGGCACCTGCGCATACGATGTCAACGTCCAGCAGGCGACAACGAGGCATGCTGCCGCGCGGAGGATCAGGCTTCGTGCAAGAAACATCACTCGCCAATCTGGAGGGTGATTCCGCCTCCGCTCTTACAGCGCGGCCAGCCCAACGAAGACCAGTCCCGCGGCACCGACGGCGGCCCCGGCTAGCTGCTGCAGGGGCCAGCGCGGGCGGTTCCCCACGAGCCAAGTTGCCGCTCCCCACGCCGCGAGCGCAATCGCGCACTGGATTACCGTCAGCCCGGCAAAATAGGCGACCAGCGGCGTGCGCTCGGCTCCGACGATGGCTACGGCAAGCGCGTAGCCGTGGAACGTCCCCGACACTAGGAACAGAGCGGCGACCAGCCCGCGGCCGGGGTTTCGGGCCACCAGCATGACCACGCCGAGAGCGACCAGCGATCCCGCGACCCAGACCTCGCTCATCTCCCAGGACGCACCCCCGGCGCGCCAGGCCGCCGCGAGGATGGACGCGGCGACGAAGATCAGAGGCAGAAGGAAACCGCGGCGCAGCTGCGCTGCGAACACGCCGGCGCCTGCGATGAACAGCAGATGATCCAGGCCAATCACCGGATGTCCAAGACCCGAGAGAAATCCGTCCAACGCCGTGGCCGGCATTGCATAGTCCATCACGTGATGGGCTTGAGCCAACGAAGCGCTGGCTGCAAACACCACAGCGGCGCGCCAGAGCAGACCGATCATTCCGTGCTGCATGGAATCCTCCCGATTGATGAATACGCCGATTCTAGCCACAGCCAGATCGGAGGGTCAAACCGCCAGCGAGGCGTAGTGATCGTGCGCAAAGCACGCCGGGCGACTTGCCGCCGATTCATTGTGCTATGCTGATTCGCCGTTGCGCGCGATCCGTTGATCCATTCCTGAGCGGCAATTCTGGGCGAGGTGTGAAATGAGCGATAGACCCCTTAACAAGGGACCTCACGATATGGGTGGCGAAGCCGCCGGTGCGATCGACACGACCGACCACGGCATGCGTTTCTGGGAAAGGCAGGCTAACGCGCTGCGCAGCACACTTTCCCTCAAGAAGATCACGCGCGTGGACGAGCTGCGCCGGGCGGCTGAAGACCTGGGCGACCGGTACTACAAGCTTGACTACTTCGAGCGCACGACTTCGGCGCTGCGCACCGTCCTGCTGGAGAAGGGTCTCATTACCGAAGCCGAGCTCAAGGCGAAGATGGCCGAGGTGCGGGCGCGCTTCGACGTGCCCCACGAATCGCAATCGCCCATCAAGAAAGGCGCAAACCGATGAACCGGGCAGCCCGCGGACGGACCCGGAAACCGCTTCCGTCGACCTATAACCCAGCGCCCGGGCGCCGCTTCAATGTGGGCGACGCGGTGGTGATCAAGCGCAGCTTCCCGCCCGGGCACCGGCGCACGCCGTACTACATCCGCGGCAAGCGGGGCGTGATCGAGCGCATCTGCGGCGCCTTCCCGAACCCGGAGGAGCTCGCCTACGGGTTCGATGGAAAACCCGCGAAAGTGTTGTACCGTGTGCGCTTCTTGCAGAACCACGTGTGGCCGGACTACGCCGGCCCCGCGAGCGACATCATCGAAATGGAAATCTTCGAGCACTGGCTGGAGCCCGCCTCCGGGCCCGGGGAGCCGCCAGCTCCCGACGAGACAGGGTGAACCATGAGCGATCCTTCTGCCTTCGACCATTACGCGCACCAGAAGAAACACGTTCACGATCACGAACCGGGTCACCACGACCACGCGCCCGTGGCTGCGCAGGACGAGGGTCCGCCCTCGGAGTACGAGATCATGAGCCGGGCCATGCAGGAGCTGCTCGAGGCCAAGGGAGTGATTACGGCCGAGGAAGTCAGGCGCCGGATGGAAACCTTCGAGGAGGAATTTCCCTACCGCGGCTCGCGCGTCATTGCGCACGCGTGGACCGATCCGGCGTTCAGGAAGCGGCTGCTGAAAGACGGCAAGGCCGCGTGCGCCGAGATGGGCGTGGAGCTCGAGGCTGACCGGCTGATCGCGGTGGAGAACATGCCGGAGGTCCACAATCTCATCGTCTGCACGCTATGCTCGTGCTATCCCCGCGCGCTGCTCGGCATGCCGCCGACGTGGTACAAGAGCACCAATTATCGTTCCCGCGTGGTGTTCGAACCGCGCGCCGTGCTGAAGGAGTTCGGCACGGTGCTCCCGGAGCACGTCACCGTGCGCGTGCACGACTCCAATGCCGATATGCGTTACGTGGTGGTTCCGATGCGGCCGAAAGGCACGGAAGGCTGGAGCGAGGAGCAGCTCGCTGAGATCCTTACGCGTGACACACTCGTCGGCGTAACGGTGCCCAAGGCAGAAAGCGGAAACCCGTGATGGGTGACGAGTGACGGGTGACGAAAACCCCGTTCAATGTTCCAAGTTCGAAGCGCGGAACTTCGTCTGCAACCGTCGTCCACCCTTGAACCTTGGTGTTCGATCAGTTGGCGGCGAAGCAGTAGAGCAGGCCCGCACCGCCGGATTCCTTCAACGCTTCCGGGCTGCAGCCACGCGAAGGGTGCGAGGAGTTCCAGGACTTGGAGGGCACGTCATCGCGTAGCCCCATGCGGTCATGATGGCCGACCTGAGCGCTGCCTTCGCTACTGCTCGTCCAGTTGCGGCAGGTCCGGTCGTCATTGCCCGAGAACGCCGTCCCGTCGGGCCGCGAGCCCGTCAGGATGTCATGCATGTTGGGATTGTCGCCACGGCCGTTGACGATCGTCCCTTTCTCGGTGAGCGCGGTCTGCTTGTTCAGGTTGTTCTTCCCATGCAGCTCGGCGAGATTGGCTGCGATCAACACACCCTTGATGTTGTGCCAGGGACCGCTGCCGATGCGGTCGCGGGCGTTGACCGTTGGCGAGCTCCGGTTGGGGCTTGCGCTGAGGTAGGCCCGCCACGTTCGGAACCCCCCCAAGCCCGCTGCGTTTGCGAGGGCTTTGCAGTGCTGATCGGCCCCTTCCAATCCACCGAAGTCCGCGCCCTTCCCGTTGCCGGTGCTGGTGATAAAGAACGTCATCTCGTAATAGTGCTGGTAGGTCGCGCAGCTGCCCAGTCCAAGCGACAACAGAACGACCGCTGCGATCGTACCCAAAGATTTCATGCTCATTTCCCTCTCCCGCTAGACCATCCGCGCCGGGGACCGGCAGTTTCGAGGTGATTATAAACGGGGAGGCGGCCCGATAATATTAGGCGGAAGGCGAAAGGCAGGAGGCCCTACGCGGTACCTGGTGATGCGAACGGGTGATGGAGATACTGGTGATGTGTCCTGGTGATGAGGGTGGTAACGCGCGTTTCTATCACCATCATTCGTCACCATTTGTCATCACCAGTTCCCATCACTTTCTTGCCGCGGTTCAGTTGGCGGCAAAACAGTAGATGAACCCCGCCCCGCCCGATTTCTTCAACGCTTCCAGGCTGCAGCCGCGCGAAGGATGCGAGGAGTTCCAGGACCGTGAGGGCTCGTCGTCCCGCAGGCCCCAGCGGTCGTGGTGCCCGACGATGGCGTGCCCGTCGCCGCTGTTCGTCCAGTTGCCGCAAGTCGTATCCTTGCCGGGCGGAAACGCCGTGCCGTCCGGCTGCGAGCCGGTGAGGATGTCGTGCATGTTGGGCGAATCGGCGCGGCCGTTCACGATCGTGCCCTTCTCGGTCAGACCGGTCATTCGGTTGATGTTGTTGATCCCGTGAAGCTCGGCGACGTTGCGCGCCATGAGCCGCCCCTCCGCGTTGCGCCACGGGCCCTTGCCAATGCGATCGCGCGCGTTGACCGCGTTCGGACCGCTCGTGCTGAGATAGGCGCGCCAATTTTGCTTGCCGGCGCCCACGGCAGCCGCCAGCTTCTGGCAGTGCTTGTCCGCACCTGCCAGGCCGCCGAAGTCCGCGCCCTTGCCGCCATCCACGCTCGCGATGAAGAAGGTCATCTCGGATTGTTGCGCGTGCGCGCCGCCGCTCAGGCCAAGTGCCAACAGTGCGACCGATGCGGCGACGCTCATACTTTTCAAGTTCATTCGACTCTCACGGGGAAATCTGATAATCCGCGCCTTGGACTGGCCAGATGCCAGGGCCAAAGCCGGCAGATTATAAACGCTGGCGGGGGGGCTGCTTATTCCTGTGGTGATGAGATGGAGATAGATAAGCAGAATCAGCCTGGCGGCCGCGCCGCCTGACCCGCGATGACCAAACGAGATCTTGCGTGACCGGCCCCACCACTACGGGGCCGTTCCCCCAGCCATCAGCCATCAGCCATGAGTCGTCAGCCGTCACGCTGTAAGAGTTTTTCATAGCAGCCGTTCCAGAAACACGACGTCGAGCCATCGGTCGAACTTGCGGCCGACTTCCCGGAAGCGGGCAACGCGGTCAAATCCCAGCGCCTCGAGCAGGGCGATGACCGAGGTGGACTCGCTGCAGCACTCGCCGACGAGCGCGTGGTATTGAAGACCGCGCGCGTGTGACGAGATCGGCCATGAGGGCGCGGCCGATCCCGCGCCGGTGCCACTCGTGATGAACGTAAACCGAAAACTCGGCCGAATGCCGGTACGCGCGCCGTCCTCGGAAAACCTCGAGCGCGCCCCAGCCAACGATGCCCCTTCGGCCTGCGCCACGGTGACGGGATGAGCTGGCGAGCGGTTCCTGAGCCAGGCCAGCCGCTCCTCCAGCGTGAGCGCTTCGGTGTAAAACGTGGCCGTGGAGGTGAGGACGTAATGGTTCTGGATGTCGTTGATGATCCCCGCGTCATTCGGGGTCGCGAGGCGGATCGAACAATCACTCATACATCGAGAACCGGCGACGAGGAGATGGACCAGAACGTAATCCGCCGGTCGGCGGCATAGTTAGGAATCCGAGAAAACAGCCTTCCGCCGTCAGCCGGCGCTGAGCTCCGCAGCGACCGACGCGTTGCGTCGCCGCAGGAGCCAGTAAGCGGCGAACAGGCCGACCGGAATACAGGTAAACCACGCGACCTGCTGACTTGGATGGAATATGATCACCAGCGCGAGAGCGGCAAGGACGAGCCGCAGCGGCACGTCGATCGCGCGGAGGTCAGAGAACTGAGCTTGGATGCTGAAGCTGATACCGATCGTCGCTGCCATGAGAAGGAGCATCGCCCCGATTTGCGCAAGCCCTGGTTCCAAAACGAGCTCCGGGCGGGTAAAGATGCCGCCCATCAGGATGAACAACGAAATGCAGATCGTTATCCCACGAAACAACACTGGCAGGAAGGGCGCGTCCGCAATCTTCGCCGTCACTGCCGCCACGACGGACGTGGGCGGCGTGAGCTCGCCCCAGACCGCGAGGAAGAAGGCGAAAAAGTGCACCACCCACTGGTCGACGCCGACGCGGATCATCGCCGGCGCGATCACGAGCGCGGTGATGATGTAAGTTGGCGCCGGCGGCAGACCGGTCCCGAGCAGCGCACCGAAAAAGAAGGCAACCACCACCATGGCGAAGAGATTGACCCCGGCAGTTGCGACCAGGATGGCGCCGATCTTGGTCGGCACGCCGGTGATGACCAGTGCTCCGGTCATGATCGACAGCGTTGCCAGCAACAGCGTCAGGTCCGCGGTCATGCCGGCGAAGGAGTCCAGGAGGCGACCGAGCGGGGCGATCAGCGAGCGCAGGACCGGCGCGCGCGCCCTCACCGCCGCCGCGATATGCGCTGCGAGCAGCACCGCGAAAACAGTGAGAAAGGTGTACATCGCCGCGAACATCGGCGGCAGGTGCAGCAACGCCATGAGCAGGATCAGCCCGCCGACGACGGCGGCGAAAGCCGCGATGTTCGTCCAGTCGGTCCAGCGCATGATTTCCGCCTTGACGGCGTCGAGGCGCGTCCGATAACGCGACGAGAGCAGGTAGACCGAGACGGCGACGCCGACGAAGTAGACCAATGCCGGCGCATAGCCGCGCGAAACCACGTCGAAATAGCTGACCCCCAGGAACTCCGCCATCAGGAAGGCCGAGATGCCCATGATCGGCGGCATCAGCTGCCCCCCCAGCGATGACGCCGTCTCGATGGAAGCTGCAACCACTCGCGGCATGCCGGAGCCGATCATGGCGGGAATGGTGGCCGAGCCCGTCGTGATGGCGTTCGCGGCGCTGCTCCCGCTTACGGAGGCAACGGCCATGGACCCGAGCACGGCGGATTGCGGCAGCGCATGCGGCGAGCGCACGGCGATCAGCGTAGAGCCCTTGAGAATGGAGTCGACGCAGCCAAACGCGCGCAGCGTGGAGAGGACGAGGATGAACGAGCCGATCAGCGTCAGCGCGAGTTGCGGCAGGTTGGAGAAGACGCCGGTCGACATCTCGACGCTCATCGCCGTGACGATGCGCTCCCAGGTCAACCCGGGATGGTTGAACATGCCGGGCACCACCGAGCCATAAACCGCATAGATGATCAGGAAGATGTTCAGGATGAAAAGCGGCAGGTAGCGCTTGCGCGCGTACTCCATGACCAGCAGGGCCATCAGCGCGCCGATGGTGAGATCGGCCGCGCTCCAGATCCCGGCGCGCACCGTGCCGATTGCTTCGTATTCCACGAGCATGTACGCCGCAACGGTAATCGAGACGACGATGTAGATCGCGGCGATGGCGTAGTTGGCGACGGCCGGGAGCCGCGGGTAGAACTCGTTCTTGCGCAGTGCCTCCAGCGTGTAGAGGATGAACGTGACCGGAACCAGCCCGAAGGCGAGCAGGACGGGCCCGCCCTCGGTGGTCCAGTAATAAAAGAAGAGGACGACGAAGAAGAAAACCGCCGTCAGGTAATAAAGCCAGTCGACCACGAGACGTGGCCGGGCGGAGGTGCCGGCGGTATCAGTCATGAGCGGAGCAATCGCTGTGCGGGAAATAAAAAACGTGCGCGGGTGGATGCCCGCGCACGCTCCCTGATGCGATTCACGATGTGCAGCTTACTGCTTCGCGACCTTGGAATCCCACTTCGCGTCCCAGACGCCTTTCTCGCGCATGTATTTCGCAAGGCCCGGATGGATCGGCACGAGATCTGCCGCGGCCGTGACGCCACGGCGCTGGAACCCGGGCATGTCCTTGGCGATCTGCGCGAAAGCCTTATCGGCCTTGGCCAGTGCGGCAACGTTCTTCTCGATTATTGTCAGCATCTGGTAGACGTCTTCTGCCGGCACTTCCAGGCCAACGTGGAAGCCGTAATAGAACGGAAACAGAACTACCTTGTCGGCATGAACGTCGCGCTTGAAGACCTCGGGCTTTTGCTCGATGACGGCGAAGCCCGCCTTCTTGAGCGTGGCGATTTCTTCGGGGCTCGGGTTGAGGGCGGCCCAGTCGGTTGCCAGGCCGGCCTCCGTGACCCAGGGCGGTATCCCAGCCTCGCCGGCGGTGTAGATGGCGATCCCCTCAATGCCGCCGCGCTCAAGTATGGATCCGGCGGCCGACAAGTCGACTTGGCGGTACTTGGTCTTCACGCCCAGCGCCTCGTAAAGACGGTTAAGGTGGGCGCGCGTATCCCATGGCGGGTTCCCGGTGAAGAGGACCCTGCCGTCCAGGTCACGCCAACTCTTTATCTTGTCCTTGTCGCGCATATGGATCCCGGTACCCATCGAGATCGTGAACGTCCACAGAGACTGCACGGGCTGACGCTTCATGTTCGCCTTGAAGCCCTTGAAGCGATTGAGGTTGTTGGCGAGCTCGTAGAAGGCGATGTCAGCGCCGTAGTAACCGTCGAACTGCCCCGTGGCGTAGCCTTTGACAGTCACGATCGCGCCCGGCGTCGGCTGCACGGTCACCTGATACTTTGGCATCTCGCGGTTCAGCAATTCGGCCAGCGCGACGAGTGCGCGATGACCCGAAGATCCGACTGCTGAGGTGCCCCAGCGAATGTCCTTCTGGGCGAACGCAGTGCCGGCGCCGGCCACCATCAGGCCCGCGATGAGGAAAAGAAGCGTGCGTCTGAACATGGGTAATTCCTCCTTTGAAGATTGGGACGAAGAATTCTGTCGATCCATTATGCGGTTTCATTGTATTACAACTGCATTTCCGTTACCTACGAATCCGGTGACAACCAGCGGAAGAAGTGCGATGGAGCTCGTGGGTGAATGACGGGGAAAGTCCTTCTAATTCCGCTGGTTCTGGCACTTAGCTCACGTGTTTCCTTTCGCGCCCGCCATCCCTTAGGCGGAGGGCTGCCCAAAGTCAGAAGGCACTGCCTGGAGGCGAATGGCGAAAGGGAAAACGATTTTCGAGTTGTATCCGCGTTTATCTGCGTGTATCTGCGGTTAATTCTGTTTTTGATCTTCTCGGCATATATCGGCGTTCATCGGCGGCAAAAAAACGGTTTAGTCCACTCACCACTCACCACTCACCACCGTTCAGTCCCACGCCGGCGCGCGGCCTTTTGGATTCGCGATCCTGCCATCCGGCCGCGCGAGCGCGTGGATACGATTCATCTCCTCTTCGGTCAGCGAAAAATCGAAAACCTGGAGGCTCTCGGCCATGTGCTTCGGGTTTGAAGAACGCGGGATGGGCGCGATGTTGCCTTGCTGCACCTGCCAGCGCAGCGCGATCTGCGCAATCGATTTCCCTCTTTTTTGCGCGATCTCGGCGAGGACCGGGTCGGTAAACAGTCGCCCGCGCCCGAGCGGGCAGTAAGCCATGAAAATGAGCCCGGCGCGGCGACAGAAATCCAGCACCTTGGTTTGCCTGAGGTACGGGTGGTATTCGGCCTGCAGTACGCAGAGCGGCTCGGGGCAAAGGCGCATCGACTCGTCGACCATGGCGATGTTGAAGTTGGCGACGCCAACGTGGCGCGCCTTGCCCTCGCGCTTGGCCTTTGCCAGTGCCCCCATCGTCTCGGCGAGCGGCACGTTGTCCACGCTCGGCCAGTGCACGAGCAGGAGATCCACGTAGTCCACCTGCAGCCGCTCGAGGCTCTGGTCGACCGAGCGTGCAAAGGCATCGGCGCGCAGGTACTCGTGCGAGACCTTCGTCGTGAGGAAGATTTCTTTGCGCGGCACCTTGGACAGGCGTATTCCCCTGCCGACGCCTTCTTCGGTGCCGTATTTCCAGGCCGTGTCGATATGGCGGTAGCCACGCTCGAGTGCGCTCGCGACGATCTCGGCGCAATTTCCCAGCTGGGAAGTCCCGAAGCCAATGACGGGGATCTCAGCGCCGTGGGAGGAAAGGGTTGGAATGGAGGGTTGCGCCATAAGTGGTGTATCCAATCGTCAAGCGTTCAACGCGCGAGCGGCATGGTATAGCACACCGCGCTGCCTTGCAGCGCGACGATGCCGTCTCCCCGGACAACGCGGGTGTCGAGATCGGTGATGGGCTTGTCGGGACGAACCTGGGTGACGGTTACCTCGCCGGTAATGGTATCGCCAGGGCGCACCGGCGCCCTGAAGTTCCAGTTGACCTGGAACAAGATTAACAGGATCAACACCAAAACTTCGAACAATCAATCATGTAAATCCTGTTAATCTTGTCTAATTTGCCTTTGATCCTATCTGCGTTTATCTGCGGCTGATAATGTTTTTCTAATTCTTGCGACGTTCTTCTATACACCGAGGCCGGCCCCGCTGTCATCAACCGGTCGAGATGACCGCTCTGGAGTAGTATTTTCGAAGTGGAGCAAAGTGCGCAAGGAGGGCCTGCGATGAAAACGATGGACCGCTACGGACGCTGGTGGGCGCTTTTGTGTTTCGCGGCAGCAAGCCTGGCACTCGCGGGCGCGCCGCTCGCGTCGCACGGGGCGGCGAGCGTGAGCGGCCCCAGCATGAAAATCGGCATCATCGGCACCGGCAAGATCGGCGGCACGCTGGCCGAGCTCTGGGCGAAAGCGGGGCACGAGTTGGTGATCTCGTCCCGGCATCCCGAGCAGCTGAAGGGCCTCGCAGAACGCCTCGGGCCCAAGGTGCGCGCCGGCACGCCCCGGGAAGCGGCGGCCTTTGGCGAGGTGATATTGGTTGCCGTGCCGTACGGGGCGTTCCCGCAGGTGGGTCGCGACTACGCGCGGGAGTTGAAGGGGAAGGTTGTGCTGGATCCCGGCAATCCCTATCCCTCGCGCGATGGCGACATGGCCTACGCCGCGCGGAAAAAGGGGACCGGCGTCGCGGACGCGGAGTTCTTCCCGGGCGTGCGCCTGGTGCGCGCGTTTAATTCGCTGCCGCACTGGGAGCTGGAGAGCGAAGCGCACCGCGCGGGCGAGAAAGCGGCGATACCGCTGGCCGCCGACGATGCGGGCACTTTGAGGATTGCGGAACGGTTGGTGCGTGACGCGGGATTCGACCCTGTCTTCGTGGGTCCGCTCTCCCGCGCGCGGGAGTTCGACGTCGGCACTGAAGTTTACGGGCGGGCGCATACGGCGCGCGAGCTGCGCGAAGCGCTCGGCCTTAAACCTTAACAGCAAACCTTAGCCGCAGATAAACGCAGATAAACGCAGATAGAGCGACACAGAAATCAAAAACTGTTTTGTTTTCGTCTTGTTTTTTCGCCGCCGATGAACGCCGATTACACGGCCGTGAATCGTGTATCGTCAATAGTAAGCGGTGAACGGTAAGCGGTAAGCGGTAAGCGGTGAACGGTGAACGGTGACTAGGTGACTAAGGGTGGGTCACAAAATGAATTCCCCTCCTGCCCGAGGAGGGGTGGCGCGAAGCGACGGGGTGGTGGGAGTCATGCACAGCCGCTTCATTTTGTTACGCGTTCTTAGTCACGAGCTTTATCCTTCCGCCTTCATCCCTCATCCTTCCACGTTAGGGCCATCACGGCACCTCGAGATCCACCAGCGGCCCATACTGCTGGCCGCCAAAGACATCGGTGTCGTCGATATCCCCCGAAACCATAGGGCGCGGGATGGTGATCTTGATGGCGCTCGCCGCGTCGTAGTTGATTACCGAGACCAGCTCGGGTTTCAGCCGGTAAGTCCGCGCGAACCATTGCGCGTTGATGACACCCGCGTCGCGCACTTTCTCGTATGCCGCGCGGCTCTTGAAGATGACATCGAAGGTCAGCTCGAACGGCCCGGCGTTCTTGCTGCGTATGAGTTTCGTGATCTGCCACAGCTTCGGCATTTCATCCTCCCACTGCCTGGTACTCAATGTGGAACATCTCGAGCGGGGAGGCGGGCTCGACCACGTGGTTCAGGTTGAAGCGATAGCTCGGCCCGCGTGCGATTTCGGGAGGCGAGTACGGATACGCGATGGAGGTGATGAGGCCGCTCCATTCCGGCACCGGGTAGTGCACGGCGATATGTCCGACCGACTTCATCAGGCTCGTCGCGAGCGCCTGGCTTTGCGCCGTCACCTGGAACAACAACCCGACCTCGTGCCCGATCCCGGTCTCGGGCTCGAGGCGGCCCATGGCGGCGTTCTTGCCGAACACGCGCACGTCGAACCGGTAGCGGCTCTCGATATCCGGGCCGAACACCGCGCGTATGCGCTCCTTGACCGCCGCGATCAGTCCCTCGAGCCAGTTATCGAACTGGCGCAGGATGATCGGGTCGCGCACGGCTCCGACGATCAGGCTCTGGAAGCCGGCAAGCTCCGCGCCCTCGAGCTTGATCGTGTAGCGCTCGGCGGGCCGAAAGGCGCTGCCGGAGACGCGGACCGCGCGGTCCGATACGGCCTCGTACTTCGCGTGGAAGGTGTCGAGCACGCCAGAGGGCTCGGTCAGCTCGTAGGGCGTGGAATTCTCGTAGAGGTTGTGCGACGCGATGCTCGCGGGGTCGCAGCGGTAATCCGGGTTCGGCGGCTCCACGACGAACCCCTCGTTGGTGACGGTGGCGAACATGCAGTCGGGATACTTGCGCTGCACGACGCAGGCTGCTCCGCACTCCAGAATCTTCGCCGCGTGCCAGACCGTGGCCGGACTGAATCCCCTCATCACCGGCAGCGCCGCGAAGATCGAGGTGTCGCTGGAGCGCCCGGCGATGATCACCTCGGCGCCGTTCTGCAAGGCCTCGATGTACGGCTCAATACCGCACATGCCGACGATGTGCGCGCTGCGGTCGATGACGTTCTCATCCAGCTCCGGCGCGTTGGCGAGCGGCGTGATCTTGCCCTCCCGCAGCCTGGCCTTGAGGTATGCGCGGTCCTGTTCACTATAGATTGCGGCGAGCTTGAACCCGAGCTTTTCCTCGCGCGCGATCTCGCGCGCGATTCCCAGCAGCCGCTCGAGCTGGGCGTCCGTTCCCGCCGTGCACGCGGAGCCGATGATGGCGGGGATCCTCGCCGCGCGCGCGGCGAGCAGGATCAGGCGCAAATCGCGCTTGTAGGCGGAGTCGGAGAAAAGGGTCTCGCCGGAGCCGAGGTAGTAGGGGCCGGGATCGGTCGAGCCCGAATCGGCGCCAATGAAATCCGGGTTGAGCGCCATCGCCCGCTTGAGCGTCTCTTCCCGGAACCCCGATCCCAGTATGCCGGTGGCCGACAGTATGCGGATTTCAGCGGACATTCGTGGAACGTGAAACGTAAAACGTGAAACGTGAAACGTGATCGAGCCGCAGATAAACGCGGATGTACATATTCAAAAACCTGAACCCCGTTATTTAGCCGCCGATGAACGCCGATAAAACCTAAAGCTTCACCGCCAAGCACGCGGAGAACGCGAAGGAAAATAACAGCTTTACCGCGGAGGCCGCCAAGGACGCAGAGGCGTCCATAATCAGAATCTGAATTCCAGAACGCAAAGGTAGCGCCAAGTGAGGGTCTGGAGGCCGCTCTAGAAATACTGGCGCTAACCTCGCATCACCCATCACTCGTCACTCGTCACCCATCACTCGTCACGCCGTCATTTAATAATGGTCCAGGGCTTCGCCTTGTTGAGCGCGTATTTTTTCACCGCTCTTTCATCGAAGTTGAAGCCCAGGCCCGGCTTCTGGTGCAGGACGAGATCGCCGTTCTTCACTTTCAGCTGGTCGTCGATCAGCCGCCGGAAGTTGAGCACCTGGTCGTCGGGGAAGAATTCCACGTAGCGCGCGTTCGGGGTCGCGGCCACCAGCGGCGCGTGCGCGTCGTGAAACCAGTGCGGGGAGACGGTCACGCCGTAACCTGATGCCATTGCCGCGATGCGTCTCCATTCGGTGATGCCGCCGCACACGCAGGCATCGGTCTGCAGGATCTCCGCGCCGCGCTTGTCGAGCAGCTCCTTGTGATACCAGCGCCCGTAAGCGATCTCGCCGGTCGCCACCACGATCGGCGTCAGCTCCGCAAGCTTGGAATGACCGTCGATGTCGTCCGGGCCGAACGGCTCCTCGATCCAGTAGGGATCGTACTTTTCCCAGCGGCGCACGTATTGCAGCGCCGTCGGCACGTCGCTCCAGGCATTGTTGGCATCAAGGGTGAGGACGATATCGGGACCGACCGCCTCGCGCGCCGCACGCACGCGTACCTCTTCCTCGCGCGGTGACAGGCGGCCGACTTTCATCTTCACGGCCTTGTAGCCTTTCTTCACGTAGGAGGCCATTTCCTGGCCGAGCATCTTCGGCGTCTTGCCAGCGAGGTAGTAGCCGCCGCTCGCGTAGCACGGAACGGTGTCGGTCACATTCGCGCCGAGGTAGAGATGGAGCGGAAGCCTGGCGCTGCGCGCGTTCAGATCCCACAGCGCGATGTCGAGGATCGAGATCCCCCGCATGACGCTGCCCGAGCGGCCCTGCAGCAGTGACTCCTGGTACATGTCCTGCCACAGGCCTTCCACCCGCAACGACTCCTGGCCGATGAGCTTCTTCGCGAGCAGTTCTTCCACTGCAACGCGCGCAATGTTGCCGCCCGCGCTGCCGACGTAACAAAAGCCGATTCCCTCGATACCCTGGGTGGAGCGCACCTTGACGAGGCAGTAATCGCGCGCCGAGACGGTGCGGGTGGCAAAGGAGGTGACGTTTTCGAGCGCAACACGCGCGACGCAGACGGAGACGGACTGGATTTTTGGCATGGTCTTTCTCTGGGTAGTGGAGCGGGGGAAAACCCGTAAAATACCACTGTTTACAGGACGATCGCCACGCGCAGGAGCTTGCGATAATTCAAGGCGTTCCACGACATGAGTCAGGTCTTCGCGAGGTAGGGCTACAGTGCGCGCTTGCACGGCGACATTCGCAGCGGATCCGCTCGAAGCTTTTCAGGCGAAATTCCCCGCGCCCTTCGCGGTCCTGGGTGTCCGCACGGCGGGCAAGCGGTTGATCGGCATCGAGTACTTGCCAAGGGGCGTCGCGGCGCTCGCACCTCTGACCCGACTAGCTGAGCAGGCGTGTCGCCAGATCGAGCGTTACCTCGACGATCCGGAGTTCCGCTTCGACTTGCCACTCGAGTACCGAGGTACCCCATTTCAGCGCGAGGTGTGGCGGGCCATCTCGTGCATACCGAGCGGGCGCACGAAGCGCTATGTCGAGCTTGCACGGGAGCTCGGGACAGCACCGCGCCCGGTCGGCGGCGCCTGCGGTGCGAACCGCCTCCCCCTCGTGATCCCCTGCCATCGTGTCGTGGCGAGCGGCGGCATTGGCGGCTTCATGCATGCGCGCCGCGGCCCGGCGCTTGAAATCAAGCGCTGGCTCCTGAAGCATGAGGGCGTGACGACTGACGGGTAACGAGTGATGGCCGTGTCGATTCACGAATCACGATTCACGATTCACGATCCGCGCGTCGGCGATCCTCAGCGCGCCTGGTGATTGCCGATGTCGGTCGAAAAGACTTCTGGTCTGGTTGATGAGTTCTGCGATGCGCTATGGCTCGAGGACGGCCTCTCGCGCAACACGCTCGAAGCCTACCGGCGCGATCTGACGCAGTTCGCAACATGGTTGAGGCAGGGGCACGGCAAAGCCCTGATCAGCGCCGATCAAGCTGATATTCAGATTTATCTCGGCTACCAGTTTAGAAAGAAGGTGCGCGCAACAAGCGTCGCGCGCCTTCTTTCTGCCCTCAAGCGCTTCTACCGTTACCTACTGCGCCAGGGCCGGATCAAGGGCGATCCAACGCTGAAGATCGATGCGCCCAAGCTGCCGCGAGCGCTTCCCAAGAGCCTGACTGAGGAGGATGTCGAACTTCTGCTCGCGGCGCCGCGCGTGGAACGGGCGTTGGGCTTGCGCGACAAGGCGATGCTCGAGACCCTGTACGCGAGCGGTCTGCGCGCATCCGAGCTCGTTGGCCTGACGCTATCCCAGGTAAGCCAGGACATGGGTGTGGTGCGCGTGCTCGGCAAGGGCTCGAAGGAGCGGCTGGTTCCGCTTGGCGAGGAGGCGCTCGCCTGGATCCGGCGCTATCTCAAGGAAGGGCGGCCCGAGCTGCTCGCCGGACGCGCCAGCGACGATCTCTTCGTCACTGCCCGGGGCGCAGCCATGACACGACAGATGTTCTGGCACCTGTTGCACCGCTACGCGCTGCAGGCGGGGCTCACGAAAGCGATTTCGCCACACACGCTGCGCCATGCGTTTGCGACGCATCTCCTCAATCACGGTGCGGATCTTCGCGTGGTGCAGCTGCTGCTCGGCCATTCCGACATCTCGACCACGCAGATCTACACGCACGTTGCACGTGAGCGGTTAAAGCAGCTGCACGCTAAGCATCATCCTCGCGGATGATGGTGATGAATAATGGTGATGAAAGAGGGTGATGAAAGAGGGTGATGAAAGAGGGTGATGTACAACCCTAACCCATCACCAGTTCCCATCACCAGTACTCATCACCAGTAATCATCACCCTGCTTCAATCCTTGGTGCCGCGTTCAATGGTGACGCCGAGCCGCTTGACGTTTTTCAGCGACGCGAGCTTGGTCACGCTGACCTTGACCCACGGTGCGCCGAACTCGCGCTCTATGAGCTCGGCGATGTGCTCGGCGACGCGCTCGAGCAGCCCGAAGCGATTCTCGCGCAGGCTCGCTTCAATGCGCCTGGCTACTTCAGCATAGTCGATGGTGTCGGCGAGGTGGTCGCTGTGCGCGGCGCGGCGTCCCGGGATGCCGATCTCGAGGTCGAACTGCACGGCTTGCGGCACCTGGCGTTCCCAGTCATAGACGCCGATCAGGATGTCGAGGCGTAACTCGCTGATGAAAATGACGTCCATTCGGAGCCGGTGACCCGTGACGAGTGACGAGTGACGGGGGACGAGTGCCAGTTGATCAGCGATGGATGGCGAGCGGCCGGGGCGGAAGCCGCGCGCAGCGCCGAAATCCCATCACTCATCACTTATGACTCATCACCTGTCACGCCTTTCCGCTATAGAATGAGCAACAATTGTATGTGAATTCCCATGATGCTGTTAGCGCTTACGCTCGTCGCTTACCTGATCGGGTCTGTGTCATTCGCGGTCGTCGTGAGCCGCGTGTTCGCGCTTCCCGATCCGCGCAACTATGGTTCTGGCAATCCCGGCGCGACGAACGTGTTGCGCACCGGCCGGAGATCAGCGGCCGCGCTGACGCTGCTCGGCGATGTTGGCAAAGGCTGTCTCGCGGTATTCCTGGCGCGCAACTTCGCGGACACTGGAATGATCGAAGTCACCGAGTCGGCTGCTGCGGTCGCCGTCATCGTCGGGCACGCCTACCCGGTGTTCTACCGCTTCCAGGGCGGCAAAGGGGTGGCGACCGTGCTGGGCGTGCTGGCCGGCATCAATCTCTATCTGGCGGGCGGCGCGGTCGCGACCTGGGTAATCATCGCGTTTTTCTTCAGGATTTCGTCGCTGGCGTCGCTTATATCGGCGGCGTTCGCGCCGGTATTCTGCTATCTGCTCTACGGCCTGCATCCCTTTACCGCCGCTGTGACGGCCATCGCCCTGCTGATCATCTACCGGCACCAGGCCAATATCCGCAATTTGCTCGCTGGAAAGGAAAGCCGTATCGGCAGCTCGCGGAGCAGTTAGAACACGTATCGTAAAAATCAAAAAAGGCATTATTAGCTGCCGATGAACGCCGATCAGAGTGAAGTCGGGCTTCGATTCACGCTTCACGGAAGTTTCAGTCGACTCGCCGCTCACCGTTCACGGTTCTTCTAGGCAGTCTGCGATGCGAGGCTCTCGAGGGCCCAACGGGGGCGCACCGTGAACTCCAGGGATGAGGGATGAGGGATGAGGGATGAGGCGTCCAGCCGCAGGGCGGCGGCGAAGGCGATCATCGCCCCGTTATCGGTGCACAGCTCCGGAGCGGGATAGAAAACCGTGCCTCCGAATTTGCGAACGTCTGCCGCAAGGCGCTCACGTAACGACCGGTTCGCGCCCACGCCGCCCGCGACGACGAGCTGGGTGAGCCCGGTCTCGTCGAGCGCGGCCAGTGCCTTGGTGGCGAGCACGTCCACGATGGCGGCCTCGATTTCGGCGGCCAGATCGGCACGCGCCGTTGCGTCCAGGGGACGCTCGCGCACGAGGGTGAGTACCGCCGTCTTGAGGCCGCTGAAACTGAAGTTGAGATCGCCGCTGGCACGCATCGGCCGGGGCAGGCGGAATCGTCCCGCACGTCCTTGCTCCGCGAGCTTTGCGAGCGCCGGGCCGCCGGGATAGCCGAGACCGAGCAGCTTGGCGGTCTTGTCGAAGGCTTCGCCCGCGGCATCGTCCACAGTCTCGCCGAGCAACTCGTAGCGTCCCACGCCTTCCACGCGCACGAGCTCGGTATGGCCCCCCGAAGCCAGAAGCGCCACGAAGGGGAAGCGCGGCGCGGGGGGCGCCAGCAGTGGGGAGAGCAGGTGAGCTTCCATATGGTGCACCGCGAAGGCCGGCACGCCGAGTGCGTAGGCGAGCCCATGGCCAATCGCCGCCCCCACCAGCAATGCGCCAGCGAGCCCCGGCCCCTGGGTGTAGGCGATTGCGGTCAGCTCATCGAGCGAGCAGGCGCATTGCGCCAGCAGCTCGCGCGTGAGTGGCAGCACGCGCCGGATATGGTCACGAGAGGCGAGCTCCGGGACGACGCCTCCGTAGGGGCTATGCAGGCTGGCCTGAGTGTACAGGGTGTGCCCGAGCAGGCCGCGCTCCCGGTGATAGAACGCGACCCCGGTCTCGTCGCAGGAGGTCTCGATGCCCAGTACGAACACGCTTTACCTGGCTAAGCGGCTTTGACCTTGATATAATACGCGTTTTTCCGCCACCAACCGATTACCTATGCCGACCGTACGTTTAAAAGAAAACGAGCCGTTCGAAGCCGCGCTGCGCCGCTTCAAGCGTACCGTGGAGAAGACCGGCCTACTGACCGAACTCCGCGCGCGCGAGTATTACGAGAAGCCGACCACGGAGCGCAAACGCAAGCTCGCCGCCGCGATCAAACGCCACCACAAACGTCTGCGCGCGCAGCTGCTCCCGCGGCGCATGTATTGATCGACGCAGGGCTCTAGGTAGCGAGGCGCGAGGCACCGAGTCCTCGCGCCTTTTGTTTTTTTGAGATAACTTGGAGTTACATGTCGTTAAAGGCCCGCATCAACGATGACCTCAAGGCGGCCATGCGCGCGGGCGAGACTCGGCGTCGCGACACGATGCGCCTGCTGCTCGCGGCGCTCAAGCAGCGGGAGGTGGACGAGCGCAAAGATCTGGCGGATGCCGATGTCGTTGTCGTCATCGACAAGATGATCAAGCAGCGGCGCGAGGCGATTACCCAGTTCGAGAAAGGCAGCCGCCAGGACCTCGCCGACAAAGAGCAGTTCGAGATCGGAGTGTTGCAGGCATACATGCCGCAGGCGCTCTCGGATGCCGAGATTGCGGCCACGGTGGCGGAGGCAATTGCGGGCGCTGGCGCGAAGGCCGCCTCCGACATGGGCAAGGTGATGGGCGTGCTGAAGGGCAAGCTCGCCGGTCGTGCCGACATGGGAAAAGTCTCGGCGTTGGTCAAATCGACGCTGTCGGGTAGCTGATTTAGCACCCGGCACGACCCTGCGCCCCTGCCCGCACCCCCGCTCTGCCGCACCGAGTCCGGGGCGCGCCGCTTCGACGTGGGAAAAGTGTGGTCCCCGGTGCAGCCCGTCCTGTACCGCACCACTTGCAGGCATTTAGGACTCGGGCTTGGCAAGATAGTTGCTTGTCCCAACGACGGACGCCCGATCGCGGTTTCCCGCTTTACCGAACCCGTGGCGTCGCTATAATCATTGGAACGGACAACGTGAAGCCGTTCAGAGTGTGTACATTCGAACGGACATGCAGCCGGTCCAGGGCAGTTTCGTAAATCATGTGCGCATTCGATCCGGCCCCTTATTTCCCACAGCATCCCTTGCGCGCATGATTCCGCAATCCTTCATCCAGGATCTGCTGGGCCGCGTCGATATCGTCGACGTGGTGGACCGGCACGTTAAGTTGAAGCGCGCTGGCGCGAATTACGTCGCCTGCTGTCCGTTCCACAGCGAGAAGTCGCCTTCCTTCACGGTGAGCCAGACCAAGCAGTTCTACCACTGCTTCGGCTGCGGCGCTCACGGCACCGCGGTCGGCTTCCTGATGGAGTACAGCGCCATGGGCTTCGTCGAGGCCGTAAAGGAGCTCGCCCAGAGCGTGGGCATGCAGGTGCCCGAGACTCGCGGCGAGCCCGAGCGGCGCAAGGTCGGGGGCGGCGGCGATCTCTACGAGGTGCTGCTCCAGGCGGCGCGGTTCTACCGCAGCCAGCTGAAGGACTCTCCGCGCGCGATCGCCTACCTCAAGCAACGCGGCCTCTCCGGCGATATCGCGAAGCGATTCGGCATCGGCTACGCGCCCGACGGGTGGCAGAACCTGGCTGCGGTCTTCTCCGATTACGACGGGCCCCTGCTCGGGGCCGCGGGCCTTGTGAAGGCGAACGAGGAAGGGCGGCGCTACGATGTGTTCCGCGACCGCATCATGTTTCCCATCGTGGATGTTCGGGGAAACGTCATCGGTTTCGGTGGACGTGTCCTCGGCGGTGCCGAGCCGAAGTACCTCAACTCCCCGGAGACGCCCGTGTTCGAGAAAGGACGCGAGCTCTATGGCCTGTACCAGGCGCGGCGCGCCATCCGCGATGCCAACCGGGTGGTGGTCGTCGAGGGCTACATGGATGTCGTCGCTCTTGCCCAGCACGGGATCGAGTATGCCGTGGCCACTCTCGGGACCGCGACGACGCCGCTCCATGTGCAGAAGTTGCTGCGTCAGAGCGAAGAGATCGTGTTCTGTTTCGACGGCGACGAGGCCGGCCGGCGCGCCGCCTGGCGTGCGCTCGAGGGGAGCCTCGCCTATCTTCAGGACGGCAAGCAGATGAAGTTCCTGTTCCTGCCCGAGGGTGAGGATCCTGATTCCTATGTCCGCCAGAACGGCCGTGAAGGGCTGGCGGCGTTGTTTGACCGGGCGACGCCGCTCTCGAAGTTCCTCCTTGACGGTTTGGCGAGCCGGGTGGATCTCGCCACCGCGGAAGGCCGCGCGCGATGCCTCCATGAAGCAAGGCCGCTCCTTAGACAGATGCAGGCGAACCTGCTCCGGGTCCAGCTGCTGCGGGAACTCGGCGAGAAGTGCCGCCTGTCACCAGACGAGGTGGCGCAGGCGTGCGAGCTGGCGCCGAAAAGCGTTGCTTCACGCCCGCCCGAGCCCCGCTATTCACGGACTGCGCCCACGCCGCTTGCGCGTATGCTGCTGCGGGTGCTGATCGCGAACCCGTCTTTGGCGGCCCAAATCACCGCGGACCAGTGCGCACTGCTGGACGCCGCTGAAATGGTCCCCGTTGCCCACCTGATCGACCTGCTGCGCGAGGGCGAGGTTGCTTCTCCGGCGATGCTGATCGAAGCGACTCGCGCTTCGCCGCACGCAGCCCTCTTCCAGCAGGTTGCGGGCGAGACCATGGCCGGCTCGGATGATGCCGAATCGGCGCAGGCCGATTGGGCGGGCGCGTTTCTCCAGCTGGAGCTGGTGCGGGTGCAGAGCGAGTACCAGCGGCTTACGGCCGGCGGCGCTCGCAACGAGGCCGAGCGCAAGCGCTTTCAGGAACTCTCGCGTCGTCTCGCCGAACTCAAGGGTGTGGCGGGCGCCACCGACCGCCCGCAGGCATGAGCTCCAGACGCAGGTTGAAGTCGCGCTCCACCGCCCCCAAATCAAGACAGCGGCCCCGGCCAATCTGGCTCGAAATTTGCTTTATGCGACAGCGAGTTGGCGTGGTAACTTTCGTGCCGGACCGCGGTCGAACTAGGGTATAATCCGCAACCCTTTTTTGGCGCCCCCATTCCGCACGGGAATCTCGAGATGGCAAAACACCGGAAAGCGAAGTCCAAATCCGCAGCGCGCAGGAAGGCGAACGCGAAGGGCGCCCACAAGCGCGTGGCCGCAAAGTCAAAGCGGGTCAAGGTGCGCGGCAGGGCGCGCACCGCGGACAAACGGCGGGTCAAGTCCCGCCCGGCGCCCAAAGCCAAGGTAGCCAACAAGGCCAAGCGCGCCAAGAAAGCGTCGGTCAAGCCGACTAAGCACGCAAAAAAAGCGGCGGTCAAGCCGACTAAGCGTGCTCAGAAAGCGCCGGCCAAGCGTGCCGAGACAGCGCCGGTCAAGCCGGCCAATGCAGTCAAGACGCCGCAGAGGATGGACAAGGCGACGCTGAAGAAGGCGTTGCTCAAGGAACGTATTTCGCGCGCGCAGGCCAAGTTGGGCGGCAAGCCGCGCTCAACCCGTGGCCTGACTGCCAAGGAAAGGGCGCTGGTCAAGGAGTTCGAGCGCCGGGAGCTTTCGCCTGCTGACGCCGAAGCGCGGCGTATGCGCCTGAAGAACCTGGTCGTCATCGGCAGGGAGCGCAGCTATCTCACCTACGCCGAGATCAACGACCATCTCCCTGACGACATGCTGGATGCCGAGCAGATCGAGAACATCATCGGCATGATCAACGACATGGGCATCCAGGTGTACGACCAGGCGCCGGATGCCGAGACGTTGCTCATGTCGGACACGACAGCGCCGGTGGCCGACGAGGAAGCGGTCGAGGAAGCCGAAGCGGCCCTCTCCATCGTCGATTCGGAGTTCGGCCGTACCACCGACCCCGTACGGATGTACATGCGCGAGATGGGTTCGGTCGAGCTGCTCACGCGCGAGGGCGAGATCGAGATCGCCAAGCGCATCGAGGACGGGCTGCGCCACATGATCCAGGCGATCTCGGCCTGCCCCACGACCATCGCCAATATCCTCGCGCTCGCGGAGCGGATCGAGAAGGACGAGATGCGGGTGGACGAGATGGTCGATGGGCTGATCGACCCCAACGCGAAGAACGAGCCTATCGAGGAGGTTTCCGAGGACGACGAGGAGATCGAGGAAGAGCTGGAAGCCTCCGAAGAGGAGGATGATGAAGACGGCGCGGTGCAGAGCGCCGACATGCTCAAGCTGAAGGCCGATGTGCTCAAGCGCTTCGGCGCCATCCGCGCGCTCTACAACAAGATGACGCGGGCCCTCGTCAGGAACGGCCCGCGCAGCCGCGGCCACATCCAGGCGCGCGATGCCATTTCCAACGAATTGATGTTGATCCGCTTCTCGGCAAAGCAAACCGAGTCGCTATGCGATGCCGTGCGCAAGCTCGTCGAGGAGGTGCGCCGGTACGAGCGCAACATCATGGAGATCTGCGTTGCGCGCGCGAGGATGCCGCGCCCGCACTTCATCAAGGAATTCCCGGGTAAGGAAGGGAATCTCCGCTGGATCAAGGGCGAGATCGAGGCGCGCCGCCCCTGGAGCGATACGCTCGAGCGGTTCGAGCCGGCGATCGTGGAGCAGCAGCAGAATCTCTTGAATCTTCAGGCGCGCGTCGGCATCCCGATCAAGGATTTGAAGGAGATCAACCGGCAGATGTCCACGGGTGAAGCCAAGGCACGCCGGGCCAAGCGCGAAATGACGGAAGCCAACCTGCGGCTGGTGATCTCGATCGCGAAGAAGTACACCAACCGCGGCCTGCAGTTCCTCGACTTGATCCAGGAGGGCAACATCGGCCTCATGAAGGCCGTGGACAAATTCGAGTACCGCCGCGGCTACAAGTTCTCGACCTATGCGACATGGTGGATCCGCCAGGCGATCACGCGCTCGATCGCGGACCAGGCGCGCACCATCCGCATCCCGGTGCACATGATCGAGACCATCAACAAGATGAACCGCATCTCGCGCCAGATCCTGCAGGAGACCGGGCAGGAGCCGGAACCGGCGCTGCTGGCGGAAAAGATGGAGATGCCCGAGGACAAGATTCGCAAGATCTTGAAGATCTCCAAGGAGCCGATCTCGATGGAGACGCCGATCGGCGACGACGACGATTCGCATCTCGGGGATTTCATCGAGGACCAGTCCACGGTCGCGCCGAACGAGGCGGCAGTCTACGCCAGCCTGCGCGGCGTCACCAAGGACGTGCTCGATACGCTGACCCCGCGCGAGGCGAAGGTGCTGCGCATGCGCTTCGGCATTGAGATGAATACCGACCACACATTGGAAGAGGTCGGCAAGCAGTTCGACGTCACGCGCGAGCGCATACGGCAGATCGAGGCCAAGGCGTTGCGGAAGCTGCGGCACCCCTCGCGCTCGGAGCGGCTGCGCAGCTTTCTCGACAACGAAAGCTAGAACCAGCCGGAATCGTGCTTGCCTGGGGCTCGCCGTGCAAAGCGGCGGCCTCGATGTTGCCTACTCCATAGCCGGCTGGTTTAACGAAGGGCCATTCTTTTTCAGTAAAATCCCCTTAAGCTTTTCGGGTCCACCGGAATCGGTGGACCCGAAAAGCTGGGTCGTTAGCTCAGCCGGTTAGAGCAGGGGACTCATAATCCCTTGGTCGTTGGTTCGAATCCAACACGACCCACTAAAATAATCAATAGGTTACGAATTTTCACAAACTCCTGATTTGCGTTTACGGCACACTTTAGGCACACTTCACAGCAGATTTCCAGCGTGGAGGGCCGCAAGTGGCGACAATCCAGACGAGGAAAACCGAAGGCGGGACGCGCTACCGGGTGCAGGTGCGTTTGCGTGGGCACCCGCCCGTATCGGCGAGTTTCGAGAGGCGCACCGATGCGCGAAAGTGGGCGCAGCAGACCGAGTCC
>JAOTVX010000010.1 GCA_029863175.1 Betaproteobacteria bacterium | reverse complement strand
GCCGACGTAGCCCAGGCGCGCGGACAGTATCGAGTCCCGGACGAGGCCTTCCTCGTCGCTGAGGTCGCTGAAGACACCATCGAACGGGATGACATTACCGGCCGCGCGCGTCTCGAGCAGTACCTTGGAGCGGGCATAGAGCAGCTCGGTGCCCTCGATCGACCAGTTGCAGCCCAAGTCGGTTTGCAGATCGCCGTCGCGGGCGCTGCCGAAGCAGGTCGCGGTGACCCGGGGCGAGGCCTTGATCAAGTCGAGGCAGCGGTGCACGCCCAGCGCGCTCTCGAACATGATGATAATTTCCACGCCGCCTTGCTTCATTCCGGCGGTAGCTTCCTGCCGGTCGAGCAGCGCCGCGGTCTGCTGCAGCTCCTCGACGTGCTCGGCTTTCGGCAGGAACACCGCGTTGAGCCCGGGTCGCACCACCGCCGCCAAGTCGTCCGCGAGTAGTCCGGTGGCGACCGCGTTCGTCCGCACGGTGACGACCGGACGCGCCCCCGCCGGCGCTGCGGCAGCCTTGTCGATGGCCTGTGCCACGAGGCCGCGCGCTTCCGCTTTGGCCGCGACCGGCACCGAGTCCTCGAGGTCGAAGATAACGGCGTCCGCGCCGCTCTCCGCGGCCTTCGCCATCACCCGATCCTTGCTGCCGGGCGCGAACAGAGCGGTGCGAAACGATTTCAAGCGTGCCTCCCCTATTTAACGTGGAACTGCGAGAGGGTCGCGCGATCGGCGCGTTGCCCAAGCGGCGTCCGCGGGCGAACGGCGCAGCCGCGCAGATGCGCGTACGCTATTTTGCCAGCCGCGCTGCGTCCTGACTATACGTGCTCACGGTCTTAGCTGAGGGCTGGACCTGAAACCGTAGATCTTCATCCATTCGCCCAGCGAGCGGCGGTCGGGCCGCTGGTAGAGCAGCCTCTGGCTTGCGCGCAATCCGGCGCTCTGGGAGAGCTCCGCCATCGCTTCCGTGAGCTTGAGGAGAACGGCATTGCAGTCCATGACCAGCGCACCGTCGACCTCCTGAATCTTTTCCCGGCGGATGATGGCGTTGACGGTCGCGCAGGCGGCGAGAATCACCTCCGCACCCTGGGCGACGAGGCGGCGTGACTCGCTTATGAAGGTTCCCGTCATGGTTTCGGGGCTGGTAAAAGCCGTTTGCACCTGATTGAAATCGATGCCGAGGTTTCCGAACGAAATGTGGCGGGCGGAGAGCCCGTATTCGAACGCCTTGCGGTCATAGTATTGCGCCTGCTTGTTGTGGAAAGCGATTCCTGAAAACCGATGGCCGTACATGCAGGCCATCAACATGGAAGCCTCGCCCAGACCGAGGACGGGGATCGGCACCACCTCGCGCGCCTCCTGCATGGCCGGATCAAGAAAGCAGCCGATCGCGACCGCGTCGTAGCCCTGGTCGGCGGCCTGGATGATCTTGTTCAGAACGCCGCCGGGGCCATAGCTGTTGACGGCTACCACGGCGTTGTAGTGCAGATCCATCGAGCCGTCATCGACGCCGTTGATGTCGATTTCGGTCTCGGGCCGTTTCACGCTGTTCAGATGTTCGGCGAGCGTGGAACGATAATCATGCAACCGGTGAATCGGCGTGCTGCTTTGCCACCAGATCTTCATTTTCACCTCCTCCAGGACGTCTTCATGGCGCGCCCGGGAAGTTTGTCCGGGGGCGCCTCAATGCTACGACTGCGCCTGCCGGGATCCTTGATCCACGTCAAAACAATCGCGGAGAGTGGGGCGGTAAAACACCGTTTCGCCGGCCAATCTCAGGTATTGACCTCCGCGGCGAACGTCCCGCGTGGGTCGAGATCCGCGAGCGCGGCCCGCTCGCGTGGCGTGGGCGGTGGCGTGGGTGATGCCGCGGTGGCGTCAAAGCCAAAGCCTGTGCACTGCATGACTTCGTCGCGAGTGACCTGCGAGTTCCACGATTCGAGCGCGAAGCGTGAGCCGCGGGCCGGCTCACGCTGAAAGACTGCGATCGGGGTGATCAACGTCGACAGGTTTCCGGATGCCGTGACGAAGTCGAGATCCTCCACAAGGGTACGTCTGGAATGTTCGGTGCGCCAGGTCGCGACCCGCTTTGCGGTCGGCATCATGACCGCTGCGCCGCCACCCCCGGGCAGCCGCACCTTCGGACGGTCCCAGGGGCCTATCACGGAGACATTGGTCCGGCCTTCGGCATCGACCTGCGCGCAGCCCAGAAACACGAGATCGATGCCGCCACGCGCGCACAGGTCGTAGAAATCCTCATTAGAAAAGATGGCCGGCGAGCCCTCGACGATAGCAGGGTCGCTGCTCGAATGCGGGATTTTCCGCGGCACGGGCTCAACGCCGCCCGCCACGTTGATGTACGTGAAATGCAAGTCATAGGTGCGTTTCGCCAACAGGCAGGCCAGCATCGGCAGCGTGGAATTCACCCCGCTGAACGCGATCTCGTTGGGCCGGATCTGCCGCGCCAGGTTGATCACGAGGTAGGAGAAAGGTGTCCAAGCATTCATAAAATCGTGACCGGTGACCCGTGACCGGTGACCGGAAACTTCCCAATCGCGAATTTCGTCAAAATACTCGTCACTCGTCACGGCTTTCGGGAGCGGCGGCGAGGTGGGCTTCGAGCGCACCCGGCGCGTCCGTGAGGTAGGCTTCGACGGCCGGGTAATCGACTTCGTAGAGCGGGTGCATTGACCCGGGCCACGCCCCACGCGGAACGACGGCCGCCGCTTCCACCATGAAACCGGGCACGAGCGTCAGCTCGGGTTGTGCAGCGAGCGTGCTGGACGGCACGAGCTTCTCGGCCGTGACGAGCACGCGCCGCGCCGCACGCGTAAGCGGATGGTCCCAAAACGGTGAACCCAGTACGCGAGCGTTGCCCTGTTCGTCGATCTCGTTGGCATGGATCACCGCGACGTCGGGTTGTATCGCGGGAATCACATAGACCTCCACGCCCGAGCCGTAGGGATCTGCGATCTTGCGCCAGCCGTTGAGCTGCGCGATGTCGCTGCCGTGCACACCCGCTACTGGCTGGAAGGGGATTCCGTATGCGGCTGCACGCAGCCCCGCGACGAGGGTCATTCAGGCGTGCTCTTCGAGCTGCGCCTCCTTGCGCTCGATGGCGCGCCGATACCACGGGGCGAGGCCGAAATTGCCCTCCATCGCAACGATGCCGGCACGGACCCTCGCGACTGCCTGCGATCGGCACAGCAGATCGAGGTCGTAGCCCGGCGAGGGCTTGACGATCTCGAGGTTGCGCCGCTTCTGGCGCGCGAGCTCCCGCACGAGTGCAAACGGGCCGCGGTGCAGGAACACGCCGCCGAGTCCAAGCGCGCAACCGTCCGGAATGCGTGCGGCGAGCTCGGCAAGGCTACACAGTTTGGAAGGCGCGGACTGGGTCATGGCGGGCCTTGGGAAAACAGCGCTCAAATCATAGCATCGTGCCCGGACGGCTTACAGTCCACGATGTGTGAACGGGGTATTTCGCGGGCGCGATGAGATGACATAATTGCCGGCGAGCCCGCTACGTCGTGCCGGATTAGCCCCGCAAGTTCGAATGGGCAGCGGTGGCGCCGGGAAGTCCGGGGCGGCATCGTCAAGAGGATCAAATATGGCTAAGGCAAAAGGCATCAAGGAAGTCGGCTACGTTGATGTCCGGCAGGGCGGGGGCGTCGGGCACGTGCACGCTACGCGCGACACAGGTCTGCAGCCCATGACCTGGTTCGACTGTGCAGGCGGCGGGCAGGTTGTCGTCGAGAAGGGGATCGCCTACATCGGCAACATGCATAACCCCCACGGCACGTTGATTGTGGACGTATCGGATCCAAAGCATCCCAGGCAGCTCGCGTCTATCTCGATGCCGACGGGTACCCACTCGCACAAGGTGCGCGTGTGCGACGGCATCATGGTGACCAACCGCGAAATTCTGCGCGCGGAGGCAGCCCAGGGTGAGGCGCCACCCGAGGACTACCACGGCGGGCTCGGCATTTACGACGTTTCCAATCCTGCGCGGCCTCGGCTTATCACCAACTGGGATACGACGGACAAGCCGGGACCGACCTACGCGCGTGGCGTGCACCGCTTCGATTTCGACGGTCGCTACGCCTACATCTCGCCGACCATGGAGGGTTACGTCGGCAATATCATGATGATCCTCGATCTCAAGGACCCGGCAGAGCCGGAAGAGGTTGGCCGGTGGTGGATGCCCGGGCAGTGGGTGGCCGGAGGGGAGGAGCCGACGTGGGAACGTGACGCGCACAAGTGCCATCACCCGCTGCGCTACGGCAACCGGCTCTACACGAGCTACTGGCACGGCGGTCTCGTGATACTGAATATCGACGACATGACGAAGCCCAAGTTTGTCTCGGGCCTCGACTGGAGCCCGCCGTTCCCGTGGCCGACTCATACGGCGCTGCGCATTCCCTTCAAGATCAGCAATCGCGATTTCATGCTGGTCACGGACGAGGACGTGTTCCGGATGGAGCAATTTCCGAAGTATCCCGCGTCATTTCTGTGGATGGTGGACATCACCGACGAGAAACATCCGCAGCCGATCTCGACTTTCCAGGTCGAGGGCATGCCCGACGAGCCGCAGCCGCGGATGACCGGTTGCCATCAACCTTGCGAGAAGGTCACGGGCACCGAGATCCCGGTGGCATGGTTTGCCTATGGGCTGCGCATCATCGACATCTCCCGGCCCCATGCGCTCAAAGAGGTGGCGTATTACCTGCCCGACGTGCCGGGAGGCTCCGAGCGCGTGCAGAGCAATGACGTGACGGTGGATGATAGGGGCCTCATTTATCTGCTCGACCGGGTTCGGGGGCTTCACATTCTCGAGCGTATTGGATGACAAGGAACAGCGTGAATAGTGAATAGTGAATGGAAAAACGCAACGGGTAGCGCGTTAACGGGTTTGTCCACTCACCATTCACGACTCACCACTCACCACTTACCACTCACGGAAGTTCGATATGGCCTCCGGCGTATTCGACGACGCGCTGCTCAAGCACATCTGGAGCACCGATGAGCTGCGCGCCATTTTCGACGACCGCAACCGCGTCCAGAAGTGGTACGAGTTCGAGGCAGCGCTCGCGCTGGAGCAGGCGGGGCTCGGCATCATTCCACGCGCTGCGGGGGACGAGATCGCCGCGAAGGCCCGGGCCGATGACGTGGATATGGAAGCGATCGGCGCCGAGATCAGGCGGATCAAGCACCCGCTGGTCCCGGCACTACGGGCATTGCAGGCAAAATGCAGGCCGGAGCTCGGGGAATACGTTCACTTTGGCCCGACGACTCAGGATGTGCTCGACACCGGCACGGTGCTACAGCTCAAGGACGCTCATGCCGTCTTCCTGCGCGATATGAAAGCGGTCGGCAAGGGGATCTACAGCCTCGCTGAAAAGCATCGCGCAACGCCAATGGTCGGACGCACGCACGGCGTGCAGGCACTGCCCATCACGTTCGGCCACAAGTGCGCCGTCTGGCTTTCCGAGATGGGCCGGCATCATCAGCGCATGCGCGAGCTCGAGCCGCGCCTATTCGTGGGTGGCCTGGTCGGCGCCGTCGGCACCAAGGCCTCTTATGGACCGCAGGCGAATGAGCTCGACCGTCGCGTCATGAAGCGCTTGGGGCTGGGGGTCGCGGACATCTCCTGGCAAGCCGCGCGCGACCGCTTCGCGGAGTACGCCTGCGTCCTCGGCATGCTGGGCGCGACGTTGGGCAAGATCGCGAACGAGATTCTCATTTTGCAGCACAACGAGATCAATGAGCTCGCGGAGCCCTTCAGCGCGGGCAAGCTCGGTTCGTCAACCATGCCGCACAAGCGCAACCCGAGCACGGTGGAAGGCGCGTCCGGGGTGGCGCGCGCCCTGCGCTACAACGTTGCCCTCATGCTGGAATGCATGATCATCGAGCACGAGCGCGACGCCGCCTCCTGGCGCGCCGAATGGCGCGCGTTGCCGGAAACATGCCAGATGGCGGGCGCGCTGCTCGCGAGCATGCGCTACGTGCTCTCCGGGCTGGTGGTGAACCCGGAAAAAATGCGCAGCAACCTCGACCTGCTTGGCGGCTTCCTGCTGTCGGAGCGTGTCATGTTTGCGCTCTCCGAGAAGGTGGGCAAGCAGACGGCACACGAGCTGGTCTACGAGATTTCGATGCACGGCATCGAGCACGGCATCACCTTCGAAGAAGCGCTCGTGCAGGACAAGCGTGTCGGCACCGCGCTCACCCGTGCGGAGCTGCGCGCGGTGCTGGATCCGACAACTTACGTCGGGCTCGCGCCGCAAATCGTGGACGACGTGCTGGCGCAGACGCGCGCGAGCGGCTGGCTTAACTAAAGCCGTGAATCGTGAATCGTGAATCGTGAATCGTGATCCGTGAGTCGAGAAACCCGTTTGTCTGCGGAGCAATATGTCGCTTCGTATTCTTGAGTTAGGCTTTAGTCACCCGTCACCCATCACCCATCAATATGAAGATAACGATACTCGACGATACGCTCGACGCCATCCGGCACCTCGCCTGTTTCGACAAACTGAAGGGCCATGACGTCAAGATCTGGAACGACCATACCAAGGACCTGAACGTCCTCGCGGACCGGCTCAAGGACACGGAAGCACTGGTGCTGATCCGGGAGCGCACGCCGATTCGTGCGCCGCTCATCGAGCGCCTGCCCAAGCTCAAGCTGATTTCCCAGCGCAGCGTCTATCCGCACATCGATGTTGACGCCTGCACGCAGCGCGGCGTCCTGGTGTCCTCCGATATGCATCCAGGGCGCCCGTCATTCGCGACGGCGGAGCTGGCGTGGGGCCTGGTGCTCGCCGCGATGCGCGGGATTCCGCAGCAGATGGCTGCGCTGAAAAATGGGCGCTGGCAGACCCTGCTCGGCACTGCGGTGCGCGGGCGCACGCTGGGGATACTCGGTTATGGCCGCATCGGCGCGAGCGTCGCGGGTTATGGCAGGGCATTCGGGATGGATGTGCTGGCGTGGGGCCGGGAAGGCTCGATGGAGCGCGCTCGCGCCGACGGTTTTGAAGCCGTGGCCGCAAAGGAGGCGCTATTCGAGCGATCTGACGTCCTGAGCGTGCATCTGCGGGCGACGAAGAGCACGCTGGGCATGGTGACTGCGGGCGATCTCGCGCGCATGAAACCGACCGCGCTTTTTGTTAATACGAGCCGCGCCTCGGTCGTCGAGCCGGGCGCCCTGGTGGCGGCGCTTCGCGCGGGCCGGCCGGGTATGGCGGCAGTCGATGTATACGAGGAAGAGCCGGTGATCGACGGCAACCATCCGCTGCTCAAGATGGACAACGTCGTCTGCACGCCTCACATCGGTTATGTTGAGCGTGATGGCTATGAGTCGGCCTTCGGCACCATCTTCGATCAGGTGCTCGCGTATACGGCCGGCAAGCCGATCAACGTGATCAATCCCGAGGTACAGGGCAAAACCTGACGGGTGATTGCGCCAGGGCCGGTCGATGGGGCACTTGAAGAAATTATTGTAATTAAATCATATAGTTGATTCAACGACACCGTGCCGGTGGCGGTAAGGCAGTTGTTGTGTCAATTTCCCTCTTACCCCCGTATGTCTTGGGTGGAGGTGTCTGATGGGAAAAGAGAAATCGGGCGTATGGACGGCGATTCTTTTGTGCGGAGCTCAATCGGCCGGGCAGCAGATCGGCGGCCTCGGTATCGATCGATCAATTATCTCCGCCCTGGCGGGTCCGGTTACGCCGGAGCGTGCTGACGGCGCATCGCAAGCCAGCCCTCGCTCAGGTGGCGCTGCTCGCGGCGCTCGTCGCAACTAGATTCACCGCCGCGCTGGTCCGCGGCAGCCCGGCCGGGTTGTTGCGGCGCAAGAAAAATGGGACGATTCCGCGAGGCGGGCAGCCAAAGTTTGGGGCATAATGTCGCGCGTGCGGTGAACCGGTCCATGAAACCGCGCGCATGACCAAGAAGCTGGCATCAAGGCATTGGAGCAAGAGGAAACATTCTCCGGTCGTGGGTCGGCAGGCTGGTCGATAACAGGAGGACGCAGTGCGATTCAAGATCAAAAGCCAGGAAGACTTCTGGGCTGGGCTCATGTTCATCGGCTTCGGCCTGGCCGCCATCATCGTGGCCCGCGACTACCCGATGGGCAGCACCATGCGCATGGGCCCGGGATATTTCCCGACCTATCTGGGCGCGATCATGATGACCCTGGGCGCGATCATCTCGTTTCGCTCGACGATGGTGCAGGGTGAGAGCATCCGCAAATTCGGCTGGCGCGGCTTGTTCTTACTGAGCCTGGCGTTCTACACGTACGGGTTCCTCATTGACACGCTGGATGTCGGATTCGTTCTGTCGATCGCTGCAGTGGTCATTCTGAGCACTCTCGCGAGCCGTGAATTCCATTGGCTCGAGTCTTTGGGGATAGCGGCCGTGCTGGTTTTGGGGACGGTAGCCGTTTTCATCTGGGGGCTCGACATGCCCTACCCCCTCTTCTGGTGGAGATAACATGGAATTCTTCGCAGAGTATTTCCCCAATCTGACCCTTGGTTTTTCCACGGCGGTTACGCCCATAAACCTCCTGTACTGTTTCCTCGGTGTGTTCGTCGGCACGCTGATCGGCGTGCTCCCCGGCATCGGTCCGCTGGCGGCGATTGCGATGCTGCTGCCGATCACCTTTAACCTGCCGCCGGTCGGCGCGCTCATCATGCTGGCGGGCATCTACTACGGCGCGCAATACGGGGGGTCCACCACGGCAATTCTGGTGAAACTGCCGGGTGAGTCGGCATCAGTGGTCACCTGTATCGACGGCTACGAGATGGCGAAGCAGGGCCGCGCAGGACCGGCACTGGCGATCGCCGCGCTGGGTTCGTTCTTCGCGGGCACCGTGGGCACGATTCTGATTGCAACCGCGGGGCCCCCGATCGCCGAAATGGCGCTCAAATTCGGCGCGCCCGAGTATTTTTCGCTGATGGTGATGGGTCTCATGGCCTCGGCCGTGCTTGCGAGCGGGTCGCTACTCAAAGCGATGGCAATGATCGTCCTCGGCCTGCTCTTCGGGATTGTCGGCACCGACGTCAATTCGGGGATGTCGCGATTCGCCTTCGGCGTGTCAGGGCTCACCGACGGCATCAGTTTTGTGGTGATCGCAATGGGGCTCTTCGGCTTCGCCGAGGTCGTGAACAATCTCGAGGGAGGCGGTTCCAAGCGCGACCTCCTTTTCCAGAAGATCAAGAACATCTGGCCGACGCTCGATGACTTCAAACGGTCGTGGCGGCCGGCGATGCGCGGCACCGCGATCGGCGCGTTTTTCGGCACGCTGCCGGGCGCCGGACCGACGATCGCCTCCTTCTCCACCTACGCGCTCGAGAAAAAGGTGGCCAAGGATCCGTCGCGTTTCGGCAAGGGTGCAATCGAGGGCGTTGCGGGCCCCGAGTCGGCCAACAATGCGGCTGCCCAGTGCGCCTTCATTCCGACGCTGACGCTCGGCATTCCGGGCAGCGGCACGATGGCGCTGATGCTGGGAGCGCTCACGATCCAGGGTATCGCGCCGGGCCCGCAGGTGATGACCCAGAACCCGGAGCTGTTCTGGGGTCTCATCGCCAGCATGTGGATCGGAAACGGCATGCTCGTCCTGCTGAATCTCCCGCTGATCGGCCTGTGGGTGAAGCTGCTGACCGTACCGTACCGGATGCTGTTCCCGGCGATCATGTGCTTCATGGCGATTGGCGTCTTCAGCGTGAACAACCAGGCGCTCGACATCAACATGACGTTGATGTTCGGCTTCCTCGGCTACATCTTCGTGAAGCTCAAGTGCGAGCCCGCACCGCTGATTCTCGCCTTCGTGCTCGGCCCGCTGATGGAGGAGAACTTGAGGCGCGCCCTGCTGATATCCCGTGGCGATCCGTCCGTCTTCTTGACGCGCCCGATCAGCGCCGGCTTCCTGATTGCCACCGCGCTGTTCCTGGCGGTCATGCTAGCGCCCGCCATACGCAAGAAGCGCGAGCAGGTGCTGGAAGAGCCGCAGGAAGCATAGCCGACTCCCGGTTCCCGCAATGCGGGACTAGCCGTACGGGAAGCCGTGCACACGGGCACGGCTTTTTTGTGGGATCGCGGCGAACAGTCGTTGGCGCGTTAGAATCATTCACGACAAGGAAGTGCAGGCGGTGGTGCGATTGACCTGACGCCCGACTAAAACAAGGAGAAGCTACGGTGTACGAGCCGTTCCGTACCAACTACGTCTGGAATCTGGCCGTCAATCTCGCACTGGGGGCTGGCGGGGTCATCGGTGAAGTGGACGAGGTATGCCGCCCGCTCATCGAGGCTGCTGCCCGCAATGACGACCCCGCCCAGGAAGAGTTCCTGCAGAGTTGGCTGAAAATGGCTGGCCGGGTTCATGCACTCGCGCAGGCCGACGAGAAGGCCGGGCATCTCTACTCGGCGGCCCGAAAGCTCCTGCGGGCGTCCATGTATTACCTCACGGCGGAGCGTCAGGCCCATCCGAAGGACCCGCGCAAGCCCATGCTCTATCGCCAAATGCTGGAGTCCTTCGGCGCCGGGATACGTTACCGCAGGGACGTCGTGGAATGGATCGAAGTTCCGTACGGTGGCACCACCCTGCCGGCCCTGTTCGTCCCCGCGGAAGGGCAGGGACGGGCGCCCTGCATGATCCATTTCGACGGGCTCGACGTGATGAAGGAGTGGATCTACCTGGCCGGGATTGCCCAGGAGCTACGGCGGCGGGGGATTGCGACGCTCATCGTCGACCATCCCGGCGTCGGCGAAGCGCTGCGGCTGAGAAATTTGCCAAGCATTCCGGAGATGGAGAAGCCGGCCAGCGCGGCGCTCGACTACCTCGAAACGCGCGCCGACGTGGACGCGGAGCGCGCTGGCATCATCGCGGTCTCGCTCGGGGGCTACTACGCGCCGCGTGCGGCGGCGTTCGAGCCGCGACTCAAGTGCTGCGTCGCGTGGGGGGCGCAGTGGGACTGGCACGAGCGGGTCGTTGCGCGCTTGAATCCGAATGCGACGACGCAACGCTCGGTTTCGCATTTCGCCGACCACCTGAATTGGGTCTTCGGCAAGGCGAGCATTGAGGAGTCGATGAAGGTCATCAGCCAGTTCAAGCTCGACGGCGCTGCCCAGCGTATTGCCTGCCCGTTGTTGATCGTGCACGGGGAAAACGACCGGCAGATTCCGCTTTCTCACGCGGAGGCCTTGTTAAGCGCGGCAATCAAAAGCCCCCGGCGCGAGCTCAAGGTCTTCACGCTTGCGGAGGGTGGGGCAGAGCATTGCCAAGCCGACAATGGATCGCTCGCCGTGGATTACATGAGCGACTGGATTGCGGAGGTGCTCGGGGGCCGCGTCCAGTAGAGTTTCGGATCGCCAGGCGCAAGCGGGACAAACGAGATCATTGCAGCCCGCCGTGGCGCAGTGCGCGGTGTAAACGTTCAGTCGTGCCAGGGCGCAAGCGCCGCTGCATGCTTGCCGGCGATTCGGCCCGTCACGAAGCACTCTGCGATATTCCCGCCGGACAGATAAAGGTGTCCGAACGAGCTTCCCAGTTCGCCGGCCGCGTACTTGCGTGAGCGGCCCATGTGCGCGGCTCGCGTAAACGGGCGGGTGTGTCACATCTTGCCAGTGGCCGGCATCACGACTTAGGCAGGCGCCTCGATTCATCGGTAACAAATCGTAAGGGAGGCCCGTCCCGATTCTTCAGCCCGCGCTCGCGGACGATTCCCAAGTCAATGATATATCAGCGACTTCGGCTCTGGCGTGCGTTTGTTTCCGGTAACAAAGGCTTACAAGATACCGGGGTGACCGTGACCCGTTGAGTGTCAGAATGGGTCAGGAGGTCGAGAACATGAAACTGATCAAAACAGCCGTTATCGTTTCAGCGTTGGCAGCGCTGGGTGGATGCGTAGCAGTGCCGGTCGGTCCCGGGTATTACGCGGGGCCGCCAGGGTATTATCGCGCACCGGTCTATTATGGGCCCGCCATCAGCGTCGGGGTTTACGGTGGCGGCCACGCTTATCGTGGTGGCTACGGTCATCGTGGTGGCTACGGTCATCGTGGTGGCTACGGTCATCGTGGTGGCAATCGGTATCGTTAAGGAGTGGCCGGATCGCAAACCGGCGATACGCGATCATGGCCTCGGGTTTGCTGCGCGCTTGATTTGCAGAATGGATTTAATATTGCGCGCACCGGTGTACCGTATTGACGTATCCAAATCGCGATGCGTTGCTGACATCAACTGACTGCAACCCTTATTTTTGAACTAGAGGACAGAACATGCGCTACAGATTGATTGCCTTTATGATGCTGCTGTGTTCGGTGACTGCAGCGAACGCCCAGGTGAGCATCAATATCCGGCTGCCCAGTGCGAGCATCGGGATCAATGTGCCGGTGTATCCGGAACTGGTTCCGGTACCGGGCTACCCGGTGTACTACGCGCCGCACCTGAGCTCGAATTTCTTCTTTTACGATGGTTTGTACTGGGTCTACCAGTGGGACAACTGGTATGCCAGCTCTTGGTATAACGGGCCCTGGGGTCTGGTCGCCCCCGAGGTCGTCCCATTCTTTGTATTGCGTATCCCCGTGGGTTATTACCGCAATCCGCCGGCCTACTTTCACCGCTGGCGCCGCGATGCGCCGCCGCGCTGGGGAGTGCGCTGGGGCCATCGGTGGGAGCGGCATCGGCGCGGATGGGACCGATGGGACCGCCGGGCTGTCGTAGCGCCCGCCCCGCTACCGCTCTACCAGCGGCACTATTCGCGAAATCAGTATCCGAGGTATGAGCGGCAGCGGGCGCTGCACAACCGGAATTACCGTCACGAGCCGCATGACGCCGTAGTAAGGCAACACTATCGCGAGCAGACTGTTCACAGGGCACCTGCACGTGCGTCGCGGGACAGCAACGCGGCGGGGCGTCACGCGCGGCCAGCGCCGCAAATGGCAGCGCCGCCGCGCTCGCAGGGGGCACGGAAGCCGCAACGGGGAGTACCCCAGGCGCAAAGGGAGGCGCCGCGAGCGCAAGACGCGGAACCAGCAAGGCAACCCCGGTTCGTTCGGCCGCAGGACAACGATGAGCCGCACCGAAGCCAGAACCAGGGCCAGCGGCAAAACCGCCGCGACCGAGGAGATGATCGTGGTCAGGAGCGCGGCAGGTGAGGCACGCCGGGCGGGCCGCTCGTCCACGCTGTTATCCAGGGCGCTGCTCCGCGAAGGTCCGCGAGCGGCGGATTGAAGCCCATCACTTCGGTCCGGCGTCCGGCGCCGATGTCCTGATCGTTCGGGGGATTTTGGGGTCAGTGTGAGGTAGCCTGGCTTTCGTGGACACCAAGTGGGGGACACTGTCCCGATGGAGGTGTCGCATGAAGCGAAAGGTCCTCACCAAGAAATTCAAGCTGGAAGCGGTGCGATTGTTGGAGAGCTCCGGGCGTGCGCCCCCTGAGGTGGCGCGTGAGCCGGGCATCCACCGAAATCAGTTATACAGTGGCAGCGCGAGATCCGTGTTCATTTCGTCCATCGCCAAGAGCGTGAATAGTGAATGGACAATGACGTTTAGGTTAATCAACGGGTTCAGTCCACTCACCATTCACTACTCACGCCTCTTTTAATAGCCGCGTCGCGGATCCACCCGGTTCTTGAGTGGTTTACCGTTCAGGAAGCGCCCGAGGTTCTCGAACCAGAGATCGAGCGTGATGTCGATGTAACGCTCGCCATCGTCGCACGAGATGTGGGGCGTAATGATCAGGTTTGGCGTGTCCCAGAGCGGAGATTCGGGCGGCAGCGGCTCGGGCTCCGTCACGTCGAGCACGGCGCCGCCCAGCTCGCCTCGCGTGAGCTTGTCCCGCAGCGCGTCGTAGTCGGCCACGGGAGCGCGCGAGATGTTGATTACGCCGGCGTCGCGCTTCATGCGGTCGAGCCGCGCGCGGTCGAGGAGGTAGTTTGTTTCGGGCGTGAGCGGAACGGCCATAACAACGAAGTCCGCGTGCGGAAGTAGCTTGTCGAGCGCCGCCGTGCGATAGGACCTGTCCACGTGCGGCACCTTCTTCCCGGTGCGGCTGACGCCGATGACCTTGAGGCCGAGCTGCCTTGCGGCGCGAGCTGCTGCCTGTCCGAGGTCGCCCAGGCCAACGACGAGCGCGGTCCTGCCCGCGAGGCTGCCTGTGAAGAGTTGCCGCCACTTGCGATCGCGCTGCTGGGCGATGATCTCGGGCATTCGCGTGTGCAGCAAGGTGTAGGCCATGCGCATGAACTGCTCGGCCTTGACGCCATGCGCTCCGCGGTTGTTCGTGAACGCGGCGTGGACGGGCAACCAATCGAGTGGCAGAAAGCCCTCTACCCCGGCCGATGTTGCATGCACCCACTTGAGATGCGGGGCGCGCTGCACGAGATCGTCCCGGCGCGCAGGCACGCCGATCATAATGTCGGCCGTCTTCAGTGCATCGCCCAGGATGTCACCATCCCAGCCGATGGAGGCATCCAGCCGCCGCGCCAGGCCGCGGTGCCGGGCGCAGGCGGCGTCCCAGAGCGCGGGCGTGATGCGAAAAATCTCGGTCTCGTTGCGCGCGTTTTCAATGTGTACGCGGATTTTTCGCGCTGCCATGCGAAGGTCAGAAGCTAGCCACAGAGAACACAGAGGTCACAGAGGGTGGGGCACGATGCGCGTGATTCTTGGTTGAAATCTCTGTGTTCTCTGTGCTCTCTGTGGCCAAAGCCTTGAGATTGTTTTTCTAATCCGCCTTTGCGGGAGGTCTTGCTGCAAAGGCGGATCCGCGGAGGCACATGCGTCCGCGCGCGTCCTGCCACAGCTTTTCCTCAGCGTGCAGCCTGCCCATGGCGCGTGCCACTGCCTGGAACTCAAACTCGCTGAAATGTTCGGCAATCTCCTGGTAATACCTGGGCTCGGCCTCGAGAAACTCTAGGATTTCATCCGCAAGACGCGCATTCAGCGTTTCGTTATGCTCCGCCGTTTGCGGCGGAGCATCCGCCTTGCCCTTCACATAGTCGTCGATCTTGGCCCGGTCCGCGTAAGCGTAAGCGATACGCTCGAAGCGCTCGCGCGGAATGCCTTCGCCGATGGTCGCGTCGATGCCGACCTTGGCCCCAGTCGGGACCACGCCGGGCGGGGTCACCGCGAGGCTTGGATCGAGCGGCTTTGCGCGCGCGCCCGGCACGATGATGACGTCGCGGTCGCCCTGAACGCGGGTCGCGATGGCCCACTCCACGTCCATTGCGTCGAAGACGTCGATGTCGTCGTCCACGACCACGACGTGCTTGATGTCCTGCGCGGTGAGCGCGGCGAGCAGGGCGTTCTTGCCTTCGCCCGCCTGTTTCTTGATGGAGACAATGGCGTGCCAGAAGCCGCACCCGCCGAGGGTCACATTGATGTCCTTGACCTGAACGCCCGCGCTTCTCAACGCCCGCCGGATCGCCGTGTAGCGGGTGGGGGCGGCGAGCCACGTGTTTTCCCACGGCATGTGCAAGGCGTAATAGATGGCGTCACGGCGCAACGTGATCGCCTTCACCTTCACCAGCGGGTTCCAGTGCAGCCCGCCCATGAGCCGGGTGAATTCGCCGAAGCGGCCCTCGGGCTGCGTCCAGCCGGTCGGCAGGATCTCGGCCTCGAGCACGATTTCCGCATCGGCGAGGCACGGCAGGGCCAGCGTGTCGCACATCGCGAATTCAACGGGGGCGCCGCGGATCCCGCCCGCAATGGCCATTTCATCGACGCCCAGCGGCGCGCGAAATCCCGACCCCATGATCTCGAACGGATGCGTGCCGATCGAGATCGATATCGGGCAGGGGCGGCCGGCCTCATAGGCGCGGTGCGCGAAGAGCCGCATGTTGTTCGGCGTTACGATGTCGATGCCGGTCAGGTTCTTTTCCTTGACCATGAACCGGTACATTCCGGAGTTGAACCCGTACTCGGAATCTCTTGCAATCACGATGCCGGCCGTGATCATCGGCCCGCCATCATAGATCGAAGACATCGGGATCGGCAGCCGGTAGAGGTCGACATCGTCGCCGAGCGCGATCACCTGCTTGTTCTTTGCGGTCTCGACGTATTTCGGGGGAACAGGCTGGTCGATGCCTTGCTGCAGCCGGTGCTCGATTTCCGGATAGTTGTCGCAACCCATGGACATGATGGCGCGCTCGCGCGAGCGAATGATCCCGGAGACGACCGGCATGTCGTAACCGATCACGTCGTGGAAAAGCAGCGCAGTTTTCGACTGGTCGACCAGGGTGGCAATGTGCCGGATATCGACGGACTGCTTGATGTCCACCAACTCTTTCGCGTCGCGGAGGCGGTCGAGGAATCCGCGAAAGTTCTCGTCCGAAAAGCGAGTTTTCATGCGTCCTTGCGCCTGGCCGATGTGCCCATGCCTTGCCAGCGGGCGATGGTCTCATGCTGGATAGCAAAGATATCGAGTACCCGACCGACCGTGTGATTGACCATCCCGTCGATCGTCTTGGCGTGGCTGTAGAAGGCCGGCACCGGCGGGAATATGACACCGCCCATCTCGGTCACCTGCACCATGTTTCGCAGGTGGGCGAGATTGAGCGGCGCCTCGCGCGTGAGCAGGACAAGCCGCCGGCGCTCCTTGAGAACGACGTCCGCGGCGCGGGTGATCAGATTGTCGGCGAAGCCGTGAGCCACTGCGGCCAGCGTTTTCATCGAACAGGGCGCGATCACCATGCCCTCGGTGAGGAAAGACCCGCTCGCGATGGTTGCGCCCACGTCGCGGACCGGGTGCACGACATCGGCCAGCTTTTCGATGTCCCGGCGTTTGAGGCGGTGGTCCTCCCACGCGTTCAAAAGGCCTGCATCCGAGACGACGAGGTGCGTTTCCCAGCCGCCCATGGCGCGCAGCCGCTCGAGAATGCGAATGCCGTAGATTGACCCCGTCGCACCGGTCATTGCGACGATCAGCCGCCGTTTCTCGACGGCGGAAGTTTTCTTTCGGGTTTTCATAGAGGCTCTATCCTACACTGCCGGGGCGGGTCGTGAATCGTAAATCGTAAATCGTGAATCGTAGTTCGAAAGGTCAGGAACCTGATCCTAGCCGCAGATAAACGTCGATAAACTCCCAAACTAAACCGCCAAGCCACTGAGCGAAGCACGAACAATAATTGAACCGCGGAGCACGTGGAGACGAACAAAAAACGATCTGCGATCGTTAGGCTCAGGGCCTGTCACCCGTCACCCATCACTCGTCACTCGTCACTCGTCACTCGTCACTCGTCACTCGTCACTCGTCACTCGTCACTCGTCACTCGTCACTCGTCACTCGTCACTCGTCACTCGTCACTCTCCATTCATGTTTCACGATTTAGGCGGTGCCGTGAAATAAGTTCCCCGCCCGCTCGCGACCAGCTCCCCGTCCTTGTCGTAGAGATGCGCTTCGGCCGTGGAATAGAGGCTGCCCATGCGGACCACACGGGCTTTGGCCGTGAGATCGCCCGGCATGGCGGCCTTATGGTAATCGACGCGAATATCGATCGTCGGCACTGGCCGTCCCAGCCGCGCGGCGATCGCGTAATCGGCGGCCACGTCTATGATCGCAGCAAGTATTCCGCCGTGGGTGTAACTCCGATCCGGATTGACGACCCACTCCTCGCGCCACCCAGCCCGGACCTCGACGCCTTCTGCATCCGTCTTCACGACCGTGAAGTTGAGCCAGCGGTTGAACGGACCGCGGGTGATGAGCTGCTGCAATTTTTCAGTGCTTATCGCTTCCTCACTCATATGCCTGCCCCCCTAAATTCGGTAGATGGTGAATGGTCAATGGAAAAAGCGCATCCGGTCGGGTGGTTGCTTGCCGGTCACCGGTCACTGGTCACCGTCGTGAGGGTGCCATCGGCAACCCACTGCCGCAGCTGGTCGCGGTTGATCTTGTTGGTGCCGGCCAGCGGCAACTCCTTGAGGAAGAAGACGCGCCGCGGATGTTGATAGGCGGGTCCGTTCGAGAGGGCGAACTGTTTCAGCTTTTCCTCGCTGGCGTTCGCGCCCGCCCGCAGTACGACAAAAGCGTAGGGCACCTGGCCCTTCATCTCGTGGTCGAAGGGCATGACCAGCGCCTGATGCACCTCGGGATGGCGCTCGAGTAGCGTCTCGACTTCGACCGGGAAGATGTTCTCGCCGCCGCTCACGAACATGTCGTCGGTGCGCCCGACGAAGCAATAAAAACCCTCTGCGTCCCGGCGGCATACATCCCCGGTGTAATACCAGCCGTCGCGAATGCGTTGCGCGGTTTCCTGGGCGAGATTGTGATAGCCCAGAAGAATACCCGGGTTTCTCACGGCGAGTTCGCCTTCCTCCGGATGACTGCCGCCGACGAGCCGGGCTTCGGTTCCGGCGTAGGGCACGCCGATCGAGCCGGGCGGACACGGCTTGCCGTCCGGATGCGGCCCGAGTGGCACCGGCCCGCCTTCAGTAACGCCGTAAACGACGAGAGGCTCGGCGTGAGGGAATGCGCGCCTGACGTCGGCGAGAAGCTGCGCCGAGGAGGACGCTGAGCCCATCATGACGGTGCGCACGCATGACATGTCGACGCGCTCCAGCAGGTCCTTGCGGGCCAGCACCATAGAGATCATGGTGGGCACGCCGGAGATCACGGTGCAGCGATAACGGCCGATCGTGTCGATGTAGCGTTCCACGGTGAATTGCGGCAGCAGCGGCAGCGTCGCCCCGGCGGTCAGTCCCTGCTTGATCGCGTTGAGCGCATTCTTGTGGTAGAGCGGCGCGGCGACGAGGATCACATCGCGCTCGCTCGTGCCGCGGGTGTGCGCGAGGACGAGCCGGCTCCAGTTCTGGCCGTAATGCGTCAGCAGCACGCCCTTGGGTCGCCCGGTGGAGCCCGAGGTGTAGGGCTGCACCGCGACGGTGTCAGGGCCGGGCGCGAACGCCTCGAACGGTCCGGGGTCGAAGAACGCGTCGAACCCGGTCTCTCCCGCCGCGCCAAATTCGACGACCGGTATTCCCGGCGGAACGAGCCGCTTGAACGCCGGCTCTGCGAACACGAGCCGCGCCGCTGCATCGCCGAGGATATAGGTGACAGTTTCCGGGGCGAGCTTGATATTGATGGGGACGGGCACGACACCTGCTCGCATCGCGCCAAGTAGGGTAATAACGAATTCGACGCGGTTGAGCGAAAGAATACCAACCCGGTCGCCCTCGCGCAGCCCTTTCCTTGCCAGGCCACGCGCGCATGCGTCGCACGCGGCATCGAGCTCGCGAAAGCTCCACGGACGGGGCCGCGCGGCGTCATAGAGGTCGACGATCGCCGGCCGCTCGGCGCTCGCATGCGCCTCAAACAAACGGCCGAGGTTGCCAGGGTAGCCGCGCGGCTCTGGGCAGGGGACAGGCATCTACGATTTCCGGAACCGGTAATGGGTAATGAGTAATGCGCTCCTCGCTTTTCGCACTTGCCCATCACCCATCACTCATCACTCATCACTCGTCACCCGTCGTCGTCACGGCGTGACGACGACCTTTCCAAAGACTTCGCGCGTCTCGATCAGCCGGAGGCCTTCCGCCGCCTGCTCGAGCGGCAGCATCTTGTCGATGACCGGCTTCATCCTGCCTTCCTGTATGAGCTCCATGAGCGCTTGCAGGTTTTCGTCGTAGAAACTGTTCGAGCCGATCACTTGCAGCTCGAAGCTCCAGATGTAGCGCAGATCCTCTTTCGGGTCGTAGCCGGCGGTCGCGCCACAGACCAAGATCTTGCCGCCGCGCTTGACGCACCGCAGAGTGGGATGCCAGGTGTCGCCGCCCGTGAAATTGATGACCACGTCTACGCCGCCTTCGTAGGTGCGCCGCTGCGGCTTGCCGTATTTTTCGACTGCCCACTTGGAGAAATCAGTCGCCTTGTAATTGATGACATGGTCTGCGCCGAGATCCTTGAGACGCTTGATCTTGTCCTCGCTGCTCGCGCACGCGATCACCTCAGCGCCCAGCATCTTGGCGAGGATCACGCAGCCCGTGCCGACCCCGCCGCTGGCTCCGAGGACGAGCACCTTATCCCCGCCCTTGATGGTCTTGTGCGTGATGATCATGCGGTGCGCCGTGCCATAGGCAACAGGCAACGAGGCGGCATCCTCGAAGGTGACGCCGTCCGGCATGCGGATGAGCTGGTGCTCCGCCACCAGGCACTTCTCCGCGAGTCCGCCGTGCATCATTTCGCCCATCAGGCCCTTCTTGCGGTTGAGCGGATTGACGAGCACCCGGTCACCGGGTTTCCAACCGCTCACGCCAAGACCGATCTCGAGGATCTCACCTGCCATGTCGAGGCCGATGATGATGGGCAGCGGTACCTTGATTCCCGGCATGCCGCGCACCGTGAAGACATCGTGGTAGTTGAAGGATGTTGCCCTCACGCGGATCACGACGTGGCCGTTTTGCACGATCGGGTCCGGGAAGTCGGGGACACACTTTAGCTGCTCGAGGCCGCCATGCTGCTGCAATACGACTGCTTTCATCGTGTTCCTTTCATTGGGCCGTACTGCGCTGGAAATTCTACGAACACGGCCATGACATGTCAAAAGAGCAGCCGGCGCATCGGGGCCGACCACACTTTGGACGCGCGGGAACAATGCGTCACTTTCACTGTTACCATGCGCGTTGCCATTCGGAACCCGATGTCAGTGCCCGCGCCACGAGATTCTGCACCCTGGTTCGTCGTGCTCGTTGTCACCACGGCGCAACTGGTTGCCGCGACAGCGGGCATTGTGCTCGCGACGATTGCGCCCAAAGTGGCCGATACGTTGCAGGTGAGTCCTGTGCTGATCGGCTACCAGGCGAGCTTGACGTGGGGCGTGGCCATGGTGGCTTCGATCTACGGCGGCAACGCGGTGCTGCGCTGGGGCGCCGGCTCGACGACGCAAGCGAGCATGGCGCTGAGCGCCATCGGCGTCTCACTGTTCGCGGTGCCTCACGTCGCCGTCATCGCACTCGGGTCGGTTATCGCGGGGATTGGCACCGGCATTGCGCCCCCGGCGGCGGCGCATTTGCTCGTGCGGTATACCGCGCCAGAGCGGCGCAACCTGATGTTCTCGATCAAGCAGACCGGTGTGCCGGTCGGCGGTGTGCTGATTGCGCTCATCGCGCCAGCGCTGGCAGTTTCTGTCGGCTGGCAGTGGTCACTGGCCACGATCGCCGCAGTAGCAGTGGCGGTGATGCTGATGGTCCGCCCCTACCGCGAGACGTGGGACGATGACCGTCATCTCACCGCAGGCGCCCGCGTGGAAGCATGGGGCGGGGTGCCACTGGTGTTGCGCCAGGTGTCCCTGCGCTGGATTTCGCTTGCCTCGGTGCTGTTTTCCAGCGTGCAACGCATCATGCTGACGTTCACGGTGCTCTATCTGGTTGCCGAGGCCGATTATGGATTGGTCGAGGCAGGCATCATGCTCTCTGTCGTGCAGATCGGCGGTGCCGCAACGCGGGTGCCGTGGGGCTGGCTCGCCGATCGCTGGAAAAGCGGACTCGCGGTGCTCAAGCTCATTTGCGCGCTCGTCATCGTCTCATCGGCTGTGCTTGTCATGCTCGAGCCCGGCTGGCCGCGGCCGCTCGTCTATTTGCTGTTTTTGGTGCTCGGGGCTGCCACGGTGGGCTGGAACGGCGTTTTCCACGCGGAGTGTGCGCGCTTGAGCCCGCCGGGTATGACGAGCATGGTCGCGGGCGGCACGGCGTTCTTCGTCTTTTCCGGCTCGCTGATCGGACCGTCCGCGTTTGCCATTGCGTACGACGTGATCGGCACCTACAGCGCCACGTTTGGCATCATGATCGTGATGGGGATCCTTACGCTTGGGCTGCTGTGGCTTGCAGGCCGGACCGATGCGACAGGTGGGCGGTCGGCGTGAACACGGAACCCCTCTCGAGTGCCGTTTCCCGATCCACGGTCATTGCCGTCGTTGCGGCGACGACGGCCGCCCAGGTCGCCGCGGTCATGGGCAGTTCGGCATTTCCGGTAATTGCGCCCGCTCTGGCGGTCAACCTGGGCGTGGAGCCTTCGCTGGTCGGCTACCAGGTGAGCCTGATCTACGGCACTGCGATGGCGGGTTCCCCGTTTATGGGAAACCTCGTTCCGCGCTGGGGCGCGTGTCGCGCCATGCAGGTCGGGCTCATTACCACGGTGCTGGGGTTGCTGCTGGCGATGACGGCCAGCTTCGCGGCGCTGCTCGCCGGCTCGATCTTGCTGGGATTGTCGTTGAGCGTGATGCAACCCGCATCCGCCCACCTCTTGTTCCGGTTCAGTCCGCCGGAGAACCGGAACCTGATCTTCTCGATCAAGCAGACGGGCATTCCGCTGGGCTGGGCGTTGATGGGGGCGATCGCGCCGGCGGTGACAATCGCGTTGGGCTGGAGATGGGCGCTGGGCGTGGTCGTGATGGCCTCGCTGGCGACAGCGGCAGCGATTCAGCCACAGCGCGCGGCGTGGGATGACGACAGGAGAGCCCTCGCGGCCGATCGGCGCGGCCTGCTGGCCGGCGTCGGTCTCGTCTGGCGTTACCCGGCGCTGCGCTGGCTCTCGCTCATGTCCTTCTGCTTCGCCTTCGTGCAACTGTGTTTCGCCACCTTTGGCGTCACCATGCTGGTCCAGGAAATAGGCTACAGCCTGGTCGCGGCGGGATTTCTGCTTTCACTCGTGTTTGCGGCAGGCGTTACGGCTCGGATCCTGTGGGGCTGGGTTGCCGACTCGGCGGGCGACAGCCTGCTCGTGCTGGTGGTGCTCGGCCTCGTCATGGTGATTTGCTGCATCGTGTTAACGCTCCTCTCGGGCGCCTGGCCAGCCTGGGCGCTGATACTCCTGTTCGTGGTATTCGGTGCCACTGGCGTTGCCTGGAACGGAATCTTCATCGCGGAGGCCGCACGGCTCGCGCCGCCGGGTCAAGTCAGCCCCGCGGTTGGCGGCGCGATGGTGTGGAACTTCGGGGGCGTTTTGTTCGGCCCGGCCGTGTTCGCGCTGACCTACAAGCTCGTTGGCAGTTATACCGGAACGTTCTGGTTGCTCGTCCTGGTCGGCGCCAGCGGGTGCGCGTTTCTTGCGACCGCGTTCGCCCTCACGCGCCCGGCGCGCGCCATGGCGGACTGACGCGCTGCGCCGGCTCACGGAAGGAAACAGGATGGAGTATCGCAGGCTGTGGACGCGCTTGGCCCGCTCGAACTGATCGCCGCCGCCGTCGCCCTGATGGCCGCGTACGCCGTGCGCGGAACCGCCGGCTTCGGCGGCCAGACCGTTGCGGTGCCGCTGCTGACGCTGTTGATGCCGATCACGATCGTGGTGCCGGCCGTGACCGTGCTCACTGTCGTCTCATCCATCGTGCATTGGCTGCAGGACTGGAGCAAGATCGCTTGGCGCGAGATCGCAAGGCTCATGCCTTTCACCCTGCTCGGGGTGTTGATTGGCGCCCGGCTCGGGCACTATCTCGCGGCCCGTATCGACCAGCGCCGCTTCAATCTGGGTGTCGGCGTGCTGCTGATGGCAATCGGCACTGGCCTCGTCTTCAAGTGATGGCGCTGCCTGCCGGGCTCGGGCCGCCCGAGCTGGCGCTCGCGGCGATCATGGTTTTCACTGCTTTCTCGATCCGCGGCATGTCGGGATTCGGCGCCGGGATGGTCGGAATACCGCTGCTTGCGTTCGTGATGCCGGTGCACACGGCCGTACCGATGTTCTCGATTCTGGTGCTGACCCTGTTCGTTTTCATCAGCATCCGCGATTGGAAGGCTGTCGTGCGAGATGAATTGCGGCGGCTGATCCTGCCCACGCTTCTGGGGGTCGTAGTCGGCATCGTGTTGTTGCAACAACTCGACAACCAGATGCTTCTCAAGCTGCTTGGGGGGCTGCTGATTGCCTACGCCAGTTACGCGACGGCGGTGCAGATCCTTGGGTTGCCCCAGGTCAACTGCTCCCAGCGCTGGGCGTTTCCAGTCGGCTTCGTCGGAGCAGTTATCGACACGATCTTTTCGGGCGGCGGCGGCACGCTCGTCGTCATCTACCTGCACATGCGCGGCGTGGGGCGCCAGCCATTTCGCGCCACGGTGGCCGTGGTCTGGCTGGTCGAAATGGTGGCCCGCATGGCCGGCTACGGCGCGGCGGGCTACTACACGATGGGGACCTTGCTGCTTTGCCTGCTGTTGCTGCCGATGATGTGGGCCGGAACCTATGTCGGTGAGCGCATCGGCAACCGTATCAGCCAGGACACTTTCTCCAAGGTGTTGTCGGCGCTGCTCGCGCTAACGGGTGTAATGCTGATACTGAAGTAAAGCGACGTGGTGTGGCGGGAGCGGGACATGACCGGCGAGGCGCCGGGCGCTTCCGCGTCCCTGAGAAATCCCGGGGGCGAGTCTATTTCAGGAAGATGACGGCGGGAAAGGTGGCAACAGCGAGAACCAGCACCAGCCATTCGAGGTTATTCCGCTTGAGCCAGCCTGTGAAATGCAGAACGAGTATTACGATGGCGATGACGTAGAAGGCGTAAAAACCCATACTATTTCTCCCGGGACCTTTTCCCCGGCGCTAAGAATAAACCAAAACGTCGCGCCATAACAGCTTAATTTAGCGGTATTGTTGCATTGCGTCCCCTTGCGAAAGCCGCGCGTTACCTTGGACTGACCCGTCATCGGGTGTGAACTGTGGCACATGAGCTTCGTACTCGCACTTGACCAGGGCACCACCAGTTCTCGTGCCATCGTCTTCGATTATGATGGTGGCATCAAGGCGGTCGCGCACAAGGAGTTCACGCAGATTTTTCCGCAGCCCGGTTGGGTGGAACACGATCCGGGCGAGATCTGGACGACGCAAGCCGCTGTCGCGGCCGAAGCGCTTGCACGCGCCGGAGCGGGCGCCGCTGATATCGCCGCGATCGGGATTGCCAACCAGCGCGAAACCACCGTGGTGTGGGATCGCGCAACGGGCGCGCCGATCTGTAATGCAATTGTTTGGCAGGACCGACGCACGGCCGGTCTGTGCGACACGCTTAAGGCGCGGGGGCTCGAGCCGCGGTTCATGGAGAAGACCGGCCTCGTCATCGACGCGTATTTTTCCGGGACAAAGATCGCGTGGATACTGGACAACGTGCCAGGGGCGCGTGCGCGAGCCGATGCGGGCGAGTTGGCTTTTGGCACGGTGGACTCGTGGCTCATCTGGAAGCTCTCGGGCGGGGCGGTACACGTGACAGATGCAACCAATGCCTCGCGCACGCTGCTCTACGACATTCGCGAAGGGCGGTGGGACGAGGAGTTCCTGGGGTTGCTCGGCGTGCCGCGAAGCATGCTGCCCGAAGTGGGTCCTTCGAGCGGTGTTGTGGCCGAGACCACTGGCGATCTTTTTGCAGGGGCGATTCCCGTGGCCGGCATCGCGGGCGACCAGCAGGCGGCGTTGTTTGGCCAGCGCTGCGTCACCCCGGGAATGGTCAAAAACACCTATGGAACCGGTTGCTTCATGCTGATGCACACCGGGCGCGAGCTGATCCGGTCACGCTCGAAGCTGGTGACCACGGCGGTGTGCCCCGGCGGACGGGAGCGCGAGTACGCGCTCGAAGGCAGCGTTTTTATCGCTGGCGCAGTCGTGCAGTGGCTGCGCGACGGTCTCGGCATTATCCGTTCGGCCGATGAGATCGAGGCCCTCGCGCGCAGCGTGGCCGACAACGGCGGCGTCTATTTTGTTCCGGCCTTTGCGGGGCTGGGCAGCCCCCACTGGGATCCGTACGCCCGAGGCGCGATTCTGGGCCTGACAAGAGGCACGGGTGCGGGGCACCTGGCGCGCGCGGCGCTCGAAGGCATCGCATATCAGACAGCAGATGTCCTGCGTGCGATGGAAGGCGACTCGGGCCTGCGGCTGAGCGAGTTGCGGGTGGACGGCGGCGCGGCCCGAAACGACGCGCTCATGCAATTTCAGGCGGACGTGATAGGCGTGCCGGTCGTGCGGCCGCGCGTTCAGGAAACCACCGCCTTGGGGGCGGCCTACCTCGCGGGGCTCGGCGTCGGGTTTTGGAAGAGTCCCGCCGACCTCGACACCCAGTGGCAAGCGGAGCGCGTCTTCGAACCCACGATGGACCGGTCACAGGCTGCGGACTTGCTGGCCGGATGGCACCGCGCCGTCGAGCGGGCGAAGCAATGGGCCCAACCGGGATAACCTTTCGCGTAGGTTCTCGACGATCATGCCGGTGGGGGTGCGGATCCTGAAGCCGTGTTTATTCATCGGTTTTGAAATCCGTCCGGTAGCGCCTGAATTTCTGCACATAATGGTCGGCGGCCGATTTGATTCTCCGGATTTCCTCTTCCGATAGCTGCCGGACCACCTTCCCAGGCGATCCGATTACCAGCGAGCCGTCCGGAATTTCCTTGCCCTCGGCAATCAGGGAGTTGGCCCCGATCAGGCAGTTCCTGCCGATCCTGGCGCCGTTGAGAATCACCGCCTTGATGCCGATCAGCGTTCCATCCCCGACGGTGCAGCCGTGCAGCATCGCCATGTGGCCGACGCTGACGTTCCTGCCGATCGTTATCGGGAACCCCGGATCGACATGCAGCACGCAGTTGTCCTGGAGCTGGGAGTTCTCACCGAGGGTAACGGTGTCGTTATCGCCGCGCACCACGCAATTAAACCAGACGCTGGCGTTGTTCTCTAGCACCACCGAGCCGATCACCGTCGCGTTTGGCGCGATCCAGTAGTCGCCCTTGCAGACGACTTTGCGATCCTCGAAGCTATATTTCACGGCCAAAACCTTGAGCCACAGAGGACACAGAGTTCACAGAGAAGAATATAACAACAGACAACAAGCATGAATTCTCTTGGCCCTTCACTCTCTGTGTTCTCTGTGCTCTCTGTGGCTAGTGGTTTTCATAACAGCGGCACGATCAGCAACGCCACGATGTTGATGATCTTGATGAGCGGGTTGATCGCGGGGCCGGCCGTGTCCTTGTAGGGATCGCCCACCGTGTCGCCGGTCACGGCGGCTTTGTGCGCGTCGGAGCCCTTGCCGCCGTGATTGCCGTCCTCGATGTACTTCTTGGCGTTGTCCCACGCGCCGCCGCCCGTCGTCATCGAGATGGCGACGAAGAGGCCGGTGACGATCGTGCCCACGAGCACGCCTCCAAGCGCTTTTACGCCGGCGCCGGGTCCCATCAGCCAGTTCATGACCAGCGCTACGACGATCGGCACCAGCACCGGGAGCAGCGAGGGCACGATCATCTCCTTGATCGCGGAACGGGTCAGCATATCCACCGCGCGGGAGTAATCGGGTTTCGCTGTTCCTTCCATGATGCCGGGGATTTCCTTGAACTGGCGGCGCACCTCGACCACGACCGAGCCGGCAGCGCGGCCGACCGCTTCCATCGCCATGGAGCCGAAGAGGTAGGGCACCAGGCCGCCGATGAAGAGCCCGATCAGAACGGCGGGATCGGACAGGTCGAAGCTCACGGCCTTGCCGGCTGATTCCAGCGCATGCGTATAGTCGGCAAAAAGCACGAGCGCCGCCAGCCCAGCCGAGCCGATCGCATATCCCTTGGTCACTGCCTTGGTCGTATTGCCTACCGCGTCGAGGGGGTCGGTGATGGCCCGCACTTCCTTCGGCAGGTCCGCCATTTCCGCGATGCCGCCCGCGTTGTCGGTAATCGGGCCGTAGGCGTCGAGCGCCACGATGATGCCGGTCATGGAGAGCATGGCTGTCGCAGCGATCGCGATGCCGTAGAGGCCCGCCAGGGTGTAGGCCGCGTAAATGCTCGCGCAAACAGCGATCACCGGCCACGCCGTCGCTTTCATCGAGACCCCAAGCCCTGCGATGATGTTGGTCGCGTGACCCGTCGTCGAGGCGCTGGCGATGTGGCGCACCGGGGCAAACTCGGTACCGGTGTAGTACTCGGTAATCACCACCATGAGGCCAGTCAACACGAGGCCCACGAGCGCGGCCCCGAGGAGCTTGAGGGGTGTCAGTTCGGGATAGTGCTGTGAGATGTCGCCCATCATCCAGTAGGTGACTGCGACAAAGCCGATTGCCGCAAGCACGCCGGCGACGATGAGGCCGCGGTAGAGCGCCGCCATGATCTTCCCGCCGCTTTTCGCCTTCACGAAGTAGCAGCCGATGATCGAGGCGACGATCGAGACGCCGCCCAGCACAAGCGGGTAGGTCGCGGCCAGCGACGCGACGGCCGGCTTCGACAGCAGCAGCGCACCGAGCAGCATGGTCGCGATAATGGTCACCGCGTAGGTCTCGAAGAGGTCGGCCGCCATGCCGGCGCAATCGCCGACGTTGTCACCAACGTTGTCGGCAATCACGGCAGGATTGCGCGGGTCGTCCTCGGGAATGCCCGCCTCCACCTTGCCGACCAGGTCGGCGCCGACGTCCGCGCCTTTGGTGAAGATGCCGCCTCCCAGCCGGGCGAAGATCGAGATCAGGGAGCCGCCGAACGCGAGACCGATGAGGGGGTGCGCGATATCCTTGATCGAGGCGCCGTGCGCCGCGCTGCCGAGTAGCGACCAGTAGAAGAGCGTTACGCCGAGGAGGCCGAGCCCGACCACGAGCATACCCGTGACCGCCCCGCCGCGGAACGCGAGGGCGAGCGCCTCGTTGAGTCCCTTGCGCGCCGCCTCGGCCGTCCGCACGTTCGCGCGCACGGACACGTTCATTCCGATTGCGCCCGCGGCACCCGAGAGCACTGCGCCGATCAGGAAACCGACGGCTGTGGACCACGAGCTGAGACCGAAGCCGATCAGGAAAAAGAGCACGACGCCGACGATGGCGATGGCTTTGTATTGCCGCCACAGGTACGCGACCGCGCCCTGCTGCACCGCTGCGGCGATCTCGCGCATGCGATCATTGCCGGCGGGCTGGGCGAGGATCGACTTGATCCAGATGACTCCGACGAATAGGCCCACGAGCGAGCAGATGAGCGCAAACAACAAATCGTATGGCATGAGATCCCCTTTGGTAACAAAGTTATTCAGTTTCCGTCTTTCGCGGGATCTAGCGCCAGGCCGCGCTCGAAGCGTGTGCCGGGCCTGATCCCGAATATCCGGTCGAGCGCGAGCTCGACGACCAGCCCATCCACCGCCCGCTGGCCGTGCTTCTTCGTGACCTCCGAGAGAATCAGTTTCGCGGAGTTCGCGTTGTAAGACCCACCGCAACCGGCCTGCACTTTGAGCCGTTCTCGCGCTCGTTCGAGTGTCATTTTCTCAGTGCAACCGCCAAGGCGCCAAGGACGCCAAGAGAATCAACTGACCCAGAAGGCCGAAGCTCCTCTCCGGCGACCCGCGAGAAAGCGAGCTTCCTGCGACTATCGCGCTCCGTTGTTTCGTCTCCTGCGTGTCTTCGATCCTGATTGCTTGGCGCTCTTGGCGTCTTGGCGGTTCAAATCTTGAATTCAGTGGCGAGTTTCTTCGGGACCGGCGCGTTCTTGAGCTTCGCGTATGCCGGTAGCCCGTTTCGGTACGGCGGATAATCCTCGCCTTGCACCAGTGGCGCCAGGTACTGCCGGCACTTCGCCGTGATGTGAAACCCATCCTCGGTGATGTAGTCGCGCGGCATCATTTTTTCGTGGTTGGCAATATCCTTCAGATCAGCCACGCCGATCGTCCAGCGGTACGGCCGGGCCGACTTTCTCACGATGACCGGCATCACCCCGCTGCGCCCCTTGACGGCCAGCTCGACGGCGGTTTTTCCGACCGCATACGATTGCAATACGTCGGTCTTCGAGGCGATGTGGCGGGCCGAGCGCTGCAGGTAGTCGGCGACAGCCCAGTGGTATTTTTGCTTGAGCTTGTCGCGGACCAGCTGCGCGATGAGCGGGGCGACGCCGCCGAGCTGCGCGTGGCCGAAGGCGTCCCGCAGGCCCGATTCCGACAAAAACTTCCCGTCGGGCCAGCGCAGCCCTTCCGACACGCCGATCGTGCAGTAGCCATGCCGGCGAATGCTGTCATCCACTTTTGCAAGGAAGCGGTCCTGATCGAACGGGATTTCGGGAAATAGCAGGATATGGGGCCCGTCGCCTTCCTGTTCCGCGGCGAGACCGCAGGCAGCGGTGATCCAGCCCGCGTGCCGGCCCATCACTTCCAGGACGAACACGCGCGTGGACGTGCGCGCCATCGACGCGACGTCGAATCCAGCCTCGCGAATGCTGGTCGCTACGTACTTGGCCACGGAGCCGAAGCCTGGGCAGCAGTCCGTCACAGCAAGATCGTTGTCCACGGTCTTGGGAATGCCGATGCAGACAAGGGGGTAGCCCATTTTGGCGGCGATCTGCGAGACCTTGTACGAGGTGTCGGCCGAATCGTTGCCCCCGTTGTAGAAGAAGTAGCCGATGTCGTGCGCTTTGAAGACTTCGATCAAGCGCTCGTACTGGGCCTGGTTTTCTTCGAGGCTTTTCAGCTTGTAGCGGCACGACCCGAAGGCGCCGCCCGGCGTATGGCGCAGGGCACGGATCGCCGCCACCGAATCCTTTGAGGTGTCGATGAGGTCTTCGGTGAGCGCGCCGATGATTCCGTCGCGGCCGGCGTAGACTTTAGCGATGTGGCGGCGGTGCTTGCGTGCAGTCTCGATTACACCGCAGGCGGTGGCGTTGATGGTGGCGGTGACACCGCCGGACTGGGCGTAAAAGGCGTTTTTCTTGGCCATATTAGTTACATTCTTACCACAGAGACACAGAGTTCATGGAGAAAGCCGAACTACGAGCGTGACGATTTTACCATCCCAGGAAGCTCCCCACGTGCCTTCCCGATCCGGGGCGGTTGCCCTGTGTTCTCTGTGCCTCTGTGGTTACTTATTCAAATCGGCGCCGGTCCGGCCGGAGGTGGCGCCAGCCCGGTCCTTGTCGTAGTCAGCCTGCAGGCGCACGGTGGTCACCACGCAGTGGGCAAGGTCGTCGACGTCGGAAACCTTGCTTATCCCGGCTTCGATGCCAGGGCCGCAAAGAGCTTGTCGCGGATGTGCTCCACCGACCCCTTGCCGTAGATATTGACGTAGAGCGGCGCCCGCGGATCGCCGCTTTCGCGCGCCTTCATGTAGTAGGAGACCAGCGGCTTGGTGAGGGCGTGATAGGTCGCGATCCGCTGCATGACGGTGTCCTCGTTGTCGTCGGCGCGCTGGACTAGCGGCTCGCCGGTGACATCGTCCTTCCCTGGCACGCGCGGCGGATTGAACTCGACGTGGTAGGTTCGACCGGAGGCCAGATGTACCCGGCGCCCGCTCATGCGACGCAGAATCTCGCCGTCACCGACCTCGATTTCCACAATGAAATCGATGTCGATGCCGGCATCGTGCAGCGCCTCGGCCTGCCGAATGGTGCGAGGGAAGCCGTCCATGATGAAGCCGCGGGCACAGTCGGGCACGCGCAGGCGTTCCTTGACGAGTTCGATTACCACATCGTCGGGAACGAGCTCCCCGCGCTCCATGAATTCCGTGGCCCTGATCCCCAAGGGGCTGCCCTGCTTCATCGCCGCGCGCAGCATGTCTCCGGTCGAGATTTGCGGGATCCGGTACTTTTCAATGAGAAATCTCGCCTGTGTTCCCTTGCCGGCACCGGGCAAACCCAGCAGTATTATTCGCATCCTGTCTCCAATCGCTGAGCGGTCACGCGGCTTCAGGCAAGTGCGCGGCGCGCGCGGCGCAGATCCGCCGGTGTGTCGACGCCATGATGAGGCGCGCGGCGCGTCACGGTGACGGCGATGCGATGACCGTGGGCGAGGGCGCGCAGCTGCTCTAGCGCCTCGGCGCGCTCGATCGCGACCGGTTTCAGACGGGTGTACGTTCTCAAAAATGCCGCGCGATAAGCGTAGATGCCGAGATGCCGGTAGGCCGGCAGGCCTTGCGGGATGCGTTTGATGCCCTGCGCAAACGCATCGCGTGCGTAGGGAATGACTGCCCGGCTGAAGTAGAGGGCGTAACCGGCACGGTCGAGCACGACTTTCACGACGTTGGGATTGGCGAGCTCGGCGGCAGTGCGGATGGGATGGCACGCGGTTGCCATCTGCGCGGCGCGGTGGCGCGTCAGGCTCGCGGCAACGTCCCGAATCAGCGCCGGCTCGATCAGCGGCTCATCGCCCTGCACGTTGACGACGACACGGTGAGCGGGATAGCGCCGGCGCGCGGCTACTTCCGCGATGCGATCGGTACCGGATGCATGGTTTTTCCGCGTCATCACCGCGGCAAACCCGTGGCTCACGGCGGCCTCGGCAATCCCCGCGTGGTCAGTGGCAATCACGACTTCCGCTGCGCCGCTGCGTCGCGCGCGCTCGGCAACACGCACCACCATGGGCTTGCCGCCCAGGTCGGCGAGCGGCTTGCCGGGGAACCGGGAAGAGGCGTAGCGCGCGGGAATGATGACCACGAACTTCACGGGAGGGCGGGAGATCGGGAGGGCGGGAAGTCGAAAATTCGTAACAGCATGTCGTCCATCTCGCGCGCTTACGCCCTCGCGCGCTCACGGCTCGTCAAACTTCCTCCTCGGGAGAAAGCTTGCGCGCCTCATCCTCGAGCATCACCGGAATGTCGTCCATGATCGGGTAGCCGAGCCGGCACGGCTTGCAGACGAGTTCGGCCGCCGCCTGCCTGTAGACGAGGGGGCTTTTGCACAGCGGGCAAACGAGTATGTCGAGCAGTTTTCTGTCCATGTCACGTGGCGAACAATAGACGGTGAGCGGTGAACGATGAGCGGGATGCCGCCAAGCGCGAATGTCGCGCGTCGCCCGTTTCCTGCCCTGCGCTGAACCTGTCGTCGGTCAACGGTGGCCTATTATCGCTCTTCTCGCTTCGCCGTGGCCTCGAGCTTGCGCAGAACGAGTTCCTCGAGACCGGCATCGGGTACCGCATCCACGGCCATGGCCCAGCACGTTTCCGGAGCGAAGCGCTGGCATTTTACCGCATCCTTTTCCGTCATCACGACTGCTTCCGCCCCGGCGTACGCCAGGTCGGAAGCAGTAAATGGGTGATGATCAGGAAAGGAATGGGGCGTGAAGTTCAGCCCCATTGCTTGCAGCTGCCGGAAAAAGCGGCCGGGATTACCGATTCCAGCCACGGCGTACGCCCGCTTGCCGCGAAAGTGCTCGACGCTGACACGGCGATTCGCGTGTTGCAGGTTCCAAAATCCACTCGCCTCGAGTCTCATCCCGAGGCATTGCGCATTGAGCCGCAAAATGGCGGGGAGCGGCGCCGGGCGGGCCCCGACGCGGTTGATGACGACCGCATCGACCTCGGCCAGGCGCGAAGGCGGCTCGCGCAGCGGTCCTGCAGGAAGCAGCCAACCGTTTCCGAACCCGCGGTCGCCGTCGACTACGCAGATTTCGAGGTCGCGCGCGAGCGCGTAGTGCTGGAGCCCGTCATCGCTCAGCACGATATCGCAGCTAGGCGCGGCGGCCAGCAGTGCTCGTGCAGCAGCGGGCCGATCAGCGCCGGTCCAAACCGGGCAGCTGCTGCGTCGCGCGAGCAGGACTGCCTCGTCGCCGCACACATAAGGGTTACTGTCGGGCCGAACGGGCTGCGGGGTGCTATGCGTGCCGCCATAGCCGCGGCACACGATTCCCGGGGATCGTCCTTGCGCCCTCAGGAATGCCGCGAGCCACAGGACCAGCGGTGTCTTACCGGTCCCTCCTGCAGTGATATTGCCCACCACGACCACCGGAACCGGCAGGCGGATCGTGCTCGTAAGGCCGGCGCGGTAACTGGCGCGCCGTGCGCCGGTAATGACGCGGAAGAGAAGGCTGATCGGCGATAGGAGCGCGGACACCGCGGTGAACCGTTCCCAGTGCGGCTGGATCCACGACATCATGAGCGAGCGGTAAACGGTATAGGCAGTGGCCGGCGGCGGGGTGCAGGCCCGACCGTTCACGGATCACCGTTCACCGTTTAGCGGCCTGGGTGGTGAACGTGATCCGACCGTAACCGGCAATGCGCGCGGCCTCCATGACGTGGATCACCGATTGGTGCGGGGCCTGGGCGTCCGCGCTGATGACCACGACCGGGTCCTTGATGCCGCTGGCAGCGCGCCGTAGCGCGTCGCTGAAGGCGACGCTATCCGTGAACGGCGTCGCATTACGGTTTACCGAGTAGTTACCCTGGGCGTCGACCCCAACGTCGATCTGGTTCGGGCGCTCCCGGGGGCTTTCGGCCTCCGCGGACGGCAGGTTGATCTGAAGCTCCGCGTAGCGCGAGTAGGTGGTTGTCACCATGAGGAAGATCAGGATCACCAGCAGCACGTCGATCAACGGAATGAAATTGATCTCCGGCTCCTCGCGGAATGCGCGCGGCCGAAACCTCATTGGCGCTCGCCGTGGATGATCTCGACCAGCTTGATGGCCTGCATCTCCATGTCCACCAGCATTTCGTCCACCTTCCCGCGGAAATACCGGTAGAAGATCATGGCGGGCACCGCCACCACCAGCCCGAAGGCAGTGTTATAGAGCGCGATCGAGATGCCGTGCGCGAGAACCAGCGGATTGCCTCCCCTGGGGGTCTGCGAGCCGAAGATCTCGATCATGCCGATCACGGTGCCGAACAGGCCGAGCAGCGGTGCGATCGCTGCAATCGTGCCGAGGGTGATCAGAAAACGCTCCAGATCGATCGCGACGGTGCGCCCCGATTCCTCGATCGCTTCCTTCATGATGGCGGGGGTGCTCTTGACGTTCCGCAGCCCGGCGGCAAAGACCTTCCCGAGCGGGGAGCCGGTGGCAAGGCGCGAGAGCATCTGCGAAGTCACGCCATTCTGGCGGAATTCGTGGATCGTCTGTGTCAGCAGGTTCTTTGGAATTACCACGCCCGCGCGTAGCGACCACATTCGCTCGCCGATGATGGCGAAGGCGATGACGGATGCGACGATGAGGAACCAGATGGGCCAGCCGGCAGCTTCGACGAGGGCGAACAAACAGAAACTCCTAGAATTTCGCCGTCACTTTAATCGGGCAATCAATTTTCAGCAAGCGATCATTAAGGAATCTCTGCACAAGAAAGCGTGCAGAGATTCCTCAATAAGGTTGATGATGGTCGTTGACGAATCATTAAGTCTTACTCACTTAAAGGCCTCGATGCGGGGCATGGGGAGTGTTTTTGAGCGTTCCGGGCGCTCACAGGACGCACCTTGGCGGCCGCGTCAATCGTTTTCTGTTTCATATTGGCTCCTCAGCTCCAGGTCACCGCCTGCTCAATGTACCGCCGGCGAATTCGCTGAGATAAGACGTAATCCCATTAGGATTCTCTGCAAACTTTTGCAGAGAATCCTTAACCAATTGTCTGAGCAATGTCACGTAACACGTCTGTCCTGAATGGCCTTTTTTGATTGTCCACAATGTTTGTGGATAAGCATGTGCATAGTTCACGCAAAACCCCCCTAACTGAGTTTTCCGTATGGGATTTTTCTCTACCGATTATTTCTTGCTCGTTAGTTTTGTCATTATATTCAAGTAGTTGACTGAAGAGCCGCGTCCCGCCTGGGATTGCAGGCAGTCATGCAGTAAAAACGGCGCGGCTGTGGACGGACCCTGGGGAGGGGAGCCGGCAAAAGGTGAAAAAAGTCACACTTTCAGAACCGGTTTAGAATGACTCGATGCCCGACTTCATCGCGGAGCGGCCACTGCCGCCCGTCATCTCGGTTGCCGAGCTCAACCGGCTTGCCAAGGAATCTATCGAACGCACGCTGCCATTGTCCTGGGTAGCCGGCGAGATCTCCAATCTCAAGCGCTATGAGTCCGGACACTGCTATTTCACGCTCAAGGACGCGCAGGCACAGGTCGATTGCGTTCTTTTCCGGCACCGCGCGCAGTTGCTCGGGTGGCAACCCCAGGACGGCGCCCGGGTCGAAGTGCGGGCGCAGCCGACCCTTTACGAAGCGCGCGGCAAGTTTCAGCTCAACGTGGAGGCCATGCGGCACGCGGGACTGGGTGCGCTCTACGAGGCCTTCGAGAAGCTCAAGACGCGGCTCGAGCAGGAAGGCCTTTTCGATGCCGCGCGCAAGCGGTCTCTCCCGCGTTTCCCGCGCCAGATCGGCATAGTCACGTCGCCACAGGCGGCGGCGTTGCGCGACGTCCTGACCACCCTGCGCCGGCGGATGCCGCGCCTTCCGGTCATCGTCTATCCGACGCCGGTGCAAGGCGAGGGCGCTGGGGCGCGGATCGCTGCGGCGATCGCCCTGGCGGGGGAACGCCACGAGTGCGATGTCGTGATCGTGTGCCGCGGCGGCGGCAGTATCGAGGACCTGTGGGCGTTCAACGAGGAGGCGGTTGCACGCGCGATTCGCGCCTGCCCGGTGCCCGTGGTGAGCGGCGTCGGGCATGAAACCGATTTCACCATCGCGGACTTTGTCGCTGATGTCAGGGCACCGACCCCGACGGGGGCGGCGGAATTGGTGGTGCCAAACCGCGCCGAGTTCAGTCAGCTGCTGGTCCATGTTGGCCACCAGTTACTGCGAGTTGGCCGGCGTGGTCTGGAAGACCGCATGCAGCGGCTTGACTACCTCTCGCGACGGGCGGTTCATCCGGGAGAGCGAATCCGTAACCAGCAGGGCGAGTTGAACCATCTCGCGAGCCGGCTTCGCGCCGCCGGGCGGCGTGAGCTCGAGGCGGGGGGCTGGCAGCTCCAGGCGATGGGGCTGCGCTTGCGCGGCGTTGTCCCCGACGTTGCCGCGCTCGCCCGGGTCCAGGTGGAGCTGGGGCGGCGCCTGCGCGACTGTGGCCGACGGGCACTCGAAGCGGCGGTGGGCGTTCTGGCCCGGCTCGATGCGCATCTCAAGCATCTCGATCCCCACCGGGTGCTGGAGCGGGGCTATAGCATTACCGAAGCGGCCGATGGGACGATCGTGCGTGATGTGGTACAGCTGAGAGCCGGGGAGGACGTTAAAATTACGCTGGCGCGGGGATGGGCCGACGCCCGGGTGAAGCGCACCGGAAACTAGAACGCAAAAAATCGTTAAGCGTTATTAGCCGCAGATAACCGCAGAAAATCCGTGAGTCGTGAGTCGTGATGCGACGTGCCGATAACACCTAAACCGATCAACAGAGCGCAGAGCGTCCAAGTATAACCTCCATTCACGAATCACCAATCACGATTCACGGATCTTAAGCAAGGACGCGAACATGGCAGAGACAGACCCGAACGATCTGGACTTCACGCAACCTCCGCGACGCAGCTGGGGCTACAACCCGATCCTGACCCGGATGTGCTTCAACTCGCTCGGGACGGAGGAGACCATGCCCGAAGGCGGGTGCTTCTTCGTCGAGAATCAGATGGGCGACAAGATGTATCTGCTCATCGAAGGTGAGGTGGGCCTGCGCCGCGGCACGAGGAGCCTGGATATCGTCAAGCGCGACGAGCTCTTCGGCGAGATGGCCGTGATCGCTCATCGGCCGCGCAGCGCGAGCGCGGTGGCGCGAATTCCGTGCCGCGTCCTGTCACTTGACGCGAGGCAGTGCCAGCACGCCATCCAGCAAACCCCCGAGTTCGGGGTCATGCTGATGAACATCATGATCAAACGCCTGCGCTTGTCGTTTTTCACGTTGAGCATGACCAGGAGCCTGCCGGACTGGCGCGAGGTGGCCGAAACCAAGGTGTTGGACGAAAAGCTCCTCGCCGAGTTCGTGCGCGCGCTTCAGGAACGCCCCCCTCTGCATTACCCTGTGCACAAGGTCATCATGAAGGCGGAGGAGACCGGGGTTTTCATGTACGTCGTGCTCGAAGGGCGGGTCGCGGTCTCCGTGGAATCGCAAGTTGTCGAAAGGATCGGGCCCGGGGGCGTTTTTGGCGAAATGGCGCTCGCCGAACAGTCGACCCGCGTTGCCAACGCCGTCGCGGAGACCGCCTGCGTTCTGCTGCCCGTCAACCGCAATGACGTCCTTGACCTGATCAAGAGCAGGCCCGAGATCGCCATGTCGTTGCTGAGAGCGATTGCCGAGCGGCTGCGCCACATGGACACGGGCTACAAGTAAACCGGTGGCTGCAATACGCGTAGTGGAAGGGGCACGACCACTACTCTGTGACAATTACTGGTGATGATAAATGGTGATGGAAACTGGTGATGATTACTGGTGATGGGTAAAGCGCCAAGTTAGTTTCTGCTTTTTCATCACCATCTCTCATCACCATTTCTCATCACTATCATCCATCACCAGTTTCGGCCGACCATTAGCCGCCCACCAGAATTGATTTCAGCTCACGCCGCACGTACTCGAGCACGAGCACCTGAATATCATCGGTGAGGCAATCAAACTCGGTAACGTCCTCCATCGAGCGCAACCACGTGAGCTGGCGCTTGGCGAGCTGGCGGGTTGCTGCGATACCCTCTTCACGCAGGCCGGCGGCGTCGAGCCGTCCCTCGAGGAAATTCCACGTCTGCCGGTAGCCGACGCAGCGCATGGAAGGCATGCCGGGCTCGAGCCCGTACTCCTCACGCAGTTTTTTCAGCTCGCCCACCAGCCCTTGCTCGATCATCGCATCAAAGCGCTGCGCAATGCGCTCATGCAGCACTTCGCGGTTGCTCGGGGCCAGCGCGATCTTGATCGGCGTGTAGGGAAAATAGACATACTTGGGCTTGCGCAGGAGCTCCGATAGCGGTTTATTGGTGATGTAATAGACCTCGAACGCGCGCTCGATCCTCTGGGAGTCGTGGGGATCCAGCCTGGCCGCTGTCTCCGGGTCCACTTGCCGGAGCTTCTCGTGGACGGCTGGCCATCCCTCCTGCTCGGCCATGGTATCGATCATGAGGCGCACGATGGGGTCCGCCTCGGGCAGGTCATTGAGGCCTTCGACGAGTGCGCGGAAGTAGAGCATCGTGCCGCCAACGAGGAGCGGTATGCGGTCGCGCTCCGTAATCTCACGCATCAGGGCAAGGGCGTCGTCGCGAAAGCGCGCGGCGGAATAGCTCTCGTGCGGCTCAATGATGTCGAGGAGATGGTGCGGCGCCCGGCCGAGCACATCCGCCCCCGGCTTTGCCGTGCCGACGTCCATGCCCTTGTAGATCTGTGCCGAATCGACGCTGATGATTTCGCATGGCAGCTCGGCAGCGAGGCGCAGCGCCAGCGCGGTTTTGCCGCTCGCGGTCGGTCCCATCAGCAAAATGGCCGGCGGCCATTTGGCGTGACGAGTGACGCGTGACAGGTGACGAGGCTCGCCGAGTGGCCCGGCGGCGGGCGCAGTGCGCTGTGCTGCAGCCGCCGGTTCAGGCGCGACGGCCGTCTCTTTACGGGCAGGTCTCGACGCCTTTGGTCGTGCAGGCGCCTGACGGGGCGCGGCACGCCTCGAGCGTTTCGCGGCCCTCTTTCGCTTTTTGGGCTTGGATGCTGCCTTAGGCATTGTCGTTACCGGGCACTCATCACTCATCACTCGTCACCCGTCACCCGTCACCCTTCATGAGAGGTCACCGACCTCTCATGAACAGCTTATCCAGCTCGGGCAACGTGATCTGGTGCCAGGTCGGGCGTCCGTGGTTGCATTGGCCGGAGCGCTCGGTCGCCTCCATCTCGCGCAGCAGCGCGTTCATTTCTGGCAGCGACAGTTTCCGGTTCGCGCGCACGGCTGCATGACACGCCATGGTGCCGAGCAGCTCATTGCGTCGCTCGGTGAGCGCGCGGCTCGCACCGAACTCGCGTATTTCGCGAAGCACGTCGCGCGCCAGCTCGCGTGCATCCGCGTCGGCAAGCAGTGCCGGTATAGCGCGCACGATCACGGACGTGGGCGATGCGGCTGCGAGGTCGAATCCGATGGCACGTAGTGCCTCGCCGTGCTCCTCCACGGTCGCCACGTCGAGCGCCTCGGCGCCGAAGGTAACCGGCACCAGCAATGGCTGCATCGGTATGGCGCGCGCATCGAGCGTGGCTTTGAGCCGCTCGTACATGATGCGCTCGTGCGCGGCGTGCATGTCCACGATCATCAGCCCTTTGGCGTTTTGGGCGAGCACGTAGACGCCCGAGAGCTGGGCGAGCGCAAATCCCAGCGGGTAGTCGGAGGCTGCAGGCGTGTCGCTTTCGATCGCCTCGGCGGCCGGGGCCTGGCGGCCGAACAGGGTTTCGTAGAACGCAACCGGCTGCGCCAACCCGAGCGCCAGGCTTCCACCGGCCGCCTGCCCCAACGTGGCGGCTGCGCGCGGCAGGACTGTGGCATCGGCGCGGCCCGACTCGGCGGCGACGCCTGCGAGCGTCTGCGCGAGCGCACGGTTGAGCGCGTGAAAGACGAACTGATGAATGGCCCGCGCCTCGCGGAAGCGCACCTCGGTCTTGGTGGGATGCACGTTGACGTCCACCTGCGAGGGGTCGATGTCGAGGAAGAGCACGTAGGCTGGATGCCGCTCGTGATGCAGCACGTCCTGGTAGGCCTGACGGATGGCGTGCGCGGCGAGCTTATCCCGCACGTATCGGCCGTTCACGAAGAAATACTGTGCGTCGCGCGCGGCGTGCGCCTGCGCCGGCAGTCCGATCGACCCACGCAGGCGCAAGGCGCCGCTCGCCGCATCGACCGGGAGCGATGAGGCGTGGAAGTCCTCACCGAGCAGGGCGCCGATACGCTCCTCAAGCGGCTGCGCCTTGAGGTGCCACCGCACGTGGCTGTTGTGCTGCAGCGTGAACGCCAGTTCGGGGCGCGACAGCGCCACCCGCTTGAACGCCTCCTCGCAGTGTGCGTACTCGGTCGCTTCCGATTTGAGGAATTTGCGCCGCGCCGGCGTATTGAAGTAGAGGTCGCGCACTTCGACGGTCGTCCCGGCGGCGAGTGCGGCGGGCGCCACCTTGGAGGTTTCCGCGCCATTGGCCGTGACCGTCCACGCATGCTTGTCCGTGGCGCGGCGGCTGGTGAGAGCGAGGTTCGAGACCGCGGCGATGCTTGCGAGCGCCTCACCGCGGAACCCCAGGCTGGCAACGCGTTCCAGGTCCTCGAGCGCTGCGATCTTGCTCGTCGCGTGTCGCGTGAGGGCCAGCGCTAACTGGTTCTGCGGGATGCCGGACCCGTCGTCGGCGATCCGAATGAGCTTGGTGCCGCCGCCGGCGAGCTGCACCGAGATCTGACGGGCTTCCGCGTCGAGGCTGTTTTCGAGCAATTCCTTCAGCGCGGCGGCCGGACGCTCCACAACTTCTCCGGCCGCAATCTGGCTGATGAGCAGGTCGGGAAGGACGCGGATGCCGGGCATGACGAATTATAGAAGTGACCGGTGCACGGTGGCCAGTGACCAGTGCGCGGTGGCCCATCGGGCAAATCTTGATCGTGCGTTAATATAGTCGCCGCCGCACGCTCTGGCGGCGAAAACGAGGAGAAGGCATGGACGTCGTTCCGAATCACACCAAGCGCCGGCTCGCGGCCGGTGGCGTCGCGCTGGGCATGGGTGTGCGCCAGTCGCGTACCGTCGATATCGCGACCATCGCCCACGGTTGCGATTTCGACTGGCTGTTCATCGACATGGAGCACAGTTCGACCAATCTCGACACGGCAGCCCAGATGGCCATGGCCGCACTCGCGGTCGGGATCACGCCGCTCGTGCGGGTGCCGGGGCCGGAGCACCACCACGCATCGCGCATCCTGGACACCGGCGCGCAGGGCATCGTGCTGCCGCATGTGGATACGCCGGAAGAAGCGACCCGCGCAGTCGCGCATTGCAAGTATCCGCCGGTCGGGCATCGCTCGATCGGCGGGCCGCAGCCACAACTCGGCTTTCGCTCGGTCCCGGTGGGGGAGGCGACGCGGCTGGTTAACGAGGAGACGTTGGTCGTGGTGATGCTGGAGACACCCAAGGCCATCGCCAATGCCGAGGAAATCGCCGCGGTGAAGGGCGTCGATGTGCTGCTTGTCGGCACCAATGATCTCTGCGCGGAAATGGGCATTCCCGGGAAATACACCAACGCCAAGGTCGAGGAGGCGTACCGGAAAGTCATCGCTGCATGCCGCAACCACGGAAAATTTCCGGGCATGGGTGGAGTCTACGACCCGCCAGTCATGGAGCGTTATATGCAGCTCGGCATGCGCTTCATCCTGAGCGGGTCGGATCTCGCCTTCATGATGGCAGGCGCGCGCGAGCGGGCGAACGTGCTGCGGGCCGTCAAGCTTTGAGAGGCGATGCAAATTCGTGATAAAAGAGGGTGATGAGAGATGGTGATGAGAGATGGTGATGAGAGATAGTGATGAGAGATAGTGATGAGAGATAGTGATGAGAGATAGTGATGAGAGATAGTGATGAGAGATAGTGATGAGAGATAGTGATGTGCAACCCGCTTTTTATCGCCCTTACCCATCACTAACCTCCACATGAGTCGCGCCGTGCCGCATCTCCTGAGCTTCCCGCGAAGGCGGCCGCAATCTTGGTTGGCTGGACTTGATGCATGTCAAAGGCATCGCCGTGTTTTATCTTATAATTCAGCGGGCAGTTGGGCCGCGAGGGTGCGGTACCACATGGAGAAAACAATGAATGAAGCTCGGTTAAAGAAGGGGAATTCATGCCTCAGATCATAGGGGTGTCAAAAGAGACAGCGGCGGGAGAAAAACGCGTCGCTACCGTGCCGGAAGTCGTGGAAAAGCTCATCAAGCTGGGCTTCAAGGTTGTCGTGCAATCCGGCGCCGGCGATCTCGCGAATTTCAGCGATGACACCTATCGCGCTGCCGGCGCCGAAATCGTCGACACCGCGGCCAAACTGTGGAACACATCGGACATCGTCTTCAAGGTGCGCGGACCCAGCACGGAAGAAGTCGGCCTGATGCGCGAAGGTGGCACGCTGGTCAGCTTCATCTGGCCGGCGCAGAACCCCGAACTGTTGAAGCAACTCGCGGCGAAGAAGGCCACCGTGCTGGCGATGGACAGCGTGCCGCGCGTCTCGCGCGCACAGAAGCTGGACGCGCTCTCCTCGATGGCCAACATTGCCGGCTACCGCGCCGTCATCGAAGCGGCGCATCACTTCGGCCGTTTCTTCACCGGCCAGATCACGGCTGCGGGCAAGGTGCCGCCGGCCAAGGTTTTCGTCATCGGCGCAGGGGTTGCGGGTCTGGCTGCGATCGGCACGGCTTCGGGCCTGGGCGCCATTGTGCGCGCCAATGACACGCGCCCCGAAGTGGGCGATCAGGTCAAATCCCTGGGCGGCGAGTTCGTCACCGTGGACTATCAGGAAGAAGGCACCGGCGTCGGCGGTTACGCCAAGGTGATGAGCGAGGGTTTCCTCAGGGCACAGGCCGAGGTTTTCGCCAAACAGGCGAAGGAAGTGGACATCATCATTACCACTGCGCTCATTCCGGGCAAGCCGGCGCCGAAGCTGATCACAGCCGACATGGTGAAGTCGATGAAACCGGGCAGCGTCATCGTCGACATGGCTGCGGAGCAGGGCGGCAACTGCGAGCTGACCGAACCGCACCAAGTGGCGGTGAAGCACGGCGTGACCCTCATCGGCTACAGTGATTTGCCGAGCCGACTGTCCAAACAATCGAGTACGCTGTATGCGACCAACCTGTTTCGGCTGACCGAAGAACTGTGCAAGACCAAGGACGGCATCATCGACGTCAACATGGAAGACGAGGTGATCCGCGGCACCACCGTGGTGAAGGAGGGCAGCGTTACCTGGCCGCCACCCGCTCCAAAGCTTTCAGCCGCAGCGCCGGCAGCGGCCAAGCCGGCGGCGGTTGTGTCTGCGGCCAAGAAGGGTCACGGCCATGGCAAGGCCGGCGCGCCGGCCTCGGCGAAGTCGATGACAATCATGTTCGCGGTCGCCGCGGTGCTGTTCTGGTTCATAGGCGCCAATGCGCCGGCGGCTTTCCTCAACCACTTCACGGTGTTCGTGCTGGCTTGCTTCGTGGGCTACATGGTCGTGTGGAATGTCACGCCTGCCCTGCACACTCCGCTGATGAGCGTCACCAATGCGATCAGCAGCATCATTGCCATCGGAGCGCTGGTGCAGGTGGCGCCACCGCTTGCGGCCGCAGCAGGCGTGGACCGGCCGGAGGTTTGGATACTGGGGCTGGCGGTGGTGGGAGTCGCACTCACCTCGATCAACATGTTCGGCGGTTTCGCCGTGACCCAGCGCATGCTGCAGATGTTCCGCAAGTAAGGGAGACGATCAATGTCCGCAACTCTGGCAACTGTCTCCTATATCGGAGCGACGATACTTTTCATCCTCAGCCTCGGCGGCCTGTCCAATCCGGAGACCTCGCGGCGCGGCAACATCTACGGCATCATCGGTATGATCATCGCGGTGCTGGCGACAGTCGCCGGGCCGAACGTCACCGCGAGCGGCTATCCGTGGATCATCGGCGCCATGGTGGTGGGTGCCACGGTGGGTCTCTATGCCGCGCGCATCGTCAAGATGACGCAGATGCCCGAGCTGGTCGCACTGATGCACAGCCTGGTCGGCATCGCGGCGGTACTGGTCGGGTTCGCCAACTACATCGATCCGGCAGCAGCGGGTATGTTTAAGGGCGCCGAGAAGACAATCCACGAGTTGGAAATCTACATCGGTGTGCTGATCGGTGCGGTCACCTTTTCCGGATCCCTGATCGCCTTCGGCAAGCTCTCGGCCAAGATCAGCGGCAAGCCCATGCTCCTCCCGGGCCGCCACTGGTTGAACCTGGCCGGCCTGCTGGTCGTCCTCTGGTTCGGCGCGCAGTTCATCAACACGCACTCCGTGAGCGAGGGCATGCTGCCGCTCATCGTGATGACGGTAATTGCGCTGCTCTTCGGCGTACACATGGTGATGGCGATTGGCGGCGCCGACATGCCGGTGGTGGTGTCGATGCTGAACAGCTACTCGGGCTGGGCAGCCGCTGCCACGGGTTTTATGCTCAATAATGACCTGCTGATCGTCACCGGCGCGCTGGTGGGATCGAGCGGCGCCATCCTCTCCTACATCATGTGCCGGGCGATGAACCGTCACTTCATCGCAGTGATCGCGGGCGGATTCGGCACCGAGGGTGGTACGCCGGCGGCCGCTGGCGGCGGAGCGCAGGCGGCGGGCGAGGTGGCGCCTATCCTTGCCGCGGAGACGGCAGAACTGTTGCGCGAGGCCAAGAACGTGATCATCGTGCCGGGCTATGGCATGGCCGTGGCCCAGGCGCAGCACACGGTCTACGAGATTACCAAGCATCTGCGCGAGAAGGGCGTCAACGTGCGCTTCGGCATTCACCCGGTCGCGGGCCGCATGCCCGGCCACATGAACGTGCTGCTGGCCGAGGCCAAGGTGCCTTACGACATCGTGTTCGAAATGGACGAACTCAACGAGGACTTCCCGGATACCGATGCCGCGATAGTTATCGGTGCCAACGACATCGTCAATCCGGCCGCCCAGGACGACCCGACGAGCCCGATCGCCGGCATGCCAGTGCTGGAAGTATGGAAGGCCAAGACCTCGATCGTGATGAAGCGCAGCATGGCTTCCGGCTATGCGGGTGTCGACAATCCGCTCTTCTACAAAGAGAACAATCGTATGCTGTTCGGCGACGCGAAGAAGATGCTGGACGAAGTGCTGGTCGCTCTGAAAAGCTGAACGCCGACGACGAGGCGTCGTAACGACCAGCGGGTGGGGATCGCGCGAGACTCGTCAACTGGTGATGAGATACTGGTGATGAGTACGGGTGATGTGAAATGGTGATGAAAAACGGGGCTGTACATCACCATTTGTCATCACCATCTTCCATCACTATTTTTCATCACTAGGATCGCCGCCCGGCCGTCAGGGCGCACGGCGGAACTGGATGTCGCCGTAGAAAGCCTCTGCTCTCCCGCCGGTGTTGTCGGTGTCGGTCATGATCCCGACCGACGTGATCGTGCCGGGCTCCTCGCCAAACGCGCGTTTGAAGTCCTCGACGACGTTGCGGGTGACGTTCTGCCACCGCCCCAGGTTCTCGCGCCCGCTCTCTGCGACGATCATCTTGATGCGCGAGGTGTGATTGTTCGGGATCACCGTGTCCCTGCGCAAACGGTTTTCCCAGATGTAGACCAGTGTGGCGTACGGCATGCGCCGACCCGTCAGCAGAAAGACGTCGTCGAACAGCAGCCGGTCCGCCAGCGACAGCTTCTCGATTTCGCCATTGAAAGTCACGAGCACGCGGACTGGGGAGTCTTCGGTGTGCTTGCGCATATTGTTGGCCGACTCGATCAGCTCATTCACCTTCCAGCGCCAGGTGAGCAGGGGGTAGGCGGCGGGATCGAGCTTCAGCCAATGCCTCAGGCCCGACGCAGAGCGGTCCGCGCTCGCCATCATCACCGTCTGCCCAGAGTCCTTTACCACCTCGTAACGCGTCCGCTTCTTGAAGCGCGAAAACGTCCATTCCTGCCAGCCCGGTTCGTGCGCACTATCAAGGTGGCTTGAGGCAAAGCTCTGGACGTGTGGCAGCGCTACCGCGTCCTCGGGCGGGCGCTCCGCCTGCAGGGCGCAGCCCGCGACGAGCAGGATGATCGGCGCGAGGACCCTCGATCTGGTAAGCACGTTGTCGTTGTAATGCCGAGTCGTGCAGCGCATGTTAAACCACTTTGCTTGGGCGGGACATTTGGGGCTTCACTGAAATAGTCGTTGACAGCAGGATGGCCGCGATCTGGGCCAGGCGCCGGGAATTCAGCGTGACGATTCCGACAGTCCGACCGGGCGTGCCGCCGCCCGGCGCTGGCGCCGCCATTCCCACGGCGCGGTGGGCGCCCGATCGGTCCAGAGGCCGCGGCGGGCCGTTTGCGCATCGAGTTGCAGAGTGTAAAGGGGCGAGTTCGCCCGGACGTAACGGGTGAACACCCACGCGTAACCGCGACGCACCTGCTCGGCGTTGGCGTCCACCCCAATGCATCTCAACCGTGCGAGCGTGCGGCCGTAGCGATCGCGGCCCCGGATTTCCAGCCCCGCCACCTTGCCGAAGCAGAGGTCGGAAAGGGCTGATTTGGAGCGCTTGCCAAATGGCTGCTTGAGTTCGGGCGCGTCGATGTCCGTGAGCCGGACGCGTAGCTGGCGTTGGTCGGCCAGCACCGTCACGGTATCGCCGTCATGGACAGCGACCACCCGAGCCGGCACATCGGCCCTGGCAGGAAGGGCGGCGAGAAGAAGAGCGAGTAAGAGTGCGGTAAGGAGAGGTCTGGGCCAGCTCAACTTCATCATGCCCGCGCAGGCGGGCATCCAGAAGTTTTCGATATCCCCTGAGTCCCCGTATTCACGGGGACAACGTTGGTGGTTGTTTGGCCGTCACTCATCAATCAGCGAACAAGGTGACGAGAAATGGTGATGAATGATGGTGATGAACAATGGTGATGGAAGATCGTGATGTAGCAGCGTGTTCTTCATCACCAGTTCTCATCACCAGTTCTCATCACCAGTTCTCATCACCATTAATCATCATGGGTTGAAAACCAGCCGGTCGCGGGCGAGCGGCGGATTCTTCGCGAAATAGCGCTTGATCCCGCTAAAAATCGCGTTCGCGAACTTCTCCTGGTAGGCGCGGTTTTTCAGCTTACGCTCTTCCGTCGGGTTGCTGATGAACGCCGTCTCGACCAGGATCGAGGGGATGTCGGGCGCTTTGAGTACCGCGAAGCCGGCCTGCTCCACCTGCGGCTTGTGCAGCGTGTTGACGTTGCCAAGCTCGTCGAGCACCGCGCGCCCGAGCTTGAGGCTGTCGTTGATGCTCGCAGTCTGCGACAGATCAAGTAGCGTCTGCTTGAGATAGGGATCTGGCACGTCGAGATTGACGCCGCCGATCAAGTCGGCATCGTTTTCCGTCTTGGCGAGCCAGCGTGCGGCCTCCGAGGTCGCGCCTCGCTCCGAGAGCGCGAACACGGAGGAGCCGCGCGCGTTCGGGCGGACGAAGGCGTCGGCGTGAATGGAGACGAAGAGATCCGCGTGCACGCGCCGCGCCTTTTCCACCCGGGTCCGCAGCGGGATGAAATAGTCGCCGTCGCGCAGCAGCACCGCGCGCATATTCGGTTCTTGGTCGATGCGGCGCTTCAGCTTGCGCGCGATGGCGAGGGTTACGTCCTTTTCGTAGGTGCCGCGGCGCCCGAGCGCTCCGGGATCCTCGCCGCCATGCCCCGGGTCGATCGCAACGATCATGAAGCGCGGCGGCGGCTTCTTGCTGAGCGGCCGTGCCGGGCTCCTGGTCGCCGGGCCACGCGCGGGGGGCGACGCGGTCTCGGCCTCGTCCGCCGTCTGGGTGCCCGCTAGCGCAGCGCGCTCCGCGTCGAGGCTGTCGAGAAACGCGAGCAACGGGTCGTGCGCTTCGGTCGGGTAGAGGTCGAGCACGAGCCGGTGCCCGTAGTCGCCAATCGGTGCCAGCCGGAACGCCTGCGGCCTGATTTCGCTCTTGAGGTCGAATACCAGCCGAACGATGCCAGGCTTGAAGCGGCCGATGCGTACGCTCTGAACGTGGGGATCGTTCGTGCTCACCTTGTCGATGAGTCCGCTGAGTGTCACGGAGACGTCCACCCCCTTGAGATCGAGCACCAGTCGCTCGGGATCTTTGAGGCCGAAGACGCGGTACTGAAGCGGAGCCTGGGATTCGAGCGTGACGCGGGTATATTCCGCGGACGGCCAAACGCGCGCAGCCGTGATCTCGGGCGAGGTCTGGGCAGCCGCGGGAAGCGCAAGGAGGAGCAGGGCGAGCGGCCGGGCCGCTTTCCACAGGCGTAACGTCAGTGCGTTTCCAAGCGCTCTAAACAAATCCGGCCAATCTCCGTATCCGCGTTAATTTCTGCCTGTCTCCCCGATCCCGTGAACTCGAGGTCGATTCTTATGTCCGCTGCGGGAAGCGCGCCAGCCGCCTTCTCCGGCCACTCCACGAGGCACATGGCAGCGGGAGTGAAGTACTCCCGGAAGCCAGCCTCTCCCAGCTCAGCTGGGTTATTGAAACGATAAAAATCAAAGTGATACAAGTATAACCTAGAAAGTTTGTAAAGTTCAACCAATGTGTAGGACGGGCTTTTCACCGGCCCGGTGTAGCCCAAACCCCGGAGAAGGCCGCGCGCGAGGGTAGTTTTGCCGGCACCGAGCTCACCGGAGAGGTAGACGACCAGCCCCGGCTCCAGGCACGGCGCCAGCGCCGCGCCGAGCGCGAGCGTGTCCTCGGGCCCCGCGAGAAAGCGGGCAACGGTGCGGCGCGCGCGATTATGATCGGAATTATGCAAAAGGCTTCGGTCGCAAATTTATCGCCGGCCGATCTCGTGGAGCTTGCGCGCCAGATCAAGTGCTGGGGAAGCGAGCTCGGCTTCCAGCAAGTCGGCATCACGGACACCAACTTGTCCGAGGCCGAAGCGCGGCTGCTCGACTGGCTGGGCCGGGGTTTCCACGGCGAGATGGATTATATGGCACGGCACGGCGTAAAACGCGCCCGGCCGGCGGCGCTCGTGCCGGGAACGGTCCGGGTGATCGGGGCGCGCATGAATTACCGGCCAGCGCAGGCGCGTGATAGCTGGGAGGTCATGCGCGACGGTGCGCAGGCGTTCCTCTCGCGCTATGCCACGGGGCGCGACTACCACACGGTGCTGCGCAAGCGGCTGCAGCGCCTGGCCGATTGTGTCAGCGCTGCCGTTGACGGGTTCCGCTACCGGGCGTTTACCGACAGCGCGCCGGTGATGGAAGTCGAGCTCGCGCAAAAAACGGGCCTCGGCTGGCGCGGGAAGCATACGCTGCTCCTTAATCGCGAGGCGGGCTCGTATTTCTTCCTTGGCGAGATCTACACCGACTTGGCGTTGCCCATGGACAAGGCGCAGGATGATCACTGCGGAACCTGCCGGAAGTGCATAGACGTTTGTCCAACACAGGCCATTCTCGCGCCGTATCAGCTCGACGCGCGGCGCTGCATTTCCTACCTCACTATCGAGCACAAGGGCGCGATACCTGAGGAACTCCGTCCACTGATGGGCAATCGTGTTTACGGTTGCGACGATTGTCAGCTCGTCTGCCCGTGGAACCGCTTTGCTGGCCCGAGCGGGGAGCCGGACTTCGCCGTCAGGAACGGCCTCGATGACGTGACGCTGGTCGAGCTATTCGGCTGGAGCGAAATTGAATTCCACGACCGCCTTGCCGGCACTGCGATCCACCGTATCGGCTACGAGCGCTGGCTGCGCAATCTTGCCGTAGGGCTCGGAAATGCCCCGACGTCCGGGGCCATGGTCAATGCGCTGTGCGCTCGCGCCGATCACCCGTCTGCACTCGTGCGCGAGCATGTTGCCTGGGCATTGGCCCAGCATGAGAGAAGCGCGCCTGCGCGCCACGGCGTCAGAGATCAGGGTTAGACCAGAAGGAGCGAAGGCATGAATTCCGGAGAGATCGAGAAACGTTTCGCCGACATCGAGGCACGCCTTGGCCGGGTCGAGTCGCTGATATCGAAAACGGCCGCTCTGCCGGCAACACCGGCCGTCCGACCGGGTGCAGCAAAGCCCCCGTCGTCGAAGCCGGACCCGGGAGACCGCCCTTCTTTGGTGACCAGTATTTTGGGCTGGGGTGGGGCGGTAGCACTGGTCCTGGCGGCCGCTTATCTCATCCGCCTGGCGGTCGAGAGCGGCTGGCTGACGCCTGTGCGGCAGGTTGCGTTTGCCGCAATCTTTGGCTTCATGATGATCGCCGCGGGGTTCTTTCTGCGCAACAAGTACCGGCACTACGCGGGACTGCTGCCGGCAGGGGGCGTGGTGATCCTTTTCCTGTCGATTTACGGCGCACATCTCTTCTACGGGTTCATCGAGACCACACCCGCGGCGGTAGGGGTCGTGTTGGTGTGCCTGTTGTCGCTTTGGCTATGCACGGCATTCGCTAGCGACCTTTATGCCTTATTCGCGGTGGCCGGCTCGTATTCCGCGCCGTTGTTGATTGCCGGGGCACCCTCGGTTACCGACCTGGTTATCTACTTCTCGGCATGGGGCGTCGTGTTCAGCGTCTTCTCGATCTGGCACGGCCGGCGCCTGATATACCTGTTGGCGCTCTATCTTGCACTGATCATTTTCGACTTCATGTGGCGGGGCCGAGCGCCGGATGCGTGGGGCGCTGCGCTCGCCTTCCAGACCGTCCAATTCGGGATTTTTGGCAGCGCCACGGCGATGTTTTCCGTCCGCAACCAATCGCCCCTCGATCCCGCATTGGCGTGGATGCACTTGCCAGCGCTGCTGATTTTTTATTTTCTGCAATACGCCCTGTTGAACAAGCACCTGCCGGAGTTCGCACCGTGGATCGCGGTGGCCAGCGCGTTTGTTGTCGCGGGCCTCTACGGGACCGCTCGCGCGTTCCTGCAACGTCCGCTGCCTGGCGGTGAACTCCTGTTGTGGGTATACATTGCGTTGGTGCTGTTCCACGCCGGCTATGTCGAGTCCGTACCTCATTCTTGGGCACCATGGGTGGCGTTCGCGATCATGCCTGTGCTCGCCGTGATCAGCTGGCGGCACGGCGCCGCGATTCAGGTGGGCTGGCCGATCTGGGTGGGCGTGGCCGTGATTTTCGCCATCAACTACCTGCGCATTGTGTTTGACGCCGATCTCGCATCGGTTCCGGGGCGCCAGCTGCTCGCGATCGTGTACGCGCTGCAGCTCTATCTTGGCTATGGGTTCATTCGGAGCCGCGAATCACTCAAGGGTTTTGCGTCGCTCGTACTCTACGCCGCGCACATTTGTGCGATGGCGGCCGCGCTGCACCTGCTGGACGAGCGAATCGTCGAGTCCGCCGCCTGGGGCGTCCTCGCGCTGGCCTGCCTGGGCTTCTCGTTGTGGTGGCGTGACCGGCTGTTGGGCCAATCCTCGTTGTTCGTGTTTGCCGCGGCGGCGGGCAAGGTGCTGCTTTATGATCTCGGCGGCGCGTCACCCTTGGCGCGGATCATTAGCCTGGTCGTGCTGGGCGTCACGTTTTATGTGGGCGGTCTTCTGTACCAGCGCGTGCTGGCGGTCAAAACGTAGGGGACAAACCACCCGGAACGTCTTCAACAGTGCCTTCGTGGCCCGTTGTCCAAGGTGGCCTTCAGGCTCTTGACACCTGCTTTACTTCGTCAGTCAGGCTGCCAGCCCGCCATTACGATAACGACCGGAAACGGAAATTCCGCTCCGCAGCGTGCAGCCTAGTATCGTCGCGCTTCGAGAGGCCCCAATGATCGACTCGCCCCGGCGGCCACTTCCAGTCGTCTGGGCTGCCGACCTTGTAGGTGTCGTCGACACGCTCGATCTCGGAGGTGTATTCGAGCACCGCGCCGAACGGCGCGACGTAGTACGCGAATACGTTGTTGCCCGGCCCGTGCCGGCCGGGGCCCCAAGCCGGCTCGATCCCCGCGTCCCTGAGCCGCCCCACCCCGCGCATCACGGCGTCGAGGTCTTGCATCTCGAACGCCATGTGGTGCAGCGCGGAGACGCCCGTGCGCACATAGGCGAGAGAATGGTGCGCGCTGTCGCAGCGGATGAAATCCATTATTCTTGTCCGGTCCGACAGCTTGAATCCCAGCACGTCGATCGCAAACCTCGTGCAGGCGTCGGCGTCGGTTGCATTGATGGGAACGTGCGTCAGCGCGATCGGCTTGTCCGGGTCCTTCAAGTGCGGCGCCGGCTTTTCGTCGGTCACGAAGCGGAAGCACTGGCCCTCGGGGCCGGCTAGCCGGAAGCCACTGGGCGCGCCGGGTTCATCAAGCTCCACGGCGCTAGGCTCGACCAGAATTCCGCCGGCCGCCGCACGTGACCGTAACCGTTCGAGATCTTGCTTCGATCCAGAAAACGTGACCGACACGACTGCCGGGCTCACAGCCTCCGCAATCGCCATCACGTAAGGATGGTCTCCCGTGCCGCGAAGATAAGACGCCTGCTTCGTCTTTCCCGCGTCGACCAGGCCCCAGATGCCCTCGAGAAACTCCACCGCCGCGCCCGCCCGGGGCATCTCGAGTTCTACGCTGCGAAGTCTCATGGGTGATGGGTGATGCGTGATTCGTGACGGGTGATGAGTGATAGGTGACGGGCCAGATGCGGACCGTTACGTCATTGCTTGGTCACGCAATTACTTGACTTTGATTCCCGCTGTTTTCGCCACGTCAGTCCACTTTTTTATGTCGTCGTGGACCATCTTCCGGATCTCGGCCGGCGCCATGATCTGTGTCTCAGCGGCCGCATTGGCGGCCAGCCACTTTCGGGTATCAGGATCCTGGAGAACGGCTACGATTTCGCGGCGCAGCTTCTCTGCGCGGGCGCGGGGCACGCCGGCCGGCACGACCGCGCCCCACGAGACATACACCTCGTAACCCGGAAAGCCGGACTCGATGACGGTCGGAACATCGGGCACTGCGGACGTGGAAACCATGAGCAAGGTATCGCCGTCCGCCGGCGATTGCGCAGCGAGATGGGCTCCAATGATGCCGTTCGCGCCGCCGCGGTTGTCGATCACGATCTGTTGGCCGATCCGCTTGCTAAGCTTGATACCGATGTAGCGGCCCAGCACATCGTTGCTGCCGCCCGGCGGGAACGGGATGATCCAGCGGATCGGCTTGTTGGGAAATTCAGCGGCATGCACCGCCGACAACGAAACCAGGATCAAACCCACTACGGCGAGAATCATCCGACGATACGGTTTCATGTTGAGCGCCTCCTTTGGTGGACCGTGCGCTTTGCAGCATTTGCTTTTTTTGAAAACTGTCGTTCGCATGATGGACGAGTTTAAAATCCGAGACAAGCTGATTTACGTAGCAGCACGTACTGCTAAAAAGGTATTAATGTCAAGAGGTTAAGCTTTACGCTGGTGCGCGGGTATCCGCGCGCGCTCACGTCGGCAGGGGACGAGCGCGCGCTACTGGATTTGACCTGGCGCAACGCCGACAGCGCTCGTAGCGATTTTTTCGACGGGACACAAACGCCACAAGCGATAACAAAACGATCGCCGAGCCCGGTCGGGACACGTTCTGGCTTCTGGTCACGCGCCGAGCGCGGCGGCGAGCTCGCCGAAATCCTTAGCGATGATGTCCCAATCCTCCTCGGCGCGTAGGTTGTCCTGCTGTCCGGGTCCGTACTCCGTCGGGCGCGCCACGAACCCGGTGCGCATGCCGTGAGAGCGGGCATGCTTCAGGTCATAGTTGTGTGCGGCGACCATCATGACTTCGTGCGGGCGCAGGCCGAGGTAGGCAATCGCACCGAGATAGACTTCGGGCGCCGGCTTGTAGCGTTTGAAGAGTTCTCCGCACAGGATTAAATCCCACGGCAGCCCGCCGAACTTCGCCATGTTGACGAGGCAGGCGACATCGCCGTTCGAGAGCGGCGAGATGACGTATTTTTTCTTGATACGCCTGAGGCCGGCTACTGCGTCTGGCCAGGGCTTGAGCCGGTGCCAAGCGCGGTTGAGGAAGACACGGTCCTCCTCATCAAGATCGCCGAGCCCGTAGCGGGAAAGGATTTCGTCCAGCTTGCGGCGGTAAATCTGATCGATCGTCTGCCACGGCGAGCGGCCGCTGTTGACCGCGTCCATGCCGGGGCGGTAGCAAGTCTTCCATTCGTCAATCAATGCCTCCCAATCGATATTTTTGAGCTTCTTGCGCCGGCTGAAGGCCTGGAAGTCGCCTTTGATGCTCTTGCGCCAGTCGACCACGGTGCCGAACGTGTCGAAGGTCAGCGCCTTAATGCCGGTGATCTTCATGATGGCGAATGATAAGCGATCGGAACGGTTGCCAGCGCGGCCCGTCCGCCCATCGTGACGTTCCCCTGACGCAGCGCTTAGATCGCTTCGCTGGGCGGCAGCCCGAGCCTGCCACACCATCGCAGATGAAGGCGACGCCCATCCCGCGTTTGCGGCGGAAAGGGCCCTTGATTGGATTGCAAAAACTCCCTTTACCGGGCATGCAAGTCCGGCACGAGTATTGCGCTTGACGGTGAAAAGCCGATCATATAGTTTCCTTACTATCAAATAAGGTAAGAATAACGGGGTTGTCAAAAACGGCGCCCCACACCTGTGGATCTGCCCGATGGAGGAGTCCTATGAACGTTAGCCGGATTTCACGTTTTTCAGTGAGGATGACGACCGCAATTTTTGTAGCGGCCCTTGCCTTGACCTGGGGCGTAACCGACCGCTCCGCGTACGCGCAGGACAAACCGAAAAAGGTCGTGCTGCGCTTCGTCGCGGACTTGCCGCCGCCGCCGCATCCCGCGGGTCTCGCGATGAAGTATTTCGCCGAACGGCTGCCGCAGGTGATCCCTGGCAGCGAGGCGCGCCTCTACTACGCCGGCGCGCTCTACACCATACCCGAAGCCTTCGAGGCCATGCGCCAGGGCAACCTGGAGTTGAGCTTTATGCAGATCGGCAAAGGGGCGTCGGTTGAACCGTACATGATGACCGTGGTCGGGCCGGGCGTGCTGACGACGGTCGGGGCGGTCGACTCGCTGGAAAAGACGCAGACGTACCAGATGTTGGTCGAGCGGCTTCAGAAGAGGCAAGCCGTCAAGGTGTTCGGCGTCGGGCACATGAGCTTCGGCATGGGCATCGGCGGCAGGGATAAGCGCTTTGCGAAGCCCGCGGACTTCGAAGGCCGGAAGCTGCGCAGCATGGGGCCGGTCGAGAACGCCTCGCTCTTGGCCTGGAATGCGTCGCCCGTCGTCATGGGATTCGGCGAGGTGCCGAGCGCGCTCGAATCGGGCGTGATCGACGGCCTGATGACGAGCATCGGCGGGTGGTCGAGAGTACGCGAGCAGGCGCCTTACTACACCATGGGCGGCGCTGGCGCCTTCATCGGCGACTACTACATGGTCAGCGCGAGCCTGCGCTGGTGGCGCCGCCTGACACCGGCGACCCAGGCCGCGCTCCAACAGGTCATCGCCGAGACCATTCAGGTCCAGAAAGAGTACAACTGGTGCGTTGACAAGATGAGCTACGACAAGTACGGGACCAAGGATGTGTCCAAGCCGGGGATCTACTGGATGAGCCCGGAGGAGGTCACCGCGATGGTGGATATGGCGGGAGACAAACCGACCCAGTACGTGAAGAGCAAGACGCCGAAGGAAGCGGACAAGTGGATCGATCTCTTCGTCAAGGAAGGCCGCGAGCTGTCAAAGAATAATCCATCCGGTTCATCCTGGATCGAGAAGATTGACTGCGCGAAGCATGCGTCGGTTATCGTGATCAAGTAGCCCGAGGAGTTTGTCGGACTTAGGTCCGACAAACTTCTAGAATAAGACCGCTCACAAGAAGACGGAGTGGATAGGCAGTGAAAGCCGTTTTTCAAACTGACGCGCGCGCATTGGGGGCCGGGACGATGCGGTATCTCCGGTTGTGTTTTAATTCCGCGGGCGGCCTTGCGGTTAGCCGCCTGTCGGGCCGTTGAACCCGACAGGGGGCCTGGCGCGTGGAACGGGCATACGCGATCTGGCGCGCGTTCCAGGACCGTTTCCTGGCGTACGCCGCGGCGCTCCTGCTGCTCGGGTGCACGCTGCTCGCGCTGCTCGAGGTCATTCGGCGCTACGTGTTCGGCGTCTCCTTCGAGTGGCAGCAGGACGCCGTCACCTTCTTCATCCTGAGCGGCGTTTTTCTCTACTTCGGCATCGCGCAGCGGCGCGAAGCGCACCTTACCGTTACCCTGTTCGTGGAGCTCGTGGAGAAGCTCGGTCCGCGCGTGCGCCGCGCGGCCGAGGTCCTCAGGCTCATCGTTTTCACCTTCTCGCTCGTGTTCCTTCTCGCCGTGGTGTGGTGGGGCATTCCCGAAGTGCTCGAGAGCCAGCATTACGACACCCGCACGGAGAGCCTCCAGTTTCCGATGGCGCCGTTCCTGTGGGTGCTGCTCGTCGGCTTCTTCTTCATGGCGGTGTCGTTGTTCTTCCAGATCTACCGGGAAATCCAGAGGCTGCGAGGCCGCAGTGTCCTCGTGGAGCCGCCGGATGAAGGCGAGATTCCGCATTGATGTGCTGATTTCGAGCAGCCTGTCGGATTTGGCGGTGCGACCGGCTGCTAGCAGCAAAACCGCCTGAGAATTAGGAGATTGTCGGATCAAAGTCCGACAAACTCTTAGGGAGAGGGGAGCGGATGTATCTCGTTGGGATTCTGGCGCTGGTGCTGCTCGTGCTGAGCGTGCCGATCGGCATCGCGCTCGGCGCCGCCAGTGCGGTGTACATCCTCATCGACCCGCTGCTGGAGCCGACCGTCATCTTCCGCGCCTTCTTCAACTTCATCGGGCGCTACTCGTTGATGGCGATTCCGCTCTTCATCTTCGCGGGCTTCCTCATGGAGCGCACCGGCCTGATCGGGCAGCTGTTCCGGTTCGCCGACGCCCTGGTTGGCTGGATGCCGGGCGGATTCGGGATCGCGACCGTGCTTGCCTGCGTCATGTTCGCGGCGATCTCGGGCTCGAGCGTCGCGATGGCGGCGGCCATGAGCCTCATCGCGATCCCCGAGATGCTAAAACGCGGCTACCCGCCGTGGCTGGCGTCCGGCATCGTCGCCGCGAGCGGCGGGATCGCCATGCTCATTCCGCCGAGCATTATCCTGATTCTCTACGGTATTGTGACCGAGACCTCGATCGTGCGCTTGTTCTTCGCCGGGGTCGTTCCGGGCATGTTGCTGGCCGTCAGCAATATCGTCGCCATGATCTTACTCGCGTGGTACTTGAAATTGCCGCGCGGCGAGCTCGACCTGCGTGAAGCGGCCCGCGCCGGCAAGGTCGCCCTGCCGGCGCTCGGCATGCCGGTCGTCATTCTCGGGGGACTCTACGGAGGATTCTTTACCCCGACGGAAGCCGCCGCGGCCGCCTGCGGCTACGCGCTGCTCTACGGGGCCATCACCGGCCGGGGCCAGTTCATCAGGGAGCTTCTGCCCACGACCTGCCGCGCGTTAAACCTGTCGGCCGTCGTCCTGTTCCTGGTGGGCAGCGTGGGCGTGTTTCAGTTCCTGGCCGCGAACCTGTACTGGCCGCAGATCGTCACGAAAGCCGTGGTCGACATGGAGCTGACTCAGCTTGGCTTCATCTTCATGTTCATGCTCGCAGCGCTCTTTCTCGGGATGTTCCTCGACGGTATCGCGATCGTGCTGTTGACGATGCCGGTCGTGTACCCGGTCGCCCTCGCGCTCAAGATCGATCCGATCCACCTCGGCATCATGCTCACCATCGCCGTCGAAATGAGCGTCGTCACGCCCCCGGTCGGCCTGAACCTCTTCGCGGTGAGCAGCACTTCGAAGATCCCGATCAGCCAGGTCACGAAAGGCGCCATGCCGTTTTTTTCCACCGACGCCATGGTGTTGCTCCTGGTGATCTTCTTCCCCGCGTTGGCGCTCTGGCTGCCGAACATGCTCATCTTGGACGTGTTCAAGTAGGCGCGGGAGCGGGTCGGGAACTCACGGCGGTCCTCTCGCGGCAACGCGAGCGGGCCCGGCGCGGCGGTTTTAGCTGATCCGATTGGGGATCGCCCGGCGGATGTCGCGCGACATCTTCACCGCGGTTTCCAGCCCGCGGTAGTAGCCGGGAATATAGGACATCTCCTTGTAACCCAGCGCCCGGTAGAAGGTGCGTGCCGCGAAATTATTCACGCGCAGCTCGAGGGTGACGGTCATGATGCCCGCGGTGAGCGCCGTCTCTTCAAGCCATGCCATCAGCTGGCGCCCGATGCCGCAGCGCTGGTGCGACGGTTTGACGGCGAGCAGGCTCAGGTGTCCCGTGTTGTCGCCGTATTCCATGATGGAGAAGCCGACGAGATTGTCCCTGACCCCGGCAACCACGACATTGGTGTTGCGCGCCCGGACTGCGCTCGCGACCCGCTCGGGCGGCCACGACCATCCTCGCAGGCCGACCTCGATCAGATAACGCGACATCACCGCGATTTCGTACGCATCGGCGGGAAGCCCAAGACGGAAGATCGGAGTAACCATATCGGAAGGTCCGCGTCAGCTCCTTTTATAGCGCGGTCGGCGGCGGGTGGCAACTGGTGCCGGCTTCCAGCACGCGGATGTCTGCCGGGAACGGAAGCCGGCCGGCATGTTATCGTGTAGCGAGAGCTTATCAGCCGACATCATGACGATCATTGATGCCTTCATCGTAGCGGCCTTTCTCGTCTATGTCGTGGTCGTAGGCCTGCGCGACCGGCACGAGGCGAGCGCGGGGCCCGAGCAGTATTTTCTTGCTGGACGCAGCCTGAACGGCTGGCAGGCGGGCATCAGTATGGCCGCGACGCAGTTTGCGGCTGACACGCCATTGCTCGTGACCGGCCTTGTCGCCGTAGGCGGCATCTTCGCGCTGTGGCGGCTCTGGATCTACGCGCTCAGCTTTCTGCTCATGGCGTTCGTGCTGGCGGCTTGCTGGCGGCGTTCGGGGGTGCTGACCGATGCCGAGTTTGCGGAGCTACGCTATGGCGGGGGCGGCGCAGCGCCTCTGCGCTTGTTCAAGGCGCTCTATTTCGGCACCGTATTCAACTGCTTTGCGCTGGCAATCGTCCTCCTTGCGGCCACCCGCATCGCCGAGCCGTTCCTGCTGTGGCACCAATGGTTTCCGGGGGCGCTGTTCGAGCCCATCGAGAGTATGGTGCGACGGATCGGCTTTGCGCCGACCACTGCGCCGCTCGCCGACCCTCAGCACTGGATGAAGGCCGCCGACAACACTATCTCCGTGCTGTTCATCGCGCTTGTCACCCTGTTCTACTCCACGCTGGGCGGGCTGCGCAGCGTCGTCAAGACGGATGTCGTGCAATTCGCGATCATGATGGTCGCCAGCATCATTTACGCGATCGTGGTGGTGCATGAAGCCGGCGGGTTGCAGACGATGATCGGCAGGCTGAGCGAATCTTTCGGAACGTCCGGCCCGGCAATGAACGCCTCGCAACTGCTCGCCTTCACGCCGTCAGTGGCGTACAACGTCAGCGCCTTGTTGCTCGCCGTGGTCTTCCTGCAATGGCTGATCCAGGTCAACGCCGACGGCACCGGCTACCTTGCCCAACGCGCGATGGCGTGCCGCACCGACCACGAGGCACGCCGCGCAGCAGTGGTATTCACTTTCGCCCAGGTGCTGCTGCGCAGCCTCGTGTGGCTGCCGATTGCTCTGGGGCTGCTGCTGCTGTTCCCGCCGGATGGCACGCTTGGCGGCGAGGCCTACGTCGCGGCGCGCGAGACGACATTCGTGCGCGGCATCGCGGAGACGCTTCCGGCGGGTCTACGGGGCCTGATGCTGACGGGAATGATTGCGGCCCTGGCGTCCACCGTGGACACGCATCTCAACTGGGGCTCGTCGTACTGGACAAACGACATCTATCTGCGCTTCGTGTGCCGGTTTCTCCGACGGCAGCCGACGCCGCGCGAACTGGTCTGGGTGGCGCGCATTTCCAACGTCCTGATACTGGCGATCGCGCTTGCCATCATGGCGCAGCTCGATTCCATCAAGGTTGCCTGGGAATCCAGCCTGCTGTTGGGGGCGGGCGTCGGGGTCGTGCTGGTCCTGCGCTGGCTATGGTGGCGGATGACGGCCTGGGGCGAACTCGCAGCGATCGCCAGCTCGGGGTTGCTGGTACCTCTCACGTTGATTCTCATTCCAGGAGAGCTTGCGGCGCTGCGCATGTTGTTGGTGGCCGTCAGCTCCACGGCGGCCGCGATTGGCGTCTCCCTCTGGTTCCAACCGGTATCTCCCGGGACGCTGGTCGATTTCTACCGCAAGGTCCGGCCTCCGGGATTCTGGGGGCCCGTGGCGCGAGCCGCCGGTGACCACGAGCAGGCGCCGCTCGCGGATCTCGAGCGAGGAACGGCAGCCGTGGTGCTGGCGGCCGTCTCAACGTTCTGTCTCCTGATCGGGCTGGGTACCTGGCTGCTGCAGGCCACCCCCCCGGTATGGTTGCCCGAGCGCAACGTCTGGATCGTGCTCAACCTGACGCTGGGATTGGCCCTGGTGCCGCTTTGGCTACGGTTGGGCTTTCGCCTGCCAGCGGGAGACCGTAAATCGTGATTGGTGACGGGAGTGAGGCGCGCTCCGCTGGCCCAGGGTTTCGGCGAGCCGCTGCTGCAATCGCGACTTACCCTTCACCCATCACGACTCGCGCCTTTCTTCAGGAGAGGCGTTAGGCCTTCCCGGTCTTGGGAATAAATTTCAGTGCTACGCCGTTGTTGCACCAGCGCTGGCCGGTGGGCGGGGGGCCGTCTTTGAACAGGTGGCCTTGGTGGCCGCCGCAGCGCGCGCAGTGGTACTCGGTGCGCGGCCAGACCAGCTTGTAATCCGTTTTGGTTGCGACCGCGCCGGGAATGACCGTGAAGAAGCTCGGCCAGCCCGTGCCGCTGTCGAATTTCATCGCGGAACTGAAGAGCGGCAGATCGCAGCCGGCACAGGCGAATACGCCATCGCGCTTCTCGTTATCGAGCGGGCTGGTTCCGGAGCGCTCGGTGCCTTCCTCGCGCAGCACCGAGTAAGCCATGGGCGAAAGGCGCTTGCGCCACTCGTCCTTCGAAAGGTTCAGCGGTTCCCCTGGCTTTGGGACCTTGATCCCTTCGGCCAAAAAGGCCATCCAGTTCTTTTGCAACTCCTCGATGCCCTTCATGTCCTTGATTTGCCGAGCGGCACCGGCCAGGCCCGGCAGCACATTCCAAAGGCCAGCGGCCAGTATTCCCTTCAACAATCCTCTGCGCGTCAGCGGCATATCGGCTCCTTCGATCTCTCCATCGGACCACAAAAGTCTACCCGAATTCCCGATTACCTCTTATATACGGGCCGCCGCCCTTATTGGATGCACCGACACGTGACGCGTTTCGGGCTCCGGGTTCCGCGTTCAGAGTTTTTTAGTATATGTGGATCTGTGTTTATCGGCGTTTATCTGCGGCTAATGCTGTCCTCTGTTTCTTGACATACGTCCTACAGCGCCGATTCGGAGCCGAAGATCACCGTGCACTGGCTGGACAGCACACCACCATTGCCGTGGACGCCGTAGGGCGGAGCAGGGGCCCCATTTATGGGGATGTGACCCCGAAGGCGGCCGGCGCACGGCGCTACAGTGTTGCATCCGATCCGAAGATCACCGTGCACTGGCTGGACAGCACACCACCATTGCCGTGCGCAAGAGCAACCTCGCAACCCTTTACCTGGCGCTTCCCGCACTCGCCGCGCACCTGGCGCACTGCCTCGATGAGCACGAGCAGTCCATACATGCCGGGGTGGCAGTAGGAGAGACCGCCGCCGCTCGTGTTGACAGCGTACTTCCCGCCCGGCGCGATGGCGCCACCTGATACAAAGCGGCCGCCTTCACCTTTGGGACAGAAGCCCAAGTCCTCGAGGAACAGGATCGGGGTGATGGTGAAGGCATCGTAGAGCGAGATCATGTCCACGTCGGAAGGTTTCAGTTTGGCCATCCCGAAAGCCTTGGGCCCCGACTCGGCTGCCGCGGTCACGGTGAGGTCCGGCATGTTGGAGATCGTCGCGTGGCTCAGGGATTCGCCCACACCCAGCACGTAGGCTGGCTTCTTCTTGAGCGATTTCGCGCGTGCGGCCGAGGTGAGGATCACGGCACCGCCGCCATCGACCACCAGGCAGCAGTCGCGGACCGTGAACGGATAGCTCACCATGCGGGCGTTGAGCACCTGCTCAATCGTGAGAGGCTCTTTTTCCCATGCCTTCGGGTTGAGCAGCGCCCACTGGCGCGCGGCCACTGCGACTTCGGCAAGCTGCTCGCGTGTTGTCCCGTACTGATGCATGTGGCGCGAGGCCGCCAAAGCGTAGGCCGAAGTCGGCATGAACGGGCGATAGGGGTCCTCGTACGGATTGCGCTCGCGCGGGGAAGCCGCCGCGCGCGAGACCGAGCGTTGGGTGCTGCCGTAAGCGATCAGCGCCACCTCGCACAGCCCGTGCTCAATGGCGGCCTGGGCGTGGGCGACGTGGGTCATGAACGATGAGCCGCCGATTATCGTGCCATCGAAGAACCGTGGCTTGATGCGCAGGTACTCCGCGAGTGTCATCGGGGCCGTGCGCACCTGGGTGGCCGCCGAGAATACCCCGTCGATGTCGGAGAGCTTCAACCCGCAATCTTCCAGGGCCCGCATGGTCGCCTGCGCCATCAGGTCGACCGGGCTCGTGTGGGGCGCGACCTGTCCCAGGTCGGATTCCGCGGCGCCAACGACGGCGACGCTACCGCGCTTGAGTCCGCTCATTTTTCACCTCCCGCCGGCGTGAACACGGGGTAGGGCGGCTGCTTCTCATCGCCCGCGTGGACGCGGAACCTGACGCGCAATCCGATTTTCACCTGTATCGGGTCAATGTCCTCGACGCGACTCATCATGCGGAAGCCCTCGTCCACGTCGATCAGCGCCACGTTTTGTGGCGCCTGGTCCTTGGCGTACACCACGGTCGTCGCGTACACCGTCCCGAGGCCCTTCGATACACGCCATTCGAGGTTGGGGCTCCCTGTGAGAGGCGCCACGGCGCGCGGAAAGAACACGGCCGCGCCGTCGTCGGCGCACACCTGGTAGGCAAGCTCACCCTTCTTCAAATGTTCGAGATACACCCCGAACGGGGACTGTTTCTTCAGATCCTGCATGGCAAACGCTCCGCGTTGGTAAGAAAGGGGCTGCTAATCGTATGGTCTCGACCGGTAAAGATTTCTGAGTCACCGACCCAGAAATCTCGGCTTGCGTTTTTCCTTGAACGCCGTGACACCTTCGGTATGGTCGTGTGTGAGACGCGCTCCGCTCACAGCCAGATACTCGAGCTCGAGCAGCATCTCGAGCGTGGGCACATACATCGATTGGAACATCTTTTTCGCGAGACGCAGTGCGTAAGTGGCCGAACCGGCCAGGTCTTGCGCCAGCGCGTTCGCTTCCACCTCGAGCTTATCGTCGGGCACGACATTGGTTACGATGCCCATCTCCCGCGCTTCCTGCGCCGGGACGCGGCGGGCCGAGTACACGATTTCCTTGGCGCGCGCCACGCCCAGGTGCTGGGTCAGGAAGAATATCGCGCCCCCGTCGGGCGGGATGCCCACGTTCTTGAATGCCGCAAGAAAATAGGCGTTCTCGGAGGCCACGACCAAATCGCAGGCGAGAGCCATGCTCAAGCCGACGCCGGCGGCAGGGCCACGCACGGCTGCAATCACGGGTTTCTCGAGGCGGTGCAACGTGGCGACCATCCGCGCATGATTTTGCGAGCGCCGGCGCCCGGCCACGACATCGTAGCCTCCCATCGACCCGACGTCGCCGCCGGCGCAGAACGCGCGCCCCGCGCCGGTCAGAATCACTGTGCGCACCTCGTCATCGGCGTCGAGCGCCTCGAAGTGGTGCGTGAGATCGTGATACATCTCCGCCGAGAGGGCGTTGAGCTTGTCTGCACGGTCGAGCAGCACCGTCGCTATACCACCGTCCTTTGTGACCTTAATGCTCATAGAGGAAACATAAAGATTGACAGGATTAACAGGATTTACAGGATTCGACTCAAGACAATAACAAAATCGCTGTTAGGTTTGGTGTCAAATTCAATCTTGTTAATCTTGTAAATCCTGTCCATCCCTAATCTTTTAACACAATCAGCGCATCGGCAGCAGCGACGCCTTTGCCCGCCTCGCGCACGAACAGCGGATTGATGTCGATCTCCGCGATGCGGTCCGCATGATCGGCGATCATCAGAGACACGCGCGCCAGCGCGTCGGCGAGCGCGGCGACGTCGAGCGCGGGTTTCCCGCGATAGCCCCTAAGCAACGCGGCGCCCTTGATTTCGTCAATCATTCCGCGCGCGGTCTCGGCATCGAAAGGCGCGAAGCGATGCGTGACGTCGTGCAAGAGTTCGGTGAGGATTCCGCCGAGACCGAACGCGACCGTCGGACCGAAGTAGGGATCGTTCACCGCGCCCACGATCACTTCCAGGCCCGAGGCCATTTCCTGAACCAGCACGCCCTCGATCCGCGCTTCCGGGTGGTGACTTGTCACTGCCGCAACGATCTCGCGCGCAGCCTGCTTGAGCGCGGCCAGGTCCGGTACATTGAGCCGCACGGCGCCGGCTTCGGTTTTGTGCGGCAAATCTGGCGACTCGATCTTGACCGCAACGGGAAAAGTGAGTGGCAGGACCGTCAGCGCCTCGACTTCCGGCGGCGACAGGAGGAGCTCTTCGACCACCGGGATGCCATAGCGCTTGAGCGCGGCCTTTGCGCGGTACTCGCCGATAGTGCCGACTCCGGCCGGCAGATTCAGCGCCTGCCGCGGCACCGTGCGCGGCGCGGCGCGCGCGCCTGCGCGCTCGAAGTCGCGGCGCTTCTGCGCGAACTCGGAGAGCGCTGCAAGTGCGCGAACGGCACGGCCCGGTGCCAGAATGCAGGGCACGTTGTTCTGCTCGAGATACTCGCGCACATCGCCGTTGTCATCGGGCGCGGTCGGCCAGTTGAGGATGAGCGGCTTGCGGGTGTCGCGCAGGGCGGCGACCAGCCCTTCCGACCAGGGGCGCGCTGAGCTGCCCCGTGGCACACGGGCGACGACCTGGTCGATGTTCGGGTCCGCAAGTACCTCACGGATCGCCTGCGCGTAGGATGCGAAGTTGTCGTTGTAACCATGCGCGGTGGCGTCTATCGGGTTGCTGGCCGAGGCAAACGACACCAGTACTTCGCGCAGCCGGGCCGCGGTCGCGTCGGTGAGCGCGGGTAGCTGCAGGCCGTGCTCGATGCAGCGGTCGGCGAGCAGCACGCCGGCGCCGCCGGACAGCGTGAGGACCGCCACGCGGTTGCCTGCCGGCAGCTTGCCGACGCGGAACGCCTTCGCGATGTCGATGAGATCGTCGACATCGCGGATCTCGATGAAACCGCCCTGGCGGAACGCAGCGCGAAAGAGCTCGTAGCCGGCGGTCATGCGCGCGGTATGCGAGGTGGCCGCCTGCCGGCCGATGTCGGTGTTGCCCACCTTCCAGACGAGTATGGGCTTGCCCAGCTCGATTGCGCGCTGGCCGATCTGCCGCAGTTGCCGTCCGTTCTTGATGCCTTCGATGAAGGCGACGACGATCTCGACATCCGGCCGCTCGACGAGATCGGCCATCCAGTCAAGCGCCGTGAGATCGACCTCATTGCCGGTAGAAACGACGTAGTTGAAGCCGAGCCCGAAGTGACAGGCCATCGCGACGACGCCGAAGCCAAAGCCGCCGCTTTGCGTCACCATTGCGAGCGGGCCGGGCTTGAGCGTCTTTAACTGCATCGTGCCGCCGAAGCCGATGCGCGCGTGGTCCTTGAGGTTCATGAGGCCGAGGCAATTCGGGCCCACCACGCGTACTCCGGCATGGTTTGCGGCGGCCGCCAGCTGCGCCTGGAGCGTGGCGCCTTCCGCGCCGACCTCGCTGAAGCCGCCGGCCAGCACAAGCGCGTAGGGAATTCCCGCCTTGCCGCACTGCTCAATCGCGGTAGTGACGTGCTGTGCCGAGAGCGCGATCAGCGCCACGTCGCATGGTTGGGGCACCGCGGCCACGTCGGGATAGCACGTGATGCCTTTGACCTCGCGGTACTTCGGATTGACCGGATAGATTCTGCCCGCGTAGCCGAAATCGGTGAGCAGCTTCAGCGCCTGCCCGCCAATGCGTGACGGTTCGTTTGACACGCCCACGACCGCGACGCCGCGGGGCGCGAGAAAGCGCGACAGATCCGATGCGGAGTCCGCTTTGTGTCGTGGCGCAGGACGGGAAGACATGCAGGCTGATACCGTGCTCGAAACCCAGATTCTAACCTTGCGCGACCCGTGCCGCAGCGTATGGGTTCATTATGTGGATCAGGCGCGGCGCCGGATCAACGCTTTCCGCCGGCCATCCGCGAGGCTTCCGGCATGTGGCGCAGCCGCCAGGTCATCAACGGCCCCAGCAGGGCGCCGATCCCAAGCGAAGTCCAGGCGAGTCCCCACGCCCACGACTCGGACTGCAGCGGACCGCCACGGGCCCAGTCGAGCACGAGCCCGAAGGTCCACGGGCTCACGGCGCCGGCGCCGAAGCCTAGCACCGAGCGGATCGAGTAGGCGGCGCCGATGTAGCGCGGCGGCACCAGCTCGGTGACCGCGGTCGAGTACACGGACGAATCGCCGATCGCGGTCACGTTGTAGACGATCGCGACGATCAGCAGCAGCCACAGGGGCCACGCCAGCATCCAGCCGAAGGCGAAGGAGCACGCGAGGCTCGCGCACGACATCGCCAGGATCACGGTGGTCCTGCCCCAGCGGTCGGAAAGCGACCCGCCCGCGATACTGCCCGCCATGCTTGAGAGGTAGGTGATCGCGGACAGCAGCGCGCCGAGCCCCACCGCCTGCACCGTCACTTCCGCGCCGGCGGCCGCGGATATCGCGAGGAACGCGGGCAGCCACGCCCACATTCCCAGGAGCTCCCAGCTGTGGAACACGTAGGCCCAGATCACCCGCATCGCCGGGCGGTTGCGCAGCACCTCGAGCAGCGACGGCCCGACACCCCTCGCCGCTGGCGCCGGGTGCACGGTGTTGGGCGTCGCGCGCAGCGCGTAGAAAGCCACGCAGGTGGCGGCGAGTGGGCCGCATGCGGTCGCGATGAAGACGCCGCGCCAGCCGATGGATGTCACTAGCGCACCGCTGAGGAGCAGCGCAACCGCGTAGCCGAACGACGCCGCGGCGAGGTAGAAACCAATGGCGCGACCGCGGCTCTGGGGCGTGAACCGCTCGGAGATGAGCGTAAGCCCCGGTGTGTAGGAGCTGCCCGAGCACAGTCCCAGCAGCCCGTGCAGGAAAAGCGCCGAGAGGAAGCCGTCGGTAACGAGCGCAAACGCCATTGCGGCCGCGGCCGCGAACACGTTTCCGGCGAGAAAGGTGCGCTTGGCACCGAAGCGGTCGGAGAGAAAGCCGGCGACGAAGAGCGAGATGAGATAGCCCACGTGCCAGGCGGATTGAACGAGGCCGGCCTCTCCGGCACTCATGTTCCACTCCGTCTTGAGCAGCGGAAGTACCCCTGAATAAGCGGTGAACATCATGGCAAAACCGACGCGGGCGAGGCATAGCTCGTAAAGCCACGCGACATCGCTCCGGGATGTGCCGCTAACGGAGTTCAAGGGTTTTTCTTAAGAATCTCACTCAAGCTGCCCATCCCTCATCCCTTCCCCTTCTCCCAAAGGGAGAAGGGAAGCAATTGCCACCCCTCTCCTGTTGGAGAGGGGCGGGGGTGAGGGACGGACGCCGATTACTCCCGATTGATTCGTTCCGCGAAGCGAATTAGCAGGAGATTCCATCTGTGTACATCGGCGTTTATCTGCGGCAAAATTCTATCTTGGGTTTTCGACACGAATCTTGGAAATTTATCAAAGATTCCTTGGTCAACGACCAAGAAATCTTGGCGGGCGTTTGTTCTTGAAGGCGGCGACGCCTTCCTTGTGATCATGAGTGAGCCGGGCCACGCCCGAGGCCAGCGTCTCCATCTCAAGCAGCATCTCCAGCGTCGGCACGGCCATGGCGTGAAACATCTTTTTCGCAAGTGCGAGCGCATGCGTCGGTGACTGCGCGAGCTCCAGCGCCACTGCCCGCGCCTCTGCTTCGAGGCGCTCGTCTGGCACGACGCTTGTCGCGAGGCCCAGGTCCAGCGCTTCGGCTGCCGCGACGGGCCGTGCCGTGTAGACGAGTTCCTTGGCGCGCGCGATCCCCAGTTGACGGGCGAGCAAGAAAATTGCGCCGCCGTCGGGCACGAGGCCAACGTTCTTGAATGCCATCGAGAACCGGGCGGTCTCAGAGGCGATGACGAGATCGCAGGCGAGCGCGAGGGCGTTGCCGATGCCGTAAACGGCGCCACGCACTGCGGCGACCACGGGCTTCTCAAGCTGGTAGAGCGCGGTGATGGCGCGATGGCGCCGCTGCGAGCGCGCACGCCCGGAAACAATATCGGAGCGGGCCATGCCGCCGACATCGCCGCCGGAGCAGAAGGCGCGGCCCACCCCCGTCAGGATCATGGCCCGGACGCTCTCATCCTGCGCAAGCGCGCCGAGGTGAGCGTGAAGCGCATCCCACATCGGGTCCGCCATCGCATTCAACTTGTCGGGACGATCGAGCGTCAGGATGGCAAGCTCGCCGTCCTTTTCAAGCGTGACGTTCATTTTGACCCGCTTAGAAACCAAAATTTAACCGCAGATAAACACAGATAAACACAGATATAACCGAAAGCAAAAATCCTTATTAGCCGCCGATGAACGCCGATAGATGCCGATAAACTCCAGAACTGAACCGCCGAGCACGCAGAGCGAAACAAACCACTGTTTACGATTTACGGGTTTAGTCCCATCACCCGTCACCCGTCACGATTCACTGGTTCTAGATGGAATCCCAGGAGAAGACGTCCGCCGTCTTCTGCAGCGGCACGAACCAGCTCCTTATTGCCGGCAGCATGTGCTCGGCACAGGTGTCGGGCGTCCAGCCCTTGGCGCGGTGGATGCCGCGCAGGGGGCGCGACTGGCTCATGAGGAAGACCTCGTTCTTGCGCACGGCGAACACCTGCGCGGTCACGTCCTTCGCCGCGTCGCTCGCAAGGAACACAGCAAGCGGCGCATTGTATTCGGGCGTGACCTGCATGCGCTGCTCGATGCGCTTCTTCGCCGCTGGGTCCTTCGACGGGATCGACGCAGTCATGCGCGTCCAGGCGACGGGCGCAATGCAGTTCGAGCGCACGTTGAAGCGCTGCATGTCGATCGCGATCGATGTGGACAGGGCGACCATTCCCAGTTTCGCGGCGCTGTAATTGGCCTGGCCCATGGCGCCGACCAGTCCCGAGGTAGAGGTCATGTGCACGAAGCAGCCGGACTCCTGCCTGCGGAAATGGTCGGCAGCGTGCCGGCTGCAGTTGAAGGCGCCCTTGAGCATGACGGTGACGACCGCATCCCAGTCCTGCTCCGTCATCTTGTGGAAGATGACGTCGCGCAGGATACCGGCATTGTTGACCACGCAGTCGATGCGGCCGAAATTGTCGAGCGCGCACTGGATGATCTTTCCGGAAGGAGCGAACTCCGCGACGCTGTCGTAGCTGGCGACGGCCTCGCCCCCGTTCTTTCTGATTTCTCCGACAACCTCTTCCGCGGGTGTCTGGTCCCCGCCGTCGCCTCCGAGCGAGGCGCCGATGTCGTTCACCACGACCTTGGCCCCGTGCTGCGCCATCAGTTTCGCGATCGCCGCGCCGATCCCGCGCCCGGCGCCGGTCACTACCACCACCTTTCCTTCTACCATTCTCCCCATTTCTGCTTTCCTTCCGAGTCAGATCCCGAGTCGTGAGTTGCCATCCAAAAGGGTGATGGAAAATGGTGATGACAGATGGTGATGAAAAAGTGGTGGTGTACAACCCGCTTCTTATCACCAGTTCTCATCACCATTTTCCATCACCAGTACTCATCACCAGTTAGAGAATTTCAGCTCGGCCGTTGTCCAGCACCGTGACGCCGCGCTCCGGTACTGTGGAGCGAAACGAAACGACGCTCCCGTCCACCCACATCTCCGTCCGGATGGTCTCGCCCGGGTATACGGGCGCGGAGAACCGGCCTTCCATCGCGACGAATCGTGCCGGATCGTAGCCGCACAGTGTCTTTAGAATGGCGTGCCCGGCGACGCTGAAGGTGCAGCGCCCGTGAAGGATCGGCATTTTGAAACCGGCCTTGCGCGCGTACTCGGGATCGACGTGCAACGGGTTGTAGTCGCCCGACAGGCGATAGATCAGCGCCGCCTGTGGCAACGTGGGCAGATCGCAAACATGCTGCGGCTGTGTCCCGGGCAGGGGATGCGGGGCCTTGATCGGCCCGTCGGGCCCGCCGAAGCCGCCGTCCGCGCGGCAGAAGGACGTCGAGGTGAGGGTGCAGAGCGGGTAGCTGCTCGACTTGTCTCGCACCGTGCACTCGGTCATAACCAGGGCACCTCTGTTCTTGCCCTTGTCCACGACGCCGGTCACGCGCGTGAGTCCGGTGACGGCGCCCTCCACGGGGAGCGTGCGGTGGATCCGGAAACCTTGCTCGCCATGCACGACGTGGCTGCGGGTGATGCCGGTGTCGGGATGCGCGTGCCACGGTCCGGGGTAGCCAAGGATGATCGACATCGTCGGCAGCGCCTGCAGGCTCGGCTCGTAGACGAACTTGAGTTCGTCCGGGTTGCACGGGTCGACCCCGAGGCCGACGCCGAGCGCGTACAGGATGGTGTCGCGCCGCGTGAGGTGTTGCTCAACCTCGGGTATGTTCCAGTTGATGAGCCGCTGGTAGTTAATCGGCACCGGGGAATCCTGGATCGCCGCGATCGAAGAGGGTCGCCGCTCTAGCTGAAACTCATCTCAAAACACGGGGCTGAATTGAGTCGTTCTTCTTCGCCTGGTGCAGGGGGTCGGTAAAGGAGCTTATTGGGCGAAAGGCCGATAACTTCCTGCGGGGAGCTATACTAGCACACGCCGATTTGCTCGCAGGAAAGGCGCGGAGGCGCTCGGCCGAAAAGATGCTCGAGCAGTTGTGAGCAGAGTGAACCAGAGCCTGCTTTTTCTGCCGTAGCCGGAGGTTAGGGTACGGGGTTGATCCCCGGATTGGTTACCGGAGCTGCGATCATGCCATTGACGTTGACTTCATCTGCATTTGCCAACAATGGCGAAATTCCCAAGCGCTACACGTGCCAGGGACAGGACATGTCCGTGCCGCTGGCGTGGAGCGGCTTCCCTGCCGGAACGAAGAGCCTGGTGTTGATCGTTGACGATCCCGACGCACCCGACCCAAAGGCGCCGAAGATGACGTGGGTGCACTGGGTGCTCTACAACATCCCACCCGGCACCACTTCGCTCGTGGAAGACGTCAAGCCTTCCGCGTTGCCGGCAGGGACGCTCGAAGGTTTCAACGACTGGAAGCGCACCGGCTACGGTGGGCCGTGCCCGCCGATCGGGCGCCACCGCTATTTCCACAAGCTCTATGCGCTCGATACGGTGCTGCCGGCAATGGAGAGCCCGACCAAGGCCGACCTCGAGCAAGCGATGAAAGGCCACGTGCTCGAGAAGGCAGAACTCGTCGGCACTTATCATAAGTCGTAGCGAGTGAGCCGTTACGGCCGCCGCGCAGCGGCTGGGCGACGCCGTATTCCGGTCGGGTAGGCCGCGATCTGCCGTAGTGGACCCTCGCTGGTATCCAGCACTCGCGCCAGAACCGGCGCGGTCCCGGCGGGGCACGAACGGGACGGTGGGCAGGGTCGCGACGCCCAGGCCGAGGATTTTTTCTGGACACGCTTCGCCAACTGGTGGTATCAATAAAAATGGCCGTTTCCCGGTTCGAACGACGCGTCGCAAAAGGGGGAGTCGCTCCATGCCAAGAACCACGGGACCTCGTTTCGTCGCGGACGGGCTGCGCGGCTACGGGGTCACGCACGTTTTCTTTGTTCCGCAGATGCTGCTGGAGACCCTCACCGGGATGGAGGGGATGGGCATCCGGCGCGTCATGGTCCACGGGGAGAAGGCAGCCGCCTACATGGCCGACGGTTATGCTCGTGCCTCGGGTCGGCCCGGCATCTGCATGGCGCAGCACGTCGGCGCATCCAATCTGGCGGCGGGCCTGCGCGATGCCTATCTGGCGTGCTCCCCGGTCATTGCGATGACGGGCGGACCGGCGCCAGCGGCGCGCTACCGCCACGCTTACCAGGAGATCGAGGATTTCACCCAGTTCGACTACACCACCAAGTTAAACGCCCGGGTTGACCACATCGCCCGCCTCCCGGACATGTTGCGCCAGGCTTTCCGCGAGGCGACGACCGGCGCGCCGGGCCCGGTGCATCTGCAGATCGGCGGCCATCATGCGGAAGCGGTTTTGGTGGAGGCGGATCTCACGCTGCGGATCGAGGACGAGTTCAAGCAGGTGCCCGCTTACCGGCCGGCGGCGGATGCGTCGCATGTTACGGCAGCGTTGAGGCTGCTCGCCGCGGCCGAACGACCGATCATCGTGGCCGGCGGCGGCGTTGCCTGGTCTAATGCGCAGGCTGACGTGGTGGCGCTGGCCGAGCGGCTCTCCGTTCCTGTGGCGACGTCCCTTAACGCCAAAGGCGCGATGCTCGACACGCATCCTCTGGCGGTCGGGGTCGTCGGCACGTACTCACGCGCTTGCGCCAACCGGGCCGTGGGCGAGGCGGATCTGGTCTTTTTTGTTGGCAGTCACACGGGGAGCCAGGTCACCGCGCGCTGGCAGGTGCCGAAACCCGGGACGCCGGTGATTCAGCTGGATATCGATGCGCGGGAAATTGGCCGCAACTACCCGACGCAGCAGGCGCTCCTCGGCGACGCACGCACGGTATTGCGCCAGATGCTCGACGCGGCTACGAAAGACAGCGTCGGCAAGCGTGCGCCGTGGCTGGCGCGGGTGCGGCAGCTGGTGGAGGAATGGCGGGCATCGGTGGCGGACAAACTGAATTCGGATGCGATTCCAATGCGCCCCGAGCGAGTCTGCCTCGAGATCACGCGCGTGCTTCCCGAGAACGCCGTGCTGGTAAGCGACACCGGGCACTCGGGAATCTGGACGGGCGCCATGGTCGAATTTGCGCGGCCGGGACAGCGATTCATCCGCTGCGCCGGCTCGCTCGGCTGGGGTTTTCCGGGCGCGCTCGGCGTGAAGTGCGCGCTGCCCGACACGCCGGTCGTGTGCTTTGCCGGCGATGGCGGTTTCTATTACCACCTCGCCGAGCTCGAGACTGCCGCGCGCTACGGCATCAATCTCGTGGTCGTCGTGAACAATAATGGCGCGCTCAATCAGGAGATCCCGCACTTCGATCGCGCCTACGGTGGCGACCCTGACGAGCGCGGGCGCGAGATGTGGGGATTCAGCCAGGTCAATTTCGCCAATGTCGCGGAGTCGCTGGGCTGCGTGGGTATGCGAGTCGAGAAGCCAGCTGACATGGCGCCGGCCATCGAGCGCGCGCTCGCCGCGGGCCGCCCGGTGGTCATTGACACGGTCACCGACCACCGCGCGTTTTCCCCGAAGACGTGGACCGGAGGGGCGGGCGATGGACACTAGAGGCCGTTTCAAGAACCCGATTCAAGCCGCCGATGGACGCCGATTGACCCAGATAAGATCAAGACGAAAAAATGGACAGGATTAACAGGACTTACAGGATTAGATCGAAGAGCAGGAGCTAAACCCGATCTGTCGATGTTGGTGTTGAGTTCAATCCTGTTAATCTTGTAAATCCTGTCCATTCTTCGCTTTGCATTTTCGTTTCTATCGGCGTTTATCGGCGGCTAATTGAGGGGGGGGCACTGATGTACGGATCGTTGGATGACCTGGAAATCGAAGTCGACCTGCTCGCGCCGGGCGCGGAGCGCATCGTGGGCAAGACGCACCCGCTCGACATTATCGCCCGCGACGTCCTGTTCGGTGAGGGCCCGGTCTGGGACGCGCGCAACAAGCAGTTCTTCTTCACGGACATCATCGGCGACACGATCTGGAAATGGGAGCCGGGCGGAGAGCTGAGTGCGGTGCTAAAGCCTTCAGTTAAGGCGAACGGCCTCGCGCTCGACCTCGAGAACCGGCTGCTCGTCGCTGGCTGGGGCGGACGGACCGTGTTCCGCTTCGAGAACGATGGCTCACGCACGACGCTCGCCTCCCAGTGGGAGGGCAAGAAACTGAGCAGCCCCAACGATGTCGTCGTGAAATCGGACGGCTCGATCTGGTTCACCGACCCCCATGGAGGGCTGTTGAACGTGGGCATGGTCGCAGACGACCTGCAGAAGTACCTCGATATCCAGGGCGTGTTCCGGATTTCGCCCGATGGCAAGCAAATGACGCTCGTGACCGCCGACTTCGTGTATCCCAACGGACTGTGTTTTTCGCCCGACGAGAAGCTGCTCTACGTCAACTGCAGTCGCGAGCACCTGATCCGCGTCTACGACGTCAAGGCCGACGGTGGCCTTGGCAAGGGGCGGGTTTTCTACCAGTACGACAGCCCCGAGCGCGGCGTGCCCGACGGCATGAAGTGCGACGTCGAGGGCAACGTCTACTGCACGGGACCCGGCGGGATCTTCGTGCACAGCCCTGCCGGCAAGGTACTCGCCCGCATCAAGACGCCCGGCCACCATTCCACCAACATTGCGTGGGGCGACGACGACTGGCGCTCGCTCTACATCACGATGATCGGTTCCGTGGTGCGCACGCGGTTGAATGTCGCTGGCGTGCCTTCGCGCTGAACGGCCGTGAATCGTGAGCCGTGATCCGTGAATCGTGAGCCATGATCCGTGAATCGTGAATCGTGAATCGTGAATCGTGAATGGGAAAATCACGCGTGATGGGTGATGAGTGATGAGTCATGACAGAAACCGCTAGATCATGGTTTGTTCCTCTCCGCCTGCTCCGCGGTTCAATTATCGGTCGCGTTCTACTCGGCGCCTTGGTGGTTGAGTATTGGAGTTTATCGGCGTTAATCGGCGTTCATCGGCGGCTAATATTGGGTGTTGCTTTTCGTTCTATCGGTATTCATCGGCGTTTATCTGCGGCTCAATTTGATCTTGAACACGATAGGTTCTGACATGACCTGGAATTTCGAGCGAGTGGCCGGCCCGTACAAGGGCAGGACCGGAGGGCTGGCGTGGGACGGAGCCGGAATGCTTTTCAGCGCGGTGGGAGAGGAGCGCGTGCTGCGCTTCGATCCGGAGACGGGCAAGACCGACGAGTTCCGGCGCTACACGGGGCGCGTCAATGGTCTTGCCATCGCGGCGGACGGGACGATGTACGGCGCGCAGGAGGGCGGGCGCCGCATCGTGCGGTTCCTGAAGGACGGCTCGACGGCGTCGGCACCCGACCTGCTCGACGGCCGGCATCACAACCAGCCGACGGACGTCATCGTTGACGTCAAGGAGCGTGCGTGGTTCACCGATCCCTACAATGCCCAGCCACCTTACGGCCCGCCGGTGTATCCCATGCTCGACCACGCGTCGGTGCTGAGGCTCGATCCCGGCGGCGCCGGCGGCGGGATGCTGACGCGCGTCACGCATAACACGTGCGGACCCCGAGCACTTCTGCTCTCGGTGGACGAGGGGACGCTGTTCGTCGCGGACGGCGACATGGAACGGGGCGACATGTGCCAACTCTTCGCCTATCCGGTGCGGCCGGATGGCAGCGTCGGCACCGGCAAGACGCTGCTGGCGTTCGCGCCCATGGAGCGCGGGATTGAGGGTATGTGCCTCGACAGCGAAGGTAACGTCATCGCGTGCGCGGGCTGGAAGAAGGCCGGTCTCGGGCCGCAGATTCATGTCATATCGCACGAAGGTACTATCCTGGAGTCGCATCCGGCGCCAGCGGACATGCCGATGCGCTGCGCATTTGGCGACAGCGGGCTCGACAGCCTTTACGTAACGGCCGGTGACGGCTGCCTCTATCGCGCGAAGGACACGGGCCGCCGTGGACGGCCGTGCTAGCAAGCCGTGATCCGTGATACGTGATCCGTGACCCCTGACAAGAGGAGACCAGACAATGGAAATTTCGAGCCGTTCTAAAGTTTTGCGCGTCGCAGCCATCATCCTTTCGGCTGCGCTTGGAGGTTTGGCGATGAGCAAAGGCGCGATCGCGCAAAACTATCCGACGAAGCCGATCCGCATCATCGCGCTGAGCTCGCCGGGCTCCGGCCCTGACATCATCGGGCGCCTGATCAGCCGCAGGCTCACGGCGACGTGGCGCCAGCAGGTGATCGTGGACGCACGCCCCGGCGCAACCGGACGCATCGGCGCGGAGATTGGAGCGAAGTCGCCGCCCGACGGTTACACGCTGGTGATCGTAACGTCGCAGGCCGTCATTGTCTCCGTGCTCTACGAGAAGACCCTGAAATACAACCTCACTCGCGACTTCGCGCCCATCGGTCTCGTGGCGACGACCCCGTTTCTGCTGGTGGTGCATCCCACCCTTCCCGCGCGGTCCATCAAGGAGTTCGTGGCGCTGGCCAAGTCGAAGCCGGGGCAGATCTACTACGGCTCCGGCGGCACAGGCTCGCCACCGCACCTGTCGGCGGAGATCTTCCGGACCATGACCGGAATCGACATCTTCCACGTCCCGTACAAGGGCGTGACGCCCGCGATGATCGATACCATGTCCGGGGAGGTTCAGATGGTGATTTCCGTCATCCCGGCCGTGCTCCCGGCGGTGAAATCGGGCAAGGTGCGGGCGCTGGGCGTCACCAGCACCACGCGCTCGCCGCTCGTGCCGGACATTCCCACGATCGCGGAAACGGTTCCGGGCTACGAGTTCATCGGCTGGTACAGCCTCGTTGCCCGCGCGGGCACGCCTGCGTCCATCCTCGCGAAGCTCAATGCCGAAATCACCCAGGCGCTGAAGACGCAGGAATTCCGCAGTCGACTGCTCGCGCTGGGCGCCGAGCCGCGCTCGAGCACGCCCGATGAGTTGGACAAGTGGATCAGGCTGCAATCGGAGAAGATGCGCAAGGCGATCGTGGCCTCCGGGACGCGCCCGGAGTAGACGCTGCCTTGAGAGCCACAACAGCCGGGGAAACACAGGCAGGGGTCGGGAATGGCGTTGCTCTTGTTCGTTCTTGCATTACGTCCGTGTGCTTCCGTGGCCATTGAAATGTTTTTTGACGTTTTTAAAACGGATTTGAAGGGACAGACGATATGCCAAGGATGACCGGGTCGCGCGCGTTCGCGGAAATGGTGAAGAGCTACGGCGTCACGCACGTGTTCTTCGTGCCCACGATCCTGCTCGAGGCGATGGCCGAGATGGACGGCCTCGGCGTGCGCAAGATCCTGACTCACGGCGAGAAGGCGGCGGCCTATATGGCCGACGGCTATGCACGCGCCGCCGGCAGACCTGGCGTTTGCCTCGCGCAGCAGATCGGCGCTTCCAACCTCGCAGCGGGGCTGCGCGACAGCTGGATGGCGGGTTCCCCGGTCGTGGCGGTCACCGGCGGCCCCGCCACTGCGGGGCGTTACCGGCGCGCCTACCAGGAGGTGGAGGATTTCACGCAGTTCGACTCCGTGACGAAGTTGAGCCTCGAAGTGGACGAAGTGACACGGCTACCCGATCTCTTGCGCCAGGCTTTCCGCGCGGCGACCACGGGCGCGCCGGGACCGGTGCACCTGCGGTTGCGCGGCTCCCACGGCCAGGGCGTCGAGATAGAGGCCGACCTGCAGCCGCTCAGCGAACCACAGTTTTCCCACGTGCCGGCGTTCCGCCCAGTGCCCGAGCCGGAGCGGGTGCGCGACGCCGTGGCGCAGCTTGCCAGAGCCCAGCGGCCGATCATCGTCGCTGGCGGCGGGGTGATCATGTCGCAGGCGCAGGCTGAGCTCGTCGAGCTGGCCGAGAAGCTGAAGATACCCGTCGCCACGTCGCTCACCGCCAAAGGTGCGATTCCCGACAACCACGCGCTCTGCGTCGGCGTCGTGGGGGTCTACTCCCGGGCCTGCGCGAACCAGGCCGTGTCCGAAGCTGACCTTGTGTTCTTCGTCGGCAACCACACCGGCGGCCAGGTGACCGCCAACTGGAAGGTTCCGGCCGCCGGCACGCCCGTCATCCAGCTCGACATCGACGGGGCCGAGCTGGGGCGCAACTATCCCAACACGGTTTCGTTGCTGGGGGACGCCAAGGTGGCCTTGCGCATGATGGTAGATGCTGCGCAGCTCAGAGCGCCCGACAGCGCTTTGCCGTGGACCGGCCGCGTGCAGCAACTCGTGAAGGAGTGGCGCGCGAAAATGGAGCCGATGCTGTGCTCGGAGGCTGTGCCATTGCGTCCCGAGCGCCTGTGCCGTGAGATCACCGAGGCGTTGCCCGATAACGGGGTCGTCGTGACCGATACCGGGCACGCCGGAATGTGGACCGGGCAGATGATCGACATTACGCGGCCCGGCCAGCGCTACATCCGCTGCGAGGGCTCCCTCGGCTGGGGCCTGCCGGGGGCGATGGGCGTGAAATGCGCGCTGCCTGACCGGCCGGTGCTGTGCTTCACGGGCGACGGTGGGGCCTACTACCACCTTCCGGAGCTGGAAACGGCGGCGCGGCACGGCATCAACCTGGTCGTGGTCATCAACAACAACAGCTCCCTCAACCAGGAGATTCCGCTCGTGCGCGCCGCGTACCAGGAGAAGCGCGACACGCTCTCCGGCGAAATGTGGCGTTTCCAGACGAACGCCAACCTCGGCAAGGTGGCCGAAGCGCTGGGTTGCGCGGCCTTCCGCGTGGAGAAGCCGGGTCAGCTGAAGGAGCTGCTGCCGCGGGCGTGGGGCATGAACAAGCCGGTGGTGATCGATTGCATCAGCGAGGAGCAGGCGCTCGCCCCGACCGCGTGGTTGCCGGCTAGCGGCGCGCGCGGGCGCTGATTCGTTACAGATTTAACCGCCGATAAACGCAGATCGACGCGGATCTATAACGCCAAGGCGCCGAGACCGCCAAAACGTCAAGCGCGCCAAGAAAACAATCTCTACTCACGGCTCACCGTTCACGAAAGTCTGTGAACCGCGGAGCACACGGAGAGAAACCAACCACGATTTGCGATTCAAGTTTCACAACTCACGATTCACTAAGGGGTAACACTTTTGAAAGCGATGGTGCTGAAACGCAAGAATGAGCCCTTTACGCTGGAGACGGTCCCCGATCCAGTACCGGGGGCGGGCGAAGCGGTTGCGAAGGTGCTCGCGTGCGGTGCGGGCCTCACGGTGCACCACACGAGGGCGGGCCGGAATCCCGTGCAGTTTCCGCGGATCGTGGGTCACGAGATCACCGGCGAGATCGTGGCGGTCGGAGCAGGCGTGACGCAGCTCAAGGCAGGGGACCCGGTCACTGCCTATTACTACCTCAGTTGCGGGCACTGCTATTGGTGCCGCATCAACCGCGAGACGCTGTGCGACAACCTCGCCGGCCATATCGGGCGCGATTGCGACGGCGGCTATGCCGAGTACATCAAGCTGCCCGCACGCAACTTCATCAAACTACCCGCCGGGCTCGACTGGCGCAAACATCCGGCCGAGGTCGGCGTCACCTGCGACGCGATCGCCACGCCGGTCAAGCTGATCCGCAGGGCGCGGATCAGTTACAACGACACGGTCGGCGTGTTCGGTGCGGGCGGCGGGCTCGGTGTGCACATGCTCATGCTCGCGCGCTGGGCGCGTGCGAGGAAAGTCATCGGCGTGGATGTCATGGCCTCCAAGTTCGACGCGTGTCTCAAGGCGGGCGCACATGTGACGGTCGATGCCTCCGGGGGCAAGGTCGACGAGCAGCTGCGCGAGCTCACCGGTGGCAAAGGCGTGGACGTCGCGATCGATTTCGTGTGTACGGCGGAGACGACCGAGGCAGCGATTGGTTCGCTTAACAAAGGGGGCAGGTTGATGCTGCTTGCCGGCCAGGGAAGAGGGTTCCACGCTGACCGCACGATCCAGCGTAACGAGCTGGAGGTTATGGGCAGCCGCTACGCGACGCGGCAGGAGGTTATCGAGTCGCTCGAGCTCGTCGCCCGAGGGGATATCTGGCCGATGGTAAACGTAAAAGTGCCGCTCGCGGAGGCGGAATCCGTACACCAGCAGCTGGACAGAGGGCTCGTCACCGGCCGCGCAGCGTTGATGATGGGTTGAAGAAGAGCGCTTATCCGGGAGTGGCAGCAGCCGTGAAACCACCAATCAAGATTCGCGATCTCCTGACCGGAAAGCACGCGCTGCTTGCGCCAGCCGTGTTTAACCCGCTCAGCGCGAAGCTGGCGGAACAGGCGGGCTTCGAGGTGCTCTACCTGGGTGGCGGGCTGCTGGGCTACGCCAAGACCGTGCTCGAGGCGAATCTCAGTCTCACGGAGATGGTCCAGGCGGGCATTGAGATCCGGGCGGCCTGCAATCTCCCGTTGATCCTCGACGGCACGTGCGGCTGGGGCGATCCGATGCACGTGGGATTTTCGGTGAGGGCCGCGGAGGCCGCCGGATTCTGCGCGATCGAGATCGAGGACCAGCTGCTGCCGAAGCGCGCGCATCACCACGTCGGGATCGAGCATATGATCCCACAGGAGCTCATGGTCGCGAAGGTGCGCGAAGCGGTGCGCGCGCGCCGGGATGGCGAGTTTGTAATCATTGCGCGCACGAACGGCGTGCGCGCGAGCGGCATGGACGACGCATTGAGCCGCGCGACCGCGTACCGCGAGGCGGGGGCGGACGTCCTCTACATCTCGCCGCGCACGCCGGAGGAAACGCGGTTCGTGGGCGAACGCCTTGGGCCGCCGCTCATGTTTTCGCTTCCGGGAGACGGCCCGCAGGACCTCGGAATGTCCCTCGACGAGCTGGGCGCGCTGGGCTATCGGCTGTTGTCTGTCACGACCCCGGCATTGTGGTTTCACCGCACGATGCAGCAGGGGTATCAGGCGCTGGCGGCCGGCAAACCCGTTCCGGCGCTTTCCGGCACGTCGCGCAAGGCCGAGCAGGATGCGCTGCACGACACGCTCGGACTCGATGCGCTCCTGGCGCTCGAGAAGGCCACCGTGGAGAAAACCGGTGACCGGTGATTCAAGCGTGATGGGTGACGGGTGACGGGTGATGGGGCTAACACCCGTAAATCTTAAATAATGGCTTGTTTCTCTCGGCGTGCTCTGCGGTTCAATTAGCGTTTTCTTGCTTGGCGCCTCGGTGGCTCAGTTCGGGAGTTTATCGGCGTTGATCGGCGTGCATCGGCGGCTAATAAGGATTTTTCCGTTTCGGTACATCTGTGTCTATCTGCGTTTATCTGCGGCCATGAATAAAGTCAATGGATAAGACTCTCGGGGCTTACGAGATTGCGGACCTCCGCGAGCTGGCCCGCCGGCGCCTGCCGAAGGGCGTCTTCGAGTTCATGGACCGTGGCAACGGCGACGAGGTTGCGCTGGTCAACAACCGCGAAGCCTTCGAGCGCATCAAGCTCGCTCCCCACGCGCTGGTGGACACGTCTCATCGCAGCCAGGCGATCACGCTTTTCGGGAACCGGCACAAGATGCCGGTTGCCATTGCGCCGACGGGATCGGCCGGACTGAACTGGTTCGAAGGCGAAATCGCGCTCGCCCGCGCTGCCGCCGCGGCCGGCATTCCCTTCACGCTTGCCACGGGCTCCATGACCGCCATGGAAAAGGTCGCCGAGCAGGCAGGCGGGACGCTTTGGTTCCAGATCTACATGTGGCCCGACCGTTCGCTTTCGCACCGGCTCGTCGAGCGCGCAAAGGCCGCCGGTTACCAAGCGCTGGTGGTCACGGTGGACACCCCGGTGCCGCCGGGACGTGAATACAACCTGCGCAACGGCATGACGGTTCCCTTCCGCTTCACCGGCCGCAACGTGACGGATGTGCTGATGCACCCGCGCTGGCTGGCGACCGTGCTCGCGCGCTATCTCGTGACCTCCGGCATGCCGCGCTACGAGAATTATCCGACCGAGATGAAGGCTCGCATCACCGCCGCGCCGATGGGGCGTTCGATGATGGTGACGGACTCGCTCACTTGGGACGACCTCAAGGACCTGCGCCGCATCTGGCCGCACCGGTTGATCGTGAAGGGCATACTGCGCGCGGAGGATGCCGTGCTCGCGGCGGATTGCGGCGCCGACGGGGTCATCGTTTCGAATCACGGTGGTCGCGCTGTGGACAGCACGATGGCGCCCATCGAGGTGCTGCCCTCCGTGGTGGAGGCGGCCGGGAAGCGCCTCACGGTCATGGTGGACAGCGGTTTTCGCCGTGGCTCGGACGTCGTGAAGGCGCTGGCGCTCGGCGCTGCAGCGGTGCTGATCGGGCGCGCTACGCTCTACGGCACGGCCGTTGCAGGGCAGGCCGGTGCGGCACGCGCGATCGAGATCTACCGCGACGAGATCGACCGCGTGCTGGGCCTTATTGGTTGTCCGGGCGTTGCCGCGCTTGATCACGACTACTTAATAAGACCGGTGGCTGTCACCAAACGAGGTGATGAATAATGGTGATGGAAGAGGGTAATGAGAGATGGTGGTGTACCACCCACTTTTCATCACCAGTATCCATCACTAGTAATCATCACCATTTCTCATCACCAATAACTGTTTTCTGCAAATCGCAGGGCGTTGATCCATCGGTTCACGCTTTGCGGAAAAGTACAATGCGATTGGAGTTGGTGCCAAGCCGGTTGTTCGCGACGCCCCAGATGTTGGCGGTCTTGGTGAAACGCTGGGCGTTGATCAGGACGGCACCGCATTCGAAGCCAGCGGCGACGCCGAGCGGCGCGACGATTTCCTCGAGCCGGATCTTGCCGCGGCGGACTTCGCCCACCTCGAATGCAACCCAGCCGCCCGGTTTGGTAAGGCGATAGAGTTCCGAGAGCACGCGCAACATCACGCCGGCCCAACCTTCCGGTGTCTTCGCCATCGTAATGCGTCTCCCGATCGCTTCGGCGTCGAGTCTGTTGAACCAGCAGCGCAGCCAGTTATCGCGCGCGTAGTGCACAACGTCGAGGAAGGGCGGCGAAGTGACTGTGAGTTGCACGCAGCCCGACGGCAGCGCATCGGTCGCCGACGCATCGGTGTTGAGAAAGGCCGCATCAGCTGCAGCGCGGCGCAATCGTGCCCGGTCGGCCGCCGTAAGGTCGCTCTGGAGCTGGACAGACTTGCGCAGAATGAGCGCGCGCACGTCGCGGTAGGGCGGCTTTTGCCCGAGCTTGCGGTTGATCCGCAGCTGGTCGTCCGGCATGACTGCCTGATTGGGCGGCAGCGTGTAGACGGAAAAGAAACCGGGCGAGTGGCCGGTGAGGCGGTTCGTTGCCACCATGCGGATCCAGCGGTCGACGGCGTCCTCCGCGCCCGCATCACGGCGGCGCCGAAGGTAGGCGCGCAGCGTGACGAGCTCGCTCTCGGTTCTCCGGTCGTAGAACATCGACAGGTCGATGTCAGCGCCCGCGCTCGCGCGAATGCGCAGCGTACGGAGCCGCTTCTGGATATCGGCGATTTCGGGCGCCTCAAGCCGCGGCTGGGTCAGCACTGCACTGAGCGGATTGATGTCGTTTGCGACCACGCGGCGTCCGAGCAGGGCCGCCTCGATGGCGGTTGTGCCGCGACCGCCGAACGGGTCGTAGACGAGATCGGCTTCGCGGCTCAGGCGCTCGAGAAAATAGTGCGGCAGTTGCGGCTTGAAGCAGCCGCGGTACGACACCTCGTGGATGGCGTTGGCCTGCCGCTGGCGGCTGGTCCAGAGTTCCTCTTCGTAGACGGGCACCTCTAAGGAATTCGCCTGATTGGCGAATTCCTTACCCAAGGATTGAAATCCAATCGCGACCGGCAACATGCCCGAGACGTTGCGCGGATTCAATCGAAGCATGACGATTCCTCCGTAGGAGAATACAGAAGAATCGTACGCCGATTGTACAATTTGTACAAGCGGTTAAAACAGGTACTTAAACCTCGTTACTCACTATGCTATGCAACAGTAAGCAAAGATGGCTGAGATCCCGTCCTTTCGTTTCCAACGGTCCCGGTATACGCCAGTGGCTGGACCTTGAATTTCCATGTAAAAATAGTAGGTTAATCCATCAAATGGCAAGCGAGCGAAAGCAATAGGGTCGGACTCGATTGATTCCTTTCCGCGGAGGACGCGGAAGACACGGAAGGAGGGCGGGGGAAAGCGACCCCGGCCCGAAACAGACCGGCCTAACCCGAGGCAGAGCGTGGTTTCATCATCTGCCGTTTGCTCACGAACGCCACGAGTTCCTGCTCGGGCAAGGGGCGGCTGTAGATGTAGCCCTGCACCAGCTCGCAATCGAGCTTGCGCAGAAAATCGATCTGCGCCGGCGTTTCGACGCCTTCGGCAACCACGCTTTTGCCGAGCGAATGGGCCATCGCCGCGATCGTTGCCGCAATGGTACCCCCCTCGCCGTCGTCCTGAATAGTCCGGATGAACGAGATGTCGATTTTGAGGGTGTCGTACGACAACCGCTCCAGGTAAGACATGGAGGAATAACCCGTTCCGAAATCGTCAATCGAGATCCGGACGCCAAGGCTCTTTAATTGATTCAGCATAGCGACGACCGTATCGGCGTCATCCAACAGAACGCTCTCGGTGATCTCCAGTTCGAGGCATTCCGCCGGCATGGCGTTTTTCCGCAGCGCGGCTTTCACCGCCTCGACGAAATTCGGCTGCCGGAACTGCCGGCTTGACACGTTGACAGCGACGTACTCCAGGTCCACCCCCTTCTCCCGCCAGGCCCGGAACTGGGCGCACGCCTCGACGAGGACGATTTGGCCGATCGCTGCAATGAGTCCGGTCTCTTCGGTGACGCCGATGAACTCGCCCGGCGCAACGATGCCGCGCTCGGGATGACGCCAGCGCAATAATGCTTCCACCGCGCGGACTCTGCCCGTGCGCGGATCGACCTGCGGTTGATAATGCAGGATGAATTGTTGCTCGGAAATCGCATGCCGCAATTCGCGCTCGAGCGTGCTCCGCTTGACCACCTCGGCGTTCATCGCTTCCTCGAAGAACACGTACATCCCGCGGCCGCTGTCCTTGGCGCGGTACATGGCCGTGTCGGCATTGCGCATCAACTCTTCCGCATTCGCACCGTCGGACGGATACACAGCAATTCCGATGCTGGCGGTCACGACATTTTCCAGGTTTTCGATGAGAAAGGGCTTGCTCAAGCCGGCAAGCGCATGCTCGGCCACGGCGCTGGCCGTCTTCGTTGAGGCGAGCGGGTTGATGAGAATGGTGAATTCGTCTCCCCCAAGCCGCGCCACGGTATCGCCTTCACGCACGCACTGGCGTAAGCGCACTGCGGCCTCCCGCAGCAACTCATCGCCCGCCGAATGCCCGAAACTGTCGTTGACGCTCTTGAAACGATCGAGATCAACGAACAGCACCGCGAGCTTCCCGCTCCCCCGTTGAGCCTGGACGAGGTCCTGCTGTAGCCGATCCAGGAAAAAGAAGCGGTTCGGCAGCCCGGTAAGGGCGTCGGTACGCGCCTGCTGGTACAACTGGCCTTCCCGCGCCGCAGTGGAAAGAGCCACGCCCACCCGGTCTGCATAGTCGCGAATGTAGGAGATATCCTCCTCGCTCAGTACGGCGAGGGCCGGATAGCCCAGGCACAACACGCCGAAGAGCTGGTTTTTCCAGATGATCGGCAGCGTGAAGAAATGCTGCGCGCTCAGGCTTTCCAGGCAGCCCTGCATCGTCCGGCGCGCCGTTTCACCGCTCATCCACCGACCCGCGGGATTGGCGCGCAGCGTCTCGCGGGCATCGGCCGGCAAGATGCAGCGCTCAACCGGCGGCTGCGCGCCGTCGTCGGCGATCGTATAGGCCCGGACCTTCTCTTGGGAATCGTGATCGATAACGGAAATGCCGGCGCAGCTGGGTTTGAAGCTTTCCCTCAAGCGCAGCAGGACGCCTTCGACGATTCGGTCCATGTCCAGTTCGGACAGGATCGCGCGATCGATTTTCGACAGCATCTTCAGGGCGTCGAACTGCCGTCCCAGCCGCGCCGCCATCGCGTTGAACGATCCGGCCAGCTCGCCGAATTCGTCGTCGCCAGCCACTTCCACTTTGGTGGTGAAATCCTGGCTTTCCAGGCGGCGGGTGCCCTCGATCAGCTGCTCCAGCGGGACCAGAGTGCGCCGGATCTGGGTCAGGCTCAAGAGCGTGACCAGAAGAACGGAAAAGACAATGCTGCCCCAGAAGATCAGGTTGAAAGTCATGCTCCGACCAAGCGCGACGGCTTCGGGCTGCGTGGCGACCACGATCCATCGCGGCGCAAGGAACCGCGCCTCGAGAAATATCTCGGAGAAATTGGCGAGAAACTCTTGCTCCCCGTCCTGCCAGGTGAACTCCCCCTTGGTTGATCGCGGAAAGGGCCTGATCACCGTGCCAATTGCCGCTGGCTGAAACGGTGGCGGACAGTGCAGCCCGGCGTACGCATCATTCAGCACGCAAAAGGAGATCGCGTACGGGAAGGTTTCCGGATCGCCCCACAGGTAGCCAGCGTCAATCTCCGCGGCCACGAGTCGCGGGTCCGCCGCAACGGGGCTCAGTGGCCGGACCAGCAGAATTCTCCTGCGGTGGCCCGAGGTCTTACGGGTTGTCAGCACCGACCCTCCCTGGCGCAGACGCGCGGTCGTGGCCTCATCGAGGAACGTCAAGTCCGCCAAGTCGCCGAACACCGGAACGACGCCGCCTTGCGATGATACGAGACTGAGGCTGCGGAATGTCTTGCCCAGTCGCTCCTTAACGACCGAGGGGGCGCTATCGCTCTTAAGATCGTCGGCTGCACTGCGCAGCAATTGATCGGCCAGCAGCAATCGATCGTAGACCGTACTGCCGAAGCTTGCGCTCGTCGCTTGAAGCCTGGCGTGGCTCTCCCGGACGAGCGCCTGCTTAAACTCGACGAAGTACAGGAAAGAAAGTACAAGAAACGGGATGAACGCGGCGAGCACGAAAAGCAGCAACACCCTACGGGCGACCTTACTGCGCAAAAACGTGCCTTCGAGTTTCATTCGCGGCATACTCAGTAGTCCGAGGCTAGTCCCACGAAACGCCCATTGTTGCCCCGCACGATATCGTCGCGGCTGGACATCGCCGTCAGCGGCGGCACACTGTTGCCGTCCTTGCCCATGCTGTAGAGGTCGAAGTCGGCATTGATCGGGACCAGATTCTTGTCTTTGCGTCTTTGCCCCGCAGCCCCTGGGGTAAGAGGACTCAGTTTGAGATATTGATACGGGTTCTTCCAGGGATCGAGCATTCCGGCCTTGCCGATGTCCGCCAAGCTGTCCGGAAAACTCTTGTTATCCGCGTAGTATTGGGTAATGAGGACGTCCAGGCTCCTGACGTCCGACTTGGCCTGCGCAACCAGTGCTTTGTAGCGGTAGCTTTCGTAGGACACCACGGCGATCCCCGATAGCACCGCAATGACCGCGATGGCAATCAACAGCTCGACTATCGTGAAGCCGGCCCAGCCGGGCGCGTTAGCCATGGGACGCGCGCGCGACGTGTTGTTCTCCTCGCCCATCTCTACGAGCGACCGGACGGCCACGTAGCGGTACACGCCGCCGGGCACCGTTCCGGCGACAAGCCCACCAATCAATCCGCTAAGTGAAAAATACTCTAAGTGCTTAAACATAACCGGGCAAAATTGCGGCCTCGGGGGGCGCGCACCAAAGCCGAGGGCCCGTGGGCACAGACGAGATGTGAGCTACTGGTGGGGGGGCATGCCAAGGCGTCACGCAAGAATTAGGCCAGTGCTCCCGTTGACCGTGACCTTTGCCACAAATAGCCAAACGGCTTGTTCCGTTTGCCAAATCAGGCGCGCAGATTGGATTCAAGCAACACAGTGGAGCCTTGCCCCGGCGACTGGAATTCTCAACGGACGTGAAAGGTGCCGGCATCGCGTCACGGCGGCGAACTTCGCGCGCGCGGGACGAGACGAAATGGGGATGACTGCTTTGGGTGTGCGCCGCGCAAAAAGGCGTGATGTCTTGTCCGAGAGCCGGATGCGGGAGAGCTGCCTGTCCGGTTCGATGAGCGGGATGTGGAAACGGAGCTACGACGAGGTTACTCGGGCACCGTCAGACTTCAGTTGTTACCCCGGTTTCGCGGACGGTTTGCCCGCTATCGATAGTCAAGCGCGGTGGCGCAGCGTATGCTGACAAACAATGATCATATGAAATCCAACGAGAGGTGAAGAAGGCATGTTGCCACTGCGGGAGAGAGGATGGTAACGCGGTGCAGCAGGAAGTGGTCAAGATGCACTTGAGCTTGAACGTCAACGGCACGGAGCATCAGTTGTCGGTCGAGCCTCGGCAGACGCTGCTGGCGGTGTTGCGCGACGAACTCGGCCTCACCGGCACCAAACAGGGGTGCGAGGATGGTACCTGCGGCACCTGCATGGTCACCGTGAACGGCGCCATGGCGCGAGCCTGTCGCGTCCACGTCGATCGTGTCAACGGCAAGGATGTTCTCACCATCGAGGGGCTGGGCACGCCCGAGAGATTTCATCCCTTGCAGAAAGCCTTCGTTGAGACCGGCGCCGTCCAGTGCGGTTTCTGCACGCCGGGATCGATCATGGCGGCCAAGGCCCTGCTGGATCGCAATCCGGATCCGACGCGGGCGCAGATCGCCAAGGCCCTCGGGAGCAATCTGTGCCGCTGCACCGGCTACCTGAGCATCCTGGACGCGGTGACCCGTGTAGCCGATCTTGGCCGGGGCGTCGGGTCGCCGCAGCCCCAGGCGTGCGAAGAGGCCGAAGTGCACCGGCCGGCCGATGCACGAGACAAGGTGCTGGGAACGGCCCTCTATGCTGCCGATCTCACGATGCCCGGCATGCTCCATGGAGCGGTTCTCCGAAGCCCTCACCCTCACGCCGACATCCTCCGCATCGACGACAGCGAGGCCCGGGCGCTGCCGGGTGTGGTAGTCGTGGTTACTGCCAAGGATGTGCCCGGCCTCAATCGTTACGGGCGCATCACCAAGGATCAGCGCGTGCTTGCAGACGGTCGGGTGCGCCAGATCGGCGATGCGGTGGCGGCCGTAGCCGCGACATCGCCGCAAACAGCGGCGCAGGCGCTCTCGCTTATTCGCGTGAGCTACCGCCATCTCCCGGCGGTCCTGGATCCTGCCGAGGCTCTAAAGGAAGGCGCGCCCGTTGTCCACGACAGCGGCAACCTGCTCGACGACAAAACGGTCCACTGGGGCGATGTGGAGACAGGCCTTGCACAAGCCGATGTCGTGGTCGAGGAGACGTACACCACGCCCTT